>NZ_CP107567.1:5450122-6100244 GCF_025854275.1 Streptomyces peucetius | reverse complement strand
CAGCCGGCCGGCCGGCTGCGGCGGCCCCAAAGCCGGAGCGCACCCCCACGGCCGTCACCGCCCCCTTCGGGTGCCGCGCCGGCCGGCACGCGTGCGGGCCCGGGCGGTCGCCGTGCCGCTGCGTGGCCGGGCGGGTGCGGGACGGCGGCTCCGCGCCCGGGGCCCCTGCAGCTCCGGCTTGGCGGCGGACCTCCCGAGGAGCCTGGTGCGACGCCGCCGGGTCCGCGTGCGGGCGTCCGCGGAAGGCGATGCGGAAGGCGGTGCGGAAGGTGGCGTCGGCGGCTGAGCATCGCGTGCCTGTCGCAAACAGTGGCGCACCGTCTCCGGATCCAACCCTTCGTTGCACGCCTGGTGCAACAGGCGTGCGAACACATACTCGGGATCGGCCTTGAGCGCGAGCCCCAGAGCGACCCGAGCGCCGGGTTCGTCGCCCAGGGACCACGACACCCACCCCGCGAGCGTGAGGGGCGCCGCGGCGTGCTCCGTGTACGGGGGCACGCATCGCCGTGACAGGACCCGCCAGACACGCAGTGCCGGAGCCGCTTCCGCGCCCTCCATCCACTGCGCCGCCCGGTCCCTTGTCTCCCGGTCCTGCAGACCCAGGATCACCGCCGCGGCCTCGTCCGCGGCGACGAGCCGGTCGTCCGCCACGTCGGCGCCGGGGTCGTCGTCGGCGCGAGGGGTATCCGCCATGCGTTCCAGCAGACGGCGGGCGAGCGTCACCGTCTCGTCGGCGACCTGCTGCCGTCCCTGGGCGTCGAGGATCCTGGAGGTGACCGCGGCACCTGCCGTATCGAGTGCTCGCACCTGGTCCTGAGCTTCGGGGGACGTCGACGGCGCGAACCGCTGCTCCATGTCGCGGAGACTGCCGCGCACCGTGATTCCCGCGTAGGCCGCCGCGGCGGCCATCACCGACGTGCCGGGCAGTGCGAGGGGCGTGCCGTCGGGCGGACAGCAGCGGGCGTCGGGACAGCAGTAGCTCCAGAGACGGCCGTCCGAGATGCACAGCGCTTCGTACACCGGCACCTCGAGGGTGCCGCAGGCGGTGCGCAGTCGTTGTGCCAGCGGGCGCAGCCGCTCCATGACCTGCTGTCCGCTCTCGCCCTCTGCAGGGTCCTGGCAGAGGAAGGCCACGATGCCGTCGGGTCCGGCCCCTCGGCGCCGGCAGCCCTGGATCAGGCATTCGGCGAGTTGCGCGGCGACGGGGGCCCATTCATGCGGCGAGCGTGGGATGCCGAGCCGGAGTCGTCCGCCGAAGCGTCCGTTGCTGCCGTGCAGGGCGACGAGGACGATGGAATCGGTCGGGTGGAACCCCATCATGTACGGGAGGGCGTCGGCGAGTTCGGCGGGGCCGCGCAGGGTGATCTGCTGGTCGGAACCGGTGAGGTCGTGGTGCTTGTTCATGCGACGACGGTCCCGCGAAGATCCGAACGCCGCGACCCCTGTGGATAACTTTGTCCACAGGCTCGTCGGCTCGTTCGCGGTTTGTCGGTGCCATCGGGTTGCATGGGTGCATGACCAACGCAGACCGCGCGGAGCTCAGGGCTTCCGCCGATTCCGTCCTGGCCCGGCTCGTCTCCGACACCTCGGGCCGCGCCCGGCTGCGCGAGGACCAGTGGCGCGCGATCGAGGCACTCGTCGCGGACAAGCGCAGGGCCCTGGTCGTCCAGCGGACGGGATGGGGCAAGTCCGCTGTCTACTTCGTCGCCACGTCGCTGCTGCGGGCGAGCGGCAGCGGCCCGACCGTGATCGTCTCTCCGCTGCTCGCGCTGATGCGCAACCAGGTGGAGGCTGCGGCGCGGGCCGGTATCCATGCCCGGACGATCAACTCGTCCAACCCCGAGGAGTGGGAGACCATCCAGTCCGAGATCGCGTCGGGTGAGGTCGACGTGCTGCTCGTCAGTCCCGAGCGGCTCAACAACCCGGACTTCCGCGACCAGGTGCTGCCCAGGCTGGCCGCGGCGACCGGGCTGCTCGTGGTGGACGAGGCACACTGCATCTCAGACTGGGGCCACGACTTCCGGCCCGACTATCGCCGGCTGCGCACCATGCTCGCCGACCTCCCCGCGGGCGTCCCGGTCCTTGCCACGACCGCCACCGCCAACGCGCGGGTCACGGCGGACGTGGCGGAGCAGCTCGGCACGGGAGCGGGCACCGACGCCCTGGTGCTGCGCGGCCCGCTGGACAGGGAGAGCCTGAGCCTCGGCGTGCTGCAGCTCCCGGACGCCGCGACCCGTCTGGCCTGGCTCGCCGATCATCTCGGCGAGCTGCCGGGGTCCGGCATCATCTACACACTGACGGTCGCCGCCGCTGAGGAGGTCACCGCCTATCTGCGCCAGTGCGGCCACACGGTGACCTCCTACACCGGACGCACGGAGAACGCCGACCGGCAGCAGGCGGAGGAGGACCTGCTCGCCAACCGGGTCAAGGCGCTGGTGGCGACATCGGCGCTTGGCATGGGCTTCGACAAGCCGGATCTCGGTTTCGTGGTGCACCTCGGTTCGCCGTCGTCCCCGATCGCGTACTACCAGCAGGTGGGCCGCGCCGGCCGCGGCGTGGAGCTTGCGGAGGTGCTGCTGCTGCCGGGCAAGGAGGACGAGGCGATCTGGCAGTACTTCGCATCCGTCGCCTTCCCGCCCGAGGATCTCGTGCGCCGCACACTCGACGTACTGGCGCAGGCCGACCGCCCCCTCTCGCTTCCGGCGCTGGAGCCGCTGGTGGAGCTGCGGCGCACCCGGTTGGAGACCATGCTCAAGGTGCTCGACGTCGACGGCGCCGTACGACGGGTGAAGGGCGGCTGGGCCACGACCGGACAGCCCTGGTCGTACGACTCGGAGCGGTATGCGTGGGTGGCCCGGCAGCGCGCTGCCGAGCAGCAGGCGATGCGCGACTACGTGAGCTCCACCAGCTGCCGGATGGAGTTCCTGCGACGCCAGTTGGACGACGAGGAGGCGTCGCGCTGCGGCCGCTGCGACAACTGCTCCGGCGCGCGGTTCAGCGACAAAGTGTCCGCTGCGGCACTGGACGCGGCTCGGGGGGAGCTCGGCAGGCCCGGTGCGGAGGTCGAGCCGCGCAAGATGTGGCCGACGGGGCTGCCCGCCGTCGGCATCAGCCTCAAGGGCCGCATCCCGGAGAGTGAGCAGTCCTTCACCGGGCGGGCTCTGGGGCGGCTCTCGGACATCGGCTGGGGCAACCGGCTCCGTCCGATGTTCACGCCACAGGCGCCGGACGGCCCGGTGCCCGACGACATGGCAGAGGCGGTCGTGACCGTGCTCGCCGACTGGGCCAGGGGACCTGGCGGCTGGGCCTCAGGAGCCGCGGACGCGCCGCAGCGCCCCGCGGGGGTGGTCACGGTCGCCTCCCGCAGTCGGCCACGTCTGATCGGTTCCCTCGCCGGACGCATCGGGGAGGTCGGCCGGATGCCGCTGCTGGGATCCGTCGAATACGTGCCGGAGGTACTGGACTCGGGTATCCCGCGTACCAACAGCGCCCAGCGGGTGCGAGCGCTGCACGAGGCGCTCGTCGTGCCCCCGCAGTTGGCGGAGGCGCTGGCCGCCGCGGGAGGTCCGGTGCTGCTGGTCGACGACTACTCGGAGAGCGGCTGGACCTTGGCCGTTGCGTCACGGCTGCTGCGCAGGGCGGGCGCGCAGGGGGTGTTCCCGCTGGTCCTTGCCATCCAGTCCTGAAGCGAAGGGGTCGTCCGGGGCCGAAGAGGGAAGGGATATGAACGTCATACCCGCTGTTTTCCACCGGTGGTGCCGAATTGCTCGTTGCCGCATTCCCATGCGCCAGGAAGAATTGGAGTGCTCCCCCGCACGGCCCGTTCGCGGTCCCCAAGGGCCATGCCGTGGCGCGCCCTCACCCGACCCTGCCCGCACTGTGGGCGCGTATGCGAAGGGAGGACCGTGACCTTCGGATTCGCTTCGTCCGCAGCCACCTCGATCACCGCATCGGCCAACTCCGCCAACCGCCTTGCCCGGTTGCTCGAGCCGGCCGAATGGGCAGCAGCCGGTATCCCGCTGCTGCGCAACCCGCGCGAGGTGGTCGGTGGACTGCATGCCCGGCACCGTCCCGCACCCACGACGGCAGTCGTCGCCGTGCTCGATCACGAGGAACGGCTGGCGGCCAGCGCGTCGTTCTCCCGGCGCGCCGTGTCCGCGGACGGCTGGGAGTTCCGCAACGCACTGCTGGCCCATCTGCGGCGGGTGATTCCGCACGACCTCCGCCGGCGCACACCCGTGCGCACCGCCGTGCTGCTCTATTGCCGTGAGGGCGACGAGCGGTGGACGGAGGAGGACGGGGCATGGATGTGGGGCCTGCGGGACGCGTGCACGCTCCACGGCCTGCGCTGCGGCGCGTACATCACGCTGACGCGCGGCGGTTGGCAGGTGCTGGGCGAGGGGCGCGGCGGGCGCCACCCCAACTCGACGTCGTCACCCGGCCGTTTGGCCGACGCGGGTACCGACGCCGATCCGGTGCCTCTGCGTACGGCAGGCGGCGCCGTTGACGCACTCCGGCGCACGGCGGCCCGCTGAATCGTCCACCGGCTGCCCATGACCGGGCAGCCGGACCACGATCGACCGTACGCCCCGTTCAGGAGGTCCGGGTCAGACGCCCGCACCGAGAACGGCGTTGATGCGCTGGGGGTCACCGCAGACGATGAGAAGCGCCGAAGCCTTCTTCAGTGCGGCCGGCAGCGCACGGGCAGCGATGTCGTCCCTGCCGCCGTTGACAGCGACCACGACGACGGGCCGGGCCGCGGCACGGTCCACCGATGCGGCGTCGGCGTAGAAGACGTCGTCGCGGGCGTCGTGCTGGCCCCAGTAGGCGCTCTCGCCGAACGACAGCTCGTGAGCGGCCCACGGGTGCGGGTCACCCGTGGTGAACACCAGCACGTCGCCAGGGGCGCGGCCGGAGTCGAGCAGCAGGTCGACCGCCTCGTCGGCGGCGTCCAGTGCGGCGTCGGCAGCTGCGGGGACCAGCTGGATCTGCGGCGCGGAACGATTCTCCGGCCGGGGTGGCTTCGGCTTCCCGGCAGCACCGGATGCGCGCTGCGCAGGCGGGGCGGGCCTGGACGGGCCGGGGCCCGGGTGACCGGGACGCGGCGAGGCCGCGGACCGCGGACCGGGGACGGGACGGGGGGTCGGCGCGGTACGGCCGGTGGCCGGAGTGACGCGGGGACCCTGGGCGCTCTCGTGAATCTGAGGCTCCTCGGGAATGAGAGGCATGGGTGGATGTCTATCAAATGCTGGTGCGGAAGGCATCGGCGGGTGGCACGAACAGTGCGACCGGGCTGATGGCAGGGCAAGTTCAGAAGTCGAAGCCGAGCTGGCCCCCGCTTTCCAGTTCGGCCGCCTCCGGGGAGATACGGACCTTCTTCAGGTGCCGCCACCGGGGCAGGGCGTCGAGATACGCCCAGGAGAGCCGGTGGTACGGCGTGGGGCCCAGTTCCCGGAGAGCCGCCTTGTGCACGGGCGAGGGGTAACCGACGTTCTCGGCGAAGCCGAAAGCGGCGAAGTCCTCAGGCAGTTGGGCCATCAGCGCGTCCCTGCGCACCTTGGCGATCACCGATGCGGCGGCGACGGCCACGCACGACTGGTCACCCTTGATCACCGTACGCACCTGCCAGGGCACTCCCAGGTAGTCGTGCTTGCCGTCGAGGATGATGGCATCAGGCCGGACCGGCAGTTCTTCCAGGGCCCGGCCGGCTGCCAGCCTGAGGGCTGCCGTCATTCCCAGCTCGTCGATCTCCTCCGGCGACGCGTGGCCGAGGGCGTGAGCGGTGACCCAGCCCTCGAGCAGCCCTGCCAGTTCCTCACGGCGCTTGGGAGTGATCAGCTTGGAGTCGGTCAGGCCGATGGGCGGCCTGCGCAGTCCGGTGACCGCCGCGCACACCGTCACCGGTCCGGCCCACGCTCCGCGCCCGACTTCGTCGATACCTGCGACGATCTTGGCGCGGGTGGTGGCCCGGATCGAGCGCTCGACTGCGTGAGTGGGTGGTTCGTAGGGCATGGCGCCAGCAAGGGTACGCCGCCGGGGTGCCCGGATGACAACCGGATGGAGGTCACGATCCGCACGCGGTCGTACGGCAGCTGTGCGGCCGGAGCAGCGGGAGCATGACCTGATCGATCATCTTGGCGATGTCCTGGTCGCGCCATTCGCTCCCGCACACCTTGGAGCGGTACATCAGCAGGCTCGGGATCACATCGAGAACCAGTTCGCAGAGCGCGTCCGCCCGGACGTCACCACGGTTCACACCCCGCTGCACCACCGCACGGAAGAGCTGCACGGATGGCTCGACCACCCGGCTGACGATCAGGCCCTGGAAGCGTTCGGCCGCAGCGGCATCGCATTCGTAAAGCACTGATCGCAGCGCGATGCCGGTGCGGGAGAACATCGCGTCACGCACCCGTCGGCAGACATGGAAGAGGTCTTCCCGGATGCCGCCCTGGTCGGCGGCTTCGTCGAGCCGTGGGAGCCCTGCCTCCAGCGCGTCGGCGACAAGGTCCTCCTTGGAGGGCCAGCGCCGGTAGACGGCCGCCTTTCCCGTCTGCGCCTCTGCGGCGACCCCTTCCATCGTAAATCCGTTCCAGCCGACCGTACTCAGCTGCTCCAGGGCGGCTTCGAGGATCGCCCGCTCGAGCACGGGACCTCGTCGGCGCAGGGGGGCCGACGGAGCCTGCGCGGCACTGGTCCAGCGCGAAGTGGCCATCGTCATATCTCCGTTGGGGACGGGAGGTTCAGTGAACGCTTGCGTTCACTGACGGGGACTCTCTACGGTTGACGGAAAAGTGAACGGCGTCGTTCACTAACTCACGCGTGGGGGATTCGTAGTGACAACCTCTCAGTTAACAGCACCTGCTCCACCGGGGGCGGCCCGCCGGCAAGGGCGCCCCGGCATGGCACTCACCGTCATCGCCGCCCTGCAGCTCATGGTGGTCCTCGACACCACGATTGTGAACATCGCGCTCCCCCACATCCAGGGAGCGCTCGAGTTCAGCACGACTCAGCTCTCGTGGGTGGTGAACGCCTACACGCTCACCTTCGGCGGACTTCTCCTCCTCGGCGGTAGAGCGGGCGACATCCTCGGGCGTCGCCGGGTGTTCGTCGCCGGTGTGCTGCTCTTCACCTTCGCGTCGCTGCTGTGCGGGGTCGCGCAGGAGCCGTGGCAGATGCTCGCGGCCCGCGCGCTTCAGGGGGTGGGCGGAGCGATCGCCTCGCCCACGGCGCTCGCGCTGATCACCACGACCTTCCGTGAAGGACCGGAACGCAACCGCGCCTTCGGCATCTTCGCGGCCGTCTCCGCCAGCGGCGCGGCCATCGGGCTGCTGGCAGGCGGCATGCTCACGGAGTGGCTGGACTGGCGCTGGGTCTTCTATGTGAACCTGCCCATCGGCATCCTGATCGCCGTTCTGGCGCCCCTGTTCATCAACGAGTCGGAGCGCCACCCCGGCCGGTTCGACGTGACGGGCGCGCTCACCTCCACCGTCGGCATGGCGTCGCTGGTCTACGGCTTCATCCGAGCCTCTGAGGACGGCTGGAGCGACGGGCTCACGCTGGGCGCGTTCGCCACCGCGGTGGTCCTTCTGACGGCCTTCGTGCTGATCGAGCGCAAGGCACACGAGCCGATCACGCCCCTGCGCATGTTCGCCGACCGCAACAGGTCCGGCACGTATCTGATCATGATGAGCCTCGCGGCGGCGATGTTCGGCATGTTCTTCTTCATCGTCCTGTTCGTGCAGAACGTGCTGAGCTACAGCCCCATCACCTCGGGCCTCGCGTTCCTGCCGGTGACGGTGATGATCGTGATCGCGGCGGGCCTCTCCTCGAAACTGCTGCCGGTGCTGGGGCCCAAGCCCTTCCTCGTCGCCGGCGCCGTGCTCACGGGCAGCGGCATGGCGTGGCTCACGTTCATATCCCCCGACAGCTCCTACGGAGGCGGAGTGCTCGGGCCGATGCTGCTCTTCGGCTTCGGCATGGGTCTGGTGTTCGTGACAGCGACCTTGACCGCTGTGTCGGGAGTGGCGCAACACGAGTCGGGCGCCGCATCCAGCCTGCTCAATGCCACGCAGATGGTCGGAGGTTCCCTCGGCCTGTCGATCCTGATGACCGTGTTCGGGACGGCGAGCCGCGACGAGGCCGAGCGGCAGCTGCCGTCGTTCCTCGCCGAGGCGACGCCCGCCCAGCAGGAGGCCTTCGCCAAGACCCACGAGCTGCCGCCCCCATGGGGACACCAGGTCCTCGCCGAAGGCATCTCGACCGCGTTCTGGGCCGGAGTGGGCCTGGTCGCGCTCGCCGTGGTGACAGCCCTGTTCGTGGTGCGGGTCCGCAAGAGCGACCTGGAGGCACTCAGCGGAGCGGCGGGGCCCGGCGGCCACGCCGCGTGACACGCCGGTGCAGGCCGCGCCCGAGAGGACGGCCTGCACCCGCGTCATGACGGTCCGGCGACGGACCGCCCCCGTCTCGCGCTCCCACCATCAGGGCTGTCCCCCGCCGGGCCGTCTCCGACGCCGCGGCTTACCGCCTCGCCCTCCTGGCGTCGCCACAGCTTCTCGCCGGCACTTCTGCCACTCCTGGCGCCACGGCCCCCGGCGTCAGTCCCGGCGGTCCGCTCCGGGCAGCCAGTCGGGCAGTTCCTCCGTGCGCTCCAGCCAGTGCGCCGGCGGCTGCGCGGCCTTGCTCGCGGCGACGACTCCGCAGGCGATGGCGCAGGTGGTGTCGACATCGCCGCCGACCTGTGCCGTGGTCCAGAACGCCTGCTCGAAGTCCCCGAGCGACCGGGCCGCGGACCACAGCGCGAACGGCACCGTGTCATGGGCACTGGTGCGTCGGCCGCTGCCCAGTACGGCGGCGACGGTTCCGGCGTCGTTGTAGTCGAGCATGTCCCGCGCCCGGCGCAGACCGGCGCCCACCGCGCTGCGCGGCACCAGGGCGATCACACCGCCCAGCAGGTCCGCCGGTGCCGGCGGCCCCGCGGGGGCGGCTGCCAGCGCGGCCGCCGCGGCCACGGCCATGGCGCCGACCACGGCCTCCCGGTGCTGGTGCGTGGGGTACGAAGAGATCTCGGCCTGGTGCGTGGCCTGTTCCGGGTCGTCCGCGTACCAGGCACCGAGAGGCGCGATCCGCATGGAGGAGCCGTTGCCCCACGATCCCTGCCCCTGGAAGAGCTCGGCCGACAGCTCGCGCCAGTCGCCGCCCTCCCTGATCAGCCGGAGCAGCCGGTTGACCGCGGGGCCGTAACCACGGTCGAAGTCGTGATGTTCGGCGAAGGACCGGGCGAGGGCGTCCTGGTCCACACGGTGGCGGTCGACAAGCACGGCCAGAACGGAGCAGGCCATCTCGGTGTCGTCCGTCCACTGCCAGACGGAGGGCGGCAGCTCGCGCCGTTTCAGCAGCGGATAGTTGGAGGGAACGAAGAACTGGGAGCCCAGGGCGTCTCCCACGGACAGGCCTCGCAGGCTGTCCAGAGCGCGTACGAAGCGCCGGTCGGATGCGGAATCAACGGTCATCTTCCTGCCACTCTATCCGGTGGCGCCGTACGGCTTCGGGGTTCTCCAGCGCTCGAAGGGCCGGTCGAGGCGGTACCGCCCGTCGTCGCCGCGCTGCAGTATGCGGGTCGCGCCGTTGCCCGGATTGGACAGCGACTCGAACTCCGCCACCGTCCAGTGGAACCACCGCATGCAGAACAGGCGCATGGTCAGTCCGTGGGTCACCAGGAGCACGTTCGGCGGATGGTCGGGGGCCTCGAAGCTCCGGTGCAGACTCTCCAGGAACGCACCGACCCGGTCGTACACGTCGGCCCCGGACTCCCCCTGGGCGAAGCGGTAGAAGAAATGGCCGTACGCGTCCCGGTACGCCTTCTGCAGCCGTACGTCGTCCCTGTCCTGCCAGTTGCCCCAGTCCTGCTCCCGCAGCCTCGGCTCCTCCCGGATCCGGACGAGCTCCGGGTCCAGTCCGAAGGCCCTGAACGTCTCATGGGTGCGGCGGTACGGGGAGACGTAGACGCTGACCCGTTCGCGTCCGAAGAGCTCCCGCAGCCGTGTTCCCGTCTCCGCGGCCTGCGCCAGGCCGACGGCGGTCAGCCCGAGAGCGTGGTCGGGCTCGCGTTCGTACACCGTGTCATCGGCATTGCCCACCGACTCTCCGTGCCGGACGAGGACGATACGTCGCGGTCGCGCCATAAGACGACCCTAGGGCCTTTCAGTCGAGCAGTCGGTCGGATGCCGTCCTGTGGACCCTCCCTTCGAAGCGCCGGCGCAGCAGCGGTCGTGCGAGACGACCACCAGTGCACCGGTCCAGGCGGACAGAGCTCCTCCAGTTCCTCGACCAGTCCGAGCGCCAGGTGGTTGGCGGGCTCGTCGAGCAACAGCAGATCGGCCGGCCGGGCCAGCAGCCGGGCAAGAGCCAGGCGGCGCCGGCTGACCGGCAGAAAGGGCTCCCACGGCGACATGCAGATCTCTCGGGCGGAAGAGTCTGTAGGACAGCAGCAGGTCTGCGAACTCGTCCTCGGTACGGGACAGAGTGACTCCGCGCATGGAGATCTGAGTGGGCAAGGACACCTCCACAAGGCATTAACGCAACACTTGTCGCGTTACCGCGAGTGTGGCACACTCAAACCACCTAACGCAACAGGAGTGGCGGTTGACCTCTGCACAGTCCGCACCCGGCACGCTCCGTCCCGGCGGCCGCACCGCCCGCACCCGCGCCGCGGTCCGCGACGCCGTTCTCACCGGGCTGGGTGAGCACGGCTACCCCGGCCTCACCGTCGAATACGTCGCGGAGCACTCCGGCGTCCACAAGACGACCCTGTACCGGCGCTGGGGAGGGATAGAGGGACTCGTCGCCGACGCTCTGGAGCTGGCGGGCGAGGACGACTGGAGCCCGCCGGACACCGGCAGCCTCCAAGGTGACCTGCGGGCGCTGGCGCGCGAGGCGGCCGACTCGTTCACTGATCCGGTGCAGGCTGCCGCGCCCACCGCGATCATCGCCGCGGCCTTCCAGTCCGATCGCGCGGCCGACGCGCTGCACGCCTTCTACGCGGAGCGCTTCTCACGCTGCGAGACCATCGTGCGCCGTGCGGTCGAGCGCGGGGAAGCTCCACCCGGGACGGACGCGGGAGCGGTGGTCCGAGCCGTCTCCGCGCCGCTCTACTTCAGGCTGTTCATCACCCGGGAGCCGATCGGCCACGCGCTCGCGGACCAAGCGGCCGCGACCGTCGTCGCGGGTGTGAGGGCCGGCGTCTTCACCGCCGCGGCGGACAGCTGATCACACCGTCCAGGACGGCTCCAGTGCCACGACGTCCCCCGCCAGGGCTGACACGTCCGCCTCCGTCTGCGCGCGCAGCAGCAGCCGCTCGACGCGTTCGGCACGGTACTTCCCGTGCTCCGCCGCCGACAGCCACATGGACATCACCAGGAACTCGTTGCCGGGTGCCTCCCCGAACACACCGCGCACCATCCCCGGCGACCCCGCCATCGCCGGGTTCCACACCTTTTCCTGCATCAGGGAGAAGTGCTCGACCCTGTCCTCGCGGACCCGGCAGTGGGCCACCCTGACCACGTCGGATTCCGTGAACCGCGGTTCGAAACCGGTCCTTACGTCGAAGCGGTGGTCGAACAGCTTCGCCTGCATGTCCTTGTACGTGCCCGCCTGTCCGGACGCGAGCCGGTCGTGGGCGCGCGCCATGAACGAGTCGTAGAAGGCCCGTGTCTCCCAGAAGGCGAAGACATGGGCCACGTTCGGCCGTATCCTGCTCCACCCTCCGCCCTGCCCCCGGAATCCCGGCTCACCCAGCAGCCCCGCCCATTTCCGCTGCCCGCGTTCGAACCCTCGGCGGTCCACCACCGTGCAGCGAATCCACTTGACCAGCACCGCGCCATCGTACGGCCCGGAACGTGGCGCCGGTCACTCCCTGCGTCACAGCACCCGCCCACCGCACGGGTACGCCCGCGGTCTTTTGACGCATACCGCTGAACGCTCGTCACCCCACACAATGATCACCACGACGGCCCTGCACACCAACCCGCTGTTCAACCGCCTCACGTCAGCCGAGCGCATCCTCGTCGTCGGCGTCGGCGGCGGCTTCGACGTGTACGCGGGGCTGCCGGTGGCCCTGTCCCTCCTCCACCAGGGCAAGGAGGTCCACCTGGTCTGGCCAACCTCACGTTCAGCGCCATCGAAGGCCTGCCGGTCGACGACTGGCTCGCTCCCGACGTAGCTGTGATCACACCGGAATCGGCGCCGTACCAGGCGTACTTCCCGGAGGGCTCGCTCGCGCGATGGCCGGCGCTCCTCGGCTACCCCGACACCGTCCTCGCCCTGTCCCGTGTGGACGTCCAGCCGTTGCGCGCCGCCTACCGGGCACTGATCGAGCGGTACGACATCGACGCGGTGGTACTCGTCGACGGCGGCACGGACATCCTCATGCGGGGCGACGAGTCGGGTCTGGGTACACCCGAAGAGCACAGGACCAGCGTCGCCACTCTGGAGGCCGACGGCGCCTACCTCGGGGCGTTCTCGGTGCCCCGCGCCTCCCGTGAGGGCGCTCTCTTCGTCGATGCCGTGGCACACGCCCAGGCCACCACCCCTGACCGTCCCAGCATTGTGAACGGCTGCTTCGCCTTCGAACTCGAGGGGATCGCACGGCGCTGCCTGTATCTGGACCGGATCGAGCACACCCATCTGATCGGCCAGGTCAGCAGTGAGATCGAGGCGTTCCGCGACGAGGTGGTGCGCCGGCGGCCTCCTCGCCGCATCCCTCACTGAACGGATACGGTCAACGCACGAAGTATTTCCGGTGGTTACGGGGAAGGATGAGCTGTGAGCAGCCTCAACAAGGGCGTCCAGAAGGCGGAAGTGGCCCTCAGGTGGGATCCCAGCCCCCTCGGCGAGGCGCCCCATGACCTCGATCTGGTGGCCGCGACGTATCCGGCGGAGGCCCCTTTCGGCGAGCCGGCGTACGTCGTGCACTTCGACAGCCGCTCCCCCGACGGCACGATCACCCTGGCGAGGGAGAGCAGGACGGGGCAGGGCTTCGGGGCGGACGAGGTCATGACCCTGGAATTCGACCGGCTGGCGGCGGCCTACGGCCGGGTCGTCGTCGGAGTCGTGATCCAGCAGAGCAACGGTCGCACGGCGTTCGGCGATGTCGCGAACGCCTCGGTACGGGTCGTCGAGGGGCACACGGAGATCGGGGGGAACGATTTCGCCACCGTCCCGGACGCCACGGCGGCGACGGTCTGCGAGTTCGTCCGCGGCGAGGCCGGTGAGTGGACGTTCAGCGGCACGCTCGCCGGTTTCGACGCCGACCCGCAGACGTATCTCACGGTGATGGGCCGTCCCGTCCGCTGATCGCGCATGCCGGCGCGGAGAAGCAGGGCGCGTGGCGACCGCACAGAGCAGCGGCGGTGACCACACGGACAGGCAAAAGGGCGGGAGAGCCTCATCGGCTCCCCCGCCCTCACCGGTTCACCCGGTGGCGTCGGTCATCAGCTGCAGCCGCTGGTCGAGCCGCATCCCTCGCAGATGTAGCAGGAACCGGCACGCTGCATCTTGGTCCCGCAGGAGAAGCACAGCGGGGCGTCGGCGCTGATGCCCAGCTGCATCTCCACCAGCTCGGCGGACGTGTGGGCCTGCTTCGGCGCCGGTACCTCCGCGTTCGGGGCGGTGACGGCCTTCAGATCCTGCTGCACCGGAGCGGACTGGGCCAGGGCCTCGACATCCAGCTCGTCGTCCGCGGGCTCGTAGGAACCGGTCTCCAGGTGGCGCTGACGCTCCTCCGCGGAGTGGATGCCGAGTGCGGAACGGGTCTCGAAGGGCAGGAAGTCCAGCGCCAGGCGGCGGAAGATGTAGTCGACGATCGACTGCGCCATCCGCACGTCGGGGTCGTCCGTCATACCGGCCGGCTCGAAGCGCATGTTGGTGAACTTCGAGACGTACGTCTCCAGCGGAACGCCGTACTGCAGGCCGACCGAGACGGCGATCGAGAAGGCGTCCATCATGCCCGCCAGGGTGGAACCCTGCTTCGACATCTTCAGGAAGACCTCGCCGAGACCGTCGTCCGGGTAGGAGTTGGCGGTCATGTAGCCCTCGGCACCGCCGACCGTGAAGGAGGTGGTGATCCCCGGGCGGCCCTTGGGAAGACGCTTGCGGACCGGGCGGTACTCGACGACCTTCTCGACCGCGGCCCGGATCGTCTCCTCGGCCTTCTCGGTGACCTCTGCCTTCTCCTGCTCCTTCTTCTTCGCGGAGAGCGGCTGGCCGACCTTGCAGTTGTCGCGGTAGATCGCGAGTGCCTTGACGCCCATCTTCCAGGCCTCGAAGTAGACCTCCTCGACGTCTTCGACGGTCGCCGTCTCCGGCAGGTTGACCGTCTTGGAGAGCGCGCCGGAGATCCACGGCTGGATGGCCGCCATCATGCGGACGTGGCCCATCGCGGAGATGGAGCGCTCGCCCATGGCACAGTCGAAGACCTCGTAGTGCTCGCTCTTCAGCCCCGGGGCGTCGATCACGTTGCCGTGATCGGCGATGTGGGCGACGATCGCCTCGATCTGCTCGGGCTGGTAGCCGAGGCGGCGCAGGGCCTGCGGGACCGTGCCGTTGACGATCTGCATGGAACCGCCGCCGACCAGCTTCTTGAACTTGACCAGGGCGAGGTCGGGCTCGAGGCCGGTGGTGTCGCAGGACATCGCGAGACCGATGGTGCCGGTCGGGGCGATGACCGAGGCCTGGGAGTTACGGAAACCGTTCTTCTCGCCGAGGCGGAGCACGTCCTGCCAGGCCTCCGTGGCGGCCGCCCATACCGGCGTGTCCAGGTCGTCCATGCGGACGGCCGTGGCGTTGGCGTCGGAGTGCTGCTTCATGACGCGCTTGTGCGGCTCGGCGTTGCGGGCGTACCCGTCGTACGGTCCGACGACCGCGGCCAGTTCGGCGGAACGCCGGTAGGAGGTGGCGGTCATCAGGGAGGTGATCGCACCGGCGAGTGCACGGCCGCCGTCGGAGTCGTACGCGTGTCCGGTCGCCATCAGGAGCGCGCCGAGGTTGGCGTAGCCGATGCCCAGCTGGCGGAAGGCGCGGGTGTTCTCGCCGATCTTCTGGGTCGGG
The DNA here is from genome assembly GCF_025854275.1 of Streptomyces peucetius. Classification (NCBI taxonomy): domain Bacteria; kingdom Bacillati; phylum Actinomycetota; class Actinomycetes; order Kitasatosporales; family Streptomycetaceae; genus Streptomyces; species Streptomyces peucetius. The sequence goes on along the minus strand of NZ_CP107567.1, from coordinate 6,085,142 downwards.
AAGTCGGCGAAGCAGATGGAGATGTCCATCGCCGTGATGACCAGCTCGACGATCTTCGAGAAGCGCTCGACGTCGAACGACTGGTTGCCCTTGCCGTCGTCCTTGAGGAACTTCATCAGGTTCAGCGAGGCGAGGTTGCACGAGGTGTTGTCCAGGTGCATGTACTCGCTGCACGGGTTCGAGCCGTTGATCCGGCCGGACTCCGGGCAGGTGTGCCAGTGGTTGATCGTGTCGTCGTACTGGATGCCCGGGTCGGCGCAGGCCCAGGCCGCCTCGGCCATCTTGCGGAAGAGCTCCTTGGCGTCGACCTCCTCGATGACATCGCCGGTCATCCTGGCGCGCAGGCCGAACTTGCCGCCCGCCTCGACCGCCTTCATGAACTCGTCGTTGACGCGCACCGAGTTGTTGGCGTTCTGGTACTGGACGGACGTGATGTCGTCGCCGCCCAGGTCCATGTCGAAGCCCGCGTCACGCAGGGCGCGGATCTTCTCCTCTTCCTTCACCTTGGTCTCGATGAAGTTCTCGATGTCGGGGTGGTCGACATCGAGGATGACCATCTTGGCCGCGCGACGAGTGGCGCCGCCGGACTTGATCGTTCCTGCGGAGGCGTCGGCGCCGCGCATGAAGGAGACCGGGCCGGAGGCGTTGCCGCCCGAGGACAGCAGCTCCCTGGAGGAGCGGATACGGGAGAGGTTCAGGCCGGCGCCGGAGCCGCCCTTGAAGATCATGCCCTCTTCCTTGTACCAGTCGAGGATCGACTCCATGGAGTCGTCGACGGACAGGATGAAGCAGGCGGAGACCTGCTGCGGCTGGGGCGTGCCGACGTTGAACCAGACCGGCGAGTTGAAGCTGAAGATCTGGTGCAGCAGGGCGTACGCGAGCTCGTGCTCGAAGATCTCCGCGTCGGCGGGCGAGGCGAAGTAGCTGTGGTCCTCGCCGGCCTTGCGGTACGTCTTCACGATCCGGTCGATGAGCTGCTTGAGACCGGTCTCGCGCTGCGGGGTGCCGACCGCCCCGCGGAAGTACTTGCTGGTGACGATGTTGACCGCGTTCACCGACCAGAAGTCGGGGAACTCGACGCCACGCTGCTCGAAGTTCACCGAGCCGTCACGCCAGTTGGTCATGACGACGTCACGGCGCTCCCAGACCACCTCGTCGTACGGATGCACGCCGGGGGTGGTGTGGACGCGCTCGATACGCAGGCCCTTGCTCGCCTTGGATCCCTTGGCTCGGGACCCTCGTGCCGGGCCGCTCGTCGTCTCGGTCATGCCGCCTCCCATATACGGGCAAAAACGCCCTGAAGTGCCCAGATCTTCCCGGGGCACGGTTTGTATCTGTCGCTCCGGCCGCCACACACGGCGTCCACGAGCAGGTTCTTTGCCGCCCTGGGCCGACCGGCGGGGGCCCTCGTGTCCCCGGCCGTTCAGCCGCTCCCGCTCAGTCGGCGGCGGTGGCGGGCACGGGGACCTCGACGGTCCCGCCGCCCCCGCCTTCCTCAGCAGGAGGCCGCCCGGCGCGGAGTTCCGCGATGGCGGCCTCGAAGTCCTCGAGTGAGTCGAACGCCCGGTACACGGACGCGAAGCGCAGGTATGCGACGAGGTCGAGCTCCTGCAACGGGCCGAGTATGGCCAGACCCACGTCATGGGTGGTCAGCTCGGCACTTCCGGTGGCGCGCACCGCCTCCTCGACCCGCTGGCCGAGCTGGGCGAGGGCGTCCTCGGTGACCGGCCGCCCCTGGCATGCCTTACGCACACCGGAGATGACCTTGGTGCGGCTGAAGGGCTCCGTCACGCCGCTGCGCTTGATCACCATGAGAGAGGCAGTCTCGACCGTCGTGAATCGCCGGGCGCAGTCCGGGCACTGCCGGCGGCGGCGGATCGCCGTCCCGTCGTCGGCGGTGCGACTGTCGACGACACGACTGTCGGGATGCCTGCAGAAGGGACAGTGCATGGCTCCCAACCCCTCCTCCATGAGCACGACCGATATGCCTCTGCGGGCCGGAAACGGCCCCGCGAAGCAGCCACAAGCATAGGCGATGCCCTCGGCCGTGAAGCACCAGGGACACAACTTCTGGGTGGCCAACCCAATCCAACCACTAGATCTGGGGTTTGGCGTACTGCAGCTCGCTTCGCGTGTCGCCTTGCGCGACGCACCTGGAAGGGCACCGGCGGCACGCGGACACAGCCCGTACCGGACGGCTGCGCAGCGTGCGCGGACGAGTCCGCCCGATGCGACACGAGGCCCTGACGTCCCCGTCCCGGGGCGGCCGGAATGCGAGACTGCGAGATCGAAGGACGACCCGGAAGCGCGGTACCGGAAAGCGCCGGAACGACCCGGCTCCGTCGTGGTCGCCGGCGAAGGCTACCGTAACGGGTGCACGATCGGCTCGATCGTTCGCACTACACCCAGGAGAATGCCCACGTCAGGCAATCTGCGATTTTTCACTCGAACGTGTGTTTGGCGCAACCTTTCGAAACCAACTACCGTTGTCCAGCTAGGGAGACCATTCGAGAGGGGCCGACGTGACCACCACCGCAGACAGTGCCACCATCACTGCCCAGGACCGCTCACAGAGCCGATTCGAGTCGGTGCATGCCATGAATGACGCAGCCACGACCCCGGAGGGGCCGAAGCCCGGCCGCTCGCTGCCCGGTCGACCTCCTGGCATCCGGGCCGACAGCTCCGGTCTCACGGACCGGCAGCGGCGCGTCATCGAGGTCATCCGCGACTCTGTGCAGCGGAGGGGATACCCGCCGTCGATGCGTGAGATCGGCCAGGCGGTCGGCCTGTCGAGCACCTCGTCCGTGGCCCACCAGCTCATGGCTCTGGAGCGCAAGGGATTCCTGCGCAGGGACCCGCACCGACCCCGGGCCTATGAGGTCCGGGGCTCCGACCAGCCCAGCACCCAGCCCACGGACACCACCGGCAAGCCCGCCGCCTCGTACGTCCCTCTCGTCGGCCGGATCGCGGCCGGTGGCCCCATCCTCGCCGAGGAGTCCGTCGAGGACGTCTTCCCTCTCCCCCGCCAGCTGGTCGGCGACGGTGAGCTCTTCGTGCTCAAGGTCGTCGGAGACTCGATGATCGAAGCGGCGATCTGTGACGGCGACTGGGTGACCGTGCGCCGCCAGCCCGTCGCGGAGAACGGGGACATCGTGGCCGCCATGCTCGACGGCGAAGCCACGGTCAAGCGCTTCAAGCGGGAGAACGGCCATGTCTGGCTGCTCCCGCACAACGCCGCGTACCAGCCGATCCCCGGCGACGAGGCAACCATCCTCGGCAAGGTGGTGGCAGTGCTGCGGCGGGTGTGAAACCACCCGCCGGCCCAGACCGGACCCCGGGACCCACTGCGCCGGTCCCGGGGTCCTGCCCTGCCTGAATGAGTGCGGCAGCGAGCGTTCCAGCGGTGGCCTGCGCGCGCAAAGGCAGCCTGATCGCCTGCGGGCGATGAGGGGGCGCCATGTGCCTCCGCCCTACTTGCCCTCCGCCTTGGCCACCTCGTCGATGGCCGCCAGTGAACGGCGCACCTGATTGCGGTCCGTCGTGTACCAGAAGTCGGGCAGCGAGGCCCGCAGATAGCTGCCGTAACGCGCGTTGGCGAGCCTCGGATCGAGCACGGCCACCACTCCCCGGTCCCCGGTCGCACGCACCAGGCGCCCCGCTCCCTGAGCCATCAGCAGTGCGGCGTGCGTCGCCGCCACGGCCATGAACCCGTTGCCACCCGCCTCCTCCACTGCCTTCTGGCGGGCACTCATCAGCGGGTCGTCGGGGCGCGGGAACGGAATGCGGTCCATCACGACGAGCTGGCATCCCGCACCCGGCACATCGACGCCCTGCCAGAGCGAGAGCGTGCCGAACAGACAGGTCTCCGGGTCTGCGGCGAACGACTTGATCAATTCACCCAGGGTCTCCTCACCCTGCAGCAGAATCGGATTGGCGAGCCGGCCGCGCAGTTCCTCCGCGGCCGCCTTCGCGGCCCGCATCGAGGAGAAGAGCCCGAGGGTGCGCCCTCCTGCGGCCTCCACCAGTTCCGCCAGCTCATCCATCATGTCGCCACGGGAGCCCTCGCGGCCGGGGGTGGCCAGATGCCGGGCGACGTAGAGGATGCCCTGCTTGGGATAGTCGAAGGGCGACCCGACGTCGAGGCCCTTCCACTGCGGCACGTCCTCTCCCCCGCTGCCTTCCGGTGCGAGACCCAGCGAGGCCCCGACGCCGTTGAAGTCGCCACCGAGCTTGAGCGTGGCCGAGGTGAGCACCACCGACCGCTCCGCGAAAAGCTTTTCGCGCAGCAGCCCGGAGACGGAGAGCGGCGCCACCCGCAGCGACGCCCCGAAGCGGTCGTGCCGCTCGTACCAGACCACGTCGTACTCGGAACCGTGGGTGATCCGCTCCGCTACGGAGTGAACATTCTCGACAGCGGCCAGTGCCTGCTTGCGCACGGCGTCCTCGTCCTGGACGGACCTGTCCCTGGTGGAGCCGATCGCCGTGATCACCGTACGGGCTGCGTCCCGCAACGCCATCAGGGCGTAGCCGAGGTCCTCGGGGATCTTCTCGAGACGACCGGGGAGGGCCAGTTCCATGAGCCGCTCGAAGGACTCGGCGGCCGTCTGGAGAGCGTCGGCCGCCTTCTCGTTGACGAGCTTGGCAGCACGGCGGACAGCTCGGTTGACCTGCCCTGGAGTGAGCTCGCCCGTGGCGACGCCCGTCACACGGGAAACCAGCTCATGCGCCTCGTCGACGATCAGCACCTCGTGCTGCGGGAGCACCGGGGCGCCCTCGATGGCGTCGATCGCCAGCAGAGCGTGATTGGTGACGACGACGTCCGCCAGCTTGGCCCGCTCACGCGCCATCTCGGCGAAGCACTCGGCTCCGTAGGCGCATTTGGAAGCGCCCAGGCATTCACGGGAGGACACGGAGACCTGGCTCCAGGCGCGGTCGGAGACACCCGGGGTCAGATCGTCCCGGTCACCGGTCTCCGTCTCGTCGGCCCAGTCCCGCATGCGCAGCAGGTCCTTGCCGAGCTTGCTCGTGGGCGCCGCAGCCTCGAACTGGTCGAAGAGGCCGTCTTCGTCGTCCTGCGGAACGCCCTCGTGCAGGCGGTGGAGGCACAGGTAGTTCGACCGGCCCTTGAGCATCGCGAAATCGGGCCGGCGTCGCAGCAGCGGATGCAGGGCCTCGACCGTACGCGGCAGATCACGCTCCACGAGCTGGCGCTGCAGTGCCAGGGTCGCCGTGGCCACCACGACTCGTTCGCCGTGGGCGAGGGCGGGGACGATATAGCCGAGCGACTTGCCGGTACCGGTCCCGGCCTGCACCAGCAGGTGGGAATCGTCGTCGATGGCACCGGCGACGGCCTCGGCCATGGTGACCTGGCCTGGCCGCTCCACACCGCCGACAGCGGTCACGGCGGCGTGGAGGAGCTCGGGGAGGGATGGCTTCGTCATAGCCCGACCACCCTACGGGGCACCACCGACAACAGGATCACGCAGCGGTCCATCAGGCCGGTGCCAAAGGGTTGGGGACGGTGCCGTGGACGGCCGCGTGAGGGCGCTCGGGGCGGTCGCGGTACCCGTCGAGGTGCAACCGGTTCCGGTTGAGACACAGGCGCTCGATACGAGGAGTGAGCAGATCGAACGCCTCGTAGCGCTCCTTGAGCTCGGGGAAGCGGGCCTGGTGGCGCAGGATCTCGGCCCGTACGAGCGAGAAGAACTTCTCCTCGGGGACACCGAGTTGCTTCTCGCAGAGCGGAGCGAGATACCGGAACACCCCCACGAAGAGACCCGAGTGGATGAACTGGGTGAGAAAGCCCGGATCCTCGGTCAGGAGGATCCGGCGCACCTCGTCCGGCATCGACGCGTGCTCGGGCAGTGGCTGTGCGCTCACGTTCACATCGTCGACGAAGTCCTTGATCGCGAGGCGGACCGGGATGTCGTGGTCGTCGTACACCACGATGGCGTTCTCCCCGTGCGGCGAGAAGACGGTGCCGTAGCGGTAGAGGAAATGCAGCAGGGGCGGCAGCAGGGCCGAGAAGAGCCGCTGGAGCCAGACGGTCGCAGCGAGACCGGACCGGCCGACGAGTTCGGCGGAGAACGCCCGGCCGTGGGGATCGGTGTGGAGGAGCGAGGCGAGGGTGCGGGCCCGCTCTCCCGCGTCCAGCCGCGGCTGGAGCGGTTCGCGCCAGATCGAGCCGAGCAGTTCCTTGTACTGGTAGGGCACCTCGGCGAGATGGTCGAACAGCGGATGCTCGACCGTCACGGACGCGACCTCGCCGAGGAGGATGACCCGGCACTGGTCGCGCAGGAAGGGGTCCGCGTCGCGCAGTCCCTGTACCCACGAGGTGACGGCGGGCGCCGCGAGGGTCCGCTCGGTGGGCAGTCCCCGCCACACCAGCGTGTTCAGGATGGACAGCGGCAGCTTCACGGTGTGGCGGTCGGGCCGGTCGATGTTCGCGAAGGTCCTGATGGACTGCTGGGGCAGTCGCCGGTCGCCGTCGCTGGGCAGCGGAACGATCTCACCGCGTGCCACCGCGGGCGCGTAGAGGGGGAGCAGCACTTCGTCCCACTGCCAGGGGTGCACCGGGAGGAACAGGTACGCGGAGGGGTCGAGGCCTCTGGCGCGCAGCACGGCGGCGAAGGACTCACGGGTCGGTTCGTCGAGCTCGCGGCTGTACAGGTCCTCGGCACGGTCGAGCCCCGGAACCGCGCGGTAGGCCGCGAGCCCGGTTTTCACCGCTATCCAGGGAAGGCGTACTGGGCGGCGGGCTTCGGGAGCCCAGTGGGCGGCGTCGGTGGCGGAGAAGCCGATACGTCCCTTGTTGAGGACCAGCCAGGGGTGGCCGGTCTGGTGGCCTTCGAGATCGGCGTAGTCGAGATCCGCGAGCTCGGCGGCGCTCAGTGCGGTGCCGTCGAGGCGGGTGTCACCGGTCAGGGTGACGGACATTTCGCGCAGCAGGTGGCCGAGCGTGGCTCCGTCGAGGCCGAGCAGGTCCTTCGCCCGTGCGAGGAAGGCGAGCGGGTCGGTGAAGGGGCGGCCGTCGCACTCCACGGAGTCGGGGGCGATGCGCCAGCTTCCGTAGGCTCCGCGCCGTGCCCGGAACGTGAACACGCCGGTCCCGTCGACGGGGAGGGCGTAGAGGTCGCCGCAGGCCGTCGGTGCCGCGTGGTCCGGCTCGGCCGGGACCGGCTCGATGATCTCCTCGTACGCGAATTCACCGAGCATCTTGGCGAGCAGGCGAGCGGCTGCCCGGTCCCAGTTCCCGCTGGTCAGGCCGGGCGGGACGAAGGGGACGGAGCCGTGGCTGGCAGGGGATTTCGGCACGGGGACTCCTCAGGTGGAACCGATGCGGATCGAGCGGTGTATGTAAGTCAGCGAGTTGTTCACAGCAGGTTCCGCAGCGCGCGGTCGCGGACCATGAGGGCGGCTCGCTTGTCCGGAAGGTCGATCTCCTCGGAGAGACGGAAGCCGGAGCTGAGAAAGGCTGAGACGGAGGGGGTGTTGCGCAGGTCCGGTTCGGCGATGACTCGTGTGCACAGAGGCAGGTTGTCGAGCACGAGACCGGAAACGGCTCGAAGGATGGTGGAGCCGACGCCGCGGCCGCGGTCGGCGACGCCACCGATGAGCAGGTGGACACCGGTGTCGTGCGGACGCGCCGGATAGTGGCGGGCGAGAGGATCGAGGTCGGCGCGGTAGATCTCGAAATAGCTCATGGGTGTGTCGTCGAGGACGCCGAGGCAGGGGACGCTGCGGCCGTCGCCCTCGAGTTGTGCACGCAGGTGCGTGGCGGTGACGGAGTCGGGTCCCGCCAGCTCCCAGAAGGCGGCGACGGCAGGGTCGTTCATCCATCGGACGATGAGGGCGAGATCACGTTCGAGGGCCACGGGAACGAGCCGGAAGGCGCCGGCGGGCGTGGCCGCCGGGCCCCACTCGGCGAGGTCGCCGAGCAGGTCTTTGGCGGTGGCGCCCCCGGTCGTCGACCAGGGGCGGGCACGCGCCGACTCCGGAAGGAGAGCGTGGTCGTTGTCGTGGAACAGGGCGAGGAAGTCGTCCGGGAGCCGCAGGTCGAGCGTGTCCTCGGCTCCTCCTCCCGGGCCAGGAGCGGGGCCGGGCCCGCTGTCTGTGTGCGCATCGGTGGGAGGCAATGCGGCGTACTCCTCTCGCGGTGCGGTGTCGGGCGGTGCGGTGTCGGGTTTGCCGTGCCTCAGGAAGACCGGAGGGGATTGACGATGGTGACGTAGACGGACTGGGTGTCCACGGGGCCGACGAGTTCGTCGAGTCCGTGCAGCCGGGTGAGCAGGTTGGCCTTGCAGCGGAGCGTGGGTGTCTCGAGCAGCTGACCGGGCAGCGATGTGCCCATGCCGGCCGTGGACGAGAGGAACTGCCGGAAGGCGGCGAGCAGGACGCGCTCGTCGGCGAGGCGCTGCGCCCCGAAGGCGCCGATCAGCCCCAGGACGTTGTTGATGCCGAGGTAATAGGCGAAGCGCTCGTCGGTGACACCGTCGGACACGAAGGTGTCGCTGTCCGTCCCGACGCCCGGGAGGCGGGCGTCGAGGCGATCGCGGTGGGACTCGCGGAAGTAGTAGCCCTGATTGTCCCGGTAGCGGCCACCGGCCGGCCAGCCGTCGGGGTCCAGCAGCACGATCGTGTTCTGCTGGTGGGCCTCGAGGGCGATGCCCGCTGTGGCGTCCAGCCACAGCACGGGGCGCACGACATGGTCGAGGTAGCGAAGGAACCACTCGGCCGCCACCGCGGTCACCGGCCGGCCGGTACGGGCCGCGAGGTGCTCGACGGTGACGGCGAGACGGGAGCACATGCCCACCCGTCCGGGCCATGGCCGGGGGGTGGTCAGTGCCGCGACACAGACCGCGTCGTCGCCGGGGCCGAAGGGGTTGTGGCGGATCACGACGTCGAGTCCCTGCAGGGGTTCGGCGTCCGGGGTGTCGACGGCGAGCCAGGCCGGGTCGCGCACGATGTCGAAGCGGGGGTGCGCGGCCCGCCACTGCTCGGCGAGACCGGAGCGGAGCAGCCGGTGGACCTCGACTCCGCGGTGCAGTTCCTTGCGGAGGTTCTCCCGGCGGGAGTTGGTGATGCGCAGGCCGAGGGAGAGTTTGAACATGGCCGGGGCGCCGGGCCGGTGCACCGTACGGACGGAGGAGGTCGGGTACCAGCGGTCGCCATGGGGACCAAGGTCATGCAGGAGGCCGGCGTCCAGGAGCGCGGCGACGGCCGGGCGCTTCGTGAGGTCCTGTGCCTGCCAGGGGTGCAGCGGGAGGGCGGCGGTGTTGTCGGGAAGCGGGAGGTCCCCCGCGAGACGGGAGGTGAGCTGTTCGGCTGTGACGGCGCGGCCCTGTTCGGTCCAGGCCGACTCGGCGGCCAGGACCGAGGTGTCGACAGCCATCCAGTGCAGCGGGAAGGAGCCGTGCAACTCGGGCGAGTAGCTGCGCGTTTCGGCCTCGGAGAGTCCTTCACGGCTCTTGGGCGTCGGGTGGAGGGGGTGACCGAGCAGCAGCGACTGCTCGGCGGTGAGGAACAGGTCCGCCTCGGGCGGGGCGGTGGGGCGCCGGCGCCGGTCGGCGATGAAGTCGGCCGTGCGCCGCACGGAGTCGGCGACCCGGGCCACGAGATCGCTGCCCTCCTTGTGTCCGGCCTCGCGGCCGAGAAGCGCGGCGACGGTCACGGCGTCGGCCCGGACGGCCTCATGCGTGCTGCCCTCCAGGGCGGGAGGTCCGAAGCGGTGCCATCCAGTGGCCGACCAGTAGCGGACGGGGACCAGCAGCGCGGTGCCGCTGGCGTCGAGGGGGATCCGCAGGGTGCGTCCTTCGGGGCGGGCCAGGTCGTTCTCCCGCACCCAGCAGCGCAGCAGGTTCTCCACGGTCGCCGTGTCCGCGGCGCGGCGCTCATCGAGGTCGTCGAGATGGTCCGGGCCGTCCGCCGGGGCACGGTCACCGAAGCCGTCCTGGCCGGCCACCCGGCCGAGGTCGCGGCGGTCCGGGCGGGCCGCCCGGTCGACGGCGACGGGGAGGTCCGGGCCGTCCCTCTGGTCAAGGCGGTCGAGAAGGCCCGGGCGGACCACCGGGTCGAGGCGGTCGGGGTCGTCCGCCGCGGCGCCGGGGCGGTCGTGGCGAGGGGAGGAGCCGGTGTGCGTCGGCGTGGCCGTTGCACCGCCGCGCTGTTCGTCGAGGCGCCCGGCCTGACGTGGCACGGTGGCGGGCTCCACCGTGAGGGAGCCGCTCGTACCGCCCTTCTCGCGGTGGTGGCCGGCGGGGCCGTCAGGGGACTCGGGCGCATCGGGTGCGGGAGTGGGGTTCACGGAGGGCTTCCTTGTGACGTGGTCCGGGGTCAGTGCGACTGCCTGTGGTCGGTGCGGCCTTCGGTGGAGCGCTCTGCGGCGGCCAGGGCATCGGCGAATCTGTCGAGGACGGCCGCCGCTTGTTCGTCGGTGAGGGTGAGAGGAGGGAGCAGGCGCACGACACCGGCCCGGCGTCCGCCGAGTTCGACGATGAGACCGCGGCGAAGGCACTCCCGCTGTACGGCCGCCGCGAGCTGAGGCGCCGGAGGCGGGACGACCGCGTCCGGTGCCATGGAGTCGGGGTCGACCAGTTCGACGCCGATCATCAGACCCCGGCCGCGTACGTCTCCGATGCAGGGGTGGGCCGCGGCGAGCCCCTGGAGACTGGCCATCATGCGGGCGCCGAGCGTCGCGGCGCGCTCGGCGAGGCGGTTCTCGCGAACGTGCGCAAGGGTGGCGGCGCCCGCTGCCATGGCGAGCTGGTTCCCCCTGAAGGTGCCCGCGTGGGCTCCGGGCTGCCAGGCGTCGAGTCCGGAGCGGTAGACGATGACGGCGAGCGGAAGGGACCCGCCGATGGCCTTGGACAGCACCATGACGTCCGGTACGACTCCGCTGTGCTCGACGCCCCAGAAGGTACCGGTACGTCCCACGCCGGTCTGCACCTCGTCGGCGATCAGCGGAATGGAGCGGGACGCGGTGAGCTCTCGCATCCTGCGGAGCCAGTCGTCGGGGGCGGGAATCACTCCGCCCTCCCCTTGCACGGGTTCGAGGATCATGCCGGCCGGCCTGGGGACTCCGCTCTTGCTGTCGTCGAGGAGGCTTTCGGTCCAGCGGGCGGCGAGTTCGGCGCCGCGCTCGCCGCCGATCCCGAAGGGGCAGCGGTAGTCGTGCGGGAACGGCAGGCGAGTGACCCGGACGTCCGCGGCGCCGCTGGAGGCTTCGAGCGCCCCGGCCGTCATGCCGTGGTACGCGCCGGTGAAGGCGAAAAGGCCGCTGCGTCCGGTGGCGGTCCGCACGAGCTTGAGGGCGGCCTCCACGGCGTCCGTGCCCGCGGGGCCGCAGAACTGGATGCGCGCGTCGTCGGCCAGTGGCCGCGGGAGCGTGGCGAACAGCTCGGTGGTGAAGGTGTCCTTGACGGGTGTGGCGAGGTCGAGAACGTGCAGCGGCGCGCCGGAGTCGAGGACCTTCTTGATCGCCTCGAGGACCACGGGGTGGTTGTGCCCGAGGGCCAGGGTGCCCGCGCCGGAGAGGCAGTCGAGGTACCGGCGGCCGTCGGCGCCCTCGATCGTCAGCCCTCTGGCACGCACCGGCACGATGGGCAGTGAGCGCGCATAGGTGCGGGCAGCCGACTCACGGAGCGACTGTCTCCGCAGAATCCCCTCGTGAGCTGCGGTCGGCGCCACCGGAGCGGGTTCGGTCACGGCCACGGCTGTTCGTCCTCCGGCTGTCACAGTTGCGTTGCGCATCGGTACGGAACTCGCGTGGGGCGCACCGGCACTGAAGGCTGTCGTCGTGTCGACGGTTCCCCCGCACGTACCAACGACGCGGGGCGCCGGGGATCACGGGCCGACCGGAAGATCCTTGCGGCTCCGGAACCATGGACCTGCTGCGCGCCGTCACCATCGGCACCGGCATAGTGGGGGCCGCACTCCGGTCCGCGAGTGCCACGGAGCAGCCGGGAACTTGCTCGTCAGGAAGTTCCTGCGCGATTCCGGCAGTTCCACAGAGTCCGGCCCGAGTAGGACCTGAGCAAGACCTGTAACACCCGAACAAGACCTGTAAGACCTGTAAGACCTGAGCACGACAGAGCAGTTCAACAGTTCAGCAGCACCGGAGTCCCAGGGGGATCAAGAGATGCGACCCATTCGCCCGACGCTGGCAGTGGCCTCGATGGCCGCGGCGCTGGCGCTTGCCGCCACCGGATGCGGCCCGAGCGAGGACAACGCCGGCGACAAGCCGAGCGCGCCGGCCAGTCAGCCCGCCGACGGCAAAATCACCATTCCGGACGATCTCAAGGACCGGCTCAAGGAGCGCGGGATCGACCTGGACAAGTGGAAGAACGGCGAGTGGAAGAACTGGGACAAGGACACGTGGCTGCGTGAGGCGCAGGACTTCGTCAACCCGATCATCGAGGACCTCTGGGACCCGGACCGGATGCGGGATGCCGACAAGCCCCCGGAGAAGCCCGTCGACAACGACATCTCGGGCGACGAAGGTGTCACCGACCCCGCACCGGATCCGGTCGACGCACAGGCCGTGAAGGCCCCGTACCACGCGAACGCCGCGGAGGCCGGCAAGGTCTTCTTCGACGGCCCGCAGGGTTCGATGGTCTGCTCCGCGACCGTGGTGAAGGACCCGGCCAACCCCGGGAAGTCCAACATGGTGTGGACCGCCGGCCACTGTGTGCACGCCGGCAAGAGCGGCGGCTGGTACCGCAACATCGCCTTCGTCCCCTCCTACAACGACGGGGCGAAGGAGACCGCCGAGCTGGAGAAGACGCCCAAGGAGGAGATCGCTCCCTACGGTGTCTGGTGGGGCGACTGGGCCCAGACCTCCGACCAGTGGATCTCCCAGGGCGCCGCGACCGGTGGCCAGGGCGCGGCGTACGACTACGCCGTCATCCATGTGACCCCGGAGAAGGGCAGCACCGGCAAGTCCCTGGAGGAGACGGTCGGTTCCGCCCTGCCGGTCGACTTCAGCGCCCCCGCCGTGCCGGAGATCGAGAGCATGACCGCCACCGGTTACCCGGCGGCTCCGCCGTACGACGGCCAGAAGCTCTTCCAGTGCGCCGACAAGCCGGGCCGGCTGTCGTTGAACGCCGAGGAGCCGACGATGTACCGCATCGGCTGCACCATGACCGGCGGTTCGTCCGGCGGTGGCTGGGTCGCGCAGGGCCAGGACGGCAAGCCGGCCCTGGTCTCCAACACCTCCATCGGCCCGGTGACGGCCGGCTGGCTGGCCGGTCCGCGCCTCGGCAAGGAGGCCGAAGGCGTCTACAACGCGGTCAGCAAGAAGTTCGCGGGGCAGTGACGCGCTCTGACACGCAGTGATGTCCTCAGACACGTTCTGCCGCGCTGTGATGCGCGCGGCAGTGGAGGGACAGTGACGGGACGGTAGGACGTCCGGGCACAGAGGCGTCCGCGTCAACCGATCCGCAACCGGGGTCCCGGCCGTGATGATGGTCGGGGCCCCAGTTCTTCGTCCTCCTGCACGCCCCGCACCCCGCGCCGCGCCGCTCTCGCTTCTCCGGCCGCGCGGCCCCGCCTCACACGCTCGTGGAGAATCCGTGCAGTTGAGGACCGCGACGGCTGATCGTCCGTAAGCAGAGCCTAAAGTGGTGCCGCAGCGTGAGGCGGCCACTGACGGCCGCCTTTTTCCATGACAAGTCCATGGCAAGCGCCCAATGCTTCCGTGGCACGTACAGAATTCTCAGGGGGAATCGTTCCATGCGATCCATACGTCCACTGCTGGCTGCCGCCGGCCTCGCTACGGCTCTCGCCCTGACGGCGACCGCCTGCGGCCCGGGTGAGGAGAACGCGGCCGACAAACCGGCCGCCTCCGGCCCGGCCGCGGACGAGAGCGGGGCCGCGCTTCCGGGGGACCTGGCCGACAGACTCAAGGAGCGCGGGATCGACCCGGACAAGTGGAAGAACGGCGAGTGGAAGAACTGGGACAAGGACACGTGGCTGCGTGAGGCCAAGGACTTCGTCAACCCGGTGATCGAGGGCCTGTGGAAGCCCGAGCGGATGACGACGGCCAAGGCACCGGCGAAGACGATGGCGGCCGGTGACATCTCCGGCGACCAGGGCGTGACCGACCCCGAACCTCGCCCGGTCCGGGCACAGCCGGAGAAGCGGCCGTACCACAAGAACGCCGCCCCGGTCGGCAAGGTCTTCTTCGACGCTCCCGAAGGGTCGATGGTCTGTTCCGCGACCGTCGTCAAGGACCCGAAGAACCCCGGCAAGTCCAATCTCGTATGGACGGCGGGCCACTGCGTCCACGCCGGCAAGAGCGGCGGCTGGTACCGCAACATCGCCTTCGTCCCCGCCTACAACGACCAGGGCAAGTCCCCCGCCGCACTGGAGAACGCGCAGCCGCAGGAGATCGCGCCGTACGGCGTCTACTGGGCCGACTGGGTGGCGACCTCCGGCGGGTGGATCGACGAGGGCGGCCCGACCGGCGGCACCGGCGCTCCGTACGACTACGCCGTGATGCATGTGAAGCCCGAGCAGGGCACCAAGTCCCTCGAGGAGACGGTCGGCGTCGCCCTCGACATCGACTTCGACGCCCCCGAGGCCAAGGACATCCGCGCCATGGGCGCCTGGGGCTACCCGGCCGCGCCGCCGTACGACGGGGCGCTCATGCACAAGTGCGTCGACCGGCCCGGGCGGCTGTCCATCGCTCCCGGCACTCCGACGATGTGGCGTATCGGCTGCACCATGACCGGCGGCTCGTCCGGCGGCGGCTGGTTCTCCGAGCAGCCGAACGGCAAGCTCGCGCTGGTCTCCAACACGTCCATCGGCCCGGTCACTTCGGGCTGGCTGGCCGGTCCGCGGCTGGACGCGGACGCCCAGCAGATCTACACGATGATGAGCGACAAGTTCGCCGGCCGGTAGACCCGGCGACCGTGTGAACAGCCGAAAGGCCCGCCCCTGGAGTTCAACCGGGGGCGGGCCTTTCGCCGTGTTCAGAAGCCGGTGGCTCCCGGGTCAGTGCGCGGCGGGCACATACGGGGACAGGGCCGCGGCCAGTTCCTCGTGCACCCGTGCCTTCAGCAGCGTGCCCTCCGTGGTGTGCTCCTCGGAGATCACCTCGCCGTCGGCGTGGACCCGCGAGACCAGCCCGCCCTGGGTGTAGGGCACGACCGCCTCGATCTGGATCTTCGGCCGGGGCAGCTCGGAGTCGATCAGCCGCATCAGCTCGTCGATGCCCGCGCCGGTCCGCGCCGACACCGCGATCGCGTGCCGCTCGACGCGCAGCAGGCGCTGCAGCACCAGCGGATCGGCAGCGTCCGCCTTGTTGATCACCACGATCTCGGGCACGTCCACCGCGCCCACGTCGCGGATGACCTCGCGCACGGCCGCCAGCTGCTCCTCCGGTGCCGGGTGCGCCCCGTCGACCACGTGCAGGATCAGGTCGGAGTCCCCGACCTCCTCCATGGTGGAACGGAACGCCTCGACCAGGTGGTGCGGCAGGTGGCGTACGAACCCGACGGTGTCGGCCAGAGTGTATCCGCGGCCGCTCGGGGTCTCGGCCCTCCGGACGGTCGGGTCCAGAGTGGCGAACAGTGCGTTCTCCACCAGGACACCGGCGCCGGTGAGGCGGTTGAGCAGGGACGACTTGCCCGCGTTGGTGTAACCGGCGATGGCGACCGAAGGCACCTTGTTACGGCGGCGCTCCTGGCGCTTGATGTCGCGGCCGGTCTTCATCTCCGCGATCTCACGGCGCATCTTCGCCATCTTCTCGCGAATCCGGCGCCGGTCCGTCTCGATCTTCGTCTCACCGGGACCGCGGGTGGCCATGCCGCCGCTGCCGCCGCCACCCATCTGACGGGACAGCGACTGACCCCAGCCTCGGAGCCTGGGCAGCATGTACTGCATCTGCGCCAGTGCCACCTGCGCCTTGCCCTCTCGGGACTTGGCGTGCTGGGCGAAGATGTCGAGGATCAGGGCGGTCCGGTCGACCACCTTGACCTTGACGACGTCCTCGAGCTGGATCAGCTGGCCGGGGCTGAGCTCACCGTCGCAGACGACGGTGTCGGCACCGGTCTCGAGCACGATGTCGCGCAGCTCCTGCGCCTTGCCCGAACCGATGTACGTGGCCGGGTCCGGCTTGTCGCGGCGCTGGATGACGCCGTCGAGAACCAGCGCACCGGCCGTCTCGGCGAGGGCCGCCAGCTCCGCGAGGGAGTTCTCGGCGTCCTGCACCGTCCCCGAGGTCCAGACGCCGACCAGCACGACGCGCTCGAGTCGCAGCTGCCGGTACTCGACCTCGGTGACGTCCTCGAGCTCGGTGGAGAGGCCCACCACTCGCCGCAGCGCGGCACGCTCGGAGCGGTCGAGCTGGTCGCCGTCCCGCTCGGTGTCGATCTCGTAGCTCCAGGCGACGTCCTCTTCCATCAGGGCATCGGCCCGAAGGCTCTCGGCGCGCGTCTCCGCGAAGCTCTGCTTTTCCTGGGAAGGGGATGAAGAGGAGGTCATTGGATCCTTACGTCGATGTGAGGAGCGGCCCGCCGGCATAGTGCCGGACTGCTCCGGTGCCATGAACAACGCGTGAATGCCGCGGAAGATTCCCCGAGGGGGTTCCGGCCCCGGCAGCCGCGCCGACCTGCTGATGGTCGCACGGGCCGTCCGGGACCGTCACCCTGATTTCCGGCGCCCTTCAGTGGCGACCGGCCTCGGCGCCGCTCTTGCCGCTCTTGCCGTCCTGGACGGCCTGGCTGCGCCAGTCGGGGTGTCCCGGCATCTCCGGTGTCTTCTTGCCGTGGAGCCAGCCCTGGAAGAACGCCGAGAGGTCACGCTCCGCGATGCTGGATGCGAGCTGGGTGAAGTCCTCCGTGGTCGCCGTGGCGTCCTGGTGCTCCTGGACCCAGGTGCGCTCCAGGCGCTCGAAGGCGGTCTTGCCGATCTCCTGCCGCAGCGCGTACAGGACCAGCGCGCTGCCGTCGTAGACGACCGGCCGGAAGATGCTGAGTTTCTTGCCGGGCGCGGCCGCCGCGGGCGCCGCCGGGGGTCCGCCCGCGGCCCGCCACCCGTCGGAGAGTTCGTAGGCACGCCGCATCCGGGTCTCGAGCGGCTGCTGCGCCTTCTCCTCGGCGTACAGCGCCTGGTACCAGGTGGCGTGGCCCTCGTTCAGCCACAGGTCGGACCAGGTGCGCGGCGAGACGCTGTTGCCGAACCACTGGTGGGCCAGCTCGTGCACCATGACCGAGTCGACGTACCACTCGGGGAGGGTGCCCGACATGAACAGGGCGCGCTCGAAGAGCGACAGTGTCTGCGTCTCCAGTTCGAAGCCGGTCTCGGCGTCGGCGACCAGCACACCGTAAGTGTCGAAGGGGTAGCGGCCGACCTTCTTCTCCATCCACGCGATCTGGCCCGGCGTCTTCTTCAGCCAGGGCTCCAGCGCCTCACGGTCGGCGGTGGGGACGACGTCGCGCAGGGGCAGTCCGTGCGGGCCCTGGCGCTCGACGACGGTCGACCGGCCGAGGGAGACCTGGGCCAGTTCGGTGGCCATGGGGTGGCCGGTGCGGTAGACCCACGAGGCCTGCCTGTCGGTCACGGCCCTGGCGACGCGCCGGCCGTTGGCGACGACGGTGACGTCCGGCGGCGCGGTGACACGGAAGGTGAAGTACGCCTTGTCGGACGGATGGTCGTTGGAGGGGAAGACCCGGTGCGCGGCGTCCGCCTGGTTGGCCATCACCAGACCGTCCCCGGTACGCACCCAGCCGCCGGCGTCCTTCGGCCCCCGCGGGTCGCTGGTGTGCGTGACGGTGATCCGCATCCGCGAGCCGGCGGGGATGTTCGCGGGCGGGTCGATGACGAGGTCCTCGCCGGCGGTGGCGAAGTCGGCCGGGATGTCGTTCACCATGACCGAGCGGACCGTGCCGTGGGTGAAGTCGAGGTTGACGCGGTCGAGTCCCCGGGTCGACCAGGCGTCGATCTTCGTGACGGCTTCGAGCGGCCGGTCGTTGCGACCCTCGTAGGCGAGGGCGATGTCGTACTCGAGAACGTCGTAGCCGGGGTTGCCCAGTTGGGGGAAGAGCCGGTCGCCGATGCCGAGCGGCTCGGGCGAGGGCACGGTCGCGGCGATGAGGGTGGCCGACGCGCCGGCCAGCAGGGCGGCACGCATACGGCGCCGGGATGTGTGCAGCATGCCCTACCGCTACCAGCGCCCGGCCGTGCCGAGCGTGAGGGCACGCGACAGGCGGCGGCGCGCCCACCCGAACGAGGTCAGGCGGTGGCCGCCGGATGCTGGGTGCGGCTCACGTCGTACACCCCGGGCACGTCGCGCATGGCTCTCATGAGGGCCGGGAGCCCCGCCGCATCGGGAAGTTGGAGGGTGTACGTGTGCCGGACCCGCTGCTGGGCCGGAGGCTCGACGGTGGCCGACACGACCGCGGCGCCCTGCCCGGCGATCGCTTCCGTGAGGTCGGCCAGCAGCCGCGGCCGGCCGAACGACTCCGCGACCAGGGTGACGCGGCATTCGGCCGCGTCGCCCCAGCGCACCGGCACCGGCTCGCGTCCCACGCCCGTCATGCGCGCCACCGCCGGGCACTCCTGCCGGTGGACGGTCACGGCGCCGCCGCGTACGGGGAACCCGGTGACGGCGTCGGGCGGTACGGGGGTGCAGCAGCCGGCGAGCCGTACCGTGGCCTCGGGGAGGTCCACCACGGCGTTCGCCGAGACCGGCCGGCCGGCGGGGAGCGGGGCGGGCCGGCGGGGAGCGGCGGAGGGGGCTGCGGCACCCTCCGGGTGCGTGTCGAGCCAGCTGGTGATCGCGATACGGGCGGCCGGGGTGCGGGCGTGGTCGAGCCACTGCGGGGACGGCCCGGAGGCGCTGTCCTGGGCCAGCAGGACATGGACGGTGTCGCCGTCGCCGAGGACCGTGCTCAGCGTGGCGAGACGGCCGTTGACGCGCGCGCCGATGCAGGCGTGCGCCGCTTCGCCGTACTGAGCGTAGGCGGCGTCCACGCAGGTCGCCCCGGCCGGCAGGCCGAGGGCACGGCCGTCGGCGCGGAAGACGGTGATCTCCCGGTCCTGCGCCAGGTCAGCCCGCAGGGACGTCCAGAAGGTGTCGGGGTCCGGGGTGGACTGCTGCCACTCCAGCAGCCGGGACAGCCAGCCGGGCCTG
The DNA here is from genome assembly GCF_025854275.1 of Streptomyces peucetius. Classification (NCBI taxonomy): domain Bacteria; kingdom Bacillati; phylum Actinomycetota; class Actinomycetes; order Kitasatosporales; family Streptomycetaceae; genus Streptomyces; species Streptomyces peucetius. The sequence continues at coordinate 6,066,010 of NZ_CP107567.1, read as the reverse complement.
GTCGGGTCGGCCCGCTCGCCGTCCACCGGCTCCGCCCCGTCCACGGGCACGTACGGGTTGCCCAGTGCGACCACCCCGGCCTCGGCGACCTTGTGCATCTGATGCGTACGGATGAGGACTTCGGCGACGGCGCCGTCCGGGCCGGCGACCGCGGTGTGCAGCGACTGGTACAGGTTGAACTTCGGTGCCGCAATGAAGTCCTTGAACTCGGAGATCACCGGCGTGAAGCAGGTGTGCAGCTCGCCGAGGACGGCGTAGCAGTCGGCGTCCTCGGAGACGAGGATCAGCAGCCGGCCGAAGTCCGTGCTGCGCAGTTGCGAGCGTTTGAGACAGACCCGGTGCACGGACACGAAGTGCCGTGGTCTGATCAGCACTTCGGCGCTGATGCCGGCCTCGCGCAGGGCGGCCCGGAAGTCGTCCGCGAAGGCGGCGAGCGCGGTGCACGACGTGGCGTTCTCGGCGATGAGCGCGCGGGTCCGCTCGTACTCCTCCGGGTGCAGGATCGCGAAGACCAGGTCCTCCAGCTCGCTCTTGAGCGCCTGGACACCGAGCCGTTCGGCGAGCGGGATCAGCACATCGCGGGTGACCCTGGCGATACGTGCCTGCTTCTCGGGGCGCATCACCGTCAGGGTGCGCATGTTGTGCAGCCGGTCGGCGAGTTTGATGGACATCACGCGGACGTCGTTGCCCGTGGCGACGAGCATCTTGCGGAAGGTCTCCGGTTCGGCGGCGGCGCCGTAGTCCACCTTCTCGAGCTTGGTGACGCCGTCGACCAGATAGCCGACCTCGGCACCGAACTCCTCCTTCACCTGATCGAGGGTCACTTCCGTGTCCTCGACGGTGTCGTGGAGCAGTGACGCGGTGAGCGTGGTGGTCTCCGCCCCCAGTTCGGCCAGGATGAGCGTCACGGCGAGGGGGTGGGTGATGTAGGGCTCGCCGCTCTTGCGGAACTGCCCGCGGTGGGAGGCCTCCGCGAGCAGGTACGCCTTGTGCAGGGGAGCCAGGTCGGCGTCGGGGTGGTGCGCCCGGTGGGCCTCCACGACATGGCCGATCGCGTCGGGGAGCCGGTCCCGCCCCGTGGGACCCAGCAGTGCGGCGGCGCGGCCCAGCCTGCGGAGGTCGATCCTCGGACGGCCGCGCCTGCGGCTGTGGGCACCTGGGTTGGTGGCCTCTGCGCTCATGGGGCACCTCCGGCAGCTTCGACCGGCGGTACGGAGAACTGGCGTGCCTCCGGGCCGGTGCTTGATGCTACCGAGCCCACCACGTGGCGCAGTCCGGCTCTCTCTCAGCGTGAAACGGATCACCCATTCGAGCGAAGCGCTATGCGGTCACGGTTTCGAGGAGAACGGGGTCGATCAGCCCCTCGGCGACGATCACCGCGGGGCCGGTCATCTCGATCTCGCCGTCGGGCCGCTCCGTGATCACAAGACGCCCGCCGGGCAGGTCGACCGTGTATGTGACGGCCACGCCGGTGACGGCCGGGTCCAGGTGGTCGCGGCGCGCGGCGGCCACGGCGACGGCGCAGGCGCCGGTCCCGCAGGAGCGGGTCTCGCCGGAGCCTCGTTCATGGACGCGCATCGCGACGTGCCGTTCGCCGCGGTCGACGACGAACTCGACGTTGACGCCGTCCGGGTAGACCGACGCCGGGGTGCACTGCGGCGCGGTCCGCAGCTCACCGGCGTGGGCCAGGTCCTCGACGAAGGCGACCGCGTGGGGGTTGCCCATGTTCACGTTCCTCGCCGGCCAACTGCGGGCGCCGACCGAGACGGTGACGCCGTCCTCGGGGAGCTCGGCGCGTCCCATGAAGACGGTGATGTCGCCCGTGGCGGTGCCGCTCCCGGAGGGCACCTTGGCGAGGCGCACCTTCTTGATCCCGCCGCGCGTCGCGACGGACAGCTCGCCCTCCTCGACGTGGCCGGCGCGCTGGAGATACCCCGCGAAAACCCGGACACCGTTGCCGCACATCTCGGCGACGGAACCGTCCGCGTTGCGGTAGTCCATGAACCATTCGGCCTCGCCGGCCATGTGCCGGGCCTCCGGATGGGCCGCCGACCGCACCACGTGCAGCAGGCCGTCGCCGCCGATACCGGCCCGGCGGTCGCACAGACGGGCGACGGCCGCGGCGGGAAGACCGACCGTGTTGTCCGGGTCGGGGACGATCACGAAGTCGTTCTCGGTCCCGTGGCCCTTGAGGAAGGGGAGGGGCGACATCTGCGAGGTGCTCACGTGCTCCATCGTACGAGGACGGTCCGACAGCGGCCGGAGCCGGTCACCTCAGGCGTGCCACACGCCACACCGCGAGGGCCACGAGCACCGTGGCGATGCCCACGTACAGCGCGATCACGCGCCAGTCCGGGCGCTCGCCGGAGCCGCGCGCCGGCAGGCCGGGCCAGGTGTGGCCGACGCGGCGCGCGGCCATCAGGCCCCAGCCGGCGGCGCAGCAGCTGATCAGCAGGCCCAGCATGGCGACGACCGCTCCCCCGTCCCCCGTGCCGAAGGCGAGCGGGAAGGCGAACATCAGGGAGCCGGTGGCCGCCAGGCCGACGATGGGGGCGAGCTGCCAGATTCTGAGCCGCCGCTGCGGGCGCAGCTCGACCTCGACCTCCTCCGCGAGCATCTCCTGCTCGTCGGGTCCGTCGGGACTGAGGCCGGACGGGCTGCCGTCCGCCGGGTCCCGCCGTTGCTGCTGTTCCGTGTCGCGAGGGCCGGCCTCCATCGCCACGCGCCCTCCCAACTCGGACTCAACTGTCGATCGATGCTCGATGATGGCACGCCCCCGGGGGCCGGAATGACGGGCGGAGCGTCCCGATGCCATCACGTGATCAGGCTGTGACCGCTCGTTCGATCAACGTCAGCGCTCGATGCGGAAGTTCCGTCCTGTCGTCGGCGGCACCGCTCAGCCAGTGCACCCTCTGATCGCGCCGGAACCACGAGTCCTGACGGCGGGCGAAGCGCTTGGTGGCGCGCACCGTCTCGTCGCGCGCCTCCTGCTCGGTGCACTCCCCGGCGAGTGCCGTGAGCACCTGCTGGTAGCCGAGAGCGCGCGAGGCGGTGAGCCCTTCGCGCAGCCCCTGCGCCTCGAGCGTGCGCACCTCGTCGACGAGGCCCGCCTCCCACATCCGGTCGACGCGCACCGCGATCCGCCCGTCGAGCTCCGGCCGCGCGACGTCGACGCCGATCTGGAGGGTGTCGTAGACGGCGTCGTGTCCGGGGAGGTTGGCGGTGAAGGGCTTGCCGGTGATCTCGATGACCTCGAGGGCCCGGACGATCCGCCGGCCGTTGCTCGGCAGGATGGCACGGCCCGCCTCCGGGTCGGCGGCCGCCAGCCGGGTGTGCAGGACGCCGGGGCCGCGCTCGGCCAGCTCCTCCTCCAGGCGGGCCCGCACCTGCGGGTCGGTCCCCGGGAACTCGAGGGCGTCGATCGCCGCCCGTACGTAGAGCCCGGAGCCGCCGACGAGGACCGGAGTGCGGCCCTCGGCGAGCAGCCGGTCGATCTCCGTCCGTGCCAGTCGCTGGTACTCGGCGACGCTCGCGGCCTCGGTGACGTCCCAGATGTCGAGGAGCCGGTGCGGCACTCCGCCGCGTTCCTGCATCGTCAGCTTGGCGGTGCCGATGTCCATCCCACGGTAGAGCTGCATGGAGTCGGCGTTGACGACTTCGCCGTTCAACTGCTGGGCAAGGAATACCCCCAGATCCGACTTTCCGGCTGCGGTGGGACCGACGACGGCGATGACCCGCGGTGCGGGAGCTGCACTTCTCACCGACCCAGTCTCCCAAACCCGGAGAGCGTGTACTCGAACGAGCGAGGTGACGGTGGACGCGCGGTCTCGTTGCCTGTTGCGAGGTTCCGCATGCCGGTTTTCGCACCGGTGCCCGTGCGAGACGCAAGTGGACGCTCCGAGCGGCGCGGAACTTCGCCCGCACGAGTAGTGTATGGAGTAGATATGGGTGTTTTTTCATGGTTTCGCGGTAAGCCCGCAGCTGCCGAGGAGGCTCCGGCGTCCCCGGTGACCCCGGCACCCTCGGAACGCTCCGCGGAAGCTTCGGCGGAGCGTCCTGAGGCGACCGACGGTACGGCGCCGCCAGAGGCAGAGCCCGAGGCCAAGGCAGGGGCCGAGGCCGACGGGGTCGCTCCGGCCGAGGCCGTGGAGATTCCCCGGCAGCAGTCGGCCGAGGACGCGGCGGACAGCGAGGCCGGCGAGGGCGCCCGGAAGTAGTTTCCGCCAGACGGCGGTTCCGGCTACGAGGGAAGGTGCTCCATGGGGTTCCTGGACAACCTGAAGGCCAAGATCGGCCCCGCGAAGGACAAGGTCTCCGACCTCGCCCAGCAGCACGAGGGTCGGATCGGGCAGGGCCTGGAGAGAGCCGCCCGGACGGTCGACGCCAAGACCAAGGGCAAGTACAGCAACAAGATCGAAACGGGTACCGGCAAGGCCAAGGACGCCCTGGGCCGCATCGCGCACAAGGACGGCCGCGGGACGACACCGCCGGCCGCCTGAGGGCACCCGGCCGGTTCCGCCGAGGGCACCGGGCCGGTTCAGCAAACGGTACCGGGCCGGTTCAGCGGAGGACGGCCGTGGAGCACCTCGCTCCACGGCCGTCTTCCACTGTGTCCCGGGCCCCTACGACCAGGCCGCGACGAAGTAGCCGACCCCGTACGGGGCGTCCTCGTGGAGCAGCCGGCCCTCCAGGCCGGCTCCCTCCGCGGCCCCGGCGAGAACCTGCCAGGGGGCGCGGCCCGAGACCTTGAGCTCACGTGCCTGCAACTCGTCCAGCGCCTTGAGCCCGTCGATGTCCGCTGCGCCGAGCGCGTCGGCGGCCCGCCGGTCGAAGTCCACCGCGCGCGCGTCGAGGTAGCCGGGGGCCTTGAGCGTGCGGCATGCGCTGCCGTCGCCCATCACCATCAGCGCGACGCGTTCGGCGCGGGCGGCGAGCTCGCGCCCCGCCGCCACGCAGCGCTCGGTGTCGAGCGGCTCACCGACGCCGAGCCCCTCGACGGGAGCGGCCGACCAGCGGTTGCGGTCGAGCAGCCAGGCGCCGACGGCGAGTGAGGGCGCCAGTGCCCGCTCCTGCCCGGGCCCTTCGCCGAGCCGCACTTCGAGGTCCACCCCGAAGCCACGGAACGAACCGGCCGCGCCGGCGGTATGGGGTCCGCGGTGCGCCTGCTCGGCGGGTCCGACCACGATGAGCAGGTCCGGCCTGGAGGCCGCGAGCACGGCCACCGCGTCGGCGGACGCGGCGCGGACCGCGTCCAGCTCTGGCGCGGCTCCGGAGGCGACCTCCGGCACGAGAAGCGGCGGGCACGGACACACGGCGGCGGCTACGAGCATGATCCGCAGCCTAGCCCGCTGCGGCGGCCCGACGGGACGGGTCGGGGCCGCCGCGACGGGGCGGACGGGCCGGCGTGCGGGGCTCTGCCCACCCATGGGCGGGCAGAGCGCATCCGCTCCGGCCCGCCGGGGGCGGGTGAAGGCGCTCCGGCCGCCAGGGGCGGGGAGGACCGTCTCGGGCCGGCGCCCCCGGGGCGGGCGAGGACGAGCCCGGCGGCCCAGGGCGGGCACGCGCGACGGACCCGGCCGCGCGGCTTGCGGAGGTCAGGTCGTCGCGCAGCCGTTCGTGGCCGGCGGGAGCGGTGCGGGGACGCCCACCGCGGGGAGACCCAGCATCACGCCGGCCGGCGTCGCGGCCTCCGCGGTGTTGCGCTTCTCCCACGCGTCACCGGCACGGGTCCGGCGCACGGACGTCACGGCGCCCTCCGCCAGCAGGTGGTGGGGAGCGGCGTAGGTGATCTCGACGGTGACGACGTCGCCGGGGCGGACCTCGGTGCCGGGCTTCGTGAAGTGGACGAGACGGTTGTCGGGGGCGCGGCCGGAGAGCCGGTGGGTGGCACCGTCCTTGCGTCCCTCACCCTCGGCGACCATGACCTCGAGCGTGCGCCCGACCTGCTTCTTGTTCTCCTCCCAGGAGATCTCCTCCTGCAGGGCGACCAGGCGCATGTAGCGCTCCTGGACGACCTCCTTGGGGATCTGCCCGTCCATCGTCGCCGCGGGCGTGCCGGGGCGCTTCGAGTACTGGAAGGTGAAGGCGTTCGCGAAGCGGGCCTCCCGCACCGTGTGCATCGTCTGCTCGAAGTCCTCCTCGGTCTCGCCCGGGAAGCCCACGATGATGTCGGTGGAGATCGCGGCGTGCGGGATGGCCGCGCGCACCTTCTCGATGATCCCGAGGAAGCGCTCCTGCCGGTAGGAGCGGCGCATCGCCTTGAGCACGGTGTCGGAGCCGGACTGCAGCGGCATGTGGAGCTGCGGCATGACGTTCGGCGTCTCGGCCATGGCGGCGATCACGTCGTCCGTGAAGTCCCGGGGGTGCGGCGAGGTGAAGCGGACCCGCTCGAGGCCCTCGATCTTCCCGCAGGCGCGCAGCAGCTTGCTGAAGGCCTCGCGGTCGCCGATGTCGGAGCCGTAGGCGTTGACGTTCTGTCCGAGCAGGGTGATCTCGCTGACGCCTTCGGCGACGAGCGCCTCGATCTCGGCGAGGATGTCGCCGGGCCGGCGGTCCTTCTCCTTGCCGCGCAGCGCGGGCACGATGCAGAAGGTGCAGGTGTTGTTGCAGCCCACGGAGATCGAGACCCAGGCCGCGTACGCCGACTCGCGGCGGGTCGGCAGGGTGGAGGGGAACGCCTCGAGCGATTCCGCGATCTCGACCTGGGCCTCCTCCTGGACCCTGGCCCGCTCGAGGAGCACCGGCAGTTTCCCGATGTTGTGCGTGCCGAAGACGACGTCGACCCAGGGCGCCTTGGTGACGATGGTGTCGCGGTCCTTCTGCGCCAGGCAGCCGCCCACGGCGATCTGCATCCCGGGGCGCCGGGACTTCATCGGGGCGAGCCGGCCGAGGTTGCCGTAGAGCTTGTTGTCGGCGTTCTCCCGGACCGCGCAGGTGTTGAAGACGACGACGTCGGCGTCACCGTCGGCGCCTTCGGGTGCGCGTACGTACCCGGCGTCCTCGAGCAGGCCCGACAGCCGCTCGGAGTCGTGGACGTTCATCTGGCACCCGTAGGTTCGGACTTCATAGGTTTTAGATGATCGAACGTCCACTGCCGGGCTCCGGTCACTGCTGCTGGTCATGAGTCAAGGGTAGGCGTTCCCCGAAGGAGCTCGGCCCGGCGCTTCGGACACACCGGCCATCACGAGCGCACTCCTCGACGGATTCCGGCGCCGATCAGCCCGCTGCGGCGGCAGGGGCAGGCTTGATGTGGGCGAAGGCGCTGCGAGCGTTCCAGGTGGGGAATGCTCGTACCAGCCAGGTGGGGCCGTGGAGCTGGATGCGGCCGTCGCGGACGGCGCCGACCCAGGTCTGCTGGCCTGCGTGCCATTTGACGAAGGCTTCGGCCTCCGCCGTGATGTAGAGGTCCTCGTCGTGGCCGGGGTACGTCTTGCAGATCTCCGTCTCTCCGCGTTCGATCAGCAGCCAGTACCGCTCGGGGTGCGGGCGGCCGGTGAAGTCGAAGCGGATGACGACGCGGCGATGCGGGAGTCGGTCTCGGCGAAGCACGTTGCACATCGACCACAGCGCCACGAAGGGATCGAGGTGCTCGGGGGCTATCTCGAGCCAGGCCGCGCCCCACTCGCCCAGCGACACGCAGACCGTGAACAGGTCGTGACCCGCGGGGGTGAGTTCGTAGTGGTTTCCGCGCCCGTCGGTCTTGGGTGCCGACCTCACGATGCCGAGCCGTTGGAGCTGCTTGAGCCGCTGCGAGAGCAGGGTGCGGGAGAGCCCGGGGGCGCCCTCCAGAATCTCGCCGAAGCTTCCGCAGCCCAGGTACAGGTTACGGATGATCACTGGCGTCCAGCGCTCGGCGAAGATCTCGGCGCCCCGGGCGATGGGGCAGTACTGGCCGTAGCTCCGCACGCCACCAGTGTCGCACTGCTGCCGACGACTCCGGGGTCCAGATTCCTGACTTCACGACCGCCGCCCCGGGTGATGCGGTGGGTGTTGAGCGAGGAGGCGATCGCCATGGAGATCGACGGATTCCAGGGCCGGCTGATCACCGCTGACCACGCCGACTACAACAACGCCCGAGCCGTGTGGAACGGCAGCGTCGACCGGCACCCCCGGCTGATCGCACGATGCAGCGGGACCGCCGACGTGGCCGCGGCCGTGCGCTTCGCCCGCGACCATGACCTGGCGATAGCAGTACGGGGCGGGGGCCACAACGTGGCCGGGACCGCGGTGTGCGACGACGGGGTCGTCATCGACCTCTCGGCGATGCGGGCGGTGTGGGTCGACCCCGCCGACCGCACGGCCGGCGTGCAGGGCGGTGCCCTGTGGGGCGACGTCGACCACGAGACACAGGCCCACGGTCTGGCCACCACCGGCGGCATCGTGAGCCACACCGGCGTCGGCGGGCTCACCCTCGGCGGCGGCATCGGCTTCCTCATGCGCAGCCGCGGGCTCGCGGTCGACAACCTGCGGGCCGCCGAGGTTGTCACCGCCGAAGGCAGCGTCCTCAAGGTGTCCGCGGACGACCACCCTGACCTGTTCTGGGCGCTGCGGGGCGGCGGCGGGAACTTCGGGGTGGTCACTTCGTTCCGCTTCGCGCTGCACCCCGTCGGCCCGATCGTCCTGGCCGGCCCCGTCTTCTGGGCGGCTGACGATACCGCCGACGTGCTGCGCTTCTACCGGGACTTCGTCGCCGACGCACCCGACGAGCTCGGCACCGTCGTCCGTCTCGGCACGGTTCCCCCGCTGCCGGTCATCCCCGAGGCCCTGCACTGGCGGCCGGCCATCGCCGTCGTCTGCTGCTACGCCGGTACGGTCGACGACGGCGAGCGGGCGGTGCGGGCCCTCCGACGGTTCAAGGCGCCGCTCGTGGACCTGCTCGTTCCCACGCCGTACGCCGCCTTCCAGGGCGCCACCGACGACACGGTCCTCCACGGATGGCACTACTACTGGAAGGCCACGGATCTCACCGGCCTCTCCGACGACGCCATCGCCGTCATCGCCGATCACGCCTACCGGGCCGGCTCGCGCCGGTCGTACTCGGCAATGTTCCACATGGGTGGCGCCGTCGCCCGGGTCCCCCAGGCCACCACCGCCTACGCCGGGCGTGATGTCGCCCACAACATCGTCATCGACGCCGTGTGGCTCCCCGACGAGTCCGGCGAGCACGCCGCAGCCGAGACCGCGTGGGCCCGGCGGTTCCTCCATGCACTCCGGGCGCACCGCGCCGACAGCGTCTACGTCAACTTCCTCGATGCCGACGACGGCACCGGCCGGGTTCGAGAGGCGTACGGCGATCGCGTCTACCGGCGACTGGCCGAGATCAAGGCCAAGTACGACCCCGACAACGCCTTCCACCACAACAAGAACATCCGCCCCGGCTGAGAGCTCGCAAACGATCACGGGCCGGGTGCCCCTACCACCGCAGACCAGGTCCGGCTGGTCGGCATGGGGGCTGTCATTCCCCTCGGGTTGAGCAGCCGGTGTCCGCAGCCGTCACCTGCTCGCCCTTGATCACCGGCAGATGGGCAGGTCTGCCGATGCGCGCCTGCCGGTCGTGGAGGGAGCCTGGTGCTGTCCTTCGAGGAAAGGAGCAGCAGCGATGGCACACATCGACGGGGGCGCCGTCGCCTCGACGGAGCCCATGGAGTTCGTCCAGGTCAACGGGGTGCGTCTTGCGTACGAGGCGGTCGGTGACGGGCCGGTTCCGCTCGTTCTCGTGCACGGCAGTTGGGGTTCGCACCACAACTGGGATTCGGTCGTACCCGGTCTGGTCCCTCATTTCCGTGTCGTCACCTACGACCGGCGGGGCCACAGCGACAGCGAGCGCCCCTCCGGTCAGGGCAGCTTCGGCGAGGACGTGGCCGACCTCGCCGCGTTGGTCGAACGTCTCGGGGTGGCCCCCGCGTGGGTCATCGGCAACTCGGCCGGCGCGGTCATCACACTCCAGCTGGCCGCATCGCGCCCCGACGTGCTGCGCGGGATCATCGTGCACGAGCCGCCGCTCTGGTCCGTGTTGCCGCAGGGCAGTGACGAGGCCGCCGCGTGCGAGGTTGTCGAGCGTGGGCCGCTCGCTGAGGTGGCACGTCGCATCTCCGCGGGCGACGACGCCGGTGCGGCCGAGCTGTTCGTGGACGCGGTGGCTCTCGGGCCCGGCAGTTGGGCGCGGCTGCCCGACGGCATGCGGCGGACGTTCATCCGGAACGCTCCGACGTACCTCGACGAGCAGAACGACCCCGGTGCCCGGACCATCGATGGGGCCGCGCTGGCTCGGTATCGGGGACCGGTGCTGCTCACGTCCGGCGACCGGAGCCCGCCCCTGTTCCGGCCGGTGCTGACCCGGCTCGCGGAACTACTGCCGCAGGCCGAGCAGGTCGTCTACGCCGGTGCGGGCCACATTCCGCACGTGACGCATCCAGAGGCGTTCGTGCACGACGTCATGGCGTTCATGTCCCGGTCGAGCAGCGCGGCCCATGTGGAGGCACGGAGATGAGCAGCATGGGCAAGGGCCTATCCGCCGAACGGTTCGACGTCCGGGCACCGGACGGGACCGCGATCGCGGTGTGGGTCGAGGGCGAGGGACCCGCGTTGGTGCTGGTGCACGGTTCGCTGCAGGACCACACCATTTCCTCCGCCCTGTTGGGCGAGCTCCGTACGGACATCACCACCTTCGCCATGGACCGCCGGGGCTTCGGCGCAAGCGGCGACGGCGCCGACTACGCGATCGAGCGCGAGTTCGAGGACGTCGCCGCCGTCGTCGAAACGGTCGCCGCGCGGGTCGGCAGCCCGGTCGCCGTGTGGGGTCACTCCTACGGGGCGAGTCTCGCGATGGGCGGCGCGACACTCACGGGCAACATCAGCCACCTGTTGTTGTACGAGCCCAGTCTCGGGCTCGCCTATCCCCAGGGCTGGATCGAGAGGGCCGAGAGGGCGCTCGCCGACGGCGACGACGAGAAGGCCATCGTCCTGGTGCTGCGGGACGTACTCGAATTCACCGACGACCAGATCGCGGCCATGCGTTCCGGCCCGGAATGGGCCCGCCGCGTCGCCGTGGCACCGACCGTGGTACGGGAGGCACGCGCCGAGGAGGACTGGGCGTACCGGCCGGGCCAGTTCGAAGGAATCACGGCGAGGACACTGCTGCTGTCCGGCTCGCAGAGCCCACCGGCGCTCAAGCAGGCCACCGCCGCGGCAGCGGCGGCGATCCCCGGCGCCCGGATCCGCGTCCTCGACGGTCATGCGCACATCGCCCACCGGACGGAGCCCGCCATGGTGGCGGCCGTCGTACGGGAGTTCCTCGCGCCGTGACCGCTCGGACCGGTACGGCGGCTCAGACCCGCAGGAGATCGTGTTCCATGGCGAACAGGGCGGCGGCCGCGCGAGTGGAGTTGCCGATCTTGCCGTAGATGTGCTGGACGTGGTGCTCGGCGGTACGGCGCGAGATCACGAGCCGGCCGGCGATCTCCTTGTTCGTCAGACCGCGGGCCAGCAGACGCAGAACGTCAGCCTCCCGCCCCGTGAGCCCGGCGGGCAGGTGCGACCGCACCGGCGGCGGCGCCTGCCCGGCCGCCTCGACGACGGCCCGTACGCAGTCGGGATCGAGACGGCCGGCCGCGGCCTCCTCGGCCAGCAGGTCGGCGGCGCGGGCCGGGCTTCGGGCCGGCCGGTGAGGGCGGTCCTGCGTTGCCGCCTGGAAGGTGTCGGCGACCGCGAGGATCCGGGCGGACACAGGGATCCCGGCGGCCGACAGCCCATGGTGGTAGCCGCTGCCGTCCAGTCGTTCGTGATGCAGACCCGCTATGCGCCCCAGCGGTGCGAGCACTCGTGAGCAGGCCAGGATCCGTTCCGTGTGGTACGGGTGCAGCCGGATCCGCTCGCGTTCCGTACGGGTCACAGGGCCGGGCCTGTCCCAGATCCCGCTGGAGACCCCGACCCGCCCCAGGTCGTGCAGGAGGGCGGCGCGCCGGAGATCCTCTGCCTCGCGTTCCGCCAGCCCGAGCGAGCGGGCGGCGCCTTCGGCCAGCTCGGCGACTCCCGCCGAGTGTCCCAGCGTGCATGTCGCCTTGAGATCGACCATGTCCGCGAAGACGCGCGCCACCTGGTCGAGCTCGCCCGGGGTGATGTACCGCACGGGCGACGGCTCGGCCTGGAGGACCGCCTCCCAGGGGTCGACGGCGTCGAGCTCGTGCAGCAGGGCGCTCCCGTGGCGTTCGAAGACGTCGACGACCGACGGGTCGAACCATCCACCGGCCCGTCGCTCCACCATGGCCATGGCCGCCTCCGGCCCGCCCTTGAGGTGGAACAGCAGTGCCTGATTGGCGACTTCACCGATCCGGGCCGGCAGCGCGATCTCCTCCTTGGCCAGCCCCTGGGGCACTCCCTTACCGTCCCACCGCTCGAACTGCTGGTACAGACAGTCCCGGACCTCCTGGCCGAGCCCGAGCCGTCCGGCGAGCAGCGAGGCCGCCTCGCAGATGGACTGGAAGATCTCTCTTCCCTGCTGGATGTTGCCCAGCACGGCCCGGGTGAGCAGGCCCGGCCGGTGCAGCCCCGTGCCCCGTCCGGTGCCGAGGGTCAAGGCGAGCATCTCCCGGGCGTCGCCGAAGTCCGCGGGTTCGGCGGCCGACCGTGACGTCAGTTCGTCACCCCCGTAGAGGCGGGCCTCGATGGCCGCGGTGGCCGTACAGCCGAGGTGGCGCAGCAGGGAGGTGAGGTAGACGTCACGCACCTCCCGGTCGGGCAGGTCGAGGGCGCGGGCCAGACCGGTCGCCAGCAGGCAGGACCGGATCGCCTTGTCCGGCGGCTGCCCCATGCCGAGATCGGTGGCCACTGACAGGGCGGCCAGCAGATCCGTCAACCGCAACTGGTCCCGCATGATCGCTCCCCAGCCTCTGGCGCATGCCCATTTCCCCATGCACCTTCCATCATGCCGTTTGTCGCGAAATATCGTTCGGATGGTCATGCACAGGTATGGCGTGAAGGTACGGGTGACGTGAGCTGTCACTTGCACACGATGCGCATGATCTCTTCGCAGCGCGTCAGCATCTGCGGCGAGCCGACGCCGATGCCGGAAGCGGGCGACCACGCCAGTTGACGTCACCGGACCGCTTACTCCGAAAGAGCGAGGTCGGATCCCTTCTGGGCTTCTGGGAAAGCCACCACCCCTAGGTGCGGATCTCCTGCCTGCGGTGGCGGGTGTCCTGCGCGATCATGCGACAAGGTTAGGCGGTGCGCCGTTCTCCCCGAATCCTGAGCCGGTGCTGGCCGGCCGTGGAGCCGCCGCAGGTACTGCTCCGCCGTGGGCAGGGTCTCCAGCAGGATCTGCTGCTGGCGCTTGATCCGCAGGAAGTGCGCGTCGGCCACGTCCCGGACGTCCTGCCGGTGGGCGAGGGCGGCCCGGGGGGCGGCCCGGCCCGGGGCCAGCGCCGCCAGCACTCCGACGTGGTCCAGCTCCTGGCCGTCCGGGGTCAGACCCGCCCGGTACGCGGCCAGGCAGTCCGCCAGCTCCGCGGAGAGCGGCAGTTCCTTCTGGGACTTCCAGAACGGGGTGTCCGCACGGGGGGCGGCACGGTAGAGCAGTTGCGCCGCGTCGCGGGCACGCGCCGAGCCGGCTCCGACGGCACGGTTGAAGCGCGCCGCCGGGCCCTCCCTGTCCTGCCGGCTGGGGAAGTCGCGGACCAGCCGGTCCAGGGAGTCCAGGACGCCGCCGCTCAGCGGTCCGGCCGCCGGCGGCTCGAGCGAGCAGGCGGCGGGGCCGACGGCGACGCAGTTCTTCACCCAGGACCGGCGGCTGTGCCCGGTCCGCAGAGCGATGTGCCGCACGACGGCCCGCTCGGGCCGCAGACCCCACAGGCCGCACAGCGTGCTCGCCGCCTCGTCCGGGTCCGTCCACTCGCGCGCGTAGACGTACCCGGCGCCGAACCTGCCCGGCAGCGGCATCTTCCAGGCCCGTCCGGCGGGCAGCGCGGTGGCGGTGGCGAAGGGTTCGATGCCGTGAGCGGTGTGGTCGTGCGGGACCGTGACGGTGACCGCGCTGTCGCACGGCAGCCGGTCGCGGGCGCCGGTGAACGGCTCCTGAAGTGTTCCGGCGATCAGCAGACCCTCCGGTCCGGAGCAGTCGAGGAAGAACTCACCCGGCAGGGCGCGGCCCTTGGCCGTGTGCAGCACGGTGAGCATTCCGTCCGCGTCCCGCTCCGCGTGGAGCAGTTCGTCCCGAACGGCCCGGACGCCGAATCGTCCTGTTGCCAGATTGCGCAGGAATTCCGTGAACATTCGGCTGTCCACATGCCAGCCGTACGGCAGGGCCGCCCGGCCGTCCAGCCATCGGGGCGATTTCCCGGCGTCCATCAGCGGTGGTTCGCGGAAGCACGCATGGTCGAAGGGCTCGATCGTCTCGCCGTTCTTCCTGCGGTAGTGCCAGTGGTCGGAGAGCAGCGAATCCTCGCACTCCGGAATTTCTGAGCACGGACTGTAGAAATGATCCACACCGCCGCCCGCCATGGTGCGGGCCGCGATTTCCGCCGGCCCTTCGGTGCGCCAGTTGACGTGACGGACAGCCACTGAGAACGACGCGCAGCAGGCGCGCATCCATTCCTCCTCCGGCACGCCGAGACGGTCGAAGAGGTCCCGCTGGATCTCCGGTCCGACGGCTGCGACCTGGCCTGTCTCCTGGAAATCCGACCGTGACGGCGTCTCCAGCACGGTGACGGAGACGGTTTCGCGAAACGCGGACGCGAGGCGCGCGGCGGCCGTCCAGCCGGCTGCCGTGCCGCCCACAACGACAATTCGCGTGATGTGACTGTCCATGGAAAAAGCCTGTCCGTATTCCTTGTACGGCATCTGTACCGGAGCTGTACCGGTGTGTATCGGTGTGTATCGGCGACTGCACATCCTCTGGGTAATTCATATGTCGAACCGGCCGAACCTGTCGGTGCGGGACCTGAACGGGACCCGGACTCACCTACAGGAGGAACAATGTTCGACGCCGAAACCGGCTGGTCCCGGGTCCAGCACCCGTTGGAAGTTCTGACGGAGATCGAGCAGCAAGGCAATGTCGACGAGGAAGTGCTGCTGCGGGACAGCTCCACCCCGTGGTCCGAACTGCTGGCGGACTATGTCGACGCCCTGAACGCACTGGCCGCCCAGGGGACGCACGCCGAGGCGGGGATACCGAGATACGGACTGGACGAGGGGCACGCGGGCGGCTGCGGCTGACCCGGACGTGAAGCAGGCCCGCGGCCGGCCGAGACAACGGCCGGCCGCGGGCCGGCAGCAGGAGAAAAGGCAACGCACGGGGCAGCGGAAGCAGGGTCAGGGGGCGACGAGTTGGGGCGCGTGACCGGCGCGGGCGAAGAGCTGGACGAGCGGCAGGAAGCGGTAGCACAGCCGTGCGTCGCCGTCGATGCTCCATGCCTCCAGCAACTGGGAGTCGACCAGCCGTTCCAGCAGCTCCTCCGCCGCGTCCGGCCCGGTGTCGAGCAGTGCGGCGGCGTCCCCTGCGGTCAGCCGCGACAGATCGGCCGCCGCCAGGACGCGCAGCGCCGCCCCGGTGGCCGGGTCCAGCCCGTCCACCACACTGCGCAGGCCCGTCCGGATGTCGAGGCTGCCCAGCCGCAGTTCGGCCAGCCGGCGCTCCGGCCGTGCGAGCCGGTCGGCGAGCAGTTCGGCCGGCCAGTGCGGGTGGGCCGCGAGCCGGGCCGCCGCGATGCGCAGAGCCAGCGGCAGCCGGTCGCAGGACTCGGCGATGCGCGCGGCGGCCTCGGGCGACGCGGTGAAGCGTCCGGGGCCGGCGACAGCGGCGAGCAGCCGTCCCGCGTCGGCGGGCGGCAGGGGGCCGAGCCGCACCAGCCGGGTGCCTTCGAGCGAGGCCAGGTGGGAGCGGACGCCGGTGACGACGGTGCGGCACGCGCCGCCGCCCGGAAGCAGCGGACGCACCTGTGCGTCGTCGGACGCGTTGTCGAGGACGACGAGCATCCGGCGGCCCGCGAGCAGCGTCCGGTAGAGCTGGATCCGCTCGTCGAGCGCGGCGGGCGTCCGGTCCGGTTCGACGCCCAGGGCGTGCAGGAACCAGCCGAGCACTTCGGCCGGAGCGCGGGGGCCGCCCTCGGCGGTCCGCAGATCCGCGTAGAGGCGGCCTTGGGGGAAGTCGTCACGGCACCGGTCGGCCGCCCGCAGCGCGAGGGCGGACTTCCCGGTGCCCGACGCACCGGTGATGACGACGTCGTGAGGGCCGCGGAGTGCGGTGACGACCTCCTCGGTCTCGGTGACCCTGCCCGTGAAGTCGGCCGGAGACGCCGGCAGAGTCGCCGGGATCGGTACCCCGCGGCCGGCACCGTCCGGGTGCGGGGTCCGCTCGGGCTCAGGGGCCGCCGTCCCCTCGGTCGCGGTCCGGCGCCCGGCGGGCGCGGTGGGCGGGCCGGGCGATGCGGGCGGTGCCGGGAGCGTGACGGTACGGCGTTCCGGTGCCGCGGGCGGTGCGAGCGTGCCCGTCAGGACCTCCTGGTGGAGGGCGCGGAGCGACGGTCCGGGGTCGATGCCGAGTTCGTCGGCGAGGGCCCGGCGCCCCTCCTCGTACACCGCGAGCGCGTCGGCCTGACGGCCGCTGCGGAACAGTGCGGTCATCAGCTGGCCGCGGAGCCGTTCACGGACCGGCTGCCGGGTCACCTGCCGGGTGAGCGCGGGGACCATGTCGGTGTGGCGGCCGAGGGCGAGCGCCGCTTCCGCGTGGTCCTCCAGCGCCGTGAGCCTGGCCTCTTCCATGAGCGGCCCTTCGGCGTCCCGCAGATGTTCGGTGACGCCCGTCAGGGCCGGTCCGTGCCACAGGGCGAGGGCCTGGGCCAGTCGGCGCTCCGCCTCTTCGTACCGCCGGGCGAGCAGGTCGGCGCGGCCGGTGCCGGCGAGCCCGCGGAAGCCGGACCAGTCGAGGGAGGCGTCGCCGATGTCCATCCGGTAGCCGGGTCCCTGACGCTCCAGGCGGACGCCGGTGCCGAGGCGGGTGCGCAGCCGGGACACATAGGTGTAGAGCTGCCGGGTGCTGGTGGCCGGCGGTTCCCAGCCCCACAGGATGGCCGTCAGCCGCTCGTCGGGCATGACCTTCCCGTCGGCGAGGAGAAGGGCCGCGAGGGTGGTGCGCTGCTTGCTGCCGTCGAGTGCGACCGCGTGGCCGTCGAGTCCGGCCGACACGGGTCCGAGGATCTTGAAGTCCATGAGGGCCTCCCCCGTTCCGCGGGCCCGCTCCGGTCGCCGGGCCGTCTGCCGGAAAAAGCTACTGAGCTGGGCTTTTTCATCGGCATCGGTTGGATTTCGCGGCTTCGAAATCGATCCGAAAGAGCCTCAAAAAGGGGCGTCCCTAACGTTCATGGCGTACCGCAGGGCAACCGCCCGCAGCGGGAGTCCGAACCCGTACCCAGGCCCGGCACACGGGCCTCGCCCCCAGGAGGAACACCATGAGGAGCTTCATCACCTCGGCCCCGTCCGCAGCGGCGACGGCGAGGGCGCGCCGGATGGCGGCCGGCGGGGCGCTTCTCCTGGCGGTGGCGGGCACGCTGTACGGCGCCGGAGCCTCGGCGGCGGCCGCGGAGCCGGCCGGCGTGACCGTGGCGGCCGACGATCCGTGGACGGTCGTCGCGAAGGACGACCCGTGGACGAGCGTCCCGGCCGGCGACGACCCGTGGACGAGCGCCCCGGCCGGCGTCGAGGACGATCCGTGGACGGTCGCCCCGGCTACGAAGGCCGACGACCCGTGGACCTGACGCACCCTGCCCCGGTCACGGCCGGACCAGCGCGAACAGTCTTTGCGCGTCGAGCTGTCCGCCGTCGCCGAGCACCGCCAGCAGCTGCGTGCACCGTTCCTGCCAGGCCGGCGCCCCCACATCGGCGAAGAGGTCCTCCGCAGCCTTGAAACTGCCCGCCGCGCCCGCCCGGTCCGCGTGCAGGACCTGCACACAACCGAGCACGATCGCCGCCCGCGCCTCGAGATAGCGGTCGGGCACCTTGCCCGAGGTCGCCAGCGCATCCCGCAGGACCGCCTCGGCCTCCTCCGTCTTCCCACGGCGCCACAGCGCCTCGCCCAGCGTGCGCAACGCGTGAGCCTCGCCCCGGCGGTCACCACTGCCCCTGACGAGATCGAGCGCGCGCCGGGCCGCCTCCTCCGCCCGCTCCCCGTCCCCTTGGTGCAGCAGGGCCTCGGCGAGCCTGACGGTGCTCTGCGCCTCTCCCCTCGCGGTCCCGAGGCCCCGGCTCCTGGCGACCGCTTCCGAGGACAGCACCAGACTTGCCTGCGGGTCGCCCCGCTCCAGTTCGATCTGCGCCAGCAGCCCCAGCACATGGGCCTCGGCGTAGTGGTCACCGACCGCGCGGAAGATCTCCAGCGACCGGTGTCCCATCTGCCTGGCACGATCCATGTCTCCGCGATGGCGTTCGCACAGCGCCAGGTTCCGGAGCACCAGGGCGCGCCCTTGATCCTGCCTTTGCGCCTCGAACAGCCGCAGGGCCAGGCTGAGGCGTTCGTGCGCCGAGTCGTACGCCCACTGGACGATCTCCAGGGTGCCGAGCGAGTGGAGCATCGCCGCTTCGCCGAGCGTGTCGCCGGCCCGGACGGCCGCTTCGAGGGCACGTTCGCCGCAGTGGCGCCAGTCCTCCAGGTAGTTGCGGTTCTGGAAGAGGGTCACACTGGTCATGGCCAGGTCCCAGGCGTACGCGGACGCGTCGTCCTTCGCCGCCTGTTCCACGAGGGCGGTGATGGAGGAGCGTTCGCTCTCGAACCATTCCATGGGGTCGTCCAGCAGGCTTCCCACGAGGTGGCCGGGCAGCGGGTGCAGCCGCGCCGGTCCGTGGATGACGGTGTAGTCGCCGCCGTAGACGCGGCGGTGCGCCTCGCCGGCCAGGCCCAGCCACGCCCCGCAGGCACGCCGGGTGGCGGCCCGCCGGTCCTCCTCGCTGTCCTCGGCCTCCGCGCACTCGCGGGCGAAGAGCCTCAGCAGGTCCTGGAACCGGTAGCGGACATGGCCGGTGGTGGCGCTGAGCGGCTCAAGGAGCTGGGCGTCGACGAGCTGTTCGATCAGGTCCTCCGCGTCGACCGGGTCGATGCCGAGGAGTGCCGCGCCCGCCCAGGCCGCGAAGTCCGGGACTCCCAGGGTGCCCAGCAGCCGGAACATCCGGGCGGTGTCCGGCGGGAGATCGCGGTAGCTGAGCCGCAGACCGGCCCGGACACCGCGTTCGTCCAGGCTGAGTTCGTCGAGCCTGCGGTGCTGGTCCTCCAGGCGGGCCACCAGGGTCCGCACCGACCAGTGCGGTTTGGCGGCGAGCCGGGCGGCGGCGATGCGCAGCGCCAGCGGCAGCCTGTCGCAGAGTTCGCTGAGGCGTGCGGCACCCACCGGGTCACCGCTGAACCGGTCGTCACCGGCGACGCGGGAGAGCAGTGCGATGGACTCGTCCTGTTCGAGCGAGCCGAGGTGCAGGGGCACGAAGAAGTAGTCGCCGGCGAGCGCGCCGCCCATGCTGTCGCGGCTGGTGACGAGGACGCAGGAGCGCCCGTTGCCGGGCAGCAGGGGCCGTATCTGCTGGAAGGAGCGGGCGTTGTCGAGCACGATGAGTACCCGCCGGCCGTCGAGGACGCTGCGGAACAGGGCGGTGCGCTCGGCCTGCTCGGCGGGGATCTGCGGCCCCGGCACACCGAGCGCGCGCAGGAACCGGTCGAGCACGGCGCCGGGTCTGCGAGGCGTCTCTTCCCCGTCGTAGCCGCGCATGTCGGCGAAGAGCTGGCCGTCGGGGAAGCGGGCGGCGACCTGGTGGGCCCAGTGGACGGCGAGGGCCGTCTTGCCGACGCCGCCGGTGCCGGTGATGGAGCCGACGGGCAGTGCGCTGCCGTCGAGGTGGTCCAGCAGCCGGTCCAGCGTGGCGAGTTCGGTGTGGCGGCCGGTGAAGGAGGCGACGCTGGGCGGCAGGTGGGCCGGCACGGTCGGCTGGGGCACGAGGGCGGTGGTCTCCGGGGGGAGGCTGAGCTTCGGGGAGTCGGCGAGGATCTCCTCGTGCAGTTCCTGCAGCGCCGGGCCGGGGTCGATGCCCAGTTCGCCGGCGAGCAGCCGCTGGCCGTCGCGGTAGGTCTCCAGCGCCTCGGCGCGGCGGCCGGAGCGGTACTGGGCGAGCATCAGATGGGCCTTGGCCTGTTCCCGGAGCGGGTGTTCGCGTACGAAGGCGCTGAGTTCGCCGATCATCTCGCGGTGCTGGCCGAGCTGGAGACGGAGCCCGGCGTGCTCCTCGTAGACGTCGAGGCGCATCTCGGTGAGCCGGGCGGCCTCCGCCTCGACGCGTTCGGCCAGGACGCCTTCGAGTGCGGGACCGCGCCACATGGCGAGGGCTTCCTCGAAATGGGCGCACGCCTCTTCGGGCCTTCCGCGGCGGGCGGCTTCCCGGCCCTTGGCGGCGCGGTCCTCGAACTCGACCGCGTCGATGCGGTGTTCGCCGGCGTAGAGCATGTAGCCGGGGTGACTGGTGACGAGGAGGTCCTCCACGCCGACCGCGTTCTTGATCGTCTTGCGGAGCGCGGACACGCAGATGGCGATCTGGTTGCGGGCGGTCGCGGGCGGGCTGCCGCGCCAGACGGCGTCGGCGAGGGTGTCGACGGACACGACACGGTTGGGCGCGAGCAGCAGCATCGACATGATGGTGCGCTGGCGGGCGCCCTGGAGCACGACCGGCCGCCCGTCGGCGCTGACGTCCAGCGGCCCCAGGATCCGGAACACCACCTGAAGCACGAACCGCCTCCTGATCGCCGCCGCAGCCGTACCCGTACGACCGGTTTCGCCGTTTTCCTCACTGAGTAGCAGGGCGCTGTCCGGGCCCGCAACGACGACGTCAGCAAGCTGCCATTCCGGGGCCGCCGGACCGTCTCACCGCCGTGCCATCCAGGACACCGGGGGGAACGTTTCCGGCCGGCCCCAGGCGGCGGGTGCGGGCCCGGGCGCCTTTGAGCCGTCGGGGGCGGTCGTGGCGGCGGAGGCGGTCAGGGCGCTGAGGAGCGCCGTGACGACGGCGAGTTCCTCCGGGGTGGGGCAGCCGCTGATCACCTTGAACAGGGACGGGCCCAGCGGGCCTTCGAGTGCCGGTGCGGACATCGGGGTCTCCTCACGTGGGTGGGTTGCCGTGCTTGCGGGACGGCAGGTCGGCGTGCTTGGTGCGGAGCATCGCGAGCGCGCCGATGAGCGCCGCCCGGGTGTCGGCGGGGTCGATGACGTCGTCGACGAGGCCGCGCTCCGCCGCGTAGTGCGGGTGCATGAGTTCGGCCTTGTACTCCTTGACCAGTTGCTCCCGCATGGCGTCCGGGTCCTGGGCCGCCTGGATCCGGCGGCGGAAGACCACGTTGGCGGCCCCTTCCGCACCCATCACGGCGATCTCGTTGGCCGGCCAGGCGAGGGACACGTCGGTGCCGATGGAACGGGAGTCCATGACGATGTAGGCACCGCCGTACGCCTTGCGCAGGATCACCTGCACACGGGGAACGGTGGCGTTGCAGTACGCGTAGAGCAGTTTGGCGCCGTGGCGGATGATGCCGCCGTGCTCCTGGTCGACGCCGGGCAGGAAGCCGGGTACATCGACGAGCGTGACCAGCGGGATGCTGAAGGCGTCGCACATCTGCACGAAGCGGGCGGCCTTCTCGGACGAGTGGATGTCGAGCACCCCGGCGAGGGCCTGGGGCTGGCTGGCGACGATGCCGACGACGTCGCCGTCGAGCCGGGCGAGGGTGGTGATGACGCTGGTGGCCCAGCGTTCGTGGACTTCCATGTGCTCACCGTCGTCGACGAGTTCCTCGATGACGGCGCGTACGTCGTACGGGCGGCTGCCGTCCAGCGGGACGATGTCGAGCAGCCGCTCGCAGCGGCGGTCGGCGGGGTCGGCGGAGGCCGAACGGGGTGGTTTCTCACGGTTGTTGGCGGGGAGCATCGACAGGAGGTAGCGGACCTCGGCGATGCAGGTCTCCTCGTCGTCGTAGGCGAAGTGCGCCACGCCCGAGGTCTCGGCGTGCACGTCCGCACCGCCCAGGCCGTTCTGCGTGATCTCCTCGCCCGTGACCGCCTTGACCACGTCCGGACCGGTGATGAACATCTGCGAGGTGTCACGGACCATGAACACGAAGTCCGTCAGGGCCGGGCTGTAGGCCGCACCGCCCGCGCACGGACCCAGCATCACACTGATCTGCGGGATGACCCCGGAGGCCCTGGTGTTGCGCTGGAAGATCCCGCCGTAACCGGCCAGCGCCGACACACCCTCCTGGATACGCGCGCCCGCACCGTCGTTCAGCGACACCAGCGGCGCACCCGCCGCGATCGCCATGTCCATGATCTTATGGATCTTCGTGGCATGGGCCTCGCCCAGCGCACCGCCGAAGATCCGGAAATCATGCGCGTACACGAAGACCGTCCGGCCCTCGACCGTCCCCCAGCCCGTCACCACACCATCGGTGTACGGCTTCTTCGCCTCCAGGCCGAAACCCGTCGCCCGATGCCGGCGCAACTGCTCCACCTCACGGAACGAACCCTCGTCCACCAGCAACGCGATCCGCTCCCGAGCCGTCAGCTTGCCCTTCGCATGCTGCGCCTCGGTCGCCTGGGGCACGCCGTCGAGGACCTCGCCCCGGATCCGGGCGAGTTCACCGACCCGCTCGTACATCGTCATGACCAACTCCTTCGTCGTGTCATCCGGCGGGGGCGGCTCGCGTCGTCCGGCGGTGGTGCACGGCACAGGCCGCCGGGTCCTGCGGTGCCGTTCGGTGCTCCGAGGACCGTTCAGACCGGCCGCGGGGCG
The DNA here is from genome assembly GCF_025854275.1 of Streptomyces peucetius. Classification (NCBI taxonomy): domain Bacteria; kingdom Bacillati; phylum Actinomycetota; class Actinomycetes; order Kitasatosporales; family Streptomycetaceae; genus Streptomyces; species Streptomyces peucetius. Next base: position 6,043,213 of record NZ_CP107567.1, on the reverse strand, counting down.
ATCACGTCGCAGAGCTCGGTGAGCGCGCGGCGCGCCGGCAGGTCCGGCAGCACCCCCAGGGCGGCGCGGGCCAGGTCCAGCCGTTCCCGCATCAGCGCCTGCGCCTCCGCGGTCGCCGGTGAGCGGCGGAAGAGCTCCAGGGCGCGGCGGTGTGCCGCGGCGTCGGACGTGGGTCCGGCCCGGAGCAGGGCGCGCAGTTCCCGGTCGGCGCGGCCCTTGCCGGCGAGGGCCAGCAGGACCGGCAGGCTCGGGACCCCGGCGAGCAGGTCCTTGCCCTGGTCCTTGCCGGTGACCTCGGCGGGGGACGTGAGGTCCAGCAGGTCGTCGGCGATCTGGAACGCGACGCCGAGCTGCTCGCCGTACTCGGTGAGGGCCGGCAGGTACGGGGCGGGGGCGCCGGCCTGGACGGCGCCGATGCCCAGGGACATGGACAGCAGCGCGGCGGTCTTGCCCGCCGTCACCTGGAAGTAGTGCTCGACGGGGTCCTCACCGGGCGCCGGGCCGGTCAGTTCGCGCAACTGCCCGGCCACCAGCCGCCCGGCGGTCTGCGCGTTGAGGTGGATGGCTTCGGTGCCGAGGTCGGCGGCGAGCCGGGCGGCCCGCGCGAGCAGCCAGTCGCCGCTGAACACGGCGGCCCGCTCCCCCCATCGGGCGTGGACGCTCGGGACCCCGTGCCGGGTCTCGGCACGGTCCATCACGTCGTCGTGGTGGAGCGAGGAGATGTGGACGAGTTCCGCGATGACGGCCGCCTGGGTGACACCGTCCCGCCACGGTTCACCGAACTCGGCCCCGAGCAGCACCAGCAGCGGCCGGAGCCGTTTGCCGCCCGCCGCCGCGAGATGCCCGGTGAGGGTGACGACATGCGGGTCGGGGGCGCTGTTCGTACAGTCCTGGAGCCATTTCTCCGCCTTGGCCAGCGCATCCGCGATCCGGAGCCGGAACACGGGTTCGTCGGGAACGAGCCTGCCGATCAGCCCCGCAGGGCGTTCCCGCACCGGCACCGGGTCCTCGTACATGTGATGAACGCCCACGAGGAAACCCCTCTGTCGCACCGGCGGAACGCTTATCCGAATATCGGCCACCACCTTCCGTCGCGGCCGACCGCCGGACAACGGCGCTGACATGAAGGTGCCAGGAGGGCACGGCGCGTCGGGCGACACGGGATTGTCAGCTTCGTGCCAACCTTTCCTCCTGCCGTTCCGGCGCGGAAAGGCGCGGATACGCTCCGTCGTCGAAACTGCTAGGAAAGGCAAGGGAATTGCGCAACCGAATCGCACTCGCCGCCGCGGCCGCCGCCGGACTCTTCTCCCTGACGGCCGTCCCGGCGTCCGCCGCACCGGCGGACGGCACCCCGACGGGTCCCGCCGCCACCGGTGCCGGAGAGGCCTGCGCGGACGTGAAGCTGTCCGGGGCGCTGCCCGTACCGCCGCCCGGCATGGCCGTGCGGCAGCAGGTCACCATCGGCCCCGACTGCACACCGGTACTGGGCCCGGCCCGGCTGGTGTCCAAGGCCGGGCCGAAGACGGAAGCCGCCGCGACGAGCGCCGCGGCCGGCAGCACCGCGGCAGGCGCCGTGACCTCGGGAACGCGCCAGGTCAGGAGCCGGTCCGAGATGTACGACTGCTGCAACATCCGTATGACCGGCCTCTACACGACGTCCAGCTGGGACGCCGACGGCACCACGGTCACCGCCGTGTCCACCGACGCGACCCAGGAGTGGAACCGCGAACCGTGGAACGCGGGCTGGTCGCTGGAGTCCTCCGGAAAGAGCACCGACTGCCTCACCGACTGCGCGGTCTCCCACAACGAGGCCCACGCCGAGTTCTCCTACCAGGGGCTCTTCGACCCGTCCGGCGACTGGTACGCCAACACCCACCACTCGTACGTGACCTTGAACGCCGACGGCACGGCGTCGTGCCGCTTCGACGTCGAGCTGAAGCACAGCTTCATCGGCTGGAACTGGCAGCGCGGCTGCGAGTGAACCGGCCGGCCCGGCAGGCGGTGACGGCATGTTGATGCCAGATACCGCGGCCGCGCCGTGTGCGAGGGCTGCCAGGAGCCCACAATCGTGGGGCCCTGGCAAGCCCCTCGAAGGAGCACCATGTTCGGAAGGATCGGGCGGTCCGCCGTCAGACACCCCTGGTTGACCATCCTCGCGTGGCTGATCGCCGCGATCGCGGCGGCCTCGCTGGCGCCACCGCTGAAGGCGGTCAGCGATCAGGCCGAGTTCCTTCCGTCCCACTACGAGTCGGTGCAGGCGGCCAAGGTCCAGGAGCGGGCCTTCCCGCAGCAGGAGCAGCCCGCGTCCATCGCGGTGTTCCGGCGCTCGGACAACGGCGTGCTGACCGACGCCGACAAGGCCGAGGTGACCGAGATCGCCGCGGCCCTGGACGGTGCGGGCCTGAAGAAGATCAAGAAGGTCGAGACCGGACCGCAGTCGATCTCCCCCAAGGGCGAGATCGCGCTGGCGAGCATCGTCGCCACCACGAAGAACCCGTACGACGCCGAACTGATCGAGTCGGTGAAGGAGCTGCGCCAGAAGGCGAAGCCGCTGCTCGAGGGCACCTCGCTCCAGATGGGCGTGACCGGCTCCGCGGCGACCGCGCTGGACACCCAGGAGTCGTCGGGCGACACCGACGCCATGATTATGATGGCGACGCTGCTGCTGATCGTGGTGCTGCTCGCGCTGATCTTCCGCAGCCCCCTGATCGCGATCCTCCCGGTGCTCATCATCGGGCTGGTCTTCGGCGTGGCGGTCGGGCTGATCTCGGCCACGGCCGAACTGGGCGGCCTCCAGGCCGACGCCTCGATCAGCTCGATCCTCATCGTGGTGCTGTTCGGCGTCGGCACCGACTACATCCTGTTCCTGCTCTTCCGCTACCGGGAGTTCCTGCGGCAGGGCCGGCCGCCCAAGGAGGCCATGAGCGAGGCCGTGGCCCGGGTCGGCGAGACCATCGCCTCCGCGGCCGGAGCGGTGATCATCGCCTTCCTGGCGCTGCTGCTGTCCAGCCTCGGCATGCTGCGCGCCATGGGCCCGGCCCTGGCGATCGCGGTGGCCGTCACTCTCGTCGCGGCTCTGACGCTGGTACCGGCGGTCTTCTCCCTGCTCGGGACCAAGGCGTTCTGGCCGTCCAAGGCCTGGCGCAAGCAGCCGAAGCACGGCCTCGCCCACCGCGTCGGGTCACTCACCGCACGCCGTCCCGGCGGTGTCGCCGCCGTGTCCGGCGGGCTGCTCGCCGTGCTCGCGGTCGGCGTCTTCAGCTTCACCCCCCAGTTCGACAGCACCGGTTCGCTGCCCAAGGACCTGGAGTCCGTCCGGGCGATGGAGGATCTGCAGCGCGGCTTCTCTGCCGGACAGAGCGACCCGACATGGGTCATCGTCGAGGCGGAGGACGGCGGCCGGCTCGAGCAGTCGCAGATCGACGCGTACGCGAAGAAGCTCGGCGAGGCCGGACTCGGCCAGGTCACCCCCGCCGCACTCGGGCCCGGGGGCGATGCCGCCCAGATCGGCGTGGTGCTGAAGCACAAGCCGGCCGGCGAGGAGGCCATCGAGCTGGTCTCGGGAACGCTGCGGGACGTCGCCCACGACGCCGCCCCGGACGGCACGCGCGTGCTCGTCGGAGGCACGACTGCGGTGCTCGCGGACATCCAGCACGCCACCACCCGCGACTACTCCCTGGTCTTCCCCGTCGCCGGTCTCGCCATCATGATCATCCTGGGCCTGCTGCTGCGCAGCGTCGTCGCCCCCTGGTACCTGATGCTCTCCGTCGGTCTCGGCTTCACCGCGACGCTCGGCTCCACGGTGTGGCTGTTCCAGAACGTCAAGGGCGAGCAGGGGCTGCTCTTCACCCTGCCGGTGATCGTGTACCTCTTCGTCGTCGCGATCGGCACCGACTACAACATCCTCATGGTGGCCCGGCTGCGTGAGGAGATCCGGGGCGGCAGCAGCCCGGCGGAGGCCGTACGACAGGCGATCATCCACTCCGCGTCCACGATCGGTGCCGCAGCCGTCATCCTGGCGGGCACCTTCGGTGTGCTGCTGCTCGCCGAGAACACCATGCTCCAGCAGATGGGCTTCGCGGTCGCGTTCGGCATCCTGCTGACCGCCTTCGTGATGGCGCTGCTGCTGGTTCCGGCGGTGACCACGCTGCTGGGCGACCGGGCCTGGTGGCCGGGCGGCCGGCGCAGCGTCCCGCCGGCGCACGACGGACCGGCCGGCACGGCGGACTCCGGAACCCCGGAACCGGCCAACTCCGGTACCTCCGGCCGCATTTGACGGCGCGGCCGGCCAGGTGGCCGGCCGCGCTCACGACCACTCGACCGGCGCTGCCCGGCGCACCCTGCCATCCGTGACGACGGCAAGGTGTGCCGGGCTTCGGCCGGTTGCACCGCATACGAGATGATGGGCAGTCTTACGCTCATGACCACAGAAACCAGCAGCGCCACCGGTCAGCCCCCGAGCATCACCACTCCTCCGCCGCCGCGTTGGGCCCGCTGGGCCGCTCACGCCGTCCCCCTGATCGCCCTGCCGTCGTCGCTCTGGCGCCTCGCGATGGCCGCGGGCCTGCCGGTCGGTTACAGCGACGAAGTACTGCGCACCGACTACGACATTCCGGGCGCCGGCTATCTCATCCTGCCGCTGATCACCGTCGCGCAGGAGGCGGCCGCCCTGCTCACGCTCGGACTGGTCAGCAACTGGGGTCTCGTCGCGCCCCGTTGGATCCCCTTCATCGGCGGCAGGCCCGTCCGTCCGATGGCCGCGGTCGTACCGGCGGCCGTCGGCGCCGTGATCCTCGCACTGGTGACGTTCAGCCAGCTGATGATCTGGGACACCGTGGACGAGGGCACCCTCACGGGCGCCCACCGGGCCTTCATGGGCTGGTGCTACGCCCCGCTGCTGCTGTGGGGCCCGCTGCTCGCCGCCGTCACCGTCTCCTACCACCTGCGGCGCAGGCGGGAACGATGAACACCGCGGTACTCGTCCTCCTTGCCGCGCTCTCCCTCACGATCTTCCTCACCGGGCTGGCCTCCGGCGCCCGGCGGCTGCTCGGCATCAGCATCGGCAAGGGACGTGCCGTCCTCACGGCCGGAGTCGGGCTCACCGCCGGCACCCTGATCAGCCGGCCACTGCGCGATGTGCAGCCACTGGCGCTGATCAGCCTGGAGATCGGGGTGTCGCTGCTGGTCGCCATGGCGTTCCTGGCCGTGACGGAGGTGGTGGTCCCCAGCGGGACGCTGCCCGGCCTGGTGCGGCTGCCGCAGGCGGTGCGCCGCCGCTTCGCCCGCACCCGCAGATACGCCCGGCTCAGCCGGATATTCGTCCGCCACGGTCTCGGCCGGTTCTTCAGCGGCAAGTCACGGCGCGGACCGGGCGCCCCCGCCGAGCGGGCGCTGCTCGCGCCCTCGCTGCGCAAGGCGCTGGAGGAGGCGGGGGTCACCTTCGTCAAGCTCGGCCAGGTGATGTCCACCCGCTACGACCTGATGCCGCCCGAGTTCATCGAGGAGCTCAGCAAGCTCCAGGACCAGGCCACCTCGGAGCCCTGGCCCGCCGTGGAACGGGTGCTGGCCGAAGAGCTGGGGGCGCCGCCCGGCGAGGTGTTCGCCGAGTTCGACCACAGGCCGCTCGCCGCCGGCTCGATCGCCCAGGTGCACCGGGCACGGCTGCACACCGGCGAACAGGTGGCGGTCAAGGTGCAGCGCCCCGGGGCGCGTTCCATCGTCGTCGACGACCTGGACATCCTCTACCGGTTCGCCGCCAAGGTGGAGCTGCACTCCGACTGGGGCCGCAGCGTGGGGGCCATGGCACTGGCACAGGGCTTCGCCGTCTCCCTCCAGGAGGAGCTGGACTTCCGGATCGAGGCCCGCAACACCCTGTCGGTGGCCGCCGCGATCGAGGAGTCCTCCAGCGGCGACTCCGTCATCCGCGTGCCCGCGGTCCACGAGAAGCTGTGCAGCCGGCGGGTGCTGGTGACCGAGTGGATGGAAGGCATACCCCTTCACAGTGTGTCGGCCGCTCTCGACGAACGCCGCCTGGACCGGGGCGCGCTGGCCCGCGCGATGCTCGAATGCCTGCTGGGCCAGATCATGACCAGCGGCGTCTTCCACGCCGATCCGCATCCCGGCAATCTGCTGCTGCTCGAGGACGGCCGGCTCGGCATGCTGGACTTCGGCTCGGTCGGACGTATCGACCGGTCGCTCCGCTCCACCCTGCGCAGCATGCTCCTCGCCCTGCACCGCGGCGACCCGCCCGGGCTCTGCGACAGCCTGCTGGAACTGGTGGCCCAGCCGGAGCACATCGACGAACGGCAGCTGGAACGGGCTCTCGGGCAGTTCCTGGCCCGCCACTTCGCCCCCGGCATCAAGCCGGACCGGGAGATGTTCGCCGACCTGTTCTCGATCGTGTCCCGGTACGGCATCAGCGTGCCGCCGGAGATCGCGGCCGTCTTCCGTGCGCTGGCCACCATGGAGGGCTCGCTGGACCGGCTGGTGCCCGGCTTCGACATCGTCACGGAGGCCCGGTCGTTCGCGGTCACCCAGCATCTGCACAAGCTCAGGCCCGAGGCGCTGGGGCGCACGCTGACCGAGGAGCTGATCAGCGTCGTGCCGATGCTGCGCCGGCTGCCCCGGCGTATCGAACGCATCGGAGGTGCGGTCGAGAGCGGCCAACTGGTCGTCGGCGTACGAATGTTCGCCGACCCGGAGGACCGCCGCTTCGTCCGCTCCCTGGTGCACGAGGTGCTGCTGGCCTTCCTGGGCGGCATGATCGGGCTGGTCGGTGTGCAGTTGCTGCGTACGTCCGGCGGTCCGCGGATCAGCGACGGCCTCGGGCTCTTCGAGCTGTTCGGCTACAACCTGCTGGTGATCAGCTGTGTGCTCGTGATGCGTGTGCTGTTCCTGATGGTCGGCGGCCCGAGACGGCGCTGACGGCGGCGGTGCGCCCACGACGGACGAGAGCCCGGCTCCCCTCTCACGAGGGGGCCGGGCTCTCGTCCGTTCCTGCGGCGCGTGCCGGGGGCCGCTTCAGCGCTGCGCGGCCGCCTTCTGGTACGCCCTTCCGGCGAGCGGCACCACCACGACGAGCAGGACCACCAGCACGATCAGCGCGGTCGCGATCGGATGCTGGGCCGGCAGCGCCCCTGAGGCAGCTCCCTGTTCGTTGCCGAACAGTTCCCGGCTGGCGGACACCACCGAGCTGACCGGGTTCCACTCCGCGATCGCGCGCAGCCAGCCCGGCAGCCCGTCCAGCGGCACGAAGGCGTTCGAGAGGAACGCGAGCGGCATCATGATGACGCCGGACAGCGCGCTGACCGTCTCCACGTTGCGCAGGGTGAGCCCGATCAGGGCGCCCAGCCACGACATCGCGAAGCCCATGAGAAGCAGCAGGCCGAAGCCGGCGAGGGTCTGCAGGATGCCGTTGTGCGCACGCCAGCCGATCAGGTAGCCGACGAGGGCCATCACCGCGCAGGTCCAGGTGACCAGCACGGCGTCCGCGACGGTGCGGCCGATGAGCACGGACGAACGGGAGATGGGCAGTGCCCGGAAGCGGTCCACCAGGCCGTTGTTGAGATCGTTCACCACACCGACGGCGGTGGTGGTGATGTTGGCGAGCATCACCTGCGCGAAGATGCCGGCCATGATGTATTCCTTGTAGCCGCCCTGGCCCGGCACCTGCATCGCGCTGCCGAAGAGGTAGCCGAAGACGATGACGAACGCCACCGGCATGACCGTGATGCCGAGCAGTTGCTCCGGCATCCGCCGGATGTGCCGCATCTGACGGCCCACGAGGGCGAATGAGTCGCTCAGTGCCTCGGTCATGCCGGCTCCTTCTCCTTCTGCTTCGTGCTGCTGGTGGCGGTGTCGGCGTCCGGGGTCACGGAGGTGTCGGACGCGGCGGGCCCGCCGGTCCTGCCCGGCTGGCCGGTCAGAGCGAGGAACACGTCGTCGAGGGACGAGCGGCGCACCGCGAAGTCCTCCGGCTCGATGCCCAGTGTCTCGAGTCCGGCCGCCGCGGAGGCGATGGTGGACACACCGCCCGTGAGCGGCACGGACACCGTGCGGGCCTCTTCGTCGACGGCCGGGACGGCGGGCGACACGGCGGCCAGTGTGCGGGCCACCGCGGGAAGGTCGATGGCGTCGGCCACCGACACCTCCAGGCGCTCGCCGCCGACCTTGCGCTTGAGCTCGTCGGGCGTGCCGTCGGCGATGACCGTGCCCTTGTCGATGACCGCGATGCGGTCGGCGAGCTGGTCGGCCTCCTCCAGGTACTGCGTGGTGAGCAGCACGGTCGTGCCGGCCACCACCTGCTCCCGGATCATGCCCCACAGGGCGAGCCGGCTCGTGAGATCGAGACCCGTCGTCGGCTCGTCGAGGAAGAGCACCGGCGGCCGGGCGACGAGGCTGGCGGCGAGGTCCAGCCGTCGGCGCATACCGCCGGAGTACGTCTTCGCCATCCGGTCGGCGGCGTCGGTGAGCCCGAACTGTTCGAGCAGCTCGGCCGCCCGCACCTTGGCCGCTCGGCGCCCGAGGTGCAGCAGTACACCGATCAGCTCGATGTTCTCGCGGCCGGTCAGCCGCTCGTCGACCGCCGCGTACTGGCCGGTCAGGCCGATGTTGCGGCGGACCTCCAGCGGATGCGTGGTGAGGTCGTACCCGGCCACGGTGGCCCGGCCCTCGTCCGGTTCCAGCAGTGTGGCCAGGATCCGGACGGTCGTGGTCTTGCCCGCGCCGTTGGGGCCGAGCACTCCGAGGATCGTCCCGGCCGGGACGGAGAGGTCGATGCCGCTCAGCGCCTGGTGGTCGCCATAGCGCTTGCGGAGGCCCTCCGCCGTTATTGCCGTTTCCATGACGGCCCACTCCATTTCGTTGCGTCGGTTTCGTCGAACCCAGGTCGTGCGTCAGTCGAGTTCGGAGAGCTTCTGGTGAAGGACCCGGCCGATCTCGGCGGCCGGCTCCGGCTGCAGCAGGTGGCCGTGGTGCGCGTCGACCGGGTGAGTACGGACCGCGCCCGCCACATGCGGCTGCCACGATCCGACCGACTCGGCCGTCTTGCGCGCCGGGTCGTCCGTGCCGACCGTGGACACGAACAGCAGCAGGTCGCCGTCGAAGCGCCGCGGCCGATAGTCGGCGCTGAGCTTGTGGTTGTTGATGCCCACCTGCATGAACGCCGTGATGTGGTGTTCCTCCAGGCTGCCGAGCGCGCTGTCCCGGCCGCGGATGATCTCCATCACCCACTGGTGGTCGAGCGGTCCGTCCGGCAGGTCGGCCAGGTCGTGGCCGACGAAGTCGAGCAGGGTCTCCAGCACGTCCCGCTCGGTGGGAAGGGCGTAGTCGTCGTCCTCCCAGGACTCGTCGTACGGCGTCTGGTCGAGGTTGGCGAGCAGCGCCACCCTCTCCCCCGCCTCGGCGAGAAGCGTGGCGATCTCGTGCGCCACCAGGCCGCCGAAGGACCAGCCGACGAGGTGGTACGGGCCCGACGGCTGGACCACGCGGATCTGTTCCACGTAGTCCGCCGCCATCTCCGCGACACCGGTCGCGATCCCTCCCTGACCGTCCAGGCCGCGGGCCTGGAGCCCGTAGACGGGGAACTCGGCCGGGATGTGCCCCAGCAGCGACGAGTACGGCCAGGCGAGCCCGCCGGCGCCGTGCACGCAGAAGAGCGGAGGCCGCTCCCCGCCGGTGCGCAGCGGCAGCAGCACTTCGAAGCCGTCGCTGTCGGTGCCCGCCCCCAGCTTGTCCATCAGCTGGGCGACCGTGGGTGTCTCGAAGATGCCCCGGTTGCTGAGTTTGACGCCCAGCACGCTGCGGATGCGGCTCACCAGCTGGATCGAGGTGATGCTGTCGCCGCCCAGTTCGAAGAAGCTGTCGTCGATGCCGACCCGGTCGACGTTGAGCACTTCGGCGAAGAGCCCGCAGAGCACCTCCTCCTGCGCGGACCGCGGACCGCGGCCGCCGGCGGAGCTGTCGTGTTCTGGGGCGGGGAGGGCTTTGCGGTCGAGTTTGCCGTTGACGGTCAACGGCAGCGCGTCGAGGACGACGAACGCCGAGGGCACCATGTAGTCCGGCAGGCTCGCCGCGACGTGGGCCCGCAGGGCGTCGACGTCCACGCCTCCGTCGGTGGCCGGGACCGGGTAGGCGACCAGACGCTTGATGCCCGGCTGGTCCTCCCGCACCACCACCGCCACCTGAGCGACCGCCTCATGCGCACCCAGAACCGTCTCGATCTCGCCCAGCTCGATGCGGAAACCACGCACCTTGACCTGATCGTCCGCCCGGCCCAGATACTCCAGCTCACCCGCAAGCGACCAGCGCGCCACATCCCCCGTCCGGTACATGCGCGTACCCGCCGGGCCGTACGGGTCGGCGACGAACCGCTCCGCCGTCAACCCCGGCCGACCCAGATAGCCGCGCGCCAGACCCGCACCCGCGATGTACAACTCCCCGGCCACACCCGCCGGCACCGGACGCAGACCACCGTCCAGCACATACACCCGCGTGTTCGCGATCGGCGTACCGATCGACGGCACACCCGAACCCGCCACCAACGGCTGCGACATCGTCGCCGCCACCGTCGACTCGGTCGGACCATAGGCGTTGACCATCCGCCGCCCCGGAGCCCACCGGTCCACCAGCTCCGCCGACGTCGCATCACCACCCACCACCAACGACCGGAAGTGCGGATACTCACCCGCCGGAACACTCGCCAACGCCGCCGGCGGCACCAGAGCATGCGACACCCGCTGCGACACCAGCACCTCGGCCAGCACCTCACCCGCCAACGGACCCGGCAAAGGCACCACCAACGCCGCACCCGCCGCGAACGTCATCACCAGCTCCAGCACCGACGCATCGAAACTCGGCGACGCGAACTGCAGCACCCGGCTCTGCGCATCGACCGCGAACCGCTCCACCTCCGCCGCCGCGAACGACGCCAGCCCCGCATGCGGAACCACCACACCCTTCGGCCGCCCCGTCGACCCCGACGTGTAGATCACATACGCCGGACTGGAACCGGACACCTGCACTTCAGGGGCCGTGGCGGGCAAAGCCTCGTCCAGCTCGGGAAGTCCGCGGAGCACGAGGACGGGCCGGGCGTCCTGGAGCATGTAGTCGATCCGCTCCTGCGGATAGTCCGGATCCACCGGCAGATACGCCGCCCCCGCCTTCAGCACCGCCAGCTGCGCCACCACGATGTCCACCGAACGCGGCAGCACCAACGCCACCACACCCTCCGGCCCCACACCCCGGCCCACCAGCCAACCCGCCAACCGGTTCGCCCACGCCTCCACCTGCGCATACGACAACACCGAACCATCCGCACCCACCACCGCCGGCGCATCCGGACACCGGTCCACCGCAGCCTCGAACAACCCGTGGAACGTCACCGGCTCCAGCGCACACTTGACCCCGGCCCACTCCCCCAGCACCCGCTCACGCTCGACCGCACCCAACACGTCCACCGCACCGACCCGCACATCCGGATCAGCCGCCACCACGTCCAGCACCGACACCAACCGCGCCGCCAGCACCTGAACCGACACCCGGTCGAACAGATCGACCGCGAACTCCACACTCCCCTCCACACCCTCGGCCGTCTCCGCCAACGTGAACGACAGATCGAACTTCGCGGCGTCGAGAGTGATGTCCTCGGGGGCTATACGGAGTCCGTCGAGTTCGAGCGTCGCCTCGCCGGTGTTCTGGAAGGCGAGCATCACCTGGAAGAGCGGATGCCTGGCCATGGAGCGCGCCGGGTTGAGCACCTCCACCAGCCGCTCGAACGGCACGTCCTGGTTCGCGTACGCCGCCAGATCCGTCTCCCGCACCCGCTCCACCAGCTCACGGAACGTCGGGTCACCGGACACATCCGTGCGCAGCACCAGCGTGTTCACGAAGAACCCGACCAGGTCGTCCAGCGCCTCGTCCGTGCGGCCCGCGATGACGCTGCCCACGGGGATGTCCTCGCCCGCGCCGAGCCGCGACAGCAGGAGCGACAGTGCGGCCTGGACCACCATGAACAGGCTGCCGCGCGACTCTCCGGCGACCTGCAGCAGGCGCGCGTGCGTCTCCCGTGAGACCCGGAATGCCACCGTGTCTCCGCGGTGGCTCATCTCGGCGGGACGCGGCCGGTCCACCGGCAGCGCCAGTTCCTCCGGCGCGCCGGCCAACTGCCCCCGCCAGTAGTCGACCTGGCGCGAGAGCTCGCTCACCGGGTCGTCCTCGTCACCGAGCACGTCCCGCTGCCACAGCGTGTAGTCCGCGTACTGCACCGGCAGCCGCGCGAAGCCGGGCGCGCCGCCGCCCAGCCGGGCCGCGTACGCCGTCGACAGGTCGTCGGCCAGCGGGCCCATGGACCAGCCGTCGCCCGCGATGTGATGCACCACCAGCAGCAGCACATGCTCGTCCGGGGAGACGGTGAACAGGCTCGCCCGCAGCGGGATCTCGGACGCGAGGTCGAAGCCGCGCGCGACGGCGGCGGCCAGCGCCTCGGCGTCGAAGCCGGCCCTTTCCACTGCCGGCCGGGCCTCCTCCGGCGCAAGGATCAGCTGGCGCGGCCGGCCGCCGGTGTCGGGGAAGACCGTGCGCAGGCTCTCGTGCCGGGCCACGACGTCGCCGAGCGCGGCCGTCAGCGCGTCGACGTCCAGGGCGCCGGTGAGCCGTACCGCCATGGGCATGTTGTAGGTGGCGCCGGCGCCTTCGAGGCGGCTCAGGAACCAGAGCCGGCGCTGCGCGGGCGACAGCGGGATCTCGGCCGGGCGCTCCCGTGCGGTCAGCGGCTCCCGGGCCTGGCCGGCGTCGCCGAGGCGCTCGGCGAGGGCGGCGGCCGTGGGTGTCTCGAAGAGGGTCCGCACGGCGAGTTCGGCGCCGAGCTGCGAACGGGCACGGCTGACCACGCGGGTGGCGAGCAGCGAGTGCCCCCCGAGGTCGAAGAAGCCGTCGTCGACCGACACCTGCTCCAGGCCCAGCACCTCGGCGAAGATGTCGCACAGCGCCTTCTCCTGGGCCGTGCGTGGGGCACGGCCGGCGCTGCCGGTGCGCGGGCCGGGCGCGGGCAGCGCCTTGCGGTCCAGCTTGCCGTTGACCGTCACCGGCAGCCGGTCGAGGGTGACGAACGCGGTGGGCACCATGTAGTCGGGGAGCCGCTCGCCGAGGCTGCGGCGCAGTGCGTCGGCGTCGGGCACTCGCCGGCCGGCCACCGGCACGGCGTAGGCCACGAGTTCCTTGATGCCGGGGCGGTCCTCTCGCACGGTCACGGTGGCCTGGGCGACGTCGTCGTGGGCCGCCAGCGCGGTCTCGATCTCGCCGAGTTCGATACGGAAGCCGCGGATTTTGACCTGGTCGTCGGCCCTGCCGAGGCAGTCGATCCTGCCGTCCCCGGTCCAGCGTGCCAGGTCGCCCGTGCGGTACATCCGCGTGCCGGCCGGGCCGTACGGGTCGGCGACGAAGCGCTCGGCGGTCAGGTCGGGGCGGCCCAGGTAGCCGCGCGCGAGTCCCGCGCCGGCGATGTGCAGGTCGCCCGCCACGCCGGGGGCGACCGGCCGGAGGAACTCGTCGAGGATGTAGGCCCGGTAGTTGGAGAGCGGCCGGCCCACCAGCACCCGGCTGCTCTCGTCGATCCGCTGGCCCAGTGCGTCGACCGTGGTCTCGGTCGGACCGTAGAGGTTGTAGGTGACCAGCCCGTCCACCGGGGCGAGTTCCTCGCGCAGGGCCTCGCCCAGCGCCTCGCCGCCGAGGCTGACGACCAGCGGCCGGGTCGCCGGGTCGGCCGTCAGACCGAGGTCGTGGAGTTCCCGGAAGTGGGCGGGGGTGGTGTCGAAGTGGTCGATGCCGCCGGCCCGCCGCACATGGTCGAGGAGCACGGCCGCGTCGTGACGCGCCTCGTCGTCGATGAGGTGCAGCTCGTGTCCGGCGATCATCCACAACAGCGGGTCGAACGCGGCGTCGAAGGAGAAGGACGCCACCAGCGCGACCCGCAGCGGCCGGCCGACGGCCTCGACCTGCGGGGCGTAGAGCCGCTCGAAGTGGTCGTGGAAGAGGTTCACGATGCTGCGGTGCTCGACGGTGACGCCCTTGGGGCGTCCGGTGGAGCCGGAGGTGTAGATGATGTACGCGGCGTTGCCGGGGCGCAGCGGGCCTCCCCGCTCGTCGTCGGTCAAGTCCTGCGCGGACAGGGCCAGGGACGGGCCGTGGAGTTCCGCCGGGTCCTCGAGGACCACGGCGGGCCGGGCGTCCTCGAGCATGTGGGCGATGCGGTCCTCGGGATAGGCCGGGTCGACGGGGACGTACACCGCGCCCGCCTTCAGCACCGCCAGCAGGGCGACGACGTGCTCCGCGCCGCGCGGCAGGCGCACGGCCACCGGCTGCTCGGGGCGTACGCCGCGCGCGACGAGCCGGCGGGCCAGCCGGTTCGCCCATCCGTTGAGCTCCGCGAAGGTCAGCCGTACGTCCTGGAAGACCAGGGCGGTGGCGTTCGGGGTACGCGCTGCCTGCTGCTCGAACAGTCCGGTGAGGCTGGACTGCGGCACGTCGCGGCCGGTGTCGTTCCAGTCGACGAGGATCCGCCGGCGTTCCTCCTCGGTCAGCACGTCCACCGCGGACAGCCGCCGGTCCGGGTCGGCCACCAGTTCGCCGACGACCCGCACCAGCCGTGCGGCGAGCGCGGCGGCCGTCTCCCGGTCGAAGAGGTCCGTGGCGAACTCGATGCCGCCGACGATGCCGGCCGGCGCGCCGTCGTCGCCGAACCGCTCCTCGAGGACGACCGAGAGGTCGAAGTTGGACGTCCTGAGCCCGATGCCCTTGCCGGTGGCCCGGAGTCCGTCGAGGTCGAGGCCGGCCTCCGCGTTGTTCTGGAAGGAGAGCATCACCTGGAACAGCGGGTGCCTGGCCAGGGACCGCTCCGGGTTGAAGATCTCCACCAGCCGCTCGAACGGCACGTCCTGGTTGGCGTACGCCGCCAGGTCCGTCTCCCGCACCCGCTCCACCAGCTCACGGAACGTCGGGTCACCGGACACGTCCGTACGCAGCACCAGCGTGTTCACGAAGAACCCGACGAGGTCGTCCAGCGCCTCGTCGGTGCGGCCCGCGATCGGCGAACCGATGGGGATGTCCGTGCCGGCGCCGAGCCGCGACAGCAGCGCCGCGAGTCCCGCCTGCGCCACCATGAACACGCTCGCACCCGACTGCCGGGCGAATGTCGCCAGCCGCCGGTGCACGTCGGCGGGGATCTCCAGGTCGACCGTGTCGCCGCGGTAGCTCGTCTCCGGGGGGCGGGGGCGGTCGGCGGGCAGGCCGATCTCCTCGGGCACGCCGTCGAGGGCGGTACGCCAGAAATCGACCTGCCGGGACAGCTCGCTGCCGGGCTCGTTCTCGTCGCCGAGCACCTCGCGCTGCCAGAGTGTGTAGTCGGCGTACTGCACGGGCAGCGGCTGCCAGGCGGGCGCCTCACCGGCGCACCGGGCCCGGTACGCCTCGCTCAGGTCTCGGGCCAGTGGCGCCATGGACCAGCCGTCGGCGGCGATGTGGTGGACGACCAGCAGCAGGACGTACTCGGTGCCGTCGAGCGCGAACAGCCGGGCGTGGACGGGGGCTTCGGTGGTGAGGTCGAACCGCTTGCCCGCGGCGGCCGCGAGCGCGGCCTCCAAGTCGTGCTCCGCGACGCCGATCACCGGCAGCGCGGGCACGGCCCGCCCGGCGTCGAGGACGACCTGGTGGGGCTGCCCGTCGGCCTCCGGGAAGACGGTGCGCAGGCTTTCGTGCCGGGCCACCACATCACCGAGCGCGGCGCGCAG
The DNA here is from genome assembly GCF_025854275.1 of Streptomyces peucetius. NCBI lineage: Bacteria > Bacillati > Actinomycetota > Actinomycetes > Kitasatosporales > Streptomycetaceae > Streptomyces > Streptomyces peucetius. Next base: position 6,027,431 of record NZ_CP107567.1, on the reverse strand, counting down.
CGCGCCGACGCCGAGCTCCCCGGAGAGGCGTACGGCCAGCGGCAGGTTGTAGTTCCCGCCGGCGTCCTCGAACCGGTTGAGGAACCACAGCCGCTGCTGCGCGGGCGACAACGGGATCTGCTCCGGGCGAGGTACGGCCGTGAGCGGCTTGCGTGCCCGGCCGGCGTCGCCGAGCCGTTCGGCGAGCGCCGCCACGGTGGGCGCCTCGAACAGGACGCGGACGGCGATCTCCACGTCGAACGCCGTCCGCACCTGGCTCACCAGCCGGGTGGCGAGGAGGGAGTGGCCGCCGAGGTCGAAGAAGCTGTCGTCGACGGAGACCTTCTCGAGTCCCAGCACACCGGCGAACAGCTCGCACAGCCGCGCCTCCCGTGCGGTGCGCGGCGCCCTGCCCTCCGCGCCGGCTCCTTCCGGCAGGGGCAGCGCGCGCCGGTCCAGCTTGCGGTTGGGCGTGAGCGGCAGCCGGTCGAGGGCGACGAACGCGGACGGCACCATGTAGTCGGGCAGCGCGCCGGCCACGTGGGCCCGCAGCTCCGCCGTGCCGGGGAGCGTCTGCCCCGGCACGGGCACCAGATAGGCGGCGATGGTCTTCAGGCCGGGACGGTCCTCGCGGGCGACGACGGCGGCCTGGGCGACCGAGGGGTGGGCGGTGAGCGCCGCCTCGATCTCGCCGAGTTCGATGCGGAAGCCGCGGATCTTGACCTGGTGGTCGCTGCGGCCCAGGTAGTCCAGTTCGCCGTCGGGCGTCCACCGCACGACGTCTCCGGTGCGGTACATGCGGCTGCCGGCCGGGCCGTAGGGGTCGGCGACGAACCGTTCGCCGGTCAGGCCCGGCCGGTTCAGATAGCCGCGGGCCGTGCAGGTCCCGGCGAGGTACAGCTCTCCGGGCACGCCCGGGGGCACCGGGCGCAGGGCGCCGTCGAGGACGTAGGTGCGGGTGTTGCGGATCGGCCGGCCGATCGTCGGCCGGGCGGGCCAGTGGTCGGGGAGCGCGGGGAGGGTGGCCGCGGTGACGACATGGGTCTCCGTCGGGCCGTAGTGGTTGTGCAGGACGCGGCCGGTGCCGTGGTGGAAGTCCCGGATCTGCTTGCTGAGGACGAGCGCCTCGCCCGCCTGCGCCAGATGCGCGAGAGCGGGGAGCTCCAGGCCCATCCCGTTGGCCTCCTCGCACAGGGCGTCGATGACGAGGTTGGGCGCGTACACCTCGGCGATCCTCCGCTCGTCGAGCCACCGCACGAACGCGGCGGGATCGCGGCGGATCTCCTCGTCGGGGATGACGAGGGTCCGCCCCGAGAGCGTGGTCGAAAGAATCTCCTGCGCCGACACGTCGAAGCTGACGGCGGTGAACTGCGCGGTGCGCACACCCGGTCCGCCCGGCAGCACGTCCTCGTGCCAGGCGACGAGGTTGGCGAGCGGGGCGCCGGGCATGACCACGCCCTTGGGCCGGCCCGTGGAACCAGAGGTGTAGATGACGTACGCCGGGGACAGCGGGGAGAGCGCGGCGGTCCGGTCGGTGTCGTCGAGGTCGGTGTCCGGCAGCGCCGCGAGTGCGCGCACCGTGTCCGGGGTGTCGAGCACCAGGCGGGGTACGTCGGCGTCCGGCACTGCGGCCGTGAGAACGGGCGAGGTGGCGCTGTCGGTGAGGACGAGGACCGGGCGCGCGTCGCTCAGCATGTGGGCGATGCGGTCGGCCGGGTAGGCCGGGTCGACCGGGAGGTAGGCGGCGCCCGCCTTGAGCACCGCCCAGAGGGCGACGATCAGTTCGGTGGAGCGGGCGACGGCCAGGGCGACGGTGCGTTCGGGGCCGACGCCGTGGGTGACGAGCAGCCGGGCCAGCCGGTTGGCCCGCGCGTCGAGTTCCGCGTACGTGATGCTGCTGTCGCCGTGTTCTACGGCGACGGCGTCGGCGTGGCGGTCGGCGGTGCGCCGGAACAGGGCGGGCAGCGTCTCGGGGGCCGCGGGGTGTGCGGTGTCGATCCAGCGGTCGAGGACCAGTGCGCGTTCACCGGCGGTGAGCAGGTCCAGCCGTCCGACGGGCGAGTCCTCTACGGCCTGGAAGCCGGCCAGCAGCCGCAGCAGGGACTCGCCGATCGCGGTGGCGGCGGCCGGCTCGAAGACGTCGGGCCGGTAGCTGAGCTCGACCGCGAGGGTGGTGCCCGCGTGGACCATCAGGCCGAGCGGGTAGTGGGTGCCTTCGTGGCTGCGGCCGTCGACGACGCCGAGGCCGCCGGCGGCGCGGCGCAGGCCGTCGGTGTCCACCGGGTAGTTCTCGAACACCAGCAGGGTGTCGAAGAGTTCACCGGCTACGGGGGTCAGCCGCTGGATGTCGGCGAGGCCCAGGTACTGGTGGTCCATGAGCCCGGCCTGCTGGTCCTGGAGCCGGTCCAGCAGCGCGCCGAGCGTCTCCGCCGGGTCCAGGGCGACCCGCACCGGGAGGGTGTTGATGAACAGGCCGACCATGGACTCGACGCCGGGCAGTTGCGGCGGCCGGCCGGAGACCGTACCGCCGAAGACGACGTCCTGGCGGCCCGTGAGCTGCCCCAGGACCATCGCCCACGCGGCCTGGACGACGGTGTTGACGGTGACCCCGCGTTCCCTGGCCCAGCGGGTCAGCGCGGCGGTGGGCTCCTGCGGCAGCTCGACCCTCGCCCGGGCGGGCGCCACCGGCTCGCGTGACGGGTCGGGCGCGGCGAGCAGCGTCGGCTCCTCCACCCCGTCGAGCACCTGCTGCCATGCCTTCTCCGCGGCGGTGCGGTCCTGCGCGGCCACCCAGGCGAGGTAGTCGCGGTACGGGGTGACGGGCGGCAGCGACGACTCGTCGGCGCCCCTGCTGAAGCGGCCGTACAGCTCGAACAGTTCGCCGAGCAGGAGGGCCCTGGACCAGCCGTCGAGGAGGATGTGGTGCGCGGTGAGGAGGAACCGGTGACGGCCGTCTCCGAGGCCGATCAGGGTGAAGCGGATCAGCGGCGGCCGCGCCGGGTCGAAGCGGCGTGCCCGGTCCTCGTCGACCAGCCTTTCCGCCTCCTCGGCGCGGTCGGCCGGGGGCAGCGCGGACAGGTCGTGGACGGTCCAGTCGGGGGCCAGCTCGGACGGGATGAGCTGCACCGGCTCGCCGTTCTTGCGGTACCGGAACGCGGCGCGCAGACCGGGGTGGCGGCGCAGCACGCCGGCGCAGGCGGCGTGCAGCGCCCCGGTGTCGAGGCCGCCCTCGATGTCGAGGACGAACTGCATGGTGTAGACGTCCGGGCCGGCCGTGTCGTACTGCGCGTGGAAGAGCAGGCCCTGCTGGAGCGGGGAGAGCGGAAGGATGCCCTCGAGCCGCGGCTTCGACGTTGTCATTTCGCTATCTCCACTCAGAACCCGAGGTCTTCTTCGAATGCGTCGATCTCGTCCTGGTCGAGATCGAGGAGCGGCGCCAGTGACGCGGTGTTCCGCGGCGCCGCAGGGGCGGCGGAACGTGCGCCGGGGTCGGCCGCGTGGGTCACCAGGGCGCGCAGGGCCAGGAACCAGCCGTCGGCCAGCGCCGCCACCTCGGCCTCGGTGAACAGCTCCGCGGGCCACGACCAGGACGCCACCAGCCGGGGGCCGTCGGGCCGGTCCTGCGTCAGCGAGTTCAGCTCCAGGGCGTGCGCGGCGGGCATGGCGTCGTCGCTGCCGCCGAGACCGCCGTCCCCGTTGTCCTCGCCGTCGCCGGAGGCGAAGCGGCCGAGGTAGTTGAAGCCGAGCTGCGGGGTCGGCAGTGCGGCCAGTGCCGGGGCCGTCTCGTCGTTGAGATGGCGCAGCAGGCCGTAACCGGCGCCGTTGTCGGGCAGTGCGGCAAGCTGCTCCGCGACCCGTTCCAGTGCCCGGCCGACGGCGGGGCCGCCCGCCCGGACCTCCGCCCGGTCGGCCTCCGTCACTCCGGGGTCGAGCCGGACGGGGAAGAGGCTGGTGAACCAGCCGACCGTACGGGAGATGTCCGCGTCGGGGACGATCCCGGCGAGCAGTTCCTCACGGCCGTGGCCCTCCAGGTCCAGCAGCACCCCGTCGGTGTGCGGCCTGCCCCGCTCGTGGTTCCACTCGGTCACGGCCAGCGCGAAGGCGGTCAGCAGGACGTCGTTGACGCCGGTGCGGAACACCGTGGGGACGGTGGTCAGCAGCGGCCGGGTGACGTCCGCGGGCAGCGTCACGGTGAGCTGGCGTACGGTGCCGGCGACGTCACGGGCCGGGTCCAGGGCTCGGGTGCCGAGCGGCGGCTCCTGAGGCCCGGTCAGCATCCTGTTCCACACCGGCAGTTCGGCGACCCGCTCGGGTGCCGCGGCGGCCGCGACCAGTCCTCGCGCCCACTGGCGGAACGAGGTCCACACCGGTTCGAGGGCGGGTTCCCGGCCGGCCGTGACGGCCTCGTAGGCGGCCATCAGGTCGGGCATCAGGATGCGCCAGGAGACTCCGTCGACGACCAGGTGGTGGACGATCAGCAGCAGCCGGCCGAGGGCGTCGGGTCCGGCGTCGAACCAGACGACCTGCACCATCAGCCCGTCGCCGGGGCTCAGCCGGTTCTGCGCGGCACGGCCCTGGGCGTCGACGGCCGCGGCGAGCCGCTCCTCGTCCAGGCCGGCGACGTCGACGCGGTGGATGACGTCGGCGGCACGCAGGGTGCCCCGCTCCGGTATGTGCAGCACCCAGTCGGTGCCGGTCCGCACCAGCCTGGCGCGCAGCGCGTCGTGGTGGTCGACGACCGTCTGGACGACCGCGGTCAGCTGCTCGAGGGTGAGGTCGCCGGGTACGGGCGAGGCCACCGACTGGTTGAACCCGTCGATCTGTCCGCCCAGTTCGCGCAGCCAGCGGATGATCGGCGTGCCGGGCACCGCCCCGAGTGCCGGGTCCGCGCCCTCCGGGTCGGCGGCCAGCACCCGTTCGGCGGCGCTCTGAGGCAGCGCGGCGGCCAGCGCCTCCGCGGTCTTGTACCTGAAGACCTCGCGCGGGGTGAGCACCAGGCCGGCCTGGCGGGCCCGGCCGACCAGCTGGATCGAGGCGATGCTGTCGCCGCCGAGGGTGAAGAAGCTGTCCTCGGCGCCCACCTCCGGCAGGCCCAGGACCTCGGCGAACAGCCGGCACAGCAGCTCCTCGCGCGGCCCCTTGGGCGCCCGGCCGGCCGGGAGTGCGCCGAAGTCCGGGGCGGGCAGGGCCTTGCGGTCGAGCTTTCCGTTGGTGTTCAGCGGCAGCTCGTCCAGGACCACGAAGGCGGCCGGGACCATGTAGTCGGGCAGTTCGGCGGCGGCGTACGCACGCAGTTCGGCGGCGTCGGGCGCCTCGTCCACCGGGACCGTGTAGGCCACCAGCAGCTTGGTGCCGGGCCGGTCCTCGCGGACGACCACGGCGACCCGGGCCACCTGCTCGTGCCGGGCCAGCACCGACTCGATCTCACCCAGCTCGATACGGAAGCCGCGGACCTTCACCTGGAAGTCCGTGCGGCCCAGGTACTCCAGTTCGCCCGTGCCGCCCCAGCGGACCACGTCACCCGTGCGGTACATCCGGGTGCCGGGTGCGCCGTGCGGGTCGGCGACGAACCGCTCGGCGCTCAGTCCGGGCCGTCCGAGGTAGCCGCGGGCCAGGCCGGTGCCGGCGATGTACAGCTCGCCGGGCACGCCGGGTGCGACGGGGCGCAGGGCGCCGTCGAGGACGTACACGCGGGTGCTGCGGATCGGCCTGCCGATCGGCGGGGCGGCGGCGGTGCCGTCCAGCACGGCCGTGGTCGACCAGATGGTGGTCTCCGTCGGCCCGTACACGTTGACCGCCGTGCCCGCCGCGGCCATCGCCTCCGCCAGGGCGCCCGGTACCGCCTCGCCGCCGACGAGCATGCGCAGCCCGTCGAGGGCGGCGGGCACATGGGCGACCAGCGTCTGCCAGAGGGACGGCGTGGCCTGCATGACGGTGCAGCCGTGCTCGGTGCGCAGCGCGGCGAGCGCGGCGGGGTCGAGGACCTCGTCCTTGCTCGCGATCACCACTCCGGCACCGGCGAGCAGGGGCAGGTACAGCTCCAGGGCCGCGATGTCGAACGAGACGGTGGTGACGGCGAGCAGCCGGTCCGTGCCGTCCATCGGTACGCGGGCGGACATGTCGGCGAGGAAGTTGTCCAGCGCCGTCCGGGAGATCACCACGCCCTTGGGCCGGCCGGTGGACCCGGAGGTGTAGATCGCGTAGGCCGGGTTGCGTCCTTCGGCGGGCCGGGGGCCGGGCGCCGTGGTCTCCGGCGCGGTCCGGGGTGTGTCGAGCAGCAACAGCGGGGTGTCGCCGACGGGCAGCACGGCGGCGGTCTCCGCCGTGGTGAGCAGCAGCGACGGGCGGGCGTCCTCGAGGACGTGGCCGATCCGCTCCGCCGGGTGCTCCGGGTCCAGCGGCACATAGGCCGCACCCGACTTGCGCACCGCGATGAGCGCGACCAGCAGACCGGCCGACCGGGGCAGTGCGACGGCGACGTACTTCTCAGGTCCGGCGCCGCGCCCGGTGAGCTCCCGCGCCAGCTTCTCGGAGCGGGCGTCCAGCTCGGCGTAGGACAGGCGCTCGGCGCCCGAGACCACCGCGAGGGCGTCGGGGGTCGCCGCCACCCGCTCGGCGAACAGGTCGAGCAGGGTCGGGAGACCGGACTCGGGCTCGACGGTGCCGGCCCACTGGTCCAGCACCTGCCGCTCGTGCTCGGGCGCCAGCAGCCGCAGCCGTCCGACGGGCTGCTCCGCGTGGTCGGCGGCCTCTCCCAGGAGGCGCAGCAGACAGGCGGCGAGCGCGTCGATCCGGTTCTGGTCGAGCAGGTCGGGCCGGTGGGCCAGGTCCAGGCCGAGCGAGCGGCCCAGGCTGACGGTGAGGCTCAGCGGGTAGTGGGTGCTCTCGTGGTTGTCACCGCCGACGATCCCCAGCCCGCCCGCGGACCTGCGCAGATCGGCGGCGTCGAGCGGATAGTTCTCGAAGATGACGAGCGAGTCGAACAGTTCGCCGTGGCCGGCCGTCCGCTGCACGTCGGCGAGCGGCAGGTGCTGGTGGTCCATGAGCTCGGCCTGCTGGTCCTGCAGCCGCTCGAGCAGCGCGCCGAACGTCTCGGACGGGTCGAGCGCCACGCGCACCGGGAGGGTGTTGATGAAGAGGCCGACCATGGACTCGATGCCGGGGACCTGCGGCGGGCGGCCGGAGACGGTACCGCCGAAGACGACGTCCTCACGGCCGGTCAGCTGCCCCACCACCATGGCCCACACGGCCTGGACGACGGTGTTGACGGTGATCCCGCGCTCGCGCGCCCAGCGGGCGAGCGCCGCGGTCCGCTCCTCGGGCAGCTCCAGTCGTGTGCGGACGGGAAGCACTGCCGGGCGGGACGGGTCGGGAGCGGCGAGCAGCGTCGGCTCGTCGAGTCCGTCGAGGACCTGCCGCCAGGCGTTCTCCGCGGCGGTGCGGTCCTGGCCGGCCACCCAGGCGAGGTAGTCGCGGTACGGGGTGACCTGGGGCAGCGAGGCTCCGTCGCCCTGCTTCCCGTACAGCGCGAACAGCTCGCCGAGGAAGACCGGCATGGACCAGCCGTCCAGCAGGAGGTGGTGATGGCTGACGAGGAGCCGGTGCCGGCCGGGCGCCGTGGTGACGAGGGTGAACCGCATCAGCGGGGGCGCCGCGAGGTCGAACCGGCGTACCCGGTCGTCGGCGGCCAGCCGGTCGGCGGCCGCGGCCCGCTCCGCCTCGGGGAGACCGGTCAGATCGGCCTCCTCCCAGGGGAGTTCGACGTCGGCCGGGAGGATCTGGACCGGCGCTTCGAGGCCCTCGTGGCGGAAGGCCGCCCGCAGGTTCGGGTGCCGGTCGAGAAGCGTCCGCACACTGGCGCGCAGCGCGTCGCGGTCCACGGAGCCCTCGATGTCGAACGAGAGCTGGACGGTGTAGACGTCGTCGCCCTGCTCGTCGTAGACGGCGTGGAAGAACAGGCCCTGCTGGAGGGGGGAGAGGGGGAGGATGTCCGCGATCCGCCCGTGCCCGGCCTCCAGCGTGTCGATCTGCTCCTGGGTCACGGAGACCAGCGGACGCAGGTCGGAGGGCGTCAGACCACCGGCGGACGGCTGGGCCGCGTGCTCGGCGAGAGCACGGAGGGCGGCGAACCAGCCCTCGGCCAGCGCCCGCACCTCGTCGTCCGAGAACAGGCCGGCGGGCCAGGACCAGTCGGCCACCAGACGCGGGCCGTCGGCCTGTTCGAGGGTGACGGCGTTGACGTCGAGCGCGTGGGCGACACGGCCCTGCGGGTCGCGGCCGTCGCCGAGGTCGGCGTCGGAGCACAGGGACCAGTCGGCGGCCTGTGTGCCGGCGCCGTCACCGGCGTCGAAACGGCCCAGATAGTTGAAGCCGATCTGCGGCGAGGGGAGTTCGGCGAGCGCGGCGGAAGTCTCCGGGGCGAGATGGCGCAGGAGGCCGTAGCCGATGCCGTTGTCGGGCAGGGCGTGCAGCTGCTCCTTGACCGCCTTCAGCGCACGACCCGGGTCACTGTCCCGGCCGGCGTCGAGCCGAACGGGGAACATGCTGGTGAACCAGCCCACCGTCCGGGAGGTGTCCACCCCCTCGACCACGTCCTCCCGACCGTGGCCCTCCAGGTCCACGAGGACGCTGGACGAACCGTCGCCCCGCCACCGGGCCACCGCCTGCGCGAAGCCGGTGAGCAGCACATCGTTGACGCCCGCCCGGTACCTGGCCGCCACCTCGGTGAGCAACGGCCCGGTGACCTCGGCGGGAAGCGCCAGCGACAGGTGCCGGACGGCCGAGGCCGTGTCGACGGCCGGGTCCAGCGGACGAGAGCCGATCGGCGCGTCGTCACCGGCCAGCATCTCCTGCCACAGCGGCAGTTCCGCCGTCCGGTCCTCGGCGAGAGCCCGCAGCTCCTGCGCCCACCGGCGGAACGACGTGCCCACCGGCTCCAGCTCCCCACCCTCATAGGCAAGGGCCAGATCCGGCAGCACGATCCGCCAGGACACTCCGTCCACCACCAGGTGGTGGACCATGAGCAGCAGCCGGTCCGTGTCCTCGAACCAGACGGCCTGCACCATCACACCCGCGTCCGGCGCCAGCCGCTGCTGAGCGGCACGCGCCTCGGCGGCGATGTCACCGGTCCCGCGTCGCAGCACCTCCACGGCCGGCACCGTGCCCGGCGCGGCGACCTCGAGGTTCCAGGTGCCGTCGCCGCGCACCAGCCGCGAGCGCAGCACGTCGTGGTGGTCGAGCACCCGCTGCAACGCCGACTCGATCCGCTCCAGCGTCGCGCCCGCCGGCGTCCGCACCAGCATCGCCTGATTGAACCCGTCCACCGGGCCGCCCAGCTCACGCAGCCAGCCCACGATCGGCGTCTCCGGCACCAGCCCCAGACCCGCCGCCGGATCCTCCGCCCGCACCGACGAAGACGACACCGCCACGGCCGCCAGAGCCTCCGGCGTACGGTGCTGGAACACCTCACGCGCCGAGAACACCAACCCGGCCCTACGCGCCCGGCTCACCAACTGGATCGACACGATGCTGTCGCCACCCAGCTCGAAGAAGCTGTCGTCGACCGACACCGACTCCAGACCCAGCAGCTCGCCGTACAGCCGGCACAGCAGTTCCTCGCGCTCGGTGCGCGGGGCCCGCCGGGTGCCGCTGCCTGTGGCCTTGGGCTCCGGCAGGGCTCGCCGGTCCAGCTTGCCGTTCGCGGTGAGCGGCAGCGCGTCCAGTGCCACGAAGGCGGAAGGGACCATGTACTCGGGAAGCGCCTGCGCCACATGGGCGCGGGCCGCCACCGTGTCCAGTTCCCCCGCACGCGGTACGAGATAGGCGACCAGGCGCTTGATGCCGGGACGGTCCTCCCGTACCACCACCGCGACCTGCGCGGAGTTTTCGTAGCGGGACAGCACGGACTCGATCTCACCGAGTTCGATCCGGAAACCACGCACCTTGACCTGGTCGTCCTCCCGGCCCAAGTACTCCAGTTCGCCGTCACGGGTCCAGCGCACGACGTCCCCGGTGCGGTACATCCGCGAGCCCTCCGGGCCGTACGGGTCGGCGACGAAGCGCTCCGCCGTCAGCCCTGGCCGGCCGAGGTAGCCGCGCGCCAGACCGGCACCCGCGATGTACAACTCGCCCGCCACACCCGGCGCGACCGGCCGCAGTGCCTCGTCCAGCACCTGGACGAGGCTGTTGCCGACGGGCCGGCCGATGAGCGGCCGCGCCGTTTCGCCGGTGCGTGCGGTCAGCGTGTCGACGGTGGTCTCGGTGGGCCCGTAGAGGTTGACGCCGGTGACGCCGGGCGTCTCGGCCAGCTCGCGCCACAGAGCCGGGCTCACGGCCTCGCCGCCGAGGGCGAGGATCCGGGGCCGTGCCGCCGGGTCCCGTACGAGTCCTTCCTCCATGAGCTGTTCGGCGTAGGACGGCGTGAGCTCCATGAAGTCGATGCCCGCGTCGCGTACGCAGGCGATCAGCGCGGCCGGGTCACGGCGGGTGTCGTCGTCGACGAGGTGCAGTTCGTGGCCCGCCACCATCCACAGCAGCGGGTCGAGCGAGGCGTCGAACGACACGGCGGCGGTGAGGGCGGCGCGCAGCGGCCGGCCCGCATCGGCGATCAGGTCGGCGTACAGCTCGTCGAAGTGGTGGTGGAACAGGTTGCCCAGAGAGCGGTGGGCGACCACGACGCCCTTGGGACGGCCGGTGGAGCCGGAGGTGTGGATGACGTAGGCCGGGTGGTCGGGCCGCAGGGCGGCGGTCCGTTCGGAGTCGTCCAGAGCCGTCCCCGGCAGTTCCTCCAGCGCCTGTACGACGGCGGGGGCGTCGACCTCGATACGGATCGGGCCGCGGTCCGCGGGGATCGCGTCGCGGGTGGCCTGCGAGGTGAGCACGGCGCTGGTGCCGACGTCCCGGAGCAGGAGCGCGATCCGGTCCGCCGGCAGCGACGGGTCGACCGGCACATAGGCGGCACCCGCCTTCATGACGGCGAGGACGGCGACGACCAGGTCTGCGGTACGAGGCAGGGCGACGGCGGCGTACTGCTCCGGGCCGACGCCGTGGCCGATGAGGAGCCGGGCCAGCCTGCCCGCGCGGGCGTCGAGTTCGGCGAAGGTCAGGCGCGTGTCGCCGGCGACGAGGGCGACGGCGTGCGGGGTGCGTGCCGCCTGCTGCGCGAAGAGCTCCGGCAGCGTCGAGGCGGGAACGTCACGCGTGGTGCCCCGCCACTCGTGGAGCACGCGGTGGCGCTCCTCCTCGGTGAGGACGTCCACCGCCGACAGCCGCCGGTCGGGGTCGGTGACCAGTTCGGCGGTCAGCCGCACCAGGCGCTCCGCGAGCTCCCGCACGGTCTGCGGGTCGAACAGGTCGGTGGCGAGCTCGACGCGTCCGCCGATGCCGGCCGGGCTGCCGTCCTCGGCGAACCGCTCCGCCAGCTGGAACGACAGGTCGAACTTGGCGCCGTCCACCGTGGTGTCGTGCGGCTCGATCCGCAGGCCGTCGAGGTCGAGGGCGGCCTCCGCGTTGTTCTGGAGGGAGAGCATGACCTGGAACAGGGGGTGCCTGGCGAGGGAGCGCTCCGGGTTGAGGAGTTCGACGAGCCGCTCGAAGGGCACGTCCTGGTGGGCGTAGGCGGCGAGATCGGTCTCCCGCACCCGTTCCACCAGCTCGCGGAAGGTCGGGTCGCCCGACACGTCGGTGCGCAGGACGAGGGTGTTGACGAAGAAGCCGACCAGGTCGTCGAGAGCCTCGTCCGTGCGGCCCGCGATCGGCGAGCCGATCGGGATGTCCGTGCCGGCGCCGAGCCGGCCGAGGAGTGCGGCGAGCGCGGCCTGCACCACCATGAAGACACTGGCCCGGCTCTCGCGTGCCAGCGCCGCCAGCGGTGCGTGCACCGCGGCCGGGATCTCCAGCGGGACGGTGTCGCCGCGGAAGCTCATCTCCGCGGGGCGGGGGCGGTCGGCCGGCAGCGCCAGCTCTTCCGGGAGTCCCGCGAGGGTGTGCTGCCAGAACGCGGTCTGCCGTGCGAGTCCGCTGTCCGGGTCGTCCTCGTCGCCGAGCACGTCGCGCTGCCAGAGCGTGTAGTCGGCGTACTGGACGGGCAGCGGCTGCCAGGCGGGCGCCTCGCCGGCGCACCGTGCCCGGTACGCCTGGCCCAGGTCACGGGCGAGGGGCGCCATGGACCAGCCGTCCCCCGCGATGTGGTGGACGACGACGAGCAGGATGTGCTCGGTCGCGGAGATCCGGAACAGCCGTGCCCGCAGGGGCGGTTCGGCGGCCAGGTCGAAGTCCTGGGCCGCGGCCGCGGCGAGGGCCTGCGGGTCGTGGTCGCACACGGGGAGTCCGGGGCGTGCCTGCTCGGGCGCCAGGACCAGCTGGCGCGGCCGGCCGTCGGTGTCGGGGAAGACGGTGCGCAGGCTCTCGTGGCGGGTCACCACGTCACCGAGCGCCTCCTGCAGGGCGTGCGGGTCGAGGTCGCCGGTGAGGCGCACGGCCAGGGGCAGGTTGTAGGTGCCGTTGCGCTCCTCGAAGCGGTTCAGGAACCACAGCCGGCGCTGGGCCGGGGACAGCGGCACGTTCTCCGGGCGCACCCGGGCCACCAGGGCGGGCCGGGCGGCCGCGCTGTCGCCGAGCTGCTCGGCGAGGGCGGCGACCGTCGGGCTCTCGAACAGTGCGCGGACGACGAGTTCGGCGCCGAAGAGCGTCCGCACCCGGCTGACGAGCCGGGTGGCGAGCAGGGAGTGGCCGCCCAGGTCGAAGAAGCTGTCGTCGATGGAGACCCGCTCCACGCCGAGGACTTCGGCGAACAGTGCGCAGAGCGTGTGCTCGCGCTCGGTGCGCGGCGCCCGGCCGGTGCCGGCGTCCGATGCGAAGTCGGGTGCGGGCAGGGCCCGCCGGTCCAGCTTGCCGTTCGGGTTGAGCGGCAGTGCGTCCAGGAACAGGAACGCGGACGGCACCATGTACTCGGGCAGCGCGGCGGCCACATGCTCCCGCAGCGCGGCCGCGTCGGTGCCGGCGCCCTCGGCCAGGACCGTGTAGGCGACGATCCGCTGGTCGCCCGGCCGGTCCTCACGGGCGACGACGGCGGTGCGGGCGACGGCCTCGTGGCGGGCGAGCACGGCCTCGATCTCGCCGAGTTCGATGCGGAAGCCGCGGACCTTCACCTGGTCGTCGGTGCGGCCGAGGTACTCGATCTCGCCGTCGGCGTTCCACCGCACCAGGTCACCGGTGCGGTACATCCGGCTGCCCGCCGGGCCGAACGGGTCGGCGACGAACCGCTCAGCGGTCAGCGCCGGCCGGTTCAGATAGCCCCTGGCGAGGCCCGTGCCCGCGAGATAGAGCTCTCCCGGCACGCCCGGCGGCACCGGGCGCAGCCCGGCGTCGAGCACATGGGCGCGGGTGTTGTGCAGCGGCCTGCCGATCGGCGGCGTGCGGTCGGTGTCCGTGTCGCCGCCGTACCAGGCGGTGGCATAGACGGTGGCCTCTGTCGGCCCGTAGATGTTGGCGATCGTGGAGCCGGGGACGGCGGCCCGGACGGCGTTCGCGGTGTGGGCGGACAGGCCCTCACCGGCGAGCACGACCAGACCGGCGCCGAACCGGGCGGGTCCGCCCTGGCCGATGGTGTGCGCGAGGGCCGACGGCACCGCGCTGATCAGGCTGTACGTGCGGTCCTCGGTGCTCTCCAGCAGGGCGAGCACGTCGCGGACGACCTCGATCCTGCCGCCGCTGAGCAGCGGTCCGAACATCTCGAAGACGGAGACGTCGAAGTTGAGCGAGGTCGCGGCGAGGACGTCGGACAGCCGCTCCTCGCCGATGTCGGACACGGCCCAGGCCGCGAAGTCGGCGACGCTGCGGTGGGCGACGACGACGCCCTTGGGGCGGCCGGTCGAGCCGGACGTGTAGATCACGTACGCCGGGTGGTCCGGGGTGAGCGGGCGGACCCGGTCGGCGTCGGTGGGGGCGCCGCCCGGGAGTGCCGCCAGTTCGCGCCGGTGTCGCGGGTCGTCGAGCAGCAGCGCGTCGGTGCCCTCCGGGAGTGCGGCGGCCGCCTCCTTCGTGGTGAGCACCAGCGTGGGCCGGGCGTCGGAGAGCATGAAGGCGATGCGGTCGGCCGGGTAGCCCGGGTCGACGGGCAGATAGGCGGCACCGGACTTCAGTACGGCCAGCAGCGCGACGATCATCTCGGCGGAGCGTGGCAGGGCGAGCGCGACGAACTGCTCCGGCCCGGCACCGTGCCGGATCAGCAGACGGGCGAGCCGGTTGGCACGCTCGTCGAGCTCCGCGTAGCGCAGTTCCTGGCCGGCGTGCCCGACGGCCGCCTTCCCGGGCGTGCGGGCCACCTGGTCCTGGAACAGCTCGGGCAGCGTGGCGGGCGGGACCTCCCGGTGGGTGTCGTTCCACTCGGTGAGGACCCGGTGCCGCTCCGCGCCGGTGAGCACGTCGACGGAGCCGATGCGGGTGTCGGGTGCCTCGGTGACGGCGTCGAGCAGGCGGACGAGCCGCTCGCCGACGGCCTCGACGGTCGTGCGGTCGAACAGGTCGGCGGAGTACTCGACGACGCCGCTCAGTCCGGCGGGGGCGCCGTCCTCGGTGAAGGTCTCCTCGAGGGAGAACAGCAGGTCGAACTTGGCGGCCGCGAGCCCGATCGGCAGGGCGTCCGCCCGCACGCCGTCGAGGCCGAGGGTGGCCTCCGCGTTGTTCTGGAAGGCCAGCATCACCTGGAACAGCGGGTGGCGGGCGAGTGAGCGGACCGGGTTGAGGATCTCCACGAGCCGCTCGAACGGCACGTCCTGGTTGGCGTACGCCGCCAGATCCGTCTCTCGTACCCGTTCGACGAGTTCACGGAAGGTCGGGTCGCCGGAGAGGTCGGTCCGCAGCACCAGGGTGTTCACGAAGAACCCGACGAGGTCGTTCAGCGCCTCGTCCGTACGGCCCGCGATCACGCTGCCGACGGGAATGTCCTCGCCCGCGCCGAGACGGCCCAGCAGCGACGCCAGAGCGGCCTGGACCACCATGAAGACACTGGCGCGGTTCTCCCGGGCGACGGCGACGATCCGCTCGTGGACCTCGGCCGGCAGCCGCAGCGGGATGCTGTCGCCGCGGTAGGTGACCTCGGCGGGACGCGGCCGGTCCACGGGGAGGGACAGCTCCTCCGGGAGCCCGGCGAGGGTGGTGCGCCAGTGGTCGATCTGCCGGGCCAGGGGGCTGTCCGGGTCCGTCTCGTCACCGAGGACGTCCCGCTGCCAGAGCGTGTAGTCGGCGTACTGGACGGGCAGCGGCTCCCACGCGGGGGCGGCGCCGCCGCGCCGTGCGTCGTAGGCGAGGCCGAGGTCGCGGGCGAAGGGGGCCATGGACCAGCCGTCGCCGGCGATGTGGTGCACCACGACGAGCAGCACGTGCTCGGTCGCGGAGATCCGCAGCAGCCGTGCCCGCAGGGGCGGCTGGGAGGCGAGGTCGAAGCCTTCCGCGGCGGCTTCGCCGAGGACGGTGTCGAGTTCGTCCGCTGCGACGTCCACCGTCGGCAGGGCGGGCCTGGACGCGTCGGCCGTCAGCACGAGCTGGCGGGGCCGCCCGTCTACCTCGGGGAAGACGGTGCGCAGGCTCTCGTGCCGGGCGACCACGTCGGCGAGCGCGGCATGGAGGGCGGCCGGGTCGAGGTGTCCGGTGAGGCGGAGCGCCAGCGGCAGGTTGTAGGTGGCGCCGGGCCCTTCGAAGCGGTTCAGGAACCACAGGCGGCGCTGGGCCGGGGACAGCGGGATCTCCTCCGGCCGTGTCCGTGCCGTCAGTGCCGTGCGCGCGCCTCCCGCACCGGCGATGCGGCCGGCGAGGGTGGCCACGGTCGGCGCCTCGAACAGGGCGCGGACGGCGAGTTCGGCGCTGAAGACGGACCGGATGCGGCTGACGAGCCGGGTGGCCAGCAGCGAGTGGCCGCCCAGGTCGAAGAAGCTGTCGTCGACGGAGACCGCGGGCAGGCCGAGCACTTCGGCGAACAGCCCGGCGAGGATCTCCTCCTGGGCGCTGCGCGGGCCGCGCCCGGACGCCGTGGCACCCAGCTCCGGCGCGGGCAGCGCCCTGCGGTCGACCTTGCCGTTGCCGGTCAGCGGAAGGGCGGCGAGGGTGACGAACGCGGACGGCACCATGTACTCGGGCAGGGCGGCGGCCACATGGTCGCGCAGCGCCGCCGGGTCGGCCGCGGCGCCTTCGGCGGGCACCGCGTAGGCGACGATCCGCTGGTCACCGGGACGGTCCTCACGGACGATCACCGACGCCTGCGCGACGCTCCCGTGACGGGCGAGCACCGCCTCGATCTCACCGAGCTCGATACGGAAGCCGCGGACCTTCACCTGGTCGTCGGTGCGGCCCAGGTACTCGACCTGGCCGTGCGCGTTCCAGCGGACCAGGTCACCGGTGCGGTACATCCGGCTGCCCGCCGGGCCGAACGGATCGGCGACGAACCGCTCACCGGTCAGGCCGGGCCGGCCGAGGTAGCCGCGGGCCAGGCCGGCGCCGGCGATGTACAGCTCACCGGCGACTCCGGCGGGCACCGGGCGCAGGGCCGCGTCCAGTGCGTACACCCGCATGCCGTCGAGCGGCCTGCCGATCGGCAGGGACTGCGGCACCTCGGACGCCGACTCGACACGGCAGGTGGTGGCGAAGGTCGTGGTCTCCGTCGGTCCGTAGCCGTCGACGAGCACCACTCCGGGGCACGCCTCGAGCACCCGCCGGGCGGCGGCGGCCGGGACGACGTCACCGCCGGTCCACACCTGGCGGACACGGGCGAGGCAGCCGGGGCCCTCCTCGGCGATCAGGCGGAACAGGCCCGCGGTCAGCCACAGGGCCGTGACCCCGTGCCGGTCGACGAGGTCGCGCAGTGTCACCGCGTCGAGGTCCCCGGGCGGGGCGACGACGACCTGTCCGCCGCCGAGCAGCGGGACCCACAGCTCGTAGGTGGACGCGTCGAAGGCGGTCGGCGAGTGCAGCAGCACGCGCTCGTGCCCGTCCTCGAAGCGGCGGTCGGCGGCCAGCGCGGCGATGTCGCGGTGGGTGACGGCGACGCCCTTGGGCAGACCGGTGGACCCGGAGGTGAACATGACGTACGCCAGCTGGTCGGGGCGCACGGTGACGCCCGTGTCGTGCGAGGGCGCGTCGGCCGCGGCGAGGGCCGCCTGGGCCTCGATCACCGTCAGTCCGGACGCCGCACCGGGAACGTCGGCGGCCGAGTCCACGAGCAGCAAGGTGGCGCCCGTCTCGGTGAGGATGTGACCGATCCGGCTCTGAGGGAACCGGGGGTCGAGCGGCACGTACGCGCCGCCCGCCTTCAGGACGGCGAGCAGGGCGGCCACCAGGTCGGCCGAGCGCTCCATGTACAGCGCGACCCGGTCCTCCGGCCCGACGCCCGCGGCGAGCAGCCGGTGCGCCAGCCGGTTGGCCCGCGCGTCGAGTTCTTTGTACGAGACGGTGCCGGTGTCACCGACGACGGCCGCGGCGGACGGCGACCAGGAGGCGAGGTCGCCGAAGAGGGCGGGCACCGCCCGGTCGTCGCGTTCGTCGCCCTCGCTCTCGTTCCAGGTGACGAGCAGCCGGTGGCGCTCGTCCGGGCCGAGGAGGGAGATCCGGCCGACGGGCGTGCCGAACTGCTCGGCGGCGTTCTCCAGCAGCCGCACCAGCCGGCCCATCAGGGTGTCGGCGGCGGCGGTGTCGAACAGGTCGGTACGGAAGTCCAGCCGCAGTTGCAGCCGCTCGCCGGGGACGGCGGTGAGGATCAGCGGGTAGTGGGTGGCGTCGTGTCCTTCGATGCCGGTGACCGTGAGGCCGTGCCCGATCTCCAGTACGTCCGCGTCGAGCGGATAGTTCTCGAACACCACCAGGGTGTCGAAGAGTTCACCGAGTCCGGTCGCCTGCTGGATGTCGGTGAGACCGAGGTACTGGTGGTCCATGAGAGCGGCCTGCTGGTCCTGGAGCCGCTCCAGCAGCGCGCCGAGAGGCTGGGCCGGGTCGAGGGTGACCCGCACCGGGAGGGTGTTGATGAACAGGCCGACCATGGACTCGATGCCGGGGACCTGCGGCGGGCGGCCGGAGACCGTGCCGCCGAAGACGACGTCCTGACGGCCCGTGAGTTGACCGAGGACCATCGCCCAGGCGCCCTGGAACAGGGTGTTGAGGGTGACTCCACCGGTCCGGCTGAGGGCGGTGAGCCGTTCGGTGAGCGCCGCCGGGAGCTCGACCGTCACACGGTCGGGCGCGGCGGGGCTGCCGTCCCGGCCGCCGGGGGCGACCAGGGTCGGCTCGTCGAGCCCGTCGAGGACCTGCCGCCAGGCCGCCTCCGCGGCGGTGCGGTCCTGGCCGGCGAGCCAGGTCAGATACTCCCTGTTGGGGGTGACATGGGGCAGCCGGGTGCCGTCCCCGGCGTGGCCGTAGAGCGCCAGCAGTTCCTTGACCAGGACGGGCATGGACCAGCCGTCGAGCAGGATGTGGTGATTGGTGATCACCAGTCGGTGCCGGTCGCCGGCGGTCCTCAGCAGCGCGAAGCGCATCAGCGGAGCGCGGGCGGGATCGAAGCGTGCGGCCCGGTCGTCGTCCATCCAGCGGCGTACGGCCGCGTCCCGGTCCGCGACCGGGACTGCGCTGAAGTCCACCTGGGACCAGGACAGTCCGACGCTCTCCGGGATGACCTGCACGGCGGTGTCGAGGCCCTCGTGGCGGAAGGCCGCCCGCAGGCCCGCGTGCCGGGCGAGCAGTGTGCCGGCGGCGGCGCGCAGGGCGTCCGCCCGCAGGGGGCCTTCGATGTCGAGGGCGAGCTGGACGGTGTAGACGTCGTCGCCCTGCTCGTCGTAGACGGCGTGGAAGAACAGGCCCTGCTGGAGGGGGGAGAGGGGGAGGATGTCCGCGATCCGCCCGTGCTCGGCCTCCAGGGCGTCGATCTGCTCCTGGGTCACGGAGACCAGCGGACGCAGGTCGGAGGGCGTCAGACCACCGGCGGACGGCTGGGCCGCGTGCTCGGAAAGAGCGCGGAGAGCGGCGAACCAGCCCTCGGCCAGCGCCCGCACCTCGTCCTCGGAGAAGAGTTCCGCGGGCCAGGACCAGTCGGCCACCAGGCGCGGGCCGTCGGCGTGGTCCTGGGTGACGGCGTTGAGGTCGAGGGCGTGGGTGAGGGGCATACCGGGGTCGCGGCCGTCGCCGAGGTCGGCGTCGGAGCACAGGGACCAGTCGGCGGCCTGTGTGCCGGCGTTGTCAGCGGCGTCGAAACGGCCCAGATAGTTGAAGCCGATCTGCGGCGAGGGGAGTTCGGCGAGCGCGGCGGAGGTCTCCGGGGCGAGATGGCGCAGGAGGCCGTAGCCGATGCCGTTGTCGGGCAGGGCGTGCAGCTCCTCCTTGACCGCCTTCAGCGCACGACCCGGGTCGCTGTCCCGGCCGGCGTCGAGCCGGACGGGGAACATGCTGGTGAACCAGCCGACCGTGCGGGACGTGTCCGCCCCGTCCACGACGTCCTGACGGCCGTGGCCCTCCAGGTCCACGAGGATGCTGGACGAACCGTCGCCCCGCCACCGGGCCACCGCCTGCGCGAAGCCGGTGAGCAGCACATCGTTGATGCCCGCCCGGTAGGCCGTGGGGACGCGGGTGAGGAGCGGTGCGGTGACGTCGGCGGGGAGCGTCAGGGACAGGTGCCGGACGGCCGAGGCGGTGTCGACGGCCGGGTCCAGCGGACGAGAGCCGATCGGCGCGTCGTCACCGGCCAGCATCTCCTGCCACAGCGGCAGTTCCGCCGTCCGGTCCTCGGCGAGAGCCCGCAGCTCCTGCGCCCACCGGCGGAACGACGTGCCCACCGGCTCCAGGTCCGCGCCCTCGTAGGCCAGGGCCAGGTCGGGGAGGAGAAGGCGCCAGGAGATGCCGTCGACGACGAGGTGGTGGGCCATGAGCAGCAGCCGGTCCGTGTCCTCGAACCAGACGGCCTGCACCATCACACCCGCGTCCGGCGCCAGCCGCTCCTGAGCGGCACGCGCCTCGGCGGCGATGTCACCTTCGGCACGGCGGAGAAGGCCGGCTGCCCGAACGGCACCGGGCGCGGCGACCTCGAGGTTCCAGGTGCCGTCGCCGCGCACCAGCCGCGAGCGCAGCACGTCGTGGTGGTCGAGCACCCGCTGCAACGCCGACTCGATCCGCTCCAGCGTCGCGCCCGCCGGCGTCCGCACCAGCATCGCCTGATTGAACCCGTCCACCGGGCCGCCCAGCTCACGCAGCCAGCCCACGATCGGCGTCTCCGGCACCAGCCCCAGACCCGCCGCCGGATCCTCCGCCCGCACCGACGAAGACGACACCGCCACGGCCGCCAGAGCCTCCGGCGTACGGTGCTGGAACACCTCACGCGCCGAGAACACCAACCCGGCCCTACGCGCCCGGCTCACCAACTGGATCGACACGATGCTGTCGCCACCCAGCTCGAAGAAGCTGTCGTCGACCGACACCGACTCCAGACCCAGCAGCTCGGCGAAGATGCCGCAGAGGATGTCTTCCTTGACGGTCTGCGGCTGCCGGCCCTGACCGGCTCCGGTGAACTCGGGGGCGGGGAGGGCTTTGCGGTCGAGTTTGCCGTTGACGGTCAACGGCAGCGCGTCGAGGACGACGAACGCCGAGGGCACCATGTAGTCCGGCAGACTCGCCGCGACGTGGGCCCGCAGGGCGTCGACGTCCACGCCTTCGTCGGTGGCCGGGACCGGGTAGGCGACCAGACGCTTGATGCCCGGCTGGTCCTCCCGCACCACCACCGCCACCTGAGCGACCGCCTCATGCGCACCCAGAACCGTCTCGATCTCGCCCAGCTCGATGCGGAAACCACGCACCTTGACCTGATCGTCCGCCCGGCCCAGATACTCCAGCTCACCCGCACGCGACCAGCGCGCCACATCCCCCGTCCGGTACATGCGCGTACCCGCCGGGCCGTGCGGATCGGCGACGAACCGCTCCGCCGTCAACCCCGGCCGACCCAGATAGCCGCGCGCCAGACCCGCACCCGCGATGTACAACTCCCCGGCCACACCCGCCGGCACCGGACGCAGACCACCGTCCAGCACATACACCCGCGTGTTCGCGATCGGCGTACCGATCGACGGCACACCCGAACCCGCCACCAACGGCTGCGACATCGTCGCCGCCACCGTCGACTCGGTCGGACCATAGGCGTTGACCATCCGCCGCCCCGGAGCCCACCGGTCCACCAGCTCCGCCGACGTCGCATCACCACCCACCACCAACGACCGGAAGTGCGGATACTCACCCGCCGGAACACTCGCCAACGCCGCCGGCGGCACCAGAGCATGCGACACCTGCTGCGACACCAGCACCTCGGCCAGCACCTCACCCGCCAACGGACCCGGCAAAGGCACCACCAACGCCGCACCCGCCGCGAACGTCATCACCAGCTCCAGCACCGACGCATCGAAACTCGGCGACGCGAACTGCAGCACCCGGCTCTGCGCATCGACCGCGAACCGCTCCACCTCCGCCGCCGCGAACGACGCCAGCCCCGCATGCGGAACCACCACACCCTTCGGCCGCCCCGTCGACCCCGACGTGTAGATCACATACGCCGGACTCGACGACGCCACCGAAACCGCGAGACGGCCACCGTCCGCCTGCTCGTCGATCTCCGGCAGCTCGCGCAGGACCAGCACCGGCCGGGCGTCCTGGAGCATGTAGTCGATCCGCTCCTGCGGATAGTCCGGATCCACCGGCAGATACGCCGCCCCCGCCTTCAGCACCGCCAACTGCGCCACCACGATGTCCACCGAACGCGGCAGCACCAACGCCACCACACCCTCCGGCCCCACACCCCGGCCCACCAGCCAACCCGCCAACCGGTTCGCCCACGCCTCCACCTGCGCATACGACAACACCGAACCATCCGCACCCACCACCGCCGGCGCATCCGGACACCGGTCCACCGCAGCCTCGAACAACCCGTGGAACGTCACCGGCTCCAGCGCACACTTGACCCCGGCCCACTCCCCCAGCACCCGCTCACGCTCGACCGCACCCAACACGTCCACCGCACCGACCCGCACATCCGGATCAGCCGCCACCACGTCCAGCACCGACACCAACCGCGCCGCCAGCACCTGAACCGACACCCGGTCGAACAGATCGACCGCGAACTCCACACTCCCCTCCACACCCTCGGCCGTCTCCGCCAACGTGAACGACAGATCGAACTTCGCGGTGTTCAGACGGACGGGCTGGCGGCGGGCTTCGACATCGGGGAGGGCGATGTCGGACGCCGGGATGTTCTGGAGCTGGAGGGAGACCTGGAAGAGCGGGTGCCTGGCCATGGAGCGCTCGGGGTTGAGCACCTCCACCAGCCGCTCGAACGGCACGTCCTGGTTCGCGTACGCCGCCAGATCCGTCTCCCGCACCCGCTCCAGCAGTTCACGGAACGTCGGGTCACCGGACACATCCGTGCGCAGCACCAGCGTGTTGATGAAGAAGCCGACGAGGTCGTCGAGCGCCTCGTCCGTGCGGCCGGCGATCGGCGAGCCGATCGGGATGTCCGTCCCTGCTCCCAGGCGGTGCAGCAGGGTGGCCAGTGCGGCCTGGAAGACCATGAAGAGGCTGGTGCCGGTCTCCCGGGCGACCTCGGAGAGACGGGCGTGCAGCTCGGCGGGGACGGTGAAGTCGAGTGTCTCGCCGCGGTGGCTCATCTCCGCGGGGCGCGGTCGGTCCGCCGGCAGTGCCAGCTCCTCGGGCAGGTCCGCCAGCTCGGCGCGCCAGTGGTCGACCTGGCGCGAGAGCTCGCTGTCCGGGTCGTCCTCGTCACCGAGCACGTCCCGCTGCCACAGCGTGTAGTCCGCGTACTGCACCGGCAGCGGCGCGAAGCCGGGCGCGCCGCCGCCCAGCCGGGCCGCGTACGCCGTCGACAGGTCCTTCGCGAGCGGGGCGAGCGACCAGCCGTCGCCCGCGATGTGGTGGACGACGACCAGGAGTGCGTGGTCGTCCGGTGCGAGGGTGAACAGGTGAGCCCGGACGGGGATTTCGCGGGCCACGTCGAACCCTTGTGCGGCGGCGGCGCTCAGCGTCTCGTCGAGTGCGTCGAGGTCCGTCCCGGCGAGGTGCAGCCGGGGCCGGGCCGCCGTGTCGGCGGCGTCGAGGACCATCTGACGGGGCCGGCCGTCGACGTCGGGGAACAGGGTGCGCAGCGCCTCGTGGCGTGCCGTGACATCGGCGAGGGCCGCCTCGAGGGCGTCGGTGTCGACGCGCCCGGTGAGCCGCAGGGACAGTCCCAGGTTGTAGGTGCCGCTCGGGCCTTCGAGGTGGCTGAGGAACCACAGGCGGCGCTGGGCGTGCGAGAGGGGGATCTCGGCGGGGCGCTCGCGTACGGTCAGCGCCTCCCGGGCCTGTCCGGCGCCGCCGAGGTGTTCGGCGAGGGCGGCGACGGTGGGCGTCTCGAAGAGGTTGCGTACGGTGAGTTCGGCCCCGAGGGCGGTCCGGATGCGGCTGATGAGGCGCGTGGCGAGCAGCGAGTGGCCGCCGAGGTCGAAGAAGCCGTCGTCGACGGTGACGGTTTCGAGGTCGAGGACCTCGGCGAACAGCTCGCACAGCACGCTCTCCCGGCGGGTGCGCGGGGCGCGTCCGGTGCTGAGCCGGGTGAAGTCGGGGGCGGGCAGCGCCTTGCGGTCCAGCTTGCCGTTGACCGTCACCGGCAGCCGGTCCAGGGTCAGGACGGCGGCGGGCACCATGTAGTCGGGCAGGGCGGCGGCGACGTGTCCGCGCAGTGCGGCCGGGTCGGCGGCGGGGCGGGCCGGGTCGGCGGCGACGGTGTAGGCGACGAGCCGCTTGTCGCCGGGGCGGTCCTCGCGGACGATCACGGTGGCCTGGGCGACGTCGTCGTGGGCGAGCAGCCGTGCCTCGATCTCGCCGAGTTCGATGCGGAAGCCGCGGATCTTGACCTGGTCGTCGACGCGGCCGAGGTACTCCAGTTCGCCGTCGGCGCTCCATCTCACGAGGTCGCCGGTGCGGTACATACGTGAGCCGGGAGCGCCGTACGGGTCGGCGAGGAAGCGTTCCGCGGTGAGCGCGGGGCGGTCGTGGTAGCCGCGGGCGAGTCCGGCGCCGGTGAGGTACAGCTCGCCGGGGACGCCGGCGGGTACGGGCCGCAGGCCGGCGTCGAGCACGTAGACGCGGGTGTTGGTGATGGGCCGGCCGATGGTGGGGGTGCCCACGCCGGGGCGCAGGGGTGCGCTCATGGTGGCGCAGACGGTGGATTCCGTGGGGCCGTAGGCGTTGACCATCTTCCGGCCGGGGGCCCAGCGGTCGACGAGCTCCGCGGAACAGGCCTCTCCGGCGGTGACCAGGGTCATCGCGGCGGGCAGTTGCGCCTCGCCCATCGCGGAGAGCACGACGGGGGGCAGGGTGGCGTGGGTGACCTGCCGCTCGGCGAGCAGGCCGGCCAGGGGCTCGCCGGCGGCCAGCCGCTCCGCGGACGGGACGACCAGGGTGGACCCGTTCAGCAGCGTGGTGAGGATCTCCCACATCGACGCGTCGAAGCTGGGGGACGAGAACTGGAGCACCCGGTGGCCCGCGCCGCCGCCGAACCAGCTGCGGTGGGCGGCGGTCATGCTGGCGACGCCGGTGTGGGTGACGACGACGCCCTTGGGGCGTCCGGTGGAGCCCGAGGTGTAGATGACGTACGCGGCGTCCAGCGGCACGAGGCGGGTCGCCCCGTGGCCTTCGGCGGGCAGCTCGGTCTCGTCGAGGAGCAGCCGCTCGGGTCCGTCGCCGGGGAGCGCGTCCTGGAGGGCGCGGGTGGTGACGACGAGCGCGGGGCGCGCGTCGCCGAGGATGTACGCGATGCGGTCCGCGGGGTAGGCGGGGTCGACGGGCACGTAGGCGGCGCCGGCCTTCATCGCGGCGAGGAGACAGACGACGGTGTCGGCGGAGCGGCCCAGGGCGACGGCCACCGCCGAGCCGCGGCGGACGCCGCGGTCGCGCAGGAGTGCGGCCAGGCGGGCGGCCCGGGCGTCGAGTTCCCGGTAGCCGTAGGACACGTCGTCGGCGACGAGGGCGGTGGCGTCCGGTGTGGTGCGGACCTGTTCGGCGAACAACTCGGGGACGGTGGCGTACGGGACGTCCTGGGCGGTGTCGTTCCAGCCGGTGAGGAGGTCTTCGCGTTCGTCGCCGGACAGGATGTCGACGGCCGCGACCCGGCCGTCCGGGTCCGCGGTGACGGCCTCGAAGAGCCGCAGGAAGCGCTCCCCGATGCCGGCCGCGGTGGACTCGTCGAAGAGGTCGCGGGCGTACTCGAGCCGGACGTCGACACCGGCCGGTTCCCCGGTGCCGGTGAAGCGCTCGCCGAGGCGGAACCCGAGGTCGAACTTGGCGGTGTCCGTCTCCAGGTGGCGGGGGGACGCGCTGATCCCGGGGAGGTCGAGCACCGGTGCCTCGTTGTCCTCGAGGGCGAGGGTGACCTGGGCCAGCGGGTGCCGGGCGAGCGAACGCACCGGGTTGAGGATCTCGACCAGCCGCTCGAACGGCACGTCCTGGTTCGCGTACGCCGCCAGGTCCGTCTCCCGTACTCGGTCCACCAGCTGACGGAACGTGGGGTCGCCGGACACGTCCGTACGCAGCACCAGGGTGTTCACGAAGAACCCGACGAGGTCGCCGAGGGCTTCGTCGGTACGGCCGGCGATGACCGTGCCGACCGGGATGTCGTCGCCGGCGCCGAGCCGGTTCAGCAGCGCCGCGAGGGCGGC
The DNA here is from genome assembly GCF_025854275.1 of Streptomyces peucetius. Lineage (NCBI taxonomy): Bacteria > Bacillati > Actinomycetota > Actinomycetes > Kitasatosporales > Streptomycetaceae > Streptomyces > Streptomyces peucetius. The sequence goes on along the minus strand of NZ_CP107567.1, from coordinate 6,001,728 downwards.
CTGCGCCACCATGAACACACTCGCGCCGCTCTCGTGGGCGATGCTCCGCAGTCGTGCGTGGACGTCGGGGCCGAGCCGGAGCGCGATCTTGCCGCCTTCGTGGCTCGCCACCGCGGGGCGCGGCCGGTCCACCGGCAGGGCGAGTTCCTCCGGCAGGCCGGCCAGCGCGGTGCGCCAGTGCGCGATCTGCCGGGCGAGGACGCTCGCGGGGTCGTTCTCGTCGCCGAGAAGCTCCTGCTGCCAGAGCGTGTAGTCGGCGTACTGGACGGGCAGCGGCGTGAACTCGGGCGCGGCGCCGCCCAGCCGGGCCACGTAGGCGGCCGACAGGTCACGGGTGAACGGCGCCACCGACCAGCCGTCGCCCGCGATGTGGTGCACCACCACGAGCAGGACGTGCCGCTCGGGTGCCGTGGAGAACAGGTGCGCCCGGACGGGGATCTGGGACGCGAGGTCGAAACCGCGGTGTGCCGCCGCGGCGAGCTCACCCTCGAGCTCGCCGTCGGTGACGTCGGCGGTGAGGAGCTCGGGCCGGGCGTCCTCGGGCGCGGACACGTACTGGTGCGGGGCGCCGTCACGGACGGGGAACACGGTCCGCAGGCTCTCGTGCCGCGCCACCACGTCCGCCAGCGCCGTGCGCAGCGCTTCGACGTCCGGCCGGCCGGACAGCTCCACCGTCAGGCCGTCGTTGTAGGCGGCGCCGCCTGTCTCCATCTGGTTCAGGAACCACAGCCGGTTCTGCGCCGCCGACAGCGGCAGCAGCTCCGGCCGGGGACGGACCGTCAGGGCCGGCCGGGCGCCGGGCGCGAAGCCGAGCGCCTCGGCGAGTGTGGCGACGGTGGCGTTCTCGAACACGGTGCGCAGCGTCAGTTCCGCGTTCAGCTCCCGGCGGATACGGCCGACGAGCCGGGTCACCTGGAGCGAACTTCCGCCCCGGAGGAAGAAGTTGTCGTCGACGGAGACGACGTCCTCGCCGAGCACCTCGGAGAAGAGACGGCACAGCGCCTCCTCCTGCGCGGTGCGCGGCGCCCGGTGCCCGCCCGCCCCGAGCGGCTCCTGCCCGGTCCGCCCGGCGGTCTGCCGGCGTACGGGCAGGGCCGCGACCTGCTCGGCGTCGAGCGCGATGGAGTCGACCCGCTCGTCCAGGGCGGCGGAGCCGAGCCGGTGCAGGAAGTCGAGGAAGGTCTCCTGGTAGGCGCGGAGCGCGTCGTCCTCGTACAGGTCGGGGTTGGCGTCGAAGTCGATCTGCAGCCCGGCGCCGGTGCCCCGGTCGTAGACGATGAAGGAGATGTCGTCGGCGGGGCCGATGGAGAGGTTGTGCGGCTTGGCGGGGTGTCCGCCGAAGGTGACGTCGTAGTCGAACATCATGATGTTGACGTGCGGTCCGACCAGGCGTCGTTCGTCGGCGAGCATGCCGAGATCACGCCGCAGGTCCTCGAACTGGTAGCGCTGGTGCTTCATCGCCGCGCGCGTCTCCGCGGACACCCGGGTCAGCAGCTCTTCGACGGTGAGGCCGGGTTCGACGGCGATACGCAGCGGCACCACGTTGGAGACCATGCCGGGGACGCTCCGGCCGGTACGGCCGAGCCGGGTGGACACCGGCAGGCCGAGCACGACCTCCGGGGCGCCGGTGAGGTTCTGGAGCCAGGCGGCCACGGCCGCGATCAGCGCGGGCGGCCAGGTGACGGAGGCGTCGGAGGCCAGGGCGCGCAGCCGGTCGGTGTCCGCCGGGGCGAGATGGGCGGTGCGGCGGGCCAGGGAACGGGCCAGGGTGGGCTGCTCGCCGGAGAGGCTGACCGGCTCCGGGCACTCCTTGAGCCGGTCGATCCAGTAGGCGCGGTCGCGCGCGAACCGCTCGGAGTCCTGGTAGTCGGCCTTCTCGTCGAGGAGGCGCGTCAGCGGGGCGAAGGGGGTGCCGGGCACGGGTTCGCCGGCCGCCAGCGCCGAATACACCTCCGCGGTCCGGCGGGCGACCATGTTGACGGTGAAGCCGTCGACCAGCAGATGGTGGTAGCGGTGCAGCCAGAAGTAACGGTCGTCGGCGATCTTGAAGAGGGCGAAGAGGAAGAGCTGGTCGTGCTCGGTGTCCAGGGGCTTGGCGAAGTCCTCGGCCATCCAGGCGCGGGCCGCGGCCGTCGGGTCGGGTTCGGCGCTGACGTCCACCACGTGCAGGTACCGGTCGAAGCTGTCGGCCGGGACGATCCGGGCGACGGGGCCGCCGTCCGCCTCGAAAAAGCGCAGCCGCAGGGTCTCTGCCTCGGCGACGACCCGGCGCAGAGCGGCCTCGAACAGGCCGGCGTCCACCGGTCCCGCGATTTCCAGGAATTCACCGGTGTTGAAGATCGTGTTCTGCGGATTCAACTGCTGCGCGTACCACACACCCGACTGGGCAGCGGTCAGCGGAAGAAGGGCGCCCCGAACGTCTGACACAGCCACTCACCCTCAATGCAGTGATGTAAACGAGAATTGCCAAGCATGACAACTTGGCCATGTCTAACAGCCCCGTTTCGGCCGGGACAACGGCGCTTGCAGAAAGTTGCCACCCGACGCCAAGTCCCCTCGCGGGCACGCGTGCTAGCGTCGCCGGTATGACCGGAGACAGAAAATCAGAGGCAACGCTGCTCGATCACCACATGCCGAAATGGCATTTCCGCGAGCATCATTGGGTGGCGGTGGAGGCACCGCGCGAGGAAGTCCTGCGAGCAGCCCGGGAGATCACCTGGCGCGAGGCGCCGGTGGCCCGTTTCCTGCTGGCGTTCACGCGCAACCGGCTGCGTCCGGACGGCCGGGTGCTCGACGACTTCGCCATGGGCGGTGACACCGTACTCGCCCTGGGTGACAACGAGTTCCTCTACGGCGGCATCGGCTCGCAGGCCGGCCCCGTGACCCCAGAGCAGCCGATGCACGAGGTGTTCCGGGACTATGCGGAGCCCGGCTGCACCAAGGTCGGTTTCAATATGCTCTACCACGACGGGAAATTGGCCACGGAGACCCGGATTCTCGCGACGGACGAGCGGACCCGGCGCAGCTTCGGCCGTTACTGGGCGGTGATCCGGGTGCCGAGCGGGGTCATCAGGATCGCCATTCTGGCCGCGATCAAGCGTCGGGTCGACGGCGGGCGCAAGAAGTCTGCGGGCCGCTCGGAGCAGCGGCCCGCAGACAGCCAGGGTCAGCCCTGAGCATCCCTGACGAGTTCGACGAACCGGCCTGCCGTCGAGTTGCGATAGAAGTCCTGCGTCGCAACCTTCGGCAGGCCTTGTTCGCGCATTTCCCGCAGTACCCGGATGACGAGCAGTGAATTGCCGCCGAGCTCGAAGAAATTGTCCTTCAGGGTGACGTCGGTGTTGAGGGCGTGTCCCCAGAGCCCGAGAATCTGCTCGGTCAGCCTGTCGGATTCACCGTCGATCGACGCCGCCGGCTCCTTCGTCCCGGCGCTCCCCGTCCCGGCCGTCGGACGCTCCCGGCCCGGCCTCGCCGCCTCGGGCGCCGGCAGTGCCGCCGTGTCCACCTTGCCGTTGATGGTCAGGGGGATCGAGGGGAGTTCGGTCACGGAGGCCGGGACCATGTACGCCGGGAGCACGCCCCGGGCGTGGGCCAGCACATCGGCGGTCGAGGCCGCCGCGCGCAGCGCCACGTAGGCGTCGATCCTGGCGGTCGCGGAGTCACCGGGGGTGTCGTGGTTCAGCACGGCCGCCGCGCCCGCGACGGCGGGGTGGCTGAGCAGCACGTTGCGGATCTCGTCCAGCTCGATGCGGTGGCCGCGCACCTTGACCTGGCTGTCGAGCCGGCCGAGGTGGTCGAGGCTCCCGTCGGGGCGCAGCCGCCCGCAGTCGCCGCTGCGGTAGATCCGGCCGCCGCCGTACGGGTCGGTGACGAAGCGGTCGGCGGTGAGTTCGGGCCGGCCGAGGTAGCGGTCGGCGACTCCGGCGCCGCCGACGCAGATCTCGCCGGGGACGCCGAGCGGCAGGAGCCTGCCACGGGGGTCGCGCACCGAGAGGGACCAGCCGGGCAGTGCGGGACCGACCTTGCGGCCGGCGGCGAGGACGTCGGCGGGGGTCACGGTGTGCGCCGTGACGTGGACCGTGGTCTCCGTGATGCCGAACATGTTCACCAGCCGGCACTCGGTGTGGGAGTGCCGGGCGAACCAGGGGGCGAGCATCCGCACGTCGAGCGGCTCGCCGCCGAAGACGACCAGGCGCAGCGAGAGCTCCGCGCGCCGCTGCCGGTCCGCCTCGACGATCTGGGCGAACGCGGACGGAGTCTGGTTCAGCACGGTGACGTGCTCGCGGACGAGCAGCTCGTGGAAGAGGTCGGTGTCCCGGGTCACCCAGTAGTCGACGACGACCAGGCGCCCGCCGGTGAGCAGGCAGCCCCAGATCTCCCAGACGGAGAAGTCGAAGGCGCTCGAGTGGAACAGCGTCCACACGTCGTCCCCGCTGAGCCCGAAGTCCTCGCGGGTCGCCTCCAGGAGGGCGGCGACGTTGCGGTGCGGCACGACGACGCCCTTGGGCCGCCCGGTCGACCCGGAGGTGTAGATGACGTAGGCGGTGGCCGAGCCGTCCTCCGCGAGCAGCGGAGCGCTGCCGCCGTCGCCGAGGGCCCGCAGTTCGCCGGGGGTGACGACCCGTACGCCCTCGATGTCGGGGAACGGCTCGTCGGCACCGCCGACGACGACGGACGCCCCGGCGTCCTCCACCGTGTAGCGCAGCCTCTCCTGCGGGTAGCGCAGGTCCATGGGCACATAGGCGCAGCCGGCCTTGAGGATGCCGAGCAGGGTGACCACCAGGTCGGCGTTGCGCTCCAGGGCGACGCCGACCAGGCTGCCCGGGGTCACGCCGAGGGCCGAGAGACCGGCCGCGGTCCGCTCGGACCGGGCGTCGAGCTCGGCGTAGGTGAGGCTGGTGTCGCCGGCCGTGAGGGCGATCGCGTCGGGGTGCTCGCGGGCGACGTCGGCGAAGAGTCCGTGCAGCGTCCGTCCGGCCGCTCGGGCACTGCCCACGGGAGGCGTGACGCCCAGCCGCAGCACCGACCGGGACTCGTCCTCCGTCATCAGTTCCACGGCGTCGAGGGCGCGGTCGGGGTCACCGGCCAACTGGCCCGCCACGTGGGCGACATGACCGGCGAAGCGCTCCGCGACGGCCGGGGACAGAGCGCCGAGGTCGTGGCGGAGCACGCCGGTGGCGCTGCCGTCCTCGTGCCGCAGGAAGTGGAGTTCCGCGGGTCCGGCCGGGGCGAGGGACGGCAGCCGCCGCTCCCCGGGTCTGGCCGTGTCGATGCGCAGGCCGACACCCGGCAGGGGCTCGGCCTCCGCCCCGTTCAGCGACGCCAGGAAGTCGCCGGTGCGCTGCGACTCGTCGAGAGGCCGACCCGTCCCGTAGCGGGCGAGGACCAGCAGGACCGCCCCGGTGAGCAGGGCGTCGTCGGCGCGTACGGTGCCGGGCAGCGGAACCGGCACGTCACCGGTGCGGCCCGACTGGGCCGGGTCGCCCAGGCCCCACTCCGGCGGCGTCGCGTCCTCGCCCGGCAGGGCCGCCGCGGGGCTCCGGCCGAAGGTGAAGCGGGGCTCGTCGAAGGTGAGTTCGTGCCGGGCCACCAGGACGAGGTCGGCGTCGCCGTCGGCGTAGCGCACGAGCACGGCGCGCAGCGGCGGCCCGTCGGCGTGCAGCGGCCGTTCGGCCTCCGCGGCGACCCGGTGCCGGGCGGCGGGGTGGCCGGCGTCGAAGGGCAGCGCCTCCTCCCACAGCCGGAGCCGGGCGGCCGTCCCGGGCCAGGAGCCGGTGGCCCCGGCACGCAGACGGCGCTGAAGTTCTGCGGCATCGACCGGGCCCGGCACCCGGACCACCAGGCTGTGGCAGGACCTGGCCTGACTTCTCGACATGGCGGGACTCCTGAAGCAGTGCGAGGTGTGTGGGGGTGGTCAGCGGGCGCTGAAACCGCCGTCGACGGTGAGCGTGGTCCCGGTGACCTGCCGGGAGTCGTCCCCGGCGAGCCAGACGGCCGCGCCCGCGATGTCCTGGGGCTCGATGAGGGAGTTCATCGGCTGGGACTGGACGAAGATCTCCTCGTGCTCGTCGACGTCGACTTCGAGGGAGCGCGCGATCTCGGCGAGCATCCGGCCCTCGTTGAGCGGGTCGTCGCGCACGGAACCGGGGCACAGCGCGTTGACCCGCACCCGGAACGGCGCGTAGTCGAGTGCGGCGGCCTTGGTCAGGCCGATCAGGCCGTGCTTGGCCGCGACATAGCCGGCGAAGTGGCGGTAGCCGACGAGCCCCGCCGTGGACGCCACGTTGATGACGCTGCCGGACCGCTGCTCCACCATGGACGGCACCACGGCCTTCATCATCCGCCAGGCACCGGTGAGGTCGATGCCGACCATCAGGTCCCACTCGTCCTCGGCGATCTCGTGCACGGCCTTGCCGGAGGGGGCGGCGATGCCGGCGTTGTTGAGCAGGACGTCCACGGTCGCGAACCGGTCCAGCGCCTGCCGGGCCGCCTCCTCGACGGCCTCGGGCCGCCGCACGTCGGCGGCGACGGTGACGACGGCGGCGCCGTGCGCCCGGCACAGCTTCGCCGTGTGCTCCAGCTGGGTCCCGGAGCCGAGCGGGTACGGGACCCCGGGCAGGTCACCGCCGACGTCGACGAGGACCAGGTCGGCGCCCTCCTCGGCGAAGCGCACCGCGCAGGCCCTGCCGAGGCCCCGGGCGGCGCCGGTGACGACGGCGGCCTTGCCCCGCAGCAGTGCGCGCGGTGCCCGGTCCCCGCCGGACGTCAGGGCGGCGGCCCCGTGGTGAGCGCCGGCTGCCGTCATGACGGCAGCGCCGCGGTGACCGCGTCGATGAGCGGCAGCGGTGAGTCGATGAGGTACATGTGGCCGCCGTCGGGCTCGACCAGGCGGAAGGCCCCGGTGGTGGCGTGCTGCCACTCCTCGGCCTGCTCCCGGGTGACGAGCTGGTCCCCGGTGGCGCGCAGCGATGTGACGGGGGTGCGCAGCGGTTCGTCGGAGACGGGCTTGTAGTTCTCGTGCATCTCCACGTCGGCCCGCAGGATCGGCAGCAGCAACTCCCGCATGTCCGGGTCGGCGAGGGCGTCGTGCTCGTAGCCGGCGAACTCCTGCACCCGGGCGAGGAACTCGCTGTCCGGCAGGCCGGTGGCCCGGCGGCTCCGGCCGGTCCAGGGCCCCGGGGAGCCGCTGACGAAGAGGTGGCTCAGCTCGACGGCGCCGTCGTGCTCCAGCCGGCGGGCGAGCTCGTAGGCGAGGACGGCGCCGAGGCTGTGCCCGAAGAGGGCCACCGGGGCGTCCCCGGCCAGGTCGGGGATCTGCGGGGCGAGCGCGTCGGCGGCCTCGATCACGTCCCGGAACGGATCGTCGATGAACCGCTCCTCGCGGCCCGGGAGCTGGAGGGGCACGATGCGCGGAGCGTGGTCGGGCAGTTGTTTCCAGGCGCGGTAGAAACCGGCGCCGCCTCCCGCGAAGGGGAGGCACACCAGTGCATGGGTCATGAGCGGCATCGCTTTCTGAAAGGGTGCTGCTTCCCTCGAGGCGGCGCGGTCGCCACGCTCGCAGCGGCGTCAGTGCCACGGTCACATCGGCGAGGCCGTCGGGCAACGGGCGTTGCACATAGCTGCCAACGCCCGTTGCCGGGCCGCCCGGAAGGGGTGGTTGCTCTTGCGGATGTCAGGCGGCGTCCATCGCGACGGCCAGCGACTTGGGCCGCATGTCGGTCCAGTTCTCGTTGATGTGGTCGAGGCAGGCCTGGCGGCTGTCCTCCCCGTACACCACGGTCCAGCCGGCCGGCACCTCGGCGAACACCGGCCAGAGCGAATGCTGGTTCTCCTCGTTGACGAGGACGAGGTAGCGGGCGTCGTCGTTCTCGAAGGGGTTCGTGGCCATGATTCAGTCCTTCACTGTGTGTCGGTCGAGGTGGGCGCGGGCCGTCCCGACGAAGTCGGACAGCCGGTCCACACCCCAGAACTTGTCGAATCCGCTGATGAAGAAGGGCACCCCGAACACTCCGTCGCGGTGCAGGGAGGCCAGGGCCGCGAGGCCGCGCTCGCGGATCCGCGGGTCCTCGTGCGCCCCGGCGAGCGCGTCGGGGTCGAGACCGAGGGTCTTGCCGATCCGTCCCATCGTCTCCGGATCGGAGATGTCGTCGCCGAGTTGCCACCGGGCGCGGTAGGTCTCGTCGATGAACTCCCGCCCGGCGCCGAGTTCCTCCGCCGCCAGATAGGCGAGGTGCGACACCTCCCAGCGCGGCGCCGGGTCCACGGGCCACACCATTTCGAGGCCGCGGGCCCGGGCGAGCCTGCGGACGTCCTGAAGGATGTAGAGGTGCTTCTCCTTGGACATCGCCACGTACGGCAGCGTGATGTCGTTGCGTTCGAGGTGGTCCCGGGCGGACTCGTCCGGCTCCCAGAAGGGCAGCCACTCGATCCGCTCCGCCACGTCCGGGTGGCTGCCGGTCAGGTCCCGGTAGGCCATCCAGGAGTACGGGCTGCGGAAGGAGAAGTACCAGCGTGGTCCGCGTCGTGCCATCACCGCCTCCAAGGGGGTTCGCGGGTGGTTCAGATGGTGATGCCGCCGTCGATCTGGAGCACGGCTCCGGTGATGTAGGCGGCGCGGTCGGAGACGAGGTAGGCGACGAGGTCGGCCACCTCTTCCGCCGTGCCCATGCGGCGCAGCGGGATCGAGGAGAGCGCCTCTTTGCGGGCCTTGTCGTTCATCGCGGCGACCATGTCGGTCTCGATGAAGCCGGGGGCGACCGCGTTGACCCGGATGCCGGACCGGCCGGTCTCCTTGGCCAGGGCGCGGGAGAAGCCGATGATCCCGGCCTTGGATGCGGAGTAGTTGGTCTGGGTGCCGTGCCCGTACACGCCGGCGACGGAGGAGATGTTGACGATCGCTCCGGTGCGGCGCTTCATCATGCCGAAGACGACGGACCGGCAGACGTGGTAGACGCCGTCCAGGTTGGTGTCGATGACCTGCCGCCACTGCTCGTCCTCCATGAGGACCAGCGGGTTGTCGCGGGTGATGCCGGCGGCGGTGACGGCCGCGTCGATCTGCCCGAACTCCTCCTCGGTGGCGGTGATCCAGGCGCGTACGGACTCGGCGTCGGCGACGTCGACCCGGCTTCCCGTCACGCGCACACCGCGGTCGGCGGTCTCCTTCTCCAGCGTGCGGGCGGCCTCGTCGTCCGAGCGGTAGCAGAAGGCGACGTCGAATCCGTCGCGGGCCAGCGCGTGGACCGTGGCGCGGCCGATGCCGCGTGAGCCGCCGGTGACGAGGGCCACCCGGTTCGTGGTGTCTGGCATGAGGTTTCTCCGTGAGTGTGCGGGGTCAGGTGGCCTGGGCGGTGGGGCGCAGCGCCTCGGCCGGGCGGAAGGCCATGACGATCCGGCCGACGGTCATCACCGTTTCGCCGGCGGAGCGGCTCTCGCCCTCGAACAGAACGGTGTCGTCGACCCGGCGGTCGAGCCTGACGCGGTGCTCCAGGACCTCGCCGGGCAGCACGGGCCGGAGGAACTCGACACCGGTCATGGACCCGAAGAGCATCACCTGCCCGTCGAGGACGTCCGGATTGGGGCCGTCCCAGGTGGCGAGGACCCCCGCCGACTGGCACCACGACTCCACCAGCAGCGACCTCGGGTAGGCGAAGTCCTCCTCGGGGGTGTCCGGGCCGAGCTTCTCGTACCAGGGCTCGTTGCAGGTGACCGCCTTGAGGGCGGTCAGCCGCTCGCCGGGTACGACGTCGACGACCCGGTCGACGAGCAGCATCGGGAAGCGGTGCGGCAGCCGTGCCCGGATGTCGCGCTGGCCGGTCATGCGGCGACCTCCGGGGCCGTGGCACGCGGGCGGTAGCGCAGCCGTACCGTCGCGGCGTCACCGCGGCGGGTGGCGAGCCTGGCCCGGCACTGCCAGTCACCGGCCGCGGTCTGCTTCCAGCCCATGGCGATCTCCAGCCGGTCGCCGGGGAAGACCGGCCCGGTGAACCGGGTGGACTCCACGGCCGCCAGCTCGCCGTCCTTCGCACCGTCGGGAGCGGTGGCGAGAGCGGCGAGATGGGTGCACTCCACCAGGCAGACCCCGGGGAAGATCGGGAAGCCCGGGTAGTGGCCGGGCAGCACCCTCTCGCCGTCCTCGACGGTGAAGCGGGCGGCGGTGTGCGACTCGTCCTCGGCCGGCAGCACCTCGACCAGTCCCGCGAGCGGGCTCGCGGCGGGCATCAGGCGGCCCGCTGTGCCGCGTCGAGTTTGCCGAGCAGCAGGTCGTAGGCGCTCTGCAGGGTGACGATCTGCTTGAGCTCGGACTCGGGCAGCTTGATGCCGTACTTCTTCTCCAGTACGACGACGATCTCCAGGGCCATGAGCGAGTCGACCTCGAGGTCGTCGACGAACTTGGCGTCGTCGGTGATCTCGGACTCGTCGACGTCCAGCACCTGCGCCACGACGGCGCGCAGTTCTTCCTTGTCCAGCACGGTTGGCGTTCCTCTCATCAGCTGGTGGGTGGGGCGGAGCTCAGCGCAGGCCGAGCAGGGCGCAGCCGACGGTGCCGGTGCGGTCCACGGAGGTGATCACGCCGATCCGGCCGGCCGCCGCCTCGGGCCGGTCGGCGGCGTACGACAGCAGTGCCGCTGCCTGGAAGGCCGCGGCGGCGGCCCCGGTGTCGCCGATCAGCCCGGTGGGCGTGAGGTCGGCGTGGTCGACGCCGCCGAAGACCTCGGCCACGGCGTCGGCCTCCCCGCAGCCCTCGCGTCCGGGTGCGCCGGAGCGGGCGACCGCCACGACCTGGTCCGCCTCGACGCCCGCCCGGCGCAGCGCGGAGCGCAGGCAGGACACCAGAGCGGGACGGGTGTCGCCGCCCTGGACGACGCCGAGTTCGACGGCGACGAGCTCGGCGAGGACCGGCTGGGTGGTGTCGTCCGGGTTCTGCGGTTCGACCAGGAGCATGGCGCAGCCCTCGCCGAGCGGGGCGCCCGTGGCGCCTTCGCCCTCCTCACCGGCCCGGCGCTCCAGCCAGGCGCGAGCCTGCGAGAACTCCTCGGCCGCGCCGCACAGGACGGTACGGGCGCGGCCGGCGGTGAGCAGCCTGCGCGAGTAGTTGAGCGCGTGCAGACCGGCGGTGCGGCCGCCCGCGATGGTGGCGTTGGGGCCCTTGAGCTGGTACCAGATGGCGCTCTGGCCGGCGGCGCAGTTCATCACGGTGTTGGGGAAGCGCGCCGGGTCGACGAAGAAGGGCTGTTCGCCGGTGAGGGAGTCCCTGGTGAAGTCCATCATGGACTGGGCGCTGCCGGTGGTGGTGCCGAGCGCGAAGGCGGCGCCCTCGCCGGTGCCGACCGCGCGGTTGCGGTCGCCGTCGTCGAGGAGGGCGCCGACGGCGGTGACGGCCAGGCCGGTGACCCGGTCCATGGAGCGGGTGCCCTTCTTGCCGAGCACCTTGCGGATGTCGAAGCCGGGCACCACGCAGCCGGTGCCGTCGGGGGTCTCGCCGTGCTCGGTGCCGAGTTCCGCCACGGTCCGGCGCCGTTCGCGCAGGCCCTCGGTGAACGCGGCCCTGCCGATGCCGTACGACGACACGGCCGACCATGCGGTGATCACCGGGCGTCCGGCGCCGGTGGTGAGTGTGGACATGTCCGTCGTATTCCTTCCGCTCATCGAGCTCGTCGAGCTCGCGAAGTCACAGCAGCCCGCACGCCGTCGGTGCGGCGGTTCGTGCGGCGGTCACAAGAAACAGACCATCCGGTAGTCGGTCCAGCGGGCGGCGGTCTCGTCCTCCCGCGCGATGTGGATGCCGGCCAGCAGACGACCGGGTGAGCCGGCCGCGCCGAGTGCGGCGAGCCCCGGCTCCTCCGCCCAGACGCCCACTCCCGCGTCGAGGAGGGTGCGCAGCCCCTGTCGGGGGTCGCTGAGCGTGTCCACCGTGCGGTTGCCGATGCGCAGCGGCGGTACGGGCGGCGCGTCCAGGGCGTAGGTCACGGCCTGGCCGCGCAGCAGGATGTCGAGACCGCCGAGCTGCCGGTGCAGTTCGGTGGCGAGGTAGAGCTCGTCGAAGAACTGCTTCTCCAGCGCGCCCCGGAAGCCGTGCTCCACGATGGCGAGCACCCGTCCGTCGGGGTGTTCCTGAAAGGCCATCAGATCACTCCGACGAGAATGGTCTTGCCGGCGGCGGCCACATTGGCGGCGTATCCGGCGGGCGGACGCAGCACCACCTGGGGCAGATGCTCCGCGGCGCCCCGGTCGTCGCTGCAGAACCGGCAGCCGTACCAGTACAGCCGGCCGGGGAATGCGGTGAGCAGCTCCTCGGCCAGTGCCGCCGTGGACGGGTAGTCGCGGTTCCAGTCGGCGAGGTTGCGCGGCTTGTCCGGGCCCAGCGCGCGCTGGGTGAGCAGCGTGGCGTAGCCGCAGGTCCACACCTGCACACTGGCCCCCCGCTCCAGCAGTGCCTGGGTCAGCCGCAGTGCGCTGGTGACCTGGTCGCTGCCGTGCGGGGCACCCATGAGGGTGATCAGCACATCGGTCTCGGGAATCCTCCTGGCCACTTAGTGCCACACCACCCGGACGGCGGGGTCGAGGAGCCAGCCCGCCACTTCGTCCATGCCGACGACCCGCAGCTCGGGTCTGAGCAGATCCGTGTCGAGTCCCCGCTGGGCGAGCGAGAACCCGTCGGCGGCGAGCACCCCGCCGCCCTTCTGGAACCGGTCCAGGTCCTCGTCGCTGCCGGGCACCGCCAGCAGGACACCGTCCTGCACCAGGAAGAGCAGCACGGAGCTCCCCGTGAGCACCTGGGTGACGGCGTCGCGCCGGAAACCGGTGTCCTGCGCGACGCGTCCCTGGCTCTCGATGAGCAGCAGCCGGGGCGGGCCGCCGCTCTCCCAGATCTCCGTCACGCCTGCGGCGCCTTGCCGTTGATCGCGTCGATCACCCGCTGGTCGAAGTTGACCAGGCTCCAGTCGCGGCGGTTCTCGATGACGGCGTAGCCGTGCACGATGCGGCCGGTGGCGGTCTTGACCAGCTTGCCGTCGCGCAGGACGTAGAAGTCCATGCGGGAGGTGTAGGTGAAGTCCTTGAAGACCTCCTCGACGGTGTAGACCGTGTAGAGGTCCTCCTCCATCAGCGCCTCGTCGAGGATGCGGATGTCGGAGCGGGGCACGACCGGGATCCAGCGGCGGTCGTCGAGCAGGGTCTTGATGGAGATGCCGCGGTCGGCGACGAAGCGGTCCTTGCCCTCCTCCATCAGCCGCAGGTAGCCGGACATCTGGATGCGCTCGGTGAAGTGGCAGTACGGGTACGGGATGTTCCACTTCCAGGCGTACGCGTTCTGGCCGGCGGTGAGCGAGGCGAGGATCTCCTCCTCGGCCGGGGCGGTGGCGCCCGCCTCGCGCTCCAGGTCGTCGCCGAGGGTCGCGACGGCGAACCGCGTGAGCGGGGCGGGGACTTCACCGGCCGCCTCGAGGTAGGTGTCGATGCGCAGCGAGACGCGGACCTTGGAGGTCACGGCCTTGTGGATCTCACCGCCGCGCTCGAACTGGATGGTGACCTTGAAGCCGATCGTGGAGTCGTCCTCCTTCGTCCACGGCACGACCTCGGCGTCGGCGATGTCGTCCATGTGGAAGGCGTGCAGGATCCGGCTGTCGATGGAGACGATGTCGAGGCCGAGACCGTGCTCCTCGTAGAGCGCGCGGGCGGGCAGTCCGGCCTGCCGGAAGTGGTCCAGTACGGCTTCCTCGACGAGGTAGTTGACGTGCTTGAAGCCGATCCAGGTGCAGATGTTGGAGCCCTCGTAGCGGGGGCGCACCTGCGTGGTCGTGGTGGTGTCGAGGAGCGCCTTGACGGCGGTGTCGGTGACGAGGGTCATCGCTGGGGCTCCAGAGCGTTGAGGGGGGCGGTCCCGCGCTGGGGGGTGACGCCCATGGTCGGGTTGACGAAGTCCTGTACCGCGGCGGCGAATTCCTCTGCCGCCTCGAGCATCGGGAAGTGCCCGCAGCCGGGCAGGACGCGGGAGACCGCGTCGGGGAGCGCGCCGGCGAGCGCCACGCTCTCGTCCGGGCGGGCGGCGAAGTCCCTCTCGCCGCCCAGGACCAGGGTGGGGACGGTGATGCGGCCGGTCTGCAGGGTCGGCGTGCGCAGATAGAGGTCGAAGAACCGGAACCAGCCGTAGGGCCCGACCCGGTCGCGCACCCGCCGGCCCATGGCCCCCTGCAGGTCGGCGGGGAACCGGCCGTCCGAGTGGACCCGGATCCCCTCCTCCATGATCAGATGGAAGTCGTTGAGGTAGTAGCTGATGGTGTTCCAGTCGAACTCGTCGGCCGACCCGCGGTAGAACGGCGAGACGAGGACGAGGGCGCGGATGCCGAACTGACGCAGCGCGTCGACGCCGCCCCGGTTCTTCTGGTCGAGCAGGTCCAGCAGCACGTTCGCCGCCATGGAGTGCGCCACGACCACCGTCGGCCCGCCCGGCACCGCCTCCAGGGCCTTGGCCAGCCAGCCTCTGAGGTTGGGCTGCTCGCCCCACTCGGCGATGGTCTCCGTGCGCCACGGCAGACGCGCGGTCCACAGCTCGTAGTCGCCCTGGAGCAGCGGCAGCGTGCGCGCCCAGACGCTGTCGTTGGCGGCGAGGCCGTGCAGCAGCAGCACCCGGGGGCCGGAGCCCTCGGTGCACTGCTGCACGGACACGGGCCGGAGGTCGACATGGGTGGTCATCACGCCGCCTCGGGGGCCATCAGCAGCAGGTCGGCGCTCGCGTCGTCGGCGGCGGTGCCGGCGACGGCGTGGACCGGGCCGCGCTCTCCCGCGTCGAACCAGCCGACGGCGGCGGCGCACTGGAGGACTCCGTGCGCGCCCGAGGCGCGCCCGAGGTGCTCCGGCAGCTCCCAGCGGCGCCCGCGGGCGGGACCGGGGGCGCCCGCGCTCCTGGTGTACGGGCCGAGGACCGCGCGTACGGTCGCCGAGCGCTGTTCGGCGGCCTGCCGGGACTCGAGCACGAGTGCCGCGCCGCCGTCCAGGGCCCGGGCGCCGCCGAGGAGCCTGCGCACCACGTCGTTGTCCGGTTCGACACCGAGCACGAGGACGCGTTCGGCCCGTCCCGCGGCGATCATCGTGGTCGCCCAGTGGACGGCGTCCAGACCGGACGTCTCGCCGTTGCAGACCATCAGGTTGGGGCCGCGCAGACCGTAGCGGATGGCCGCGGACGAGGCGATGACGTTGCTGGACGCGTTGGGGAGGTCCATCGGGCTGGTCGCGGTGACGGTCTCCTCCCGGATGGTGTCCAGCGCCCGGGCCACGGTGTCGAGGTTGCCGAAGTTGGAGCTGGCGACCACGCCCACGCTCGCGGGGGCGCAGGTGAGCCCGTCGTCGCCGAGCAGACCGGCGTCCTTCAGGGCCGCCGCGGTCAGGCAGTAGCCGAGCTGGGTGGCCCGGTCCTTGTATCGCAGCCCCTTGCGGCCGACGTGCTCCGCCGGCTCGACGGGGGCGCCGCCCGCGGCCGGGCCGTCGGCGAGGGCCCGTACGGTGACGGCGCCGGGCAGCAGCACGGCGGCGCCGGAGACCACCACGGTGGTGTCGGTGCTCTGCGTGGTCATCGGGGGCCCTCCACTATGGCGACGGCGTTGATGCCGCCGAATCCGAAGGCGTTGAGCTGCGCCACGTTCAGCTGCCGGGAGCCGGCCGCTTCCCCGGTGACGAAGCGGAAGGGCGCGGCCTCCTCGACCGGCTCCTCGAGGCCCACGGTCGGCGGCACCCGCCCCTCGTTCAGGGCGCGGACGCCCACGATCAGGTTGATCAGACCGGACGCCCCCGAGGTGTGCCCGGTCATGGACTTCACCGCGGTCATCAGGGGTCCGGATGCGCAGTCGCCGAGTACGTCGGCGAGCGCGGCGGCCTCCGCCTCGTCGTTGAGGAGGGTGCCGGTGCCGTGCAGCATCACCAGGTCGACGTCGGACGGCTTGACGCCGGCGAGCCGGTGGGCGGAGCGCATGGCTTCCGCGATGCCCTCGGGGGAGGGCGCGGTGACGTGGTAGGCGTCGCAGTTGACGGCGACGCCGCGCAGCCTGCCGTGCACCTGGGGTGCGCCGTGCTCGGTGCGGCGCAGCACGATCGCCGCGGCGCCGTCGCCCATCAGCACACCGGTGCGGTTGCGGTCGAAGGGCCGCACCCGGTCCGGCGGCTGCGGGTGCACGCGCTCGAGCAGCCCGTACATGGACTCCGTCAGCACGTCGACGCCCGCGACGATCACGGTGTCGGGTGCGTCGTCGCCCTCCTGGTTCAGCAGGTCGGAGCCGAGGGCCAGGGCGTACAGCGAGGCGGAGCAGGCGTTGGAGAAGGTGTGGGTGACATCGGCGTTGAAGCGCTCGCGCAGTCCGGTGCCGAAGTGCAGTCCGGAGTCCGCGAACGGCGAGCCGTCGCGCCACCACAGTTCGAGGGAGCGCAGCTCCCGCAGGCCGGTGCCGACCAGCACGGGGATGCCGCTGAGGTCCTCGCCGAGGCCCGCGTCGGCAGCGGCCTGGCCGACGGCGTCGAGCAGCAGCTCCGTCGCCCGGCCGGGTACGTCCTGGCCGGCGACCGGCCGGTTGTCGACCTCGTACGCGTGCTGGGCCCGGAACCGGGTGCGGTCGAACCCGCGGAGCTCGGCCCGGCCGCTGCGGCCCTGGCACAGGCTCTCGAAGAGTTCGTCGACCCCGGAGCCGGTGGCGGCGACGGCGCCCATCCCGATGATGGGGCGGATCGTCATGACGCCTCCTTGATCGCGTCGTACCGGCCGAGGAGGACCGCCGCGTTGTTGCCGCCGAACGCGAGACCGTTGTTCTGCACGATCCTCAGGTCGGCCTCGACCGCCTCGTTCGGGACACAGTCGACGTCGCACTCGGGGTCGGTGGTGACATGGTTGATGGTGGGCGGGATGAATCGGTTCTGGATGGCGAGGGCGCAGCCGATGGCCCCCAGGGCGCTGGCGGCGCCCATGGAGTGCCCGAGCATCGACTTCATGGAGACGGTGCGGGGAGGCGCGTCTCCGAAGACCTGGCGGATGGCGCCCGCCTCCGTGATGTCGTTGGCCTTGGTGCCGGTGCCGTGCGCGGAGATGAGGTCCACCTCGTGCGGTTTGACGCCGGCGTTGTCGAGGGCCAGCCGCATCAGTTCGGCGACGCTGTCCCGGTCGGGCGCCACCTGGTGGTGTGCGTCGCAGTTGAGGCCGTAGCCCAGCACCTCGGCGTAGATGGTGGCGCCGCGCTCCAGGGCGGAGTCGAGACGCTCCAGTACGAGGACGCCGGCGCCCTCGCCGGTGAGGATGCCCTTGCGGTCCACGTCGAAGGGCTGGCAGCGGTCGGGGGCGATGGTGCCGAGCCGGTAGAAACCGGTGAAGGTCTTGCGGCACATCGCGTCCGCTCCGCCGCAGAAGGCGAACTCGGCCTCGCCCGAGCTGACGGCGTCGAAGCCGTAGCCGATGGCGTAGTTGCCGGCCGAGCAGGCCGTTGGAATGGTGAGCGCCTCCACGTCGGTGAGACCGAGCTCCTGGGCGATGGCCACCGAGAGCCGGCCGGCCGGCACCCGCCGTGCGGCCAGGGGGTCGAACATGCCGGTGCCGTCGGCCAGTTCGCTCTCGACCAGCTGGTCGAGGTCGTAACTCTCGCCGTCGGTGGTGCCGATGGAGATCAGTCCACGACGGCCGCGCAGCACCGTCAGGTCGAGACCGGAGTCCTCCAGGGCCATCCGGGCGGCCGCCGCCGAGAACTGCGCGGCCCGGCCGAGCTGTTCCACGTCGAGCGTGCTGATCCAGTCGCGCGGGTCGAAATCGGTGATCTCGCACCCGTTCGCGTGGGCGAAGCCCTCGGTGTCGAACACCGTGATGGGCCGTGCCCCGCTGCGCCCTTCCCTGAGCCCCCGGAGGAACTCCTTCGCCCCCAGCCCGATGCTGGAGACCACACCGAGTCCGGTGAGGACGACCCGGTGCCGTTCCGGCCCGGCCTGGCCGGTGCCGCGCACTGCCGTCATGCCAACCTCCCAATCCACCGCGGTCGGACCGACTACCAGCCGGCCGGCTCCGAGACGACCTCGTAGACGCCCTTGAGGTTCACCATGCGCGGCAGCTCGCTCTGGTTGATGACGACCTTGAACTCCTTCTCGAGCGCGGCCAGAATTTCGATGGCGCGCAGGGAATCGGCGTTGTGGTCCTCCTTGAAAAGGCTGACCTCAGTTACCTCGTCCTCTTCGATCTCGAGAATGTCGCAGACGATTTCCTTGATGGTGACGAGACGGTCGTCGCGCGTTGCAGTGGACACGCCTTTACCCCTTTTCTGATGTGCCGCTCCATCGGTTCGCGGCAGGACTCGGAATAAATACTGTCGAGGCGCTCTTTCGGCCACAACGGCGGCTGCAACAAGCTGCCACCGGGGCCTCGATTCATGTCCCGGAAGAGCCGGCCGGGACGAATTCACCGTGGGCGCGCAGCAATGCGTCGCTCAGCACGACAGCGGAATCGATCAATACACGGCTGAGGGTGCGGCCGGGAGATGCGGGGGCCTGGGCGGGTGACCGCGACAGTGTCAGCGCGGCCGTCACCCGGCCGGTCCGCAGCACGGGCACGGCGCAGGAGAGGGCGTCGGGCACCATGGCGTCGGGGCCGTAGGCCCAGCCGCGCCGGCGTACCAGGGCGAGTTGTGCGGCGTTGAACCGGGCGCCGCGCAGTCCCTCGTACAACTCCTCCGGCTCCTCCCAGGCCAGCAGCACCTGGGCGACCGGTCCGGCCTTGACCGGCCGGGACGTGCCGACCGGGACGGGGTCCTGACCGGCGGACCGCACGGGCGAGGTGGCGACGCAGACCTGCCGGCCGTCGCGGCGCCGGAAGAGCCGTGCGTCCAGCCCGGTTTGGGCACTCAGCTCGTCGAGCACCGGCAGGGCGGCCTGGACCAGCCGGTCGCGCTGTGCCTCGACCGACAGGTTGCCGAGGCGGGGTCCGAGCACGAACCGGCCCTCGAAGTCGCGGGCCAGCAGACCGAGCCGCTCCAGGGCGACCGCGATCCGGTGCGCGGTGGGCCGGGCGAGTCCGCTGCGGGCGACGAGTTCCGCCAGCGTCACCGGGTCGCTCTCGACCACGCTGAGCACGACCGAGGCCTTGTCGAGCACACCGACCCCGCTCGTGGGAAGCGGCCGGGTCGCGGTGTTCATCGCCGGTGCGCCAGCCGTGCGCGGATGTCCTCGACGAGTTCGTCGCGACGGTCCACCAGGTAGAAGTGGTCACCGGGCAGCACCTTCAGGGCGAAGCCGGCGGGCGCCACGCCCGCCCATCTCTTGACGCTCTCGACGTCGACGTCGGGGTCGCTGTCGCCGACGTAGCCGACGACCGGGCAGGCAAGTGGTGTGCCGGGCCGGGCGGCGTACCGTGCGACGATCGAGAAGTCGGCGCGGATGGCGGGGAGGATGAGCTCGCGCAGATCCGTGTCGTCGAGGAGCGCGGTGTCGGTGCCGCCCAGCCGCTTCACCTCCGCGACCAGTTCGTCGTCGTCGCCGAGGGCCGCCGTGCGGGGCGTGAGCAGATGCGGGGCCTTGCGGCAGGAGACCATCAGCGCGGCCGGGGCGACGCCGTGCCGCTGCTGGAGCCGCAGGGCGACCTCGTAGCCGAGCGAGGCGCCCATGCTGTGCCCGAAGAGGGCCAGCGGGGTGTCCGTGTACGGCAGCAGTTCCTCGGTGACGGCGTCGGCGAGCGGCTCCATCTCGGTGAAGAGGTCCTCGGCGATGCGCTCCTGGCGGCCCGGGTAGCGGACGGCCATGACCTCCACGTCGCTGCCGAAGGCGTGCCCCCAGCTGTGGAAGAAGCTGGCCGAGCCGCCGGCGTGCGGGAGACAGACCAGCCGGAGCCGCGGCTCGTCCCGGGTGGCGTATCTGCGCAGCCAGATACTGTCGGTACCAAGTGCCATGGTGGGTCGGTCTCCTCGCTCACATGGGTACGTCAGTTGAGGGCGCCGGGTCCGTCGACGGACACGACCTCGAGGTCCGGGTCGATCCGGCGGATCAGTCCGGCGAGGGTCCGCCCCGGTCCGAGCTCGACCAGCCGGCGGCAGCCGAGCGTGCCGGTGAGGGTCCGTACGCTCTGCTCCCACAGCACGGGCGAGGTGAGCTGACGGGTCCCGATCTCGGGCCAGTCGCAGTCGCCCGTGTACGCCGTGGCGTCGACGCCTGCGACCACGGCCAGGTGGGCGGGGGCGTACGCGGTGTTCTTCCAGGCCGCGCGCAGCGCGTCGGCGGCGGGGGCCATGTACGGGCTGTGGAAGGCGCCGCCGACCTGGAGCCGGATCATCTTGGCGCCGATGGACGGCGCCTGCTCACCGAGCCGGTCGATCCCCTCCGGGGAGCCCGACACGACGGTCTGGCCGGGACCGTTGAAGTTGGCGATCCACACCTCGTGGCCGGATGCGCGCAACTCGCCCACGAGGGCGTCGACCTCGGACGGCGGTGCGGAGACCAGGACGCCCATGGTGCCCTCGCATCCTTCGGCGGCGTCGCGCATGGCCCGCCCGCGGGCGGCGACCAGAGCGGCGGCGGCACCGACCGACAGGGCGCCGGCCGCGGTGAGGGCCGCGTACTCGCCGAGGCTGTGGCCGGCGCAGGCGACCACCCGTCCGCCTAGCGCCCCGCGCCGTACGGCCTCCGCGTGGGCGACGACGGCGACCGAGAAGACGGCGATCTGCGCGAGGTCGGTGCGGCGGAGTTCTTCGGCACCGGTGCGCAGCAGGAGTTCCGGTACGTCCTCGCCGGTGGCTTCCGAGATTTCGGCAGTGAGCTGCCAGGACGGGGTTTTCTGCCAGGGTTCGCCCATTCCCTGTTTCTGGGTTCCCTGGCCGGGAAACACAAGACCGATCGGCAATTGATCCATGGCCCGCCTTCCGCGCGGTGTCAACCGGGGTCGGCACGGGGGCCCGTATTGTCACGGGCCCCCGTGCAACGGCGGCGCACACGGGGGATTGCACGACCGCCGGGACGGGTTGTCCGTCAGAGCCGGATAACCGCGCCTCGGGGCTATACAACTGCCCGGCAGGCAAGGCGGCAACGATCGTTTCAGGAAGCTGCCAGCGGGCATTCAGGGCCGGGGGCCGAAGCCGCCCGGAGTTGCCCCCGAAGGAGTGGGGAGAAGCCCCAGTTCGGCCGCTCTGACCCCGGCCTGGAAGCGGGAATTGGCACCGAGCAGCGTCATGATCTCGGCGACGTAGCGCCGGTAGGTGCGGACGGAGACGGTCAGTTCGCGGGCGGCGACCTCGTCCGTGACGCCGGCGCGCAGGGCGCCCAGTATCTGCCGCGCGAGCGTGGCCCGGTCACGGTCCCCGAAGACGATGCGCTCGCCGGCGGGCACCGCGTTGCTCCACACGCTCTCGAAGAGGGTGTGCAGCGTGTGCAGGACGTCGGGGGCCCTGATCAGGGAGGCTCGGCGGCCGACCGCCGACTCGGCCACCACCAGACCGGTGGTGCCGTCGACCAGGAGCGCCTGGAGCGGTGGCACCCGGGCCACTCTGATCGCCACCGGTCTGGGTCTGCCGAGCTGTTCGCGGACGAACGATTCGTCGAGCAGGGCCGGGCTGGCCAGCAGCCGGACCGACACCGACTCGTGCGCCTCGTAGATCAGTTCCCGTTCCGAGCGCTCCGAACGGTCGGGCTGCTCGCTGACGCCCGGCATCCGGGCGTGCACGATGTCTATCGTCCTGGTCGCCGTGGCGATCAGTTCCTCCGCGGCGTCGAGCACGGCGCCGTAGCCGCCCTCGACGGTGGCGATCTGCTGTTTCCGGACGTTGCGGCCGCGATGAATGGCCACAGTCGATTCGATCAGCGCCCGGACCTCCAGCAGGGCATGCTCGAGTTCGTCCCCTGGTTCTCTGGACAAGTGGTCTTCCACCATCCCCCGTTGGTGTTCTGCCGACGCCCGACCCATCTGACGGGCCGCGTCGTCCGTTCGGTCACTCCTACGGACCGCTACTCCGTGAGCAGCCCGAGTTCCACGGCGCGTGCACCGGCCTGGAAGCGGGAGTTGGCATCGAGTTCCCGCATGATCTCCGCGACATGGCGGCGATAGGTGCGCAGCGACACGTTCAGTTCACGTGCGGCCACGTCGTCGGTGTGGCCGGTCCGCAGTCGCTCGAGGATGTCGCGGGCGAGCTCCGTGCGCAGCCGCGGTCCCAGTTCGAGGTGGTCGGCGAGCCTGCGCCCGCGGGACCACGTGCCGGCGAACATCAGCTCGAGGGCGCGTACGGCCGCGGCGTCGTTGACGACGGTCGCCTGGGTGCCCTGCTCGGTCGAGATGCCACGCACCAGGGCGCCGACACCGTCGACGACGACGATCTCGCGCAGCTCGCGCTCGACGACCCGGATCTCCAGACGGGACTGCGGGAGTCTGCGCAGAGCCGCGAGCGAGACGTCCGCCACCTCGGCGCTGCACAGCACCCGCACCGCCGCCGAGGGCTCCACACGGGCGAGCAGCCGCAGGACGCCGTCGGTGAAGTCCCCCGCCAGTGTCAGCGCGACGCTCAGGGAGTGGCGGACCCCTCCGATGAGCTGGTCGAGCGCGCTGCCGAGCACGGCCACGTCGGTGGGTTCCGCCACGAGAGAGGTGACCGGCTGTCTGCGGTACAGCGACATGGTGGACTCGATCAGCGCCTGGGCCTGCAGCAGCGTCTGCTCGAGGTGTGCTGCGTGCTCCTCCGGCACGGTCCGCTCGGCCCCGTCCGCATCTGGTGGATCAACAACCGTATCCATCACTTGCGCCCCCTTGACTACTCAGGATCTTCTTCACCGGTCCGCGCCGACCCTCAGTATTGGCCATCGGCATACCCCCGGGGTCACCGGCGGAAGATTGCTCGATACACCTGTTCAATCCGGCACCTTCACGCCATGAGCATGACTTGAGAAAGCCTTGGATTGCCGTCAAGAACACTAGTTCGCTGGCTCGGAACCAGTCAACAAGATCGGACGCGGCAGGCTCGGGTACCGCTCATGGAACCCCCTTGTTTCAAGCCAAAGGCGACCCCGTGCGCCCCGGCTGTCAACAAGCTGCACTCGCGCCCCGGAAGCGAAGGACTCGACTCCCACTTGAGTCACCGGACGCAGCCGGACCGGCACGGAACGTCAGAGCGGTGACCGCTTGCTGTCAACCGGCCACCCCCGCACCGGGCTTCACGCCTACGGTCACGGGGTGACCACACACTGCGCACCGATCCCTCACTCCATCAGTGCCACCTCGTCCGGCCCCTCCACGACCGGCGCCCTGGTGTGGTGGTGGCACATGCCGACGGGTACGTACACCCGAGCCGATCTCGACCTGCTCGACAGCGCTGAGCACGTCCGCCTGAAGCAGCTCAAATCAGCCGCGGCGGCAGCCGAATACATCTCTTGCCGCGCCACGGTCAGGCGCATATTGGCCGATTTCTTCGACGTGCCGGCGACTGAGATTTCATTTGGCCGAAACCCGTGTCCGGGGTGCGGGAGCGAGAACCACGGGCCACCGTCAGTCGTTCATCCTGAAACCAATTCGTATATCAGCGTTTCCCACTCGTCCGGTCTCGGCATGCTGGCCGTCGCCCCGTTCCTGGTCGGAGTGGACGCCGAGGCGGTCAGGGACCTCCCCGTCGACGAGCTCACGGACAACGTACTGACCCACCGTGAGCACGATGCCGTCCTCGCCGCACCGGAAGGTCCGGGCCGCGCCCGGGCGTTCCTGCGCTGCTGGACCCGCAAGGAGGCGGTCCTCAAGGCCGCAGGCGTCGGGATCGTCACCGATCTGACCCGGCTGGAGACCCGTGCGTGGGCCCCGGGTCCGGCCGAGGTGACGACCGACGCCCTCTCGGGCCCGACCACCTGGCATGTGGCCGACACGCCGGTGCCGGACGGCTGGACAGCGGCCGTGGCGGTACCCGCGGGCTTCGGCGGCGACGTCACCGTGCGGCAGCTCGCGTCCCGCGGCTGAGGGCCACGCCCCCACACTCGCGCCGCCCGCAGCACCCGCGCACCCCACAGCACCGTATGACTTCTCGTCAGGTCCTTCATCCTTCACATCCTTACGACGCCACGCGGGGACCCGTTCCCTGCCGTGCCCTGAGGCAACGGAGACAGACCAACGTGGACACCGCACCTTCGCAGAGCATCGCCGGCCTCCTCCTGCGCGCCGCTGAACAGCACCCCGATTCGGGCGTCCGCTACTGCCTGGGCGGGGCGGACGCGGCGTTCGTCGACCAGACCCACGCGGAACTGCTGGCCGACGCCACCCGTGTGCTGGCCGGGCTGCGCGCACAAGGACTCCGGCCGCAGGACAAGGTCGTCCTGATCCTCGAACGCCCGCAGGACTTCCTCACCGCGTTCTGGGGCGCCGTGCTCGGCGGATACGTCCCGTGCCCGATGGCGCCGCTGCGCAGCGATCCGGAGCGGTGGGCCGCACAGCTCGAGCATGTCGACGCAGCTCTGGACCGGCCCCTGATCGTCACGAGCGACTCCCTCGCCGCCGAACTGCCGCCGGTGCCGGGCCTCGCCGTCACACCGCTCGGCCGGCTGCACGGCACCGGGCCGGCCGAGGTCCACCGGGCCGCGCCCGACGACACCGCGGTCCTGGTGCTGACCTCCGGCTCGACGGGCAACTCCAAGGCGGTCATGCTCACCCACGCCAATCTGCTGGCCTCCATGGCCGCCAAGAACGGCCATCACCGCCTCGGCGCCGGCGACACCACCCTGAACTGGGTCTCCTTCGACCATGTGGCCGCCCTGCTGGAGTGCCATCTGCTGCCGCTGTCCACCGGCGCCAGGCAGCTCCACGTCGAGGCCCCGGTCGTCCTCGGCGAGCCGCTGGAGTTCCTGAGGCTCGTCTCACGGCACGGCGTGACCATGACCTTCACGCCCAACTTCCTGCTGGGGCTGATCAACGGTTCCGCCGACCGGATCGCCGACGCGGAGGAGCGGCTCGACCTGAGCCGCCTGCGGCACATCATCAGCGGCGGCGAGGCGGTCGTCTGCGCCACCGGCGAGGCGTTCCTCGACCTGCTGGCCCCGTACGGCCTCGCCCAAAACGCGCTCTGGCCGGCCTTCGGCATGACGGAGACGTGCGCGGGCAGCGTCTACTCCCGCGCCGCCTTCCCCGACGTCGACCGCGGCAGGGAGTTCGCCAATCTGGGCACCCCCGTCGAGGGGCTGCGGATCCGGATCGCCGACCCGGACGACCGGCCGCTGCCCGAGGGCGAGGTGGGCGAACTTCAGCTCACCGGCCCGGTGATCACTCCCGGCTACCACAACAATGCGCAGGCCACCGCCGACGCGTTCACGGCCGACGGCTGGTTCCGCAGCGGCGACCTGGGCCGCCTCGACGAGGGCCGGCTGACCCTCGTGGGACGCAGCAAGGACAGTGTCATCGTCAACGGTGTCAACTACTTCAGCCACGACATCGAGACCGCTCTGGAGCAGCTCGACTCCGTGGCCGCGTCGTACGTCGCCGCGTTCCCGATCCGGCCCGCGGGCAGCGACACCGAACAGCTGGTGATCGCCTTCCACCCCGACCTCCCTCCGGGTGACGACGCGGCGCTGTACCGGGTGCTCACCGCCGTTCGCAGCAGTGTGGTGATGCACTGGGGCTTCCGCCCCTCCCTCATCCTGCCGCTGCCCAAGGACGCCTTCCCCAAGACCAGCCTCGGCAAGATCCAGCGCGCCCTGATGCGGCGGCGCCTGGAGTCGGGCGCGTACGAGACGCAGCAGCGTCACGTCGCCGACCTCACTCTGCGCATGCTCGGCGGCTACACCGCTCCCGAGGGCAGGGCCGAACGGATCCTGGCGGAGATCTACGCCGAGATGTTCGACATCGACCCCGGCACCGTCAGCGCCACCGCCAACTTCTTCGACCTGGGCGGCACCTCCCTGGACATCCTGCGGCTGCGCAGCAAGGTCAGCCAGCGGCTCGGCGTCACCGGGCTGCAGATCATCACCCTGATGACGGCGCCGACCGTCCGCGCGCTCGCCGCCCGCCTCGCCGGGGAGCCCGGCGCAGCCGCCGCGCAGGGGCCGGGCGGTGCGGAGCAGGTGTACGACCCGATCGTGCCGATGCAGACCGGCGGGACCAAGACCCCGCTGTTCTGTGTCCACCCCGGCGTCGGCGAGGTCCTGGTCTTCGTCAACCTCGCCAAGTACTTCGTCGGCGACCGGCCGTTCTACGCGCTGCGGGCCCGTGGCTTCAACGAGGACGAGAAGCCGTTCGCGACGTTCGAGCAGATGGTGGACTGCTACGTGGATGCCGTCCGGGCGCGGCAGCCGCACGGACCGTACGCCGTCGCCGGCTACTCGTACGGCGGTGTGGTGGCCTTCGAGATCGCCAAGGTGCTCCGCTCGCAGGGCGAGCGCGTCGACTTCGTCGGCAGTTTCAACCTGCCGCCGCACATCAAGTACCGCATGGACGAACTGGACTTCGCGGAGACCGCGGCCAATCTGGCGTTCTTCCTGTCGCTGATCGACAGGAAGCAGTCACGGGAGCTGCCCGGCCGTCTGCGCGGACTCGCCCCGGAGGAGCAGGTGGCCCGGCTCATGGCCCTCGCCCCGCAGGAACGTCTCGCCCAGCTCGACCTGGACGCCGACCGGTTCGGCGCGTGGGCGGAACTGGCGAACCGGCTGACCGACCTGGGCCGCTCGTACCGGCCGAGCGGCACGGTGCCGTCGATGAACGTCTTCTACGCCGTCCCGCTGCGCGGCACCATCGACGACTGGCTGGAGAACGAACTGCGCCGCTGGGACGAGTACACCACCGGGGAGAACCGATACATCAGGGTGCCCGGCGAGCACTACACGCTGATGAGCCCCCAGCATGTGGCCGCCTTCCAGTCGATCCTCCGCAGGGAACTGGACCGCGCCCTCGTGGACGCCGACCGTACGGCGACCGCGCGTGCCGCCGCCGCGCAGGAGGAGAGCCTTCGATGAACGGGCCGACCGCCCCGCTGAAGGGCAAGAAGATCCTGGTCACCGGCGGTACCGGGCAGGTCGCCCGGCCGGTCGCCGAGGCGCTGGCCGAGCACAACGAGGTCTGGTGCCTGGGCCGCTTCGGCACCCCCGGCGTCGAAGGAGAGCTCGCGGCGCGGGGCATCACCACCTGGCGCTGGGACATGGACGACCTCTCGAGCGACGGCCTGAAGGGCGTCCCCGAGGACTTCACCCACGTCATCCACTCTGCCGTACGCCGCGGCGAGGACGGCGACTTCAACGCCGCCGTCGAGGTCAACGCCGTGGCCGCCGGCCGCCTGATGACGCACTGCCGCACCGCGGAGGCGTTCCTGTTCGTCTCGACGGGCGCCCTGTACGCACGGCAGACACTGGACCACCGGTACACGGAGACCGATCCGGTCGACGGCGTGGCCGACTGGCTGCCCGCCTACCCCGTCGGCAAGATCGCCACCGAGGGCGCCGTACGGGCCTTCGCCCGGGTGCTGGACCTGCCCACCACGATCGCCCGCCTGAACATCGCGTACGGGCCCGGCGGTTACGGCGGCGTGCCGATGCTGTACTTCAAGCGCATGCTCGCCGGCGAGCCCATCCCGGTACCCCTCGAGGGGCAGAACTGGTGCTCCCTGCTGCACACCGACGACCTGGTGGCCCAGGTGCCCGCTCTCTGGAGCGCCGCCACGTCACCGGCGAGGCTGGTGAACTGGGGCGGCGACGAACCCGTCGGCATCACCGACTGCATCCGCCACATGGAGTCACTCACGGGCGTCGAGGCGAAGCTCGCACCGAGCGAAGTGACCCGCGAAACCTACCAGTTCGATCCCACGCTGCGCCGCGAGCTGACGGGTCCCTGCACGGTCGGCTGGCGCGACGGCATCCGCCGCACCCTCGAGAGCCTGTACCCCGAGCATGTCTCCCGCTGACGAGAGGAAACCCATGCAGACCGCCTCCCTGCCTCTTACGCAGACAGGTGCCCGGCCACGCCCGGCGGACTCCGCCCCGGCCTCACCCGCCACGGACGGCGCGCCCGGGCTTCCCGGGCACAGCGCCCACCTCGACCTCGTCCGGCGCGCGTACCGGGCCTTCGGTTCCCGGGACGTGGCGGCGCTGCTGGAGACCCTGGCGCCCGACGTGGAGTGGATCCACCCCGACGGGATGGCCGTGTACGGGCTGGGCGGCACGAAGCACGGGCACGCGGGCGTCCGGGAGTTCCTCTCGCACGTGCCGAACGTGCTCGGCGGGATGCGACTGGAGCCGGAGGAGTTCGTGGAGTCCGGGGACCGGGTGGTGGTCTTCGGAACGCGTCAGGTGACGTCGAGACGCGGCCGTACGGAAACCCTGTCGTTCGTGCACTCCTGGACGCTGAGCGGCGGCAAGGCCGTTCGCATGGAGGACATCTTCGACACAGCGGCGCTCCACCGGCTGATCGAGAGCTGACGCCGCCCGCCGTTCCCCGGGTCCCCTTGGGCGCGCTCGTCAGCCGGCCCCGGCCTCCGGCTGTGCCCCGGCACTGTCGTTCACGAGCGCGTCGGCCGCCACCCGTACCGCCGCCAGCACGGCCGCGACCGCCGGCCGCTCCAGTGCCCCGCGCCTGGCCACCAGGGACAGCCGCCGCGTGAGCTCGGGCTCGGCGAGGGGGACCCGGCGGACCGGATAGCCGGGGCGGTCCGGTACGAGATCGGGCACCAGGGCCACCCCCCAGCCGAGCGACACCAGCCCGAGAGCGGCGTGCATGTCCCCGGTGTCGGCCACCACATCGGGGGCGAACCCGGCCGCCGCGCAGGCGTGCAGCGCCAGCTTGCCGATTCCGGAGTCGGGGTCGAGGATCCACGGCCGGTGGGCGAACTCGCCGAGGGCCACCGGTCCGCAGCCGCCGGCGACGGTCACGTCGTCAGGGGCGACCGCAATCCTGACCCGGTCGTCCGCCAGCGGCTCCTCGTGCAGTCCCGGCACTGGCTTCTGAGGCACCTGGTCGTAGCGGGCCGCCATGACCACGTCGAGCCGGCCGAGCCGGACCGCCTCCCGGCCCTCGGAGGCCGCGACGCCGTGCAGGGTGATCCGCAGGTCCGGGTGTTGGGCCTGGAGTCCGGTGAGGACGGGCACGAGGAGCGCGGGCCCTTCGTGGAACGGCACTCCGACCCGAAGTTCACCGGAGACACCGCCGGTCACGGCCAGCAGCACCGCCTCGGCCGCCTCGACCCGTTCGAGGATCCGCTCCGTGTGTTCCACGAGGGCCCTGCCCGCCACGGTGAGGCCGGCCCGCCGGCTACCCCGGTCGACCAGCGCCACGCCTGTCTCGGCCTCCAGGGCGGACAGCTGCTGCGAGACGGCGGAGCGGGTGTAGTTCAGCGCCTGCGCCGCCGCCGCGATGGAACCGGACGCCTCCACCTCACGCAGCAGCACCAGTTTCCGTATGTCGAGCACCATCCGCACCGTCACTTCTTCTAACGCCGGCTGTCATCGACCGTCACGCCAACATACGGGATTCGCAGGCCATTTACCGGTTGAATAACAAGGCCCCCGGTCCGATTCCTCCTAGATGGGGTTCTCGTATGCCAACGCTGCTCCACCTTGACTCCAGCGCCCGCCCGGAGTCCGTCTCGCGCCAGGTCTCGGCCGAATTCGCTGCGGCCTGGCGGACGGCCAACCCCAGGGGTACGCACATCCACCGCGATCTCACCGCGGTTCCGGTTCCGCACGTGGACGCCGCCCAGATCGAGGTCGTGACACGCCTGGAGACCGCCGGCATCCGCGATCTCGGCGAGGCGCGGGACGCGGCCCTGACGGCGGAGGAGAAGGGAAGCTGGGCCCTCAGCTGGGAGCTCATCGAGGAGGTGCTGGCGGCCGACACCCTGGTGATCGGCCTGCCCATGTACAACTTCTCCGTGCCGTCCGCCTTCAAGGCATGGTTCGACCGCATCGCCATCCCGCCGGTGATCGTGGACCCCCTGACCGGGACGGGGCCGCTCTCGGGCAAGCGGACGATCGTGGTGACGGCGAGAGGCGGGGCCTACGGCCCGGGGACGCCCCGCCACGGCTCGGACTTCCAGGAGCCGTATCTGCGGGCCGCCTTCGCCATGGTGGGGCTCTGCGACGCCCTGCTCTTCCTGCACTCGGAGATGACGAAGTCAGGTCATGTGCCCAGGCTGGCGGAGTTCCGCGAGACCGCCGCGGGCTCGCTGAAGGACGCGGTGGAGAGCGCCCGCGCGGCGGCCCGCCGCTGAGCGGGCCGGCCGCGCCGACCGGGCTGCGGGCTGCCGCTGACCAGGCAGGCCGCGATGACCGGGCTGCCGGCCGCGGCTGATCCCACCGGCCGTCGCGGCCGACCGGCGCGGCCTGCCGGAGCGACCGGCCCGCCGGGACGCGGTGGGCCGAAGCGGCGGGGCTCGGCCGACGCGATGGGCGCAGCCGTCCCGGGCAACGGGGCGGCTGATCAGCGCGGACGCCGGGGCCAGGGCCCTGTCTGGCCATCCCGGGGAGGAAGCTGGCAGGATCGCGCCATGCTCCCGGCACCCGCGGTCCTCTCCCGCCTCGGCCGCCGCCGCGCCCTGCAGGGTGCCGCGGCCGCCCTGGTGGTCCTCGGGCTGCTGCTGTGGTGGCTGCTGCCGTTCGGGCAGTCGTCACCAAGCGGGAAGCTGACGCTCAGCACGGGGTCGCACAGCGGCGTCTACCAGCGCTACGGGGTGCTCCTGAAGGACGCCCTTGCACGGGACATGCCGGACCTGGAAATAGACCTGCGCACCAGCGAGGGCTCCCAGCAGAACCTGGCGCGCCTGGCGTCCGGAGAGGCCGACTTCACCATCGCCACCGCCGACGCGGTCGCGACGTACAAGCGGCAGCGGCTCCCGGGAGCCGACCAGCTGCGCGGCTGCGCCCGGCTGTACGACGACTACGTCCAGCTCGTCGTGCCGAAGGACTCACCGGTCCGGTCGGTGAGCGACCTGCGGGGCAGAGCGGTGGGCGTCGGCCAGGACGGCTCCGGCATACGGCTGGTGGCGGACCGGCTGATGAAGGCGGCCGGCCTCGATCCCGAGCAGGACATCACGGCGTTTCCCTCGGGCATCAATGCGGCGCCCGGCCAGCTGGAGAAGGGCACCATCGACGCGTTCTTCTGGTCCGGGGGCCTGCCCACCGGCACCGTGCAGAAGCTGTCGGAGCGCTTCCCCGTCCGCCTGGTCGCACTGGGGCCGGAGCTCGTCGCGAAGCTCCACGCGTCGGGCGACCCGACCAGTTACTACCGTTCCGCCGTGATGCCGGCCGACGCCTACCCGCGGGCACAGGGCGGACCCGTCGGGACCGTCGCGGTGGCGAACCTGCTGGTCACCACGGACAGCATGAGCGCGGCGCAGACCGAGGGCTTCACCCGCACGGTGATCAGGAGCCGGGACCGCATCGGCAACACGGTCCACCCCGCGCAACGGGTGGACCTGCGCACGGCCGTCTACACGGACCCGCTGCCGCTGCACGAGGGCGCGCGACGCTACTACCGCTCGGTCAAGCCCTGAACCCTGCCGGGTCGGACCGCTTCCGCTCCGCGGGATGCGGTCAGGCGTCCTCGGGGCGCTGGCGCGGAACGGTGAGCGTCACCTTCAGACCGTGCGGCTCGTGGTGCGCGTAGGCGATGGACCCGCCGCCCGCCGCCAGCAGCGCCCTCGAGATCGACAGGCCCAGCCCCGAGCCCTTCACGTTCTGGTGGTGGCCGCTGCGCCAGAAGCGGTCGCCGATCCGGGACAGCTCCTCGTCGGTCAGACCCGGCCCCCGGTCGGCGACGACGATGGTCGACGTGTTGCCCTGCGACGCGGTCGCGACAGTCACCTCCTCACCCTGCGGAGTGAACTTCAGCGCGTTGTCGATCACCGCGTCGAGTGCGCTGGACAGCGCGACGGGGTCGACCCAGGCGGTGACGGCGGCGGCCCTGGACGACAGCCGCACGCCCTTCTCGTCGGCCAGCGGCCGCCACGCGGTCAACCGCTCGGCGGTCAGCTCCCCGATGTCGGTGAGCCGCAGCTCCGCGGAGGCGTGCTCGGCCAGGGCCAGGTCCAGCAGATCGTCCAGGACCCGGGCGAGGCGCTTGCCCTCGGTACGGACGGAGGCGACCTCCGCGTTCCCCTCGGGGAGCTCGAGCGCGAGCAGCTCGATCCGCAGCAGCAGCGCGGCGAGCGGGTTGCGCAACTGATGGGAAGCGTCCGCGACGAAGGCCCGTTGCTGTTCGAGGACCTCCTCGACGTTGTCGGCCATCTCGTTGAACGAGCGGGCCAGCCGCCGGAGCTCCGGCGGCCCGCTCGCGGCCGCGACCCGTGAGTTCATCCGCCCGGTCGCGATGTCGTGGGTGGCCGCGTCCAGGATGCGAACGGGCCTGAGCACCCACCCGGTGAGACGGAAGGCCGCGCCGACCGCGAGGAGCATCGCGGCGCTTTCACCGGCCGCGATCAGCAGCCAGCCCCGCAGGACGCGCGAACGCAGCTGGTCGGTCGGTGAGTCGGTGAACACCACGGCGACGACGTCCCCGTCCCGCACGACCGGGGAGGCGACGACCAGCCGTTCGCCGCGCTGCCACGGCCACACCTGCGGCGGGTCCTGGCTGCGCCGGCCGGTGAGTGCCTCCTGGAACGCCCCGCGGCCCTCCCCCTCCGTGGGCAGGTACCAGTCGCGCGGCGCGCGCGCCATCGCGTCGCCGCTGCGGTAGAAGACCCCCGCCCTGATCCCGTACGTGTCGTGGTAGCGGTCGAGCTGCTCCTGGAGCGTCGAGCGGCGCTCGTCCGGCGCGGTCCCCTGGTCGGTGACGAACTGGGCGAGCGCCGCGAACCGCACGGTGTCGTCGATGCGGTCGACGACGACCCGCTGCTGCTGTGCCGCCGCGACGCTCACGGCCAGCGGAAAGCCGAGCGCCAGAAGCACACCGGCCATGAGCACGATGAGCAGCGGAAGGAGTCGGGTACGCACCGGAGCCGGAGGGCCTTACACCCCGGTGGGCGCGACGAGCCGGTAGCCGACGCCCCGCACGGTCTCGATCAGGGCAGGCATCCGGAGCTTGGAGCGCAGGGACGCCACGTGCACCTCGAGGGTGCGACCGGTGCCCTCCCAGCTGGTACGCCACACCTCACTGATGATCTGCTCGCGCCGGAAGACCACGCCGGGGCGCTGGGCGAGCAGGGCCAGGAGGTCGAACTCCTTGCGGGTGAGCTGTACGGCCGTGCCGTCCACGCTCACTCTGCGGGTGGGCAGCTCGATGGTGACCGGTCCCAGCCGCAGGGCCTCGTCGGCGACGGGCGCGGCGGCGTCGTCGGTCGTGGTGCGCCGGCTGACGGCATGGATCCGGGCCAGCAGCTCGCCGGTGTCGTACGGCTTGACCACGTAGTCGTCCGCGCCCAGGTTGAGACCGTGGATGCGGGAGCGGACGTCGGAGCGGGCCGTCACCATGATCACGGGCGTGGAGGTCAGCTTCCTTATCTTGCCGCACACCTGGTAACCGTCCTGGTCGGGCAGGCCGAGGTCCAGCAGGACGACGCCGAAGGGCGGCTTGGCCGGTTCCGTGGCCGGCAGGACGGCCCGCAGGGCCTCCTCGCCGTTACGGGCGTGCACCACCTCGAAGCCGTGCCGGGCGAGCACCGCCGACAGGGCGGCGGCGACATGGTCGTCGTCCTCGACGAGCAGCAGCCTCATGGCCCCCCTCCGGTCTAATGGCGTTCGTAGTGCGGTCGTGTGGCGTTGTCCGGCTGTTCCGCGACACACCACAGGGCATCAAGTCGGATTTCCCGGCGCACAGTCAAGAGGCACCAGGGCCTCGGACGGTTCCGTTATCCACCCGGTATCGCAGTGCAGCACCCCGTTCACGCATAGTGTCCGGATGAGGCCGGATCGTTATGCTCAATTTCCCCTCAGATGTAATGACGCTGGTCGCAGCGCGTGACTAAGGTCCCTCCCAACCGAGGAGGACGGAGCAAGAAGCCGATGAGCGGAGTGTCAGTGACCAAGGACGCCGAGGACGCGGTGCCCACGGCCGATCTGGTCGTGCTGAGCAACGTGAACAAGCACTTCGGCGCGCTGCATGTGCTCCAGGACATCGACCTGACCATCGCCCGGGGCGAGGTCGTGGTCGTCATCGGACCTTCCGGGTCCGGAAAGTCCACGCTGTGCCGCACCATCAACCGCCTGGAGACGGTCGACTCCGGCTCGATCACGATCGACGGCAAGCCGCTGCCGCACGAGGGCAAGGAACTCGCCCGGCTGCGCGCGGACGTCGGCATGGTCTTCCAGTCGTTCAACCTCTTCGCGCACAAGACCGTGCTGGAGAACGTGACGCTGGGGCAGATCAAGGTCCGCAAGGCCGACAAGAAGGCGGCGGAGACCAAGGCCCGGGCACTGCTCGACCGGGTGGGCGTCGCCGCGCAGGCCGACAAGTACCCCGCACAGCTCTCCGGCGGCCAGCAGCAGCGGGTGGCGATCGCGCGGGCGCTGGCCATGGACCCGAAGGTCATGCTCTTCGACGAGCCGACATCGGCCCTCGACCCCGAGATGATCAACGAGGTCCTCGAAGTCATGCAGCAGCTCGCGCGCGACGGGATGACAATGGTGGTCGTCACACACGAGATGGGCTTCGCCCGATCCGCCGCGAACCGGGTCGTGTTCATGGCGGACGGCAAGATCGTCGAAGAGGCGACGCCCGAGGAGTTCTTCAGCAACCCGCGCAGCGACCGGGCCAAGGACTTCCTGTCGAAGATCCTTCACCACTGAGTCCCGGATCAGCTGATTCCATACTTCGCATCTGATCCGACACTTCGCGTCAAACTTTAGGGAAGTCATCATGAAGCTTCGTAAGGTCACCGCCGCTTCGGCCACCGTCTTCGCGCTCGCCCTGACCGCCACCGCCTGTGGCTCCGACGGCGGGGACGGCGGCTCCGGCTCCGACGGCGGCAACAAGAAGATCACGGTCGGCATCAAGTACGACCAGCCGGGCCTCGGCCTGAAGACCCCGGACGGCTCTTTCACCGGCTTCGACGTCGACGTCGCCAAGTACGTCGCCAAGGAGCTCGGCTACAAAGAGGGCGACATCGAGTTCAAGGAGACGAAGAGCGCCGACCGCGAGACCGCCCTGGCCCGCGGCGACGTGGACTTCATCGCCGCCACGTACTCGATCACCGACGAGCGCGCGGAGAAGGTCGACTTCGCCGGCCCGTACCTGCTCGCCCACCAGGACCTGCTGATCCGCGCCGACGACAACGTCACCAAGGGCGACGACCTCAACGGCAAGAAGCTCTGCTCGGTCGTCGGCTCCACGTCCGCGCAGAACGTGAAGAAGGACTTCGCCCCGAAGGCCCAACTGCAGGAGTACCCCACGTACTCCCAGTGCCTCGGTGCCCTCCAGAGCGGCCGGGTCGATGCGCTGACCACCGACGACTCGATCCTCGCCGGTTACGCCGCGCAGCCGCAGTACAAGGGAAAGTTCAAGCTCGCCGGCCTCAAGCTGAGCAACGAGAACTACGGCATCGGCGTCAAGAAGGGCGACAAGGAGATGGTCGACAAGATCAACGCCGCCCTCGAGAAGATGGTCCAGGACAGTGCCTGGGAGCAGGCCGTCAAGGACAACTTCGGCCCGGCCAACTACAAGAACGAGCCCGCCCCGAAGATCGGCAACATCGTCAAGTGAAGCAGGGCTGAGACAGCGCGCCGCCCCTGAGGGCGGCGCGCCCGGCCCTCCCACACGCGGAAGCGCGGGAGATCGTGTTCGACTTTCTTGAAGGTTACGACTTGCTCGGGGCGTTCTGGATGACGGTGAAACTCACCGTCCTCTCCGGAATCGGCTCCCTGGTGCTCGGCACCGTCCTCGCCGCGATGCGGGTGAGCCCAGTGCCTCTGATGCGGGCGTTCGGCACGGTCTATGTGAACGTGGTCCGGAACATCCCGCTGACCCTGATCATCGTCTTCTCCTCGATCGGCCTCGCCGATGTCTTCGGTATGACGCTCGGGGTGGCCGACGACTTCAACGCGCTGTCGTTCCGGCTGGCGGTCCTCAGCCTCTCGGCCTACACCGCTGCCTTCGTCTGCGAGGCCGTGCGCTCCGGCATCAACACGGTGCCGGTCGGCCAGGCGGAGGCGGCACGCGCCCTCGGTCTGAGCTTCACGCAGGTCCTGACGACCATCGTGCTTCCGCAGGCGTTCCGCTCGGTCATCGCCCCGCTCACGAATGTGCTGATCGCCCTCACCAAGAACACCACGGTCGCTGCGGCCATCGGCGTCGCGGAAGCGGCTCTGCTGATGAAGGAGATGATCGAGAACGAGGCACAGCTCGTCCTCATCTCGGCGATCTTCGCGTTCGGCTTCGTGGTCCTCACCCTCCCCACCGGCCTCATCCTCGGCTGGGTCGGCAAGCGCATGGCGGTGAAGCGATGACATCGGTCCTCTACGACGCTCCCGGCCCCCGCGCCAAGCGTCGCAATATCGTCTACACGGCCGTCTTCCTCACCGCGCTGGCACTGGGCATCTGGTGGGTACTGGGCACCATGGCCGACAACGGACAGCTCGAGTGGTCCCTGTGGAAGCCGTTCACCGAGGCTCCGGCCTGGACGACCTACCTGCTGCCCGGCCTCGCCAACACACTGAAGGCAGCGGCCCTCGCCATGGTGATCGCCCTGCCGCTGGGCGCGATCTTCGGCATCGCCAGGCTCTCCGACCACCGTTGGGTCCGCGTCCCGTCGGGCGTGGTCGTGGAGTTCTTCCGCGCCATTCCCGTCCTGCTCCTGATGCTGTTCGCGAACGAGTTCTACTCGAGCTACACCAACATCAGCAGCGACGTCCGCCCGTTGTACGCGGTGGTCACCGGCCTCGTCCTCTACAACGCGTCGGTCCTCGCCGAGGTCGTCCGGGCCGGCATCCTGTCGCTGCCCAAGGGCCAGTCGGAAGCGGCGAAGGCCATCGGCCTGCGCAAGGGCCAGACGATGACGAACGTGCTGCTCCCGCAGTCCGTCACCGCGATGCTGCCGGCTCTGGTCAGCCAGCTTGTCGTGATCGTCAAGGACACCGCACTCGGCGGCGCGCTGCTGGCCTTCGCCGAGCTGCTCAGCGCGCAGGGCACCCTGTCCGCGAACTACGCGAACACCATCCCCAGCTTCATCGTCGTCGCACTGATCTTCATCGTCCTTAACCTGATCCTCACCACCTTCGCTTCCTGGCTGGAACGCAGGCTGCGACAGGCCAAGAGGAGCACGGGCGCGGTACTGACCGCACCCGGCGGCGCGGAGGAGCCCGTCGGGGAGCCTGGAGTCGCCAAGACCGATGACGGACGGGCCGGCTGACGGTTCATCCGATGTTCGACCGGTGAGGGGCGGTGGCCGTACGGCCACCGCCCCTCACCGCGTCCACGGTGTCGCTTGAGGCAGCTTGACGCAGGCACCGGCAGTCGGTTGCATACGTTCTGTGATCGCGCACCGGGCTCCAACAGCACTTTCCCGCACGACCCTCCGGGCCCGAGGAGTCACGCCGTGGACCCGGTGATCGTGGTCGGCGCCGGCCCGGTCGGACTCTCGCTCTCCCTCGCCCTCGCAGCACAGGGCGTCCCCTCCGTCGTACTCGACGAGACCAACGGGAAACCCGAACCGCGTCCCGCCCGCACCGTCGTGCTCCGCCCCGACACAGCGGCCCTGGTGGAGCGGCTCGGCTGCGGCACCGTGCACGACGCAGGTGTCCGGTGGACCGGTTGGCGGTCGATGCTGCGCAAGCAGGACCTGCGGCAGCTGCCCCTCGGCGACGACGACAGTGAAGGTCCCGCCGCACCGCTGCACATCCCTCAGCACAGCCTCGCCCTCGGACTGCGCGAGGCCGCCATGGAGCACCGGCTCGTACGGCTGGTCACTGACAGCCGCCTCGACTCGCTCGAACAGGACGCCGGAGGGGTGGGCGTGCACACCAAGGGTCCTTCGGCCACTTGGTGGCGCGGGAGTCACCTTGTGGGGTGCGACGGCGCAAGGTCGACGGTCCGCAAGCTCCTCGGCATCCGCTTCCCGGGCCGTACGGCGGTGGAACGTCACGCCGTGGCCGCGCTGCGCACCGAACTGCCCTGGCCCGGCGAAGCGTTGCTGCACCGTCAGCCGCCGTGGAGCTCGGGTGGTGCCGAGATCACCGCGCGCCCGCTCCCGGACGGCGTCTGGCGGCTGGACTGGCTCCTCGCCCCCCGCGGCGAACTGGTCACCCCCGAGGCGCTGGTGGCGCGGATCCGCGACACCCTGACCGGCTGGTGCGGCCAGGCCCCGCCGTACGAACTGCTCGACACCGGCGTCCACACCCTCCACCACCGGCTCGCCCGACGCTGGCGCGTGGACCGCGCATTCCTTGCCGGTGACGCGGCCCATCTGATGGGGGCCGTCGGCACCCAGGGGCTCGACGAGGGGCTGCGGGACGTGGACAACCTGGCCTGGAAGCTGGCCCAGGCGTGGCACCACGGCGCGTCGGAAACGCTCCTGGACAGCTACCAGACGGAACGGCGCACCGCCGTCGCCGCGCGGCTGCGCGCCGCCGACCAATCGCTGCCGATACTCCGCAGCGGCGGCGGGCTGCGCATGTACCTCCCAGGGGCGGCCCGTGGGCACGACGCCATGCTCACCGACGCACATCTCGGGCAGGGCGCACTCGGCGCTCCGCCCGTCTACGCGCACTCCCCCCTCACGCCGGAACCCTCCGGCCCGCCGGCCCTCACCGGCGCGGGGCCGGGCTCACCGGTCGCCGACGTACAGGTCACGGCTCCCGACGGCACCACGGCCCTGTTGCGGGACCGGCTGGGGCAGGGACGTCTGCTCGTCGTACTGGTGGCCCCGGGCACCGGGGTGTGGGACCGGCGGCACTGGGTCGGGGCGGGCGTCATGCCGAGGCTGGCGGCGGCCGTGTCCGGCTTGCCGGTCCAGGCCGAGCTGCTGGTGACGGAGAGCTACCCGGGCGCGTCCGCACACACCGTGCTGCTGGTGCGGCCCGACGGGCATCTGGTGGCCGCCTTCGCGGGGGTGCGGCCCGCGGAATTGCACGCCGCCGCGGACATCGCACGAGGAGGCGCGCAGGACCCGCAGGACTCCGACCGCACCGCGGACACCGGCATCTGACCGCGTCGCGCTCCTGCCCTTCAGCAGCCCGCCTCGTCCAGGTCCGTCGTGTCCTCGCCCTCCTCCTCCAGGGCGCGCCTGACCACTCGCAGGGCCATGCCCTCCGGGTAGCCCTTGCGGGCGAGCATTCCGGCCAGGCGGCGCAGGCGCCGGTCGCGGTCGAGGCCTCTGGTGGAGCGCAGCTTGCGCGCCACCAGCTCGCGCGCGGTCGCCTCTTCCTGGTCGGAGTCGAGCTGCCCCACGGCCTCGTCGATCAGCGTGGAGTCCACGCCCTTGGTCCGCAGCTCCCGTGCCAGGGCACGCCGGGCGAGGCCCCGGCCGTGGTGCCGGGACTCCACCCACGCGTCGGCGAAGGCGGCGTCGTTGATCAGTCCCACGTCCTCGAAGCGGGAGAGGACCTCCTCGGCCGCCTCCGAGGGGATCTCCCGCTTGTGCAGCGCGTCCGCGAGCTGTTTGCGGGTACGCGGGGTCCCGGTGAGCAGGCGCAGGCAGATCGCCCGCGCCCGCTCCGCCGGATCCCGGGGCGACAGCTCCTTCTCGGCCCTCGACGAGTCAGGGCTGTCACCCGGCCATTCGGTACGCCGGGCGGCCATGTGCTACCCCTTGGCCGCCGCCGTCTTGGCCGCCTTCGCCTTGGAGGCGGGCGCGGGCACCGACTTCGCCGCGTCCTCGGCAGGCGCCGCGACGGCCGCGTCCGTTCCCGGCTCCGCCGCGGGGGTCTCGGGCCTGACGCCGACGCCGAGCTTCTCCTTGATCTTCTTCTCGATCTCGTTGGCGAGATCGGGGTTGTCCTTCAGGAAGTTACGGGCGTTCTCCTTGCCCTGGCCGAGCTGGTCGCCCTCGTACGTGTACCAGGCGCCGGCCTTGCGGACGAAGCCGTGCTCCACGCCCATGTCGATCAGGCCGCCCTCGCGGCTGATGCCCTGGCCGTAGAGGATGTCGAACTCGGCCTGCTTGAAGGGCGGCGCGACCTTGTTCTTGACGACCTTGACGCGGGTGCGGTTGCCGACCGCGTCCGTGCCGTCCTTGAGGGTCTCGATACGGCGGATGTCCAGACGCACGGAGGCGTAGAACTTCAGTGCCCGGCCACCGGTCGTGGTCTCCGGGGAGCCGAACATCACACCGATCTTCTCGCGGAGCTGGTTGATGAAGATCGCGGTGGTCTTGGACTGGTTGAGCGCGCTGGTGATCTTCCGGAGCGCCTGGCTCATCAGCCGCGCCTGCAGACCGACGTGCGAGTCTCCCATCTCGCCCTCGATCTCCGCCTTGGGCACCAGGGCCGCGACGGAGTCGATGACGATCAGGTCGAGCGCGCCCGAGCGGACGAGCATGTCAACGATCTCGAGCGCCTGCTCGCCGTTGTCCGGCTGCGACAGGATCAGGTTGTCGATGTCGACGCCGAGCTTCTTCGCGTACTCCGGGTCGAGGGCGTGCTCCGCGTCCACGAAGGCCACCGCGCCGCCCGCCTTCTGGGCGTTGGCCACGGCGTGCAGCGTGAGGGTCGTCTTACCGGAGGACTCCGGCCCGTACACCTCCACCACACGCCCGCGCGGCAGGCCGCCGACGCCGAGGGCGACGTCGAGGGCGGTCGACCCGGTGGGGATGACCTCGACGGGCTCGTTCGGCCGCTCGCCCAGTCGCATCACGGCACCCTTGCCGAATTGCCGTTCAATCTGTGCGAGCGCGGCGTCGAGCGCCTTCTCGCGGTCGGTTCCTGCCATGGGTTCCACCCGATTTGCTTGTGTCGATCGCTTCACGTCAAAGACGCTAACCCCTGCCACTGACAATGGGCCCCGACGTCCGGCCGGCCTGTGGATAACTCGTGGGAACGAGGGCCGGGATCCCATAAGAATGGATGTTCGATTTTACTGTCAAGCGCACCACGCGACGCCCGGAACCGCGTGTGTCCCGTGCCACCGAAGCTTGATCTTTGCCAGCGAAGATTGGTGATCGGTGAGTTCGTGCCGTCGAAGTTTGATCGGTACGGAATGCTGGACGTCAGGAAGCGGGCGGCCCACTGCCACTACCGTGGCTCCGCATGGCCCGCACCGAGATCGAGATCACCGCGGAACTGGTCCGGGATCTGTTGCGCGACCAGCATCCCGACCTGGCCGATCATCCGTTGAGGCTCGGTGCGCGCGGCTGGGACAACCAGCTGTGGCGGCTCGGCGATGATCTCGCCGTCCGGTTGCCCTGGGCGACGCTGTCTGCGGACGCGCTGCTGCGCAAGGAGCATGCTTGGCTTCCCGTTCTCGCTCCGCATCTTCCCCTGCCGGTCCCCGTCCCGCAGCGCCTTGGCGAGCCCTCCGAGCGGTTTCCGCGGCCTTGGATCGTCACCACCTGGGTGCCGGGCTCGCCTGCCGACCGCGCCCCTGCCACGCGCGCCGCGGAGGCGGCCGACAGCTTGGCCGCCTTCCTGACTGCTCTTCACCGACCTGCCCCCGAGGGGGCGCCCGCCGGCCGTGGACGCGGGGGGCCGCTGGCCGACCACGCCGAGCAGTTCGCCGAGCAGCTTGCCTCGGTTACCGAGCTGGGGCTGCTCCCTGACCCGGACGCCGTCCGCGCGGTCTGGGAAGACGCCGTTGCCGCGCCCGGGTGGGCGGGCCCGGCGCTGTGGCTCCACGGCGACCTGCATCCGGCCAACATCCTCACCGCGGACGGCACCTTCTGCGGCGTGATCGACTTCGGTGACCTCTTTGCGGGCGATCCGGCCTGCGATCTCGCTGCCCCTTGGGTATTGCTGCCGGACGGCGCCGTCGACCGCTTCTACGACGCCTATCAGCCGGCCGCGGACACAGCGACCCTACGCCGCGCCCGTGGTTGGGCGGTGTTGAAAGCCCTCGCCTGCATCTTCATTGGAGAGGCAGGCGTCCACGGCCGTCCGGGCGGCAAGCCCACCTGGGGCCCACCCGCCCACGCCGCGCTGCGACGCCTCACCACGACGATCCACCGCTCCAGCTCCCCAGCGCCATGGAAGTGACCTGGCTCACAGCTGGTGGTCCAGCGGGGGAACTGGAGCGGGGGCCGGAGGACGATGTCGTGCTGGTCGATCAGCCGGACCCAAGAGCGGTGCCATCGGCGGAGTAGGCCAGCCATTTGCGGCTGGTGCCAGAGTTCTTACCGGCACCCCAACCTTCGACGACAACGCTCAACCTTCACTGCGAGAGGCCACCCGACAGGGTAAGTCGGGCGGCCGGAGCAAGTTCTTCATCAGCCTTCTAGCCGGTACCGCTCTCCAGCAGGCTCTTGAGCGTCTGTTCGTTCCTCGGGAACTCCTTGCGGGCGCGGGGGCGGACTGCCATCGGAATGAGCGCCCTGCCCAGGCCGTGCCCCTCGTAGTCGATGTCGAGTGTCAGGCGTGAGCGCCTGCCATCGTCGAGCGGCTCGATCGTGCCGTGGACGTCGGGCCGGACGGGACCTTCGATGCCGTGGTAGTGCCAGCTTCTCGGCGGATCGAACTCGGTGACCTCCAGGGTCGTGGTGAACTCGCGCCCCATGCGCCGGGTCACCTCGATCTTGGAGCCGACGCCCAGCGGGACGTCACCGACCAGACGCGCGGATACGGCGCTCTCCTGCCACTCCGGCAGGTGGGAAGGGACGGTGACGTACGAGAAGACCTCTTCGGGGCGGCAGTCGATCTCGACGCTTTCCTTGATCGCGGACATATTGCCCCCTTTGTCATGTTCCTACAGCCATGATCCCACCATGCCCACCGGGCCACCAGAGCCATCTGACCTCCGGGGCACTCAGGCTCCCCTCAGGGCCTCAGGTGTTCTGTGCCACCGAATCTTGATCATTGCCACCGAAAGTTGGTGATCATTGGGTTCGCAGCACACGCTCGGACTTCGATGACAAACGCTCAAGGTTCGATGGCACAGGACAGCGTGCTCCGGGCCCGGGCCGGGCGTCGGCTCAGGCGCCCGCGCCGTCCGCGTTCTCCGGCCCGGAAGGGGTGGCGGGACCGGGCGGAGCAGACGTGCCGGACCGAGCGGACGGCAGACCCGGGCCGCCCTGGAGCGCACTGCGCACGCGGGCGAGCGCCCGGCTGCCACCGTGCCTCCGGTGACCGTGGACCCGGGGGTCGTCGGTCACGGCGTACCGCTTCACGTATGCGCCGAGGAACGCCTGGAGCGTCGCGACCGCCGGGATCGCGATCAGCGCGCCGACCGCCCCCAGCAGGGCGGTACCCGCGACGACCGAGCCGAAGGCCACCGCCGGGTGGATGTCGACGGTCCTGGCGGTGAG
Organism: Streptomyces peucetius; assembly: GCF_025854275.1. Lineage (NCBI taxonomy): Bacteria > Bacillati > Actinomycetota > Actinomycetes > Kitasatosporales > Streptomycetaceae > Streptomyces > Streptomyces peucetius. The sequence goes on along the minus strand of NZ_CP107567.1, from coordinate 5,958,472 downwards.
CTTCGGCTGCAGCAGGTAGTTCTCGAACTGCTGGTAGATCACGACGAAGCCCAGCACCCACACCGCGTACCAGGGGTCGATGGTGAACGCGATCAGCATCGGCAGCGCACCCGCCAGATAGGTGCCGATGGTCGGGATGAACTGCGAGACGAGCCCGACCCACACCGCCAGCGCCGGGGCGTACGGCACCTCGAGGATCTCCAGCAGGATGTAGTGCGCGCCCCCTGAGATCAGTGCCATCAGCCCGCGCGAGTAGAGATACCCGCCCGTCTTGTCGACAGCGATCTCCCAGGCCCGCAGCACCTCGGTCTGCTTGGCCGGGGGCAGGACGGAGCACAGCGCGCGGCGCAGCCGGGGCCCGTCGGCCGCGAAGTAGAACGAGAACAGGAAGATCGTCAGCAGCTTGAACAGTCCGCCCAGCACGGTGGCCGACACGTCCAGCACCCCGCTGGCACTGTTCTCGACGTAGTTCCGCAGCCAGTCCGAGCGCAGCAGGCTGTCCTGGACCTCCACGCGTGACAGCTCCGTGTGGAAGGTGCTGTTGATCCAGCGGATGACCGAGTCGAGGTACTTCGGGAACTCCTCGACCATCTCGACGATCTGGCCGGCCAGCATCGAGCCGAGCAGCACGACGAATCCGATGCCGGCGGCCAGCACCGCGAAGAAGACCAGGAAGGTGGCGAGGCCCCGGCGCATGCCGCGGGCCGCCATCCGCCCCACCGCGGGCTCGATCGCGAGCGCCAGGAAGAAGGCGATCAGGATATTGATCAAAAGGCCGATGAGCTGGTGGAAGGCCCAGCTGCCGAGCTGGAAGCAGGCGTAGAGCGCCAGCGCCAGGATCAGAGCACGCGGCAGCCAGCGAGGCATCCGGGCCGGACTTCCGCCGCCCGCCTCCGAACCGGGAGGCGGCGCGGCCGGCGGGGCATCGGGCGCCGTGGTGCCCTGTGAGGGAATCCCCACGGCGGCCCCGTCCGACGCGACCGCGTCCTGGGTGGCCCTCTCGTCAGCGGTCATGTCGTCAGCGGTTCCCGTCCTGTGGGGGTGTCGTGGTGCGCGGTGGCGCGGGTCGGCCGGGTCCGGAGCGGTCTGCCCCGTACGGGGAAGGCCGGCCCGGAGCAGGCAGCCGTCCCCGTGTTCAGCGTCCGAGGTGCCCAAGCCGGCCGTTCCGCCCGAGGCGGGCGGCCCCGTCCGAAGCAGGCCCGGTCCCGGAACACGCCGCGCCGCCCGAAGTACGCCCGATTCCCGGAACAGGCCCCTCGAAGCACGCAGCACGGGCCGGCCACCGGCCCAGTGTGGCTCACCACCGTGGCCGCGGGCCGTCTTTCCGGTGTCTCACCGCTCGTGCCGGTGTCTCACCGCTTGTCCGGAGGGATGTCCATGGCGGCGCAGACGGCCCGCCACACGTCCTTCGCCTCCCAGCCGGCGGCCAGTGCCTCATGGATCGTACGGCCGCCGAGTTCGGCCATCACATGGTCCCGTGCGAAGGAGTCCGCGTACGCCGCACCGAAGTGGTCCGCCATGTGCTGCCAGAAAATCGTCAACCGCATGCCCTCAGTATCCCGCTCCTGAGAGTGCAGCCGTGCCCCTCCGCCTTGTCGAAAGCCCTTTCCGCTCTACCGTCGGTGACATGGCTGGAAACGGAGCAACCCCCGACCCTTCCCTCGCGTCCGCGTCCGCGCTGGAGCGCGCCGAGCGCTTCATCTGGCTGACGGCCCGGGTGCTCGAGCAGCGGCGGTTCGCCTACCACTTCCTCGGCGGCGGCTCCGACGCGGTGGAAACGGCGCTGACCGCCTACCTCAACGAGGACGGGGGCTACGGCCACGCCCTCGAACCGGATCTGCGCGGCCCGGTCAGTCAGCCCCTGCACACGGGCCACGCGCTGCGCGTGCTCGACTCCATCGGCCGCTGCGGCGGCCTGCGGGTGGAGCGGATGTGCCGCTACCTCACGGAGGTGTCCACAAAAGAGGGCGCGCTGCCCGCTGTTCACCCCTCGCAGCGGGCCTATCCGGCCGCTCCGTTCCTGATGATCGTCGACGACCCGCCGAGCGAGCTGCTGGCGACGGGCCCGGTGGTCGGTCTGCTGCACCGCAACGAGGTGTGGCACGCGTGGCTCTTCCGGGCCACCGACTTCTGCTGGTCCGCGGTCGACGCGATCGAGACGTCGCATCCTTACGAGATCGAGGCGGCGATCGCCTTCCTGGACGGCGTGCCGGACCGGCCACGCGCGCAGGCGGCGGCGGACCGGCTCGGCCGGATCGTGCGCGAGCAGCGGCTCGTCGCCCTGGACCCGGAGCGGCTCGACGACCAGCCCGTGGCCCCGGGCTATGCACCGGGCGAGCACCACTTCGCACACGACTACGCCCGCACGCCCGGCTCGCTGGCCCGCCGCTGGTTCAGCGACGAGGAGATGGCCCGTTCCCTGGAGCACCTCGCGGGTGAGCAGCAGCAGGACGGCGGATGGCCCATCAGCTGGCGCGAATGGGCTCCCGGCACCGCGCTGGAGGCACGGCCGATCGTGACGATCGAGGCGCTGCGGACGCTCCGGGCGCACGGCCACCCCATCGGGTGACACCGGTACCGGGCCGCCGCAGCACCGCCCCGCGACGAACCGGCCGGAGGCGGCACGCGGCCCGGTCAGCCGCCCAGCGCCCGTACCCCCGCCGTCACAGCCACGGCGGCCCCCACGATCACGAGGAACGGCGCCCGCAGCATCAGCGCCACGGCCGCGGCCCCGAGCCCCGCTGCCCGCGCGTCGAGGACGAGGGACTGGCCGGTGCTGAAGGTCTGCTGTGCGGTCAGCGCTGCCAGCAGGGCGACAGGCAGCAGGGCCGCCAGCCGCTGCACGAGGGGCCGCTCGAGTGTGTCGGCCGGCACCAGCAGCCCGGCCAGCTTGACGAGGTAGCAGCCGACCGCCGTGGCGGCGATCGCGATCCAGATGCTCACCGGTTCCGGTCCTTCCTGTACATACGCCGTGTCCCGCCGCTGCCGTCGCCGATCGCGCGCCCCTTGAGCCACAGCACCGCGGGGGCCGCGAACGCCGCGACGAGCACCGGCACCCCGGCGGGCAGCACCGGCAGGAAGCCGAGCCCCAGCAGCACCGCGAGCCCGGCCACCGCCCTTTCCGTGGCCGTGCGCAGCATCGGCGCGAGCAGTGCCAGGAAGACCGCCGGGCCCGCCGCGTCCAGCCCCCAGGCGTTCGTGTCGCCGAGGGCCTCGGCGCCGAGCGCCCCGAGGAGCGTGGTCAGGTTCCACAGCACGTAGAGCGTCAGGCCGGTGAGGGTAAAGCCGATCCGCACGCTTCGCCGCGTGGGCTGTGCGAGGGCGACGGCGGTGGTCTCGTCGATGACCCAGTGCGCGGCGAACGGCCGTACGAAGCGGGGCAGTGCGAGCAGTTGCGACAGCCGCAGCCCGTAGAAGGCGTTACGCACCCCGAGGAAGAAGGCGCCGGCCGCGGCGGCGAGCGGGTTGCCACCGGCGGCTATCGCGCCGACGAGTGCGAACTGCGACGCCCCGGTGAACACGAGCAGGCTGAGCGCGCAGGTCTGCAGCAGGGTCAGACCGGCCCCGGCCGAGGTCACGCCGAAGGCGAAGCCGGACAGGCCGACGGCGATTCCGACACCGAGTGCGTCTCGGACGACGGCCGAGTCGGGTTTCGCGTCCGGCTGCGCCACGGTCCCGTCCGCGTCCCCGTGTCCGCGTCCGGGTGACGCGTCGCCGGGCCCCCCTCCCGAGGCGCCCCCGCGTGCGGACGGCCCGTCCCCGGGCGCGGTTCCCTGCGGGGCCGCGGACGCGTCCCCCGGCTCCGGCGGCGGTCCGGGGGCGGCCGCCGCGAGGGTCGCGAACGGCGCCGCGCCCCCGGGGCCCTCCCCGGCGGCCATGTCTGGTCGAGCTGTCTGTTCTGCCACGCCAGGGACGCTACGCAGGGCTCCTGCCTGCGGTCTTGTACGTTCTTGCGCGCTCTCGCCGGTACGCCCCGGGTGGGACGCCGACGATCCGGGTGAAGTGACGGTTCAGGTGCGGCTGGTCGGTGAAGCCGACGGTGACGGCGGCTTCGGCGGGGGCCGTGCCGACGTCGAGGAGGTGCCGGGCGCGCCGGACGCGCGCGTCCGTGAGCCAGGTGTGCGGCGGCAGCCCGTAGGAGGCCTTGAAGGCACGCAGCAGCGCGAAGGGGCTGACGCCGAGCTGCTGCGCCAGTTCCTCCAGGGACGGCGGGGCCGCCATCCGCTCCTCCAGGACCTGCTTCGCGGCCGCCGCTGTCCGGGCGCCGGCGGCGAGGGGCGTACGGGCGGGGAGGGAGCGCCCGTGGCGCCGCAGCAGTGTGGCGACGGCGATGCGCAGAACGCTGTCCGCGGCGAGGGCGTTGCCCGCCTCCGCCGCACGGTGCACCTCGTGCACGAGCCGGGCGGTGTCCGGGTCCTCGACGATCGTCTCGGCGAATCCGGCGGTTCCCCGCAGGTTCGTCGTCTCCTCCGCGATCGTGCCGACGAGCCGGGAGGACGGGTAGAGGGTCGAGTACACCCAGCCCTCGGGGACACCGGCCCTGGCGGAGTGCGGGACCTCCGGGTTGATCATGACGACGGTGCCGGGCCTGGCCCGGACGACGCCCTCGGGCATCGCCACGTCCTCGATACCGCGCCGGACGGCGCCGAAGACGTACCCCTCATGACTGTGCGGGGGGAATGAATGGCGCACATAACGGGCCTGCAGCAGGTCGAGGCCGGGCACGCCCGGGTACTGCCAGTGCCGTGCCCACTCGCCCTTCCTGTCCGGCGCCGGGTCCTTCTCCATACGGCCATTCTGCTACCGCCCCTGCCGGGCACGACGGCCCGTCCGGGTCCTGGACACGCCGCGGACCCGCGTTGTCAGTGCTCGGGTGCACGATGGTGGGCATGGCCCGGACTGCGCTCGACTCCTTCTCCCCCGCGACCCGTGGATGGTTCTCGGGGGCGTTCAGCGCGCCCACCGCTGCGCAGGAGGGGGCCTGGAAGGCCATCGGCGAGGACTCGGACGTGCTGGTGGTGGCTCCGACGGGCTCGGGCAAGACCCTGGCCGCGTTCCTGGCCGCCCTCGACCGGCTGGCGTCCACTCCCCCGCCGGCGGAGGCGAAGAAGCGCTGCCGCGTGCTGTACGTGTCACCGCTGAAGGCCCTCGCGGTGGACGTGGAGCGCAATCTCCGCAGCCCGCTCACCGGGATCCGGCAGGAGGCGGTGCGCCTGGGCCTGCCCGAGCCGGAGGTGCGGGTGGGCATCCGCTCGGGCGACACCCCCGCCGCGGAGCGGCGCTCGCTGGTCACCAGGCCGCCGGACATTCTGATCACCACCCCCGAGTCGCTGTTCCTGATGCTCACCTCGTCGGCCAGGGACGCGTTGTCGGGCGTCGAGACGGTGATCCTCGACGAGGTCCACGCCGTCGCCGGCACCAAGCGGGGCGCCCACCTCGCCGTCTCCCTGGAGCGGCTCGACGGGCTGCTCCCCCGCCCTGCCCGCAGGATCGGCCTGTCGGCGACGGTCCGTCCGGTGGACGAGGTGGCCCGCTATCTGTCGCCGCAGCGCCGGGCCGAGATCGTCCAGCCGCCTTCGGGGAAGGAGTTCGACCTGTCGGTCGTCGTCCCGGTGGAGGACCTGGGTGAGCTCGGGGGCTCCCCCGCCTCCGACACCGGCGACGGTGTCGCCGAGAAGCCGTCGATCTGGCCGCATGTCGAGGAGCGCATCGCCGACCTCGTCCAGGCCCACCGCTCCACGATCGTCTTCGTCAACTCCCGCCGCCTGGCCGAGCGTCTCTGCAACCGCCTCAACGAGATCGCGTACGAACGGGCCACCGGCGCCCCCATGCCCGAGGACGCAGCGCCGGCGGAGATCATGGCTCAGTCCGGTGCGGCTCAGGGCGCCCCTCCGCTGCTTGCCCGCGCCCACCACGGTTCGGTCTCCAAGGAGCAGCGGGCTCTCGTGGAGGAGGACCTGAAGGCCGGCCGGCTGCCCGCGGTCGTCGCCACCTCCAGCCTCGAGCTGGGCATCGACATGGGTGCGGTGGACCTGGTCGTGCAGGTCGAGTCCCCGCCGTCCGTCGCCTCCGGCCTGCAGCGGGTGGGCCGCGCGGGCCATCAGGTGGGCGCGGTCTCCACGGGCGTCGTCTTCCCCAAGTACCGGGGCGACCTGGTGCAGGCGGCGGTGGTCACCGAGCGGATGCGCACGGGCTCCATCGAATCGCTGCGCATCCCGTCGAACCCGCTGGACGTGCTCGCCCAGCAGCTGGTCGCGATGGTCGCCCTGGACAGCTGGCAGTTCGACGACCTGCTGGCGCTGGTGCGCCGGGCCGCGCCCTTCGCCTCACTGCCGGAGTCGGCCTTCACGGCCGTCCTCGACATGCTCGCTGGCCGCTATCCGTCCGACGCGTTCGCCGAGCTGCGTCCCCGCGTCGTCTGGGACCGGGTTGCGGGCACGGTCACGGGCCGTCCGGGGGCGCAGCGCCTCGCCGTCACGTCAGGAGGCACCATCCCGGACCGCGGCCTCTTCGGCGTCTTCCTCGCCGGGGCCGACCCCAAGAAGGGTGGCGGCCGGGTGGGCGAGCTCGACGAGGAGATGGTCTACGAGTCCCGGGTGGGCGACGTGTTCACGCTGGGCACCACCTCGTGGCGGATCGAGGACATCACCCGCGACCGGGTGCTGGTGTCCCCCGCCCCCGGGGTCCCCGGGCGCCTCCCGTTCTGGAAGGGCGACCAGCTGGGGCGCCCCCTGGAGCTCGGTCGCGCGGTCGGCGCCTTCCTGCGCGAGGTCGGCGGTCTGTCCGCCGAGGACGGCCGGCTGCGCCTGCTCGCCGCCGGCCTCGACGCCTGGGCGGCGGACAACGTGCTGGCCTATCTGGACGAGCAGCGCCGGGCCTGCGGCCATGTGCCCGACGACCGCACGATCCTGGTGGAGCGCTTCCGCGACGAGCTGGGCGACTGGCGGGTCGTGATCCACTCGCCGTTCGGCGCCCAGGTGCACGCGCCCTGGGCGCTGGCGCTGGGCGCCCGTCTCGCCGAGCGGTACGGCATGGACGCGCAGGTGATGCACGCCGACGACGGCATCGTGCTGCGGCTGCCCGACGCGGACCTGATGGGTCTGGACCTGCTCGACCAGGACCCGGTTCACGTCGATGCGTCGTTCGACAGCGATCAGGCTCCCGTCGGCGCCGCGGACGCGGTCTTCGACAAGGGTGAGATCAGTCAGATCGTGACCGATCAGGTGGGCGGCTCCGCCCTGTTCGCCTCCCGGTTCCGCGAGTGCGCCGCCCGGGCGCTGCTGCTGCCGCGCCGCAGCCCCGGCAAGCGCACGCCGCTGTGGCAGCAGCGCCAGCGGGCGTCCCAACTGCTTCAGGTCGCCAGTGAGTTCGGCTCGTTCCCGATCGTCCTCGAGGCGGTCCGCGAATGCCTCCAGGACGTCTTCGACGTCCCCGGCCTCACCGAACTGATGGGGGACATCGAGTCGCGCCGTGTCCGCCTGGTGGAGGTCACCACCCCCGAGCCGTCCCCCTTCGCCCGCTCGCTGCTGTTCGGCTACGTCGCCCAGTTCCTGTACGAGGGCGACTCCCCCCTCGCCGAGCGGCGGGCGGCCGCCCTGTCTCTGGACTCCCGGCTGCTGTCCGAGCTGCTCGGCCAGGCGGAGCTGAGGGAGTTGCTGGACGCCGAGGTGCTCACCGAGCTGGAGCGGGAGCTCCAGTGGCTGACCGAAGACCGCCGCATCAAGGACGTGGAGGGCGTGGCGGACGTACTGCGCGTACTCGGTCCGCTGACGGACGCGGAGCTCGTCGAGCGCGGCAGTGATCCGGCCTGGCCCGGGGAGCTCGCCCGGTCCCGCCGCGCGATCCGGGTCCGCATCGCGGGCGCCGACCACTGGGCGGCGGTCGAGGACGCCGGACGGCTGCGCGACGCGCTGGGCACGGCGCTGCCCGTGGGCGTCCCGGAGGCGTTCACCGAGCCGGTGAAGGACCCGTTCGGCGACCTCCTCGCCCGGTTCGCGCGGACGCACGGCCCGTTCACCTCCGACCGGGCGGCCGCCCGCTTCGGTCTCGGCACGGCGGTCACCGAGGGAGGGCTCCAGCGTCTCGCCGCGAGCGGCCGGGTCGTGCAGGGCGAGTTCCATCCGGCGGGCATCGGCCAGGAGTGGTGCGACGCGGGGGTGCTGCGCCGCCTGCGCAGGCGCTCCCTGGCCGCGCTCCGCCATGAGCTGGAGCCGGTGCCGCCCGCCGCGCTGGCCTCGTTCCTGCCCCAGTGGCAGCACCTGGGCAGCAACAGCCTGCGCGGCATCGACGGCCTGGCCCGCGCCGTGGAGCAGCTCCAGGGCGCCTCGGTGCCGGCCTCGGCCCTGGAGAAGCTGATCCTGCCGTCCCGCGTCGCGCACTACAGCAGCACCCTGCTCGACGAACTGACCACGACCGGCGAGGTGGTGTGGGCCGGTGCCGGCGCCCTGCCCGGCAAGGACGGCTGGGTGTCCCTGTACCTGGCGGACGCCGCGCCCCTGCTGCTGCCGCCCCCGCACCCGCTGGAGCTGACGGCGCTGCACGAATCGGTGCTCACCGCGCTCTCCGGCGGCTACGGCCTGTTCTTCCGCCAGATCGCCGACCAGGTGCGCGCGACCACGCATCCGGACGCCACCGATCCGCAGCTGGCCGACGTCATCTGGGATCTCGCCTGGTCGGGCCGACTCACCAATGACACCCTGGCGCCGCTGCGGGCCCTGCTCGGCTCGGGCCGTACCGCCGGGTCCACCGCCCACCGCGCCCGGCGTACCGTGCCCCGCGGCCGCTACGGCGGCCTGACCGCCGCCGCCCGCCCCGCGTCCCGCACGGGTCCTCCCACGGTGAGCGGCCGCTGGTCGCTGCTGCCGGCCCTGGAGCCGGAGCCGACCCACCGGGCGCACGCGCTGGCCCGGACCCTGCTGGACCGCCACGGCGTGGTGACACGGGGCGCGGTCGCGGCGGAAGGCGTCGAGGGCGGCTTCTCCGCGACGTACCGGATCCTCTCCGCCTTCGAGGACAGCGGCCAGGCGCGCCGGGGTTACGTGGTCGAGGGGCTGGGTGCCGCGCAGTTCGCGATGGACGGCGCGGTCGACCGCCTGCGCGCGGCGTCCACGGCACGGGACCGGTCCCAGGACCAGGCGGCGCCCCGCGCGGTGGTGCTGGCCGCCGCCGACCCGGCCAACGCCTACGGGGCCGCGCTGCCCTGGCCGGAGCCGCCGGAGGGCGCCGGGCACAAGCCCGGCCGCAAGGCGGGCTCTCTCGTGGTCCTCGTCGACGGCGAGCTGACGCTGTACATGGAGCGCGGCGGCAAGACGCTGCTGGCGTGGGCCACCGACCCCGATTCGCCCGCGCTGCACGCGGCGGCGGACGCCCTCGCCGCCGCGGCCCGAGACGGCTCGCTCGGTACGGTCACGGTGGAGCGCGCCAACGGGGCGCCGGCCCTGACGGCACCGTTCGCCCGCGCCCTGGAGACGGCCGGGTTCCACGCCACGCCGAGGGGGCTGCGCCTGCGCCCGTGACCGGTCGGGCACCACCACCGGCCGCCACGGTCGCGGCATCATGGATGCCATGCCCGAAGGAGACACCGTCTGGCTGACCGCCCACCGGCTGCACGCGGCGCTGGCGGGGCAGGTCCTGACCCGTGCCGACCTTCGCGTCCCCCGCTTCGCCACGGCGGACCTCACGGGCCGCACCGTCCTGGACGTGACGCCGCGCGGCAAGCATCTCCTCACCCGTTTCGAGGGCGGCCTGACCCTGCACTCGCATCTGAGGATGGACGGCTCATGGCGGGTGTACGACTCCGGGGCCCGATGGGACGGCGGGCCGTCCCATCAGATCCGCGCGATCCTCGGCAACGCCGATCACACCGCCGTCGGCTATCGCCTCCCCGTCGTCGAACTGCTCCGGACCGCCGACGAGGAGCAGGCGGTCGGTCATCTCGGTCCGGATCTGCTCGGTCCCGACTGGGACCCCGCCACAGCGGTGGCGAATCTGCTCGCCGACCCGGCCCGTCCGCTCGGCGAAGCCCTGCTCGACCAGCGCAACCTCGCCGGCATCGGCAATGTCTACAAGTCGGAGCTGGCCTTCCTCGCCCGCGTCACGCCCTGGCTGCCGGTCGGCGAGCTGCCGGCCGGTGTCCCCGAGCGGCTGGTGGCCACCGCACAGCGCCTGCTCGAGGCGAACAAGCGGCGCTTCGACCGCCGCACGATGACCAGCGGCCGCAATCCGGCCCAGAAGCTGTACGTCTACGGCCGCGAGGGCCGTCCGTGCCCCCGCTGCGGCGCCCCCGTCCGCAGGGCCGACCAGGGCGACGGCAGCCGCGAGCGCCCCACCTACTGGTGTCCGCGCTGTCAGCCCGGCCCCACCGGCTGACCACCGCGCTCACCCAGCACCGCACCCGCGATTGACGCCCCGTCAGATACGGTCGTACGGTCCCCCTATGGCCCTCACGGCGTACGACCTCACCGGCCGCACCGCCTTCGTCACCGGCGCGGCCGGCGGCATCGGCCGCGCCTGCGCGGTCCTGCTCGCCGAGGTGGGCGCCGTGGTCCACTGCGCCGACGTGGACGGGGCCGGCCTCCACGGGACCCGGTCCCTGATCGAGGCAGCCGGCGGAAAGGCCCTCACCCACACCGTGGACGTCACCGACCGGCCCGCCCTCGCCGCGGCGGTCCTGGCCGCGGACCGGCTCGACGTGCTGGCCGCCGTCGCCGGCATCATGCATACGAGCCCGGTCCTCGAGACCCGGGACGAGGATCTGGACCGCCTCATGACGGTCAATTTCAAAGGCGTGCTGTACGCGTGCCAGGAAGCGGCCCGCGCCATGATCGCCCGGGGCGGCGGCGGTTCGATCGTCACCATGGCGTCCGGCGCCGTCGACGCGGCGGGCGCCGGTCTGCTCTGTTACAGCGTCTCGAAGGCGGCCGTGGTCCAGCTCACCCGTACCCTCGCGACCGAACTCGGCCCGCACGGGATCCGGGTGAACGCCGTCGCCCCGGGCTGGGTCCGCACGCCGATGACCGACCGTCACGACCCCGGACTGCAACAGCGGGCGGAGGCCACCATGATGCGGGCGTCCCCGCTGCGTCGCGTCGGCGAGCCGGAGGACATCGCCCACACCGTGCTCCATCTGGCCTGCGACGCCTCGGCCTTCACGACGGGTCAGATATTCCGTCCGAACGGGGGCGTCGTGATGCCCTGGTAGCGCCACGGGCCGCCGTCGCGTGCACCGGAAGAAGACTCAGGCCCCATCCTCCCGCGGCAACTGCCCCTTCGACGATGCCCGAGTGCTCCGGGACGAGGACGAGCCGCAGAACGGCCCACCACCACAATCCGCCCACCACGAGCCCGCATACGACCACAGGCACGAGGACCGCCCCGCGTACCGCCATGGCTGCCTCCTCCGGCCCACGCTAGTGCGACGTGACCGGCCGCGGGGAGGGCGCACGGTCGGGTGATCCGGCGCGCGCCGACTTCCGTTGCGCGCTCGGTGTCATGCGCTCTCCGCCTGGAACATCCAGGCGTGCTTCTCGAGGTCGGCCGTGAGCTGGATCAGGATGTCCTGGCTCACCGGATCCGGCTCGTCGGTGGCCTCGATGCGCTCCCGCATCCGCCCGATGACCGCTCCCAGGCCGTCGACCATCGTCCGTACGACGTCGACGTCCTTGATCCAGCCCTCGGGCACGGGACCCATCGCGCTCTGCGCCGCCACCGTCGCGGCCCGCCCGTCGGGCGTCACACCGATCGCGGAGCAACGCTCGGCGACCGTGTCGGAGTGCTGTCGCGCGGTGTCGACGACCTCGTCCAGCTGGAGGTGCACGGACCTGAAGCGAGGACCCACGACGTTCCAGTGCACCTGCTTGGCCACCAGAGCGAGGTCCACCAGATCGACCAGAGCGCCCTTGAGTGCTTCACCGACCGTCTTGAGGTCCGCATCGGAGAGAGTGCTCTTCACGACAGACATCCACGTCCTCCACTCGGTTCGCGACTACCGTCCACGATTACACAAGTACCGAAAAGGGTCATCCGGGGACAGAAGCGCAAGCAAAAGGCCCCGTCCGGTACTCGGGTACCGGGCAGGGCCTTTCGCAAACCAAGCCGTGCGGAATCGTGCAGTGCCTGCGGGTCAGGCGGCGACGACGTCGACCGCTTCCGCGGGCGCCTTGATCGTCACCCGCTCCGTCGGCACACCTGCCACCGACGTCACGGAGACGGAGCCCAGCATCGGACGTACCGGCGCGGACACCGGTTCGCCGGCGGCTGCCGACGCGGCCAGTTCGGCCAGCGACAGCTCGTCGCTCACTTCCCGCATGAGCTCGGACATCCGTACGTCAAGCGCGTCGCAGATGGCGGAGAGCAGCTCGGAGGATGCCTCCTTCTGCCCCCGCTCCACCTCGGAGAGATAGCCGAGCGAAACTCGGGCGGACGAGGAGACTTCGCGCAGAGTACGGCCCTGGCGCTGGCGCTGCCGACGCAGCACGTCACCAAGCAGGCGACGGAGCAGAATCATCGGTGGCTCCCTCCTCGGACCGCGTAGCCGCATCCTTCACGCCCCACCGTACCGCCTTGCGCTGCGGCCGTGCGGGGAGCGATGTCGTGTTCACTCAGGGCTGCAAACATCAATTCCCCCCGTTCTGTTCCGTATCCTGTGCGCGCGCGTTCCCGTGCAGTTCGTCACGGAGCAGTTCGAGCACGCTCCGTACGCTCTCTCTACGGATTTCCCCGCGGTCGCCGTTCAACCGCAATGCCGTCACTTTCCCGGCACCAGCGGGACCCGCGACAGCCACATATACCGTGCCGACGGCCTGTCCGTCCTGCGGTTCCGGTCCGGCCACCCCTGTGGTGGCGACGCCCCAGTCCGCGCCGAGCACGTCCCGTACCCCCGCCGCCATCTGCGCGGCGACCTGCGGGTCCACCGCTCCGCGCGCCGCGAGAAGGCCCGCGTCGACACCCAGAACATCCCTCTTGAGGGTGGTTGCGTAGGCCGTGACGGACCCGCGGAAGGATTTCGAGGCTCCAGGCACCGAGGTGAGCTCCGCGGCCACCAGACCGCCCGTGAGGGACTCCGCGACGGCCAGCGTCTGGCCACGCTCCGCGAGCAGGTTGAGCACTCTCGCCGCGCCGGTCACTTCGCGGAACCCGTCGCCGTCCGCTCCGACGCGAGCCCCTGGCGCCTCAGCACGATCGCCTGTCGCACGTAGTCGAGGCCGGTGACCACCGTGAGGACCACGGCAAGAGCCATCACCCAGAACCGCAGGGTCGCCAGGGGACCGGTCAGGGCCAGCACGTACATGCCGACCGCGGTGCCCTGGGCGAGCGTCTTCATCTTGCCGCCGCGACTGGCCGGAATCACTCCGTGCCTGATCACCCAGAACCGCATCAGGGTGATCCCCAGTTCACGGAAGAGGATGACTCCGGTCACCCACCACGGAAGGTCACCGAGCGCGGAGAGACTGATCAGCCCCGCCGCCATGATCGCCTTGTCGGCGATCGGGTCCGCGATCTTCCCGAAGTCCGTGACCAGGTTGTACGTGCGGGCCAGGTGCCCGTCGAAGATGTCCGTGATCATGGCGACGGCGAAGGCCGCCCATGCCCAGGCCCGCCAGGCCGGGTCGTAGCCGCCGTCCTGCAGCAGCAGCACCACGAAGGCCGGTACGAGCACGAGCCGCATCATGGTGAGAATGTTGGCGATGTTCCACAGGCTGGCCTGATTCACGGCCGCAGCGCCCAGCTTGCCGCCGGGCGCCGGCCTTCCGGTCCCGCCCGCCGCGGATGCCGGCACTCCGGTCATCTGCCCGCCTCCTCGTCAGGGGTCCGGGAGCCGGCCCCCAGGACCTCGCAGTACTCGGCCACCAGGTCGACGCCTTCGGTGCCCACGACCTTCGCCACGACCATACGGCCGGGTTCCAGGCCCTCACCGGAGGTGAACACGACCTGTCCGTCGGTCTCCGGCGCCTGGTGGGCGGCCCGTCCCACCGCGCCGTCCTCGTCGTCCACGGACTCCACCAGCACCTCGAGGCGCTCGCCCAGGCGCTCCTCCGCGCGCTGCGCGGTGAGCTCGTCGGCGATCCGCGACAGATGCTCCAGGCGCTCCGCGACGACGTCGGCGTCCAGCTTGTTCTCGTAGGTGACGGCCTCGGTGCCCTCCTCGTCGCTGTACCCGAAGACGCCGATCGCATCCAGGCGCGCCGCGGAAAGGAAGCGTTCGAGTTCGGCGAAGTCCGCATCGCTCTCGCCGGGGAATCCGACGATGAAGTTGGAGCGGACACCGGCCTGCGGTGCCTTGCTGCGGATGGTCTCCAGCAGCTCCAGGAACCGCTCGGTGTCGCCGAAGCGCCGCATCGCCCGCAGCACGCCGGGAGCGGAGTGCTGGAACGACAGGTCGAAGTAGGGGGCGACCTTCGGGGTGGAGGTGAGGACGTCGATCAGGCCGGGGCGCATCTCGGCGGGCTGCAGGTAGCTGACCCGGACCCGCTCGATGCCGTCGACGGCCGCCAGGTCGGGCAGCAGCGTCTCCAGCAGGCGGATGTCACCGAGGTCCTTGCCGTACGAGGTGTTGTTCTCGGAGACCAGCATGATCTCCTTGACGCCCTGCTCGGCCAGCCAGCGCGTCTCCCCCAGCACGTCCCCCGGGCGTCGTGAGATGAACGAGCCGCGGAAGGAGGGGATGGCACAGAACGTGCAGCGCCGGTCGCAGCCCGAGGCGAGCTTCACGGAGGCCACGGGGCTCGTACCGAGGCGGCGGCGCAGCGGCGCACGCGGTCCGGAGACCGGAGCGACGCCTTCGGGCAGGTCCTCGGGGGCCGGCGCGACATCCCCGTGCCCCGGGAGCGCCACCTCGGTCGCCTGCTGGCGCTCGACGGGGCTCAGCGGCAGCAGTTTGCGCCGGTCACGCGGGGTGTGGGGGGCGTGCGTGCCACCGCTGAGGATGGTCTGCAGACGGTCGGAGATGTCGGCGTAGTCGTCGAAACCGAGCACGCCGTCGGCCTCCGGCAGTGCCTCGGCGAGGTCCTTGCCGTACCGCTCGGCCATGCAGCCCACGGCCACGACGGCCTGGGTTCTGCCATGATCCTTGAGGTCGTTGGCTTCCAGCAGGGCGTCGACGGAGTCCTTCTTGGCGGCTTCGACGAACCCGCAGGTGTTGACCACGGCGACGTCGGCGTCGGAGGCTTCCTCGACGAGCTCCCAGCCGTCCGCTGCCAAGCGGCCTGCAAGCTCCTCCGAGTCCACCTCGTTACGGGCGCATCCGAGAGTGACAAGGGCGACGGTACGGCGTTCGGGCATGGGCTCAAGACTACTTTGTCCCGGCCCGGACCCCGGCCGCGAGGGGGCGGGGCCGCCCGTACGCTCCGCGGGGGTCAGCCGACCTCCGGGTCACCCTTCGTGTAGGAGAGCCGTTCGACGCCGCCCATCTTGAATTCGTCCTCGACCTTCTTGCCGTTCACGAACAGCTCGATCGCCCCGGCGTTGCCGAGGATCAGGTCGACGCGCTCGTCGTCCTGGAAGGTCTTGGTCTCACCCTTGAGCAGCAGTCCGTCGAAGAGCAGCTTGCCGTTGTGCGACTTGGCCGAGATCCAGCTCTTGTCGCTGGTGGCGGACAGCTTCACCGTGACCTTGTCCTTCGGGACGGCCGCGATGGCGCTCTCGGACGGGTCGGGCTTCGGGTCGGAGGGCTTGGTCGTCGGGGCCTCGGTCGGGGTGGGCTCGTTCGCGGCGGGTCCCTCCGCGACGTTGCCGCCGCCGCTCTCGCCGTCACTGAAGAGCGTGAAGCCGGCGAAGCCGACCACGGCGACGATCGCGGCGACCATGGCCGCCGTCCAGTTGGGGCGGCGCCGCTCGGGACGGATGCGCTCGGCCTCGAACAGCGGTGCGGCAGGTGTCGGCGCGGGGCGGCCGCCGTGCTCGCTGTCGTACTGGGCGACGAGCGGCTCGGGATCGAGTCCTACGGCGCGGGCGAGCATGCGGATGTGCCCGCGGGCGTACACCTCGCCGCCGGAGCGGGAGAAGTCGTCCTCCTCGATCGCGTGCACGATGGGGATGCGCACCCGGGTGGAGGTACTGACCTCGTCGACGGTGAGGCCTGCGCCGACACGCGCCTGCTGGAGCACGTGACCGATCGAAGGCCGGTCGTCTTCGACTGAAGGCCGGTCGTCTTCGGGGGAGTTGCCGATGGACACGGGGGCGCCTTTCGAGCGTGTAGCCACCTGCTGGAGGTTCAGTCTATGGGTGGTACGAAAGGGTGGGGCAACCGGGCGGTGGGGCTTTGTACGCCATCGGAATGGACCTGTGATCCCGGGGGCGGGACATCTGTACATCCCTCCCTCCAACTTGACGTACGACCAAGGGAAACGGTTGCTCCCCGAACCCTTACGAGTGAGTCTCTCCGCGAATCACGGCGAGCACTCCATCAAGTTCGTCGGGTTTCACCAGAACGTCACGTGCCTTGGACCCCTCGCTCGGGCCGACGATGTTCCGCGACTCCATGAGGTCCATCAGCCGGCCGGCCTTCGCGAAGCCCACGCGCAGCTTGCGCTGCAGCATCGACGTCGAGCCGAACTGGGTGGAGACGACCAGCTCGGCGGCCTGGCAGAGCAGATCGAGGTCGTCGCCGATGTCCTCGTCGATCTCCTTCTTCTGCTTGGTGCCGACGACCACGTCTTCCCGGAAGACCGGGGCCATCTGATCCTTGCAGTGCCGGACGACGGCGGCGACCTCGTCCTCCGTCACGAAGGCGCCCTGCATACGGGTGGGTTTGTTGGCGCCCATCGGCAGGAACAGGCCGTCGCCCTTGCCGATCAGTTTCTCCGCACCCGGCTGGTCGAGGATGACCCGGCTGTCGGCGAGGGACGACGTGGCGAACGCCAGGCGGGAGGGCACGTTCGCCTTGATCAGGCCGGTGACGACGTCGACCGAGGGCCGCTGGGTCGCCAGTACCAGATGGATGCCCGCCGCGCGCGCCAGCTGTGTGATGCGCACGATCGCGTCCTCGACGTCACGCGGCGCGACCATCATGAGGTCGGCCAGCTCGTCGACGATGACCAGCAGGTACGGGTACGGCTGGAGCTCGCGTTCGCTGCCCTCCGGCGGCTTGACCTTGCCGCCTCGAACGGCCTGGTTGAAGTCGTCGATGTGCCGGTAGCCGTATGCGGCGAGGTCGTCGTAGCGCAGGTCCATCTCGCGCACGACCCACTGCAGGGCCTCGGCGGCCCGCTTGGGGTTGGTGATGATCGGCGTGATGAGGTGCGGGATGCCCTCGTAGGCGGTGAGCTCGACCCGCTTCGGGTCGACCAGCACCATCCGCACGTCCTCCGGCGTCGCTCTTATCATCACGGAGGTGATCAGGCAGTTGATGCATGACGACTTGCCGGAGCCGGTGGCGCCGGCGACCAGGACGTGCGGCATCTTCGCCAGGTTGGCCATCACATAGCCGCCCTCGACGTCCTTGCCGAGCGCGACCAGCATCGGGTGGTCGTCCTCCGCCGCGTCCGCGAGGCGCAGGACGTCGCCGAGGTTGACCATCTCGCGGTCGGTGTTCGGGATCTCGATGCCGACGGCGGACTTGCCGGGGATCGGCGAGATGATCCGCACGTCCGGGCTGGCGACCGCGTACGCGATGTTCTTGGTCAGGGCCGTGATGCGTTCGACCTTCACGGCCGGGCCGAGTTCCACCTCGTAACGGGTGACCGTGGGGCCGCGGGTGAAGCCGGTGACGGCCGCGTCGACCTTG
The DNA here is from genome assembly GCF_025854275.1 of Streptomyces peucetius. Classification (NCBI taxonomy): domain Bacteria; kingdom Bacillati; phylum Actinomycetota; class Actinomycetes; order Kitasatosporales; family Streptomycetaceae; genus Streptomyces; species Streptomyces peucetius. The sequence goes on along the minus strand of NZ_CP107567.1, from coordinate 5,940,750 downwards.
AACTCCGTGAACACGTTGGTCAGCGAGGCGACGACCGCGTCATTGGCGGCACTGCGGGTCTTTCCGGGCCCGCCGCGCTCGAGCAGGTCGAGCGACGGCAGCGAGTAGGTGATGTCGCCGGAGAGCTGGAGCTGCTCGGCCCTCGGGGGCAGCTCCTGGGGCTGTTCGCGCACCGGCTTGGTCAGGTCGGGCACGACACCCTGTGTCGCCGGGGCCGGCCTTTCACGGTCCGCGGCCTCGGGTTCCCGTGCGGTCGGCACGGGTGTGGCGGCGCGCTGCCGGTCGGCGGTGACGTCCCGCGTCAGGTCCGCGACCAGCGGAGAGGGCGGCATACCGTTCAGCACGGCGCCGTCCAGGGCGGCTGCCGCCGCCGCGGCGACGTCCACCGCGTCCATCTCCCGGCCGACGGCCGGCTGCGCCGACGGGCGTCGCGGCCGGCGGCGCCGGGCGATGGCCTCCTCCTCCGCGGTGTCCGGATCGGCGTCCGCGGGCGCCGCCGCTGCGCGGCGCGGCGAACGGCGCGGCGCGGTCGGCAAGGCTTCGCGCCACTGCTCCTCGTACCGCTCGTCGTCGTCCCCGGCCCCGCCCTCGTGCCGCGGCTCGACGATGCCGAGCTTGGAGCCGAGCAGCCGCAGGCGCTGCGGAATGGCGTTGACGGGCGTGGCGGTGACGACGAGGAGGCCGAAGACGGTGAGCAGCACGAGCAGCGGTACCGCGAGCACCTCGCCCATGGCGAAGATCAGCGGTTTGGACACGGCCCAGCCGATCAGGCCGCCCGCGTCCTGGATCGCTTCCGTGCCCTCGCCCCGGCCGGGCGACCCGCACGCCATGTGGACCTGGCCGAGTACGCCGATGACGAGCGCGGAAAGGCCGATGACGACGCGGCCGTTGGCCTCCGGCCGCTCGGGATAGAGGATGAGTCGTACGGCGATCGCGCCCAGCAGTATCGGCGCGAGCAGATCGAGCCGGCCGAAGGCGCCGGTGATCAGCATCTCGACGAGATCGCCGACCGGGCCGCGCAGATTCGACCAGGTACCCGCCGCGACGATCAGCGCCAGCCCGAGGAGCAGCAGGGCCAGGCCGTCCTTGCGGTGCGCCGGGTCCAGTCCCTTGGCGCCACGCCCTATGCCGCGGAACATCGCCCCGACGGCGTGCGCGAGACCCAGCCAGACGGCGCGCACCAGGCGGTACACGCCCCCGGTGGGGGACGGTGCGGGCTTCGGCGCGGCCGCCTTCTTGGCGGGCGCCGTCTTCCTGGGGGCGGCCTTCTTCGCGGGCGCCGCCTTCTTCGCGGCACCGGTCGTACGGCCGGCGCGCGGCTTCGCGGTGCCCGCCGTGCCCTGGGAACCCTTGCCGGACGTACGTGAGGCCATGGTGGTGAGGTTACCGGTGTCGACGGCTGCGGACACGTGTGCCCACTGCTTCACCCGTTCGTGTCGTGGCTGATGTGCCACGAAACTGACGCGCCCTCAAGCGACGGGCCGGGCCCCGGACGTACCAGTCTAGCTCTGTGACGGGAGCGTCTGCGAGCCGCCGCCCGTGCCGGGCTCCAGCGCGTCAAGGGCCCTGCGCAGTCCGGTGAGTTTGCGCTCGAGGTGGGCGGCCGTCGCCACGGCAGCCGCGTCCGCCGCATCATCGTCGAGCTGCTTGGAGAGCGCCTCCGCCTGCTCCTCGACGGCGGCGAGACGCGCGGACAGCTCGGCGAGGAGGCCCGCGGGCTCGCGGCCGGCACCGGCTTCGGCCTGGTTGCCGCCCTCGAGCTGGAGCCGCAGCAGTGCGGCCTGCTCACGCAGTTGGCAGTTCTTCATGTAGAGCTCGACGAAGACCGACACCTTGGCCCGCAGCACCCACGGGTCGAAGGGCTTGGAGATGTAGTCCACCGCGCCGGCGGCGTAACCGCGGAAGGTGTGGTGGGGGCCGTGGTTGATCGCCGTCAGGAAGATGATCGGGATATCCCTGGTCCGCTCCCGCCGCTTGATGTGCGCAGCGGTCTCGAACCCGTCCATCCCCGGCATCTGGACGTCCAGCAGAATGACCGCGAAGTCATCCGTCAGCAGCGCCTTGAGCGCCTCCTCCCCTGACGATGCCCTCACCAGCGTCTGATCGAGCGCGGAGAGGATGGCCTCCAGCGCAAGCAGATTCTCCGGCCTGTCATCGACCAGGAGGATCTTGGCCTTCTGCACCATGCCCCGTCCTCCTCGCCCCGGCATGGGGTCTCCCCAGCTCGAAGAGCCGGGGGACGCACCGGGCGCCGCCCCAGGGGACGACTCCCTTGCGCCGCCCGTCCTTGTGCCGGTCATGGTAGCCGCACCCCGCCCGTCGCCACACCCTGTCACCACGATGTCACTGTGCACGTACCGCAAACGTGGGGGGAGATCGGATAGTTCCCCGGATCCCGCGGTCCCACACGCCATCGGCCATATTCGATCAGCAACTCGCGCACAATCGCACGCCCGACACTCACTTCTGACGCATCCACTGCTCCATCACCGACAGAAGATGGTCCGGATCCACCGGCTTCGTCACGTAATCGGATGCTCCGGACTCGATCGCCTTCTCCCGGTCGCCCTTCATTGCCTTCGCCGTGAGCGCGATGATCGGCAGCCCCGCGAACTGCGGCATCCTGCGGATCGCCGTCGTCGTCGCATAGCCGTCCATCTCCGGCATCATGATGTCCATCAGTACGACCGTCACATCGTCGTGCTGCTCCAGGACCTCGATGCCCTCCCGGCCGTTCTCCGCGTAGAGCACCGACAGTCCGTGCTGCTCCAGCACGCTGGTGAGCGCGAAGACGTTACGGATGTCGTCGTCGACGATCAGGACCTTCTCGCCGTCGAAGGCGAACAACCGTCCCTGCTCGGCACCCTCCTGCTCGTCCGCGCCCGCCGCCCACGGCTCCTGGCCCGGCACCTCCCCGAGCTGCCCCGCGTTCCGCTGGGCCTCCAGGGTGGCCTGCGCCTTCCGGCGCCGCCGCAGCAGCGCCGCGGTACCCGCCGGAGCGGCGGCGGCCGGCTGGGGCCGCCCCTGCGTTTCGCTCTCGTCCTCCGCGAGGCGCTCCAGAACCTTGCTGCCGCCGATACCGGGCACCAGCTGCGGATAGCCCTGCGGCGGCAGTTCGCTCGGCTGCAGCGGCAGATACAGCGTGAACGTCGAACCGCGCCCCGGCTCGCTCGCCGCATGGATCTCGCCGCCCAGCAGGCGCGCGATCTCCCGGCTGATCGACAAACCGAGCCCCGTGCCGCCGTACTTGCGGCTGGTCGTCCCGTCCGCCTGCTTGAACGCCTCGAAGATGACCCGCATCTTGCCCGCCGCGATCCCGATGCCCGTGTCCGTCACGGAGAAGGCGATCAGATCCGCGTCCGCGTCCCGCAGCGAACCGGCCTCCAGCAGCTGCTCCCGGATCGACTGCGGCACATCCGCGCCGGCCGGCCTGATCACCAGCTCGACCGCGCCGCTGTCAGTGAACTTCACCGCGTTCGACAGCAGGTTGCGCAGCACCTGCAGCAGCCGCTGCTCGTCGGTGTGCAGCGTCGCGGGCAGCTCCGGCGAGACACGGACCGAGAAGTCGAGCCCCTTCTCCGCCGTCAGCGGCCGGAACGTCGCCTCGACGTAGTCGACCAGCTGCACCAGCGCGATACGGGTCGGGCTGACGTCCATCTTGCCCGCCTCGACCTTCGACAGGTCGAGGATGTCGTTGATCAGCTGGAGCAGATCGGAACCCGCGCCGTGGATCGTCTCGGCGAACTCCACCTGCTTCGGTGAGAGGTTGGCGTCCGCGTTGTCCGCGAGCAGCTTGGCCAGAATCAGCAGGGAGTTGAGCGGCGTGCGCAGCTCGTGCGACATGTTCGCCAGGAACTCCGACTTGTAGCGCATGGAGACGGCGAGCTGTTCCGCACGCTCCTCCAGCACCTGCCGGGCCTCCTCGATCTCGGTGTTCTTCACCTCGATGTCGCGGTTCTGCTGTGCCAGCAGCTCGGCCTTCTCCTCCAGTTCCGCGTTGGACGCCTGGAGCGCCTTCTGCCGGTTCTCCAGCTCGGCGGAGCGCTCACGCAGCTGCTCGGTCAGCTCCTGCGACTGCTTGAGCAGCACCTCGGTCTTGGTGTTGACGCTGATCGTGTTGACGCTCGTCGCGATCATCTCGGCGATCTGGTTCAGGAAGTCCCGCTGGATCTGGGTGAACGGCTGGAACGACGCCAGCTCGATCACACCGAGGACCTTCCCCTCGAACAGCACCGGCAGCACGATCACATAGGCCGGCGAGGCCTCGCCGAGCCCCGACGAGATCTTCAGATAACCCGGCGGCACATTGACCTGGATCGTCCGCTTCTCCTCCGCCGCCGTCCCGATCAGGGTCTCCCCCGGCCGGAACGAGGTCGGCATCAGACCGGCCGAGTAGCCGTAACTGCCGCGCATGCACAGCTCGTACGACTCACCGCCCGTCTCGGGGCCGCCCGTGGGCACGGCCAGGAAGAAGGCTCCGTGCTGGGCGGAGACGACCGGGGTGAGCTCGCTCATGATCAGCGACGCGACGTCCTCCAGGTCGCGCCGACCCTGCATCAGACCGGAGATACGGGCCAGATTGCCCTTCAGCCAGTCCTGTTCCTCATTGGCGAGGGTGGTGTCGCGGAGGTTCGCGATCATGGTGTTGATGTTGTCCTGGAGGACCTGGATCTCACCGGCGGCGTCCACATCGATCTTCAGATTCAGGTCGCCGCGGGTCACCGCGGTCGCGACGGCCGCGATGGCCCGCACCTGCCGGGTCAGGTTCCCGGCCATCTCGTTCACCGACTCCGTCAGGTCGCGCCAGGTGCCGTCGACGTCCCGCACCCGGGCCTGACCGCCCAGCTGCCCGTCGGTGCCCACCTCGCGGGCCACCCGGGTGACCTCCTCGGCGAACGAGGAGAGCTGGTCGACCATGGTGTTGATGGTGGTCTTCAGCTCGAGGATCTCGCCCCGCGCGTCGATGTCGATCTTGCGGGTCAGATCGCCCTTGGCGATGGCGGTGGTGACGGTCGCGATCTGCCGCACCTGACCGGTCAGGTTGGACGCCATCGAGTTCACCGACTCGGTCAGGTCCTTCCACGTACCGGAGACGCCCGGCACCCGCGCCTGACCGCCGAGGCGGCCGTCCGTGCCCACCTCGCGGGCCACCCGGGTCACCTCGTCGGCGAACGACGACAGCGTCCGCACCATCGTGTTGACGGTGTCGGCGAGCTCCGCGACCTCGCCGCGCGCCTCGACCGTCACCTTCTTCGTCAGGTCACCGTTGGCGACCGCCGCCGAGACCCGGGAGATGTTCCGCACCTGGCTGGTGAGGTTGTTCGCCATCAGGTTGACGTTGTCGCTCAGGTCCTTCCAGATGCCGGTGACGCCGCGCACCCGCGCCTGGCCGCCCAGCACACCTTCCGTACCCACCTCACGGGCGACCCTGGTCACTTCGTCCGCGAAGTCGGACAGCTGGTCGACCATCGTGTTGACGGTCGTCACCAGCTCCAGGATCTCGCCCTTCGCGTCGACGGTGATCTTCTTCGACAGATCGCCCTTGGCGACCGCCGTCGTCACCTCCGCGATGTTGCGCACCTGGCTGGTGAGGTTGTTCGCCATGAAGTTGACGGACTGGGTGAGGTCCTTCCACGTACCGGACACACCCTGGACCTCGGCCTGGCCGCCGAGGATGCCCTCGGTGCCCACCTCACGGGCCACCCTGGTGACCTGCTCGGCGAAGTTCGACAGCTGGTCGACCATCGTGTTGAGGGTGTTCTTCAGCTCGAGGATCTCGCCCCGCGCGTCCACGTCGATCTTCTGCGACAGGTCACCCCGGGCCACCGCCGTCGCGACCTGCGCGATGTTTCGCACCTGCGCCGTGAGGTTCCCGGCCATGCCGTTCACGGAGTCCGTCAGGTCACGCCACACGCCGGCCACACCCGGAACCTGCGCCTGACCACCGAGGCGGCCGTCGGTGCCCACCTCGCGGGCCACCCTGGTGACCTGCTCCGCGAAGGCGGACAGCTGGTCGACCATGGTGTTGATGGTGTTCTTCAGCTCGAGGATCTCGCCGCGCGCGTCGACATCGATCTTCTGCGACAGGTCGCCGCGCGCCACCGCCGTCGTCACCTGCGCGATCTGACGCACCTGGGACGTCAGATTCCCGGCCATGAAGTTGACGGAGTCCGTCAGTTCCTTCCACGTACCGCTGACGCCGTCGACCCGCGCCTGGCCGCCGAGGCGGCCCTCCGTGCCCACGTCCCGTGCCATGCGCGTGACCTGGTCGGCGAACGACGACAGCTGGGCCACCATCGTGTTGACGGTGTTCTTCAGTTCCAGCATCTCGCCGGCGACGTCGACCGTGACCTTCTGCGACAGATCACCGTTGGCCACCGCCGTCGTCACCTGCGCGATGTCACGCACCTGACCCGTGAGGTTACGGAACGCGGTGTTCACCGAATCGGTGAGGTCCTTCCACGTCCCCGCCGCACCCGGGACCTCCGCCTGACCGCCGAGCCGGCCCTCGACACCGACCTCGCGGGCCACCCGTGTCACTTCGGAACCGAAGGACTGAAGCTGGGCCACCATCGTGTTGACGGTGTTCTTCAGTTCCAGCATCTCGCCGGCGACGTCGACCGTGACCTTCTGCGACAGATCACCGTTGGCCACCGCCGTCGTCACCTGCGCGATGTCACGCACCTGACCCGTGAGGTTACGGAACGCGGTGTTCACCGAATCGGTGAGGTCCTTCCACGTCCCCGCCGCACCCGGCACCTGCGCCTGACCGCCGAGCAGACCCTCCGCGCCGACCTCGCTGGCCACCCGCGTGACCTCGTCCGCGAACGTCCGCAGCGTCTCGGTCATCTGGTTGATCGTCTCCGCGAGCTGGGCCACCTCGCCCCGCGCGTTGACCGTGACCTTCTGCGACAGGTCGCCGTTGGCCACCGCCGTCGTCACCTCGGCGATGCCACGCACCTGGGACGTCAGGTTCCCGGCCATCGTGTTCACCGAGTCGGTGAGGTCCTTCCACACACCGGCCACACCGGGAACGGTCGCCTGACCGCCCAGTTCACCCTCCGTGCCCACTTCCCGGGCCACCCGGGTCACCTCGGAGGAGAACGACGACAGCTGGTCGACCATCGTGTTGACGGTGTCCTTCAGCTGCAGCATCTCGCCGGCCACATGAACGGTGACCTTGCGGGACAGATCGCCCTTCGCGACGGCCGTCGTGACGAGAGCGATGTCACGCACCTGCGCCGTCAGCCGGTACGCCATGGTGTTGACCGAATCCGTGAGGTCCTTCCACGAACCGGACATGCCGCGCACCTGGGCCTGGCCGCCCAGTTTGCCCTCCGTGCCCACCTCGAGCGCGACCCGCGTCACCTCGTCGGTGAACGCCGACAGCTGGTCGACGAGGCTGTTGACCGTACGGGCGACCTTCAGGAACTCGCCGCGCAGCGGACGCACCGCCGCCCCGTCCTGGCCGTCCGTGGCAGGCGAGCGCAGCTCCATGCGCTGCTCCAGATCACCGTCCGCGACCGCGGACAGCACCCGCCCGACCTCGGACACCGGCCGGGCCAGGTCGTCCACCAGCTCGTTCGCGGCGTCGACAGCCGCCGCCCAGGACCCCTCGCAGGCCCCCGTCTCCAGCCGCTCCGTGAGTTTTCCCTCACGGCCGACCATCCTGCGGACCCGGGCGATCTCACCCGTGAGGTGGAGATTGCGGTCGGCGACCTCGTTGAAGACGGCCGCGATCTCGGCCATCACGCCGTCGCCCGACACCGTCAGACGGCGACGGAAGTTGCCGTCGCGCATCGTCACGAGGGCCGCCAGCAGCCTGTTCAGGGCTGCGGTGTCGACCTCCGTTGTCCCATTGCTCCGGGACCGTCCGCCTTTCGCGCGCGTATCCTTGGTCCGCGCCGTCACGCCAGACTCCACCGTGTCCCTCCCGCAGGGGTTGACCGTTACTGCCTGGGCCGTCTCAGGAAGCCTGCCCAGTGTTTCACCATGCCGGAACCAGGCGATAACAGTTCGGCAGCTTCGCATAGCGTCCCCACCCCCGGAGGGCGGAAACAGCGGTAACCGGCATCCGCTCGGACAGCGAAGGTAAGTAACCTGGCATCCGGCTGTCCAACCGCCCCGGTCCGCCCGGCGGGGGCGGTGTGGTGCTCGACATCACCGGGCACCGGGAGGGGCAGGCCGATCATGGCAGAGCCGGGCGTCGAGACGCGTACGAGGAGTTCTGTGATCACCGCGCGGGCGGCTGCCAGCTTCGACCCAGTCGGGCGGTCCGTCGCGACCGCCCGTGCCTTCGTCCGCGACACCCTCCAGGGGTGGGGACACTCCGACGTGGTGGACGACGCGGTGGTCCTCACCAGCGAGCTCGTCACCAACGCCGTCATCCACGCGGGAACCTCCGCGGACGTGCTGTGTCTGCGCTCCGAGGACGGCGTCCGCGTCGAGGTCGCCGACCGCTACCCGGAGCGGGAGGTGCCGATACAGGGCTCCGGCCGCACCATCGCCGACCTCGACAGCGAGAACGGACGCGGGCTGCTCCTCTGTGCGGCGCTCGCCTCCCGCTGGGGCGTGGAGTACACACCGACGCACAAGACGGTGTGGTTCCAACTCGACCTGCCGCAGCGGGCGGTCGGCACCCGGTCCGCCGGCCCGGTCCTGCCCACCGCCATGCTGCCGCCCACCCAGGACCGGGTCCGGGTCGCGGTGACACAGATCGACCGCACCGGCACGATCTCCGTGTGGAACGAGGACGCCGAGCACCTCTTCGGATACGCGGCGGACCAGGTCGTCGGCAAGCCGCTCACCGACTTCGCCGCCTGGCCCCACACCCCGGGAATCGGAACCGGCATCGCGGAGGCCCTTCAGCTGTCCCGCTGGGAGGGCAGCTACGGCATTCGCGGCCACGACGGCCGGGTGATCCCGGTCTACGCCTCCCACCTGCGCGTACGTGACGCGAACGGCGAACCGTCCACGGTCTGTCTGCTGGTGCGCGACGACGAGCGCGCCGTACTGCAGTCCCCGCAGCGGGCCTCCGGCAGGGACAGCGGCGCCGAGCACCGCACCACGGACCCGTTCGAGGTCTTCATCGGCTCCCCCGCGCCCGACGATCTCGACGGTCTGCTCCAGCGCACCGTCGAACGCGCCAGGGACATGCTCGACGGCGACGCCGCCTTCCTGCTCCTGGCCACCGACGACGAGACGGAGCTGGAAGTCCGGGCCACGACGGGGCTCCCTTCCGCCCGCCAGCGCTTCGCCCGCGTCCCGGTGGAGGCCGGCTCAGGGCGCTACGGCTCCGCGCGGATGCCCGCGGTCCACGAGGACCTCACGGCAGTCCCCGGAGCCGTTCCGCTCCTCAACTCCACCGGCATGCGCTCGGTGGTCACGGTGCCGCTGAAGGTCGAGGGCCGGCTCACCGGCTCCCTCGGCGTGGCCGCGGAGTCCGCCGGCCGCTACTCCAACGAGGAGGCACTGCGTCTGCAGTTCGCGGCGGACCGCATCGCGCTGGCCGTCGAATCGGCACGGCTCGGTGAGTTGGAACGGCTGCGCCGCGGCTCGCTGTCCTTCCTCGTCGAAGCCTCCGACCTGCTGGCCGGCACGCTGGACCGGGACCAGACGCTGGCGCTGATGGCACAGATGACGGTTCCCACACTCGCCGCCTGGTGCGCGGTCTACACGATCGCCGACCAGTCCTCCGAGCCGTACCTCAGCTATGTGCTGCACGAGGACGAGGAGCGCATCGACGGCCTCAAGGCCCTGCTGTCGAGGATCGACCCGCCCGATCCGGTACCGACGCCCGGCGCCCGGGTGTGGAACGCACCCGGCGAGGCCGCCCAGCACGCGGCGCTGCTCGCCTCGAAGCGCGAACTGGGCCTGGGCTCCACACCGCCGGTTTCCTCGGGCATCGGGACGACGCTCGCCACGGCGGCCACCGTCGGCGGCGAGACCGTCGTACTGCCGCTCGTCGCCCGCAACCGCGTGATCGGGATGCTGACGCTCGGCAAGCCGTCCGACGACCACTTCCGCCAGGAGATCCTCGAACTCGCCGAGGACCTCTCCCGCCGCGCGGCCCTCGCACTGGACAACTCGCGCCTCTACTCCGAGCGCATGGCGATCAGCCAGTCCCTGCAGCGCAGCCTGCTGCCCCCGGAGCTGCCGCAGATCCCGGGCGTCGAGGTCGAGGTCATCTACCGCGCCGCAGGAGAGGGCAACGAGGTCGGCGGCGACTTCTACGATCTCTTCCCCATCCGTGACGGCGCGTACGGCTTCGCCATCGGCGACGTCTGCGGCACGGGCCCCGAGGCCGCGGCGGTCACCGGCCTCGCCCGCCACGCACTCCGGCTGCTGGCCCGCGAGGGCTTCGGCGGCCCGGCCGTCCTGGAGCGGCTGAACGCGGCCATCCTCGACGAGGGCGCCCGCAGCCGCTTCCTCACGCTCCTGTACGGGGAGCTGTGGCCGCAGGAGGACGGCAGCGCCGTCCTCAAGGTCGTCTGCGCCGGACATCCGCTGCCGCTGCGGCTCCGCCAGGACGGCACCGTGGAGCCGGCCGCCGAACCGCAGCCGCTCCTCGGCGTCATGGAGGATCTGGAGCTGTACGAGCAGATGGTGACGCTCGACCCGGGCGACGTCCTCCTGTGCGTGACGGACGGGGTCACCGAGCGCCGTGAGGGCACGCGCATGCTGGGCGACGACGGCCTGAGCGACGTGCTGACGCACTGCACGGGACTGACGGCGGGTGCGGTCGCCGCGCGGGTCCTCAGGGCCGTGGAGCGCTTTGCGGCGGAACCGGCCTCGGACGACATGGCCATTCTGGCGTTGCGTGTCCCGGAGCCCCACAACGGCTGATACGGGCAGGGGCCGAAGGGGTCCCGCCCGGAAACATGAAGAAGGCCCCCGCCTTTCGGCGGGGGCCTTCTTCATTTGCTTCTTTTCCGGAGCCCCCAAACGGAATCGAACCGTTGACCTTCTCCTTACCATGGAGACGCTCTACCGACTGAGCTATAGGGGCCTGCTGCGCTGCGGCAACGGGATAAAGCATACCCCGGATCGGGGAGTGCTTCGAACCATCCTGCCGACGAAAATACGAACAGCCGGCCCGTGGGGCTGATGCGTGGGGCCGGGACTTGCCGGCACTCTTCCGGGTTATGAACGCGGAAAAGCCCCGCACCACAAGGGTGCGGGGCTTCCCCACAAAGATTGTTCGGCGGCGTCCTACTCTCCCACAGGGTCCCCCCTGCAGTACCATCGGCGCTGAAAGGCTTAGCTTCCGGGTTCGGAATGTAACCGGGCGTTTCCCTAACGCAATGACCACCGAAACACTATGAAGATGTCCGAACTACCAGCCGGCAACCCCGCAACAGGGGTCGGGCGAGTTCGTTACTTCAGAACTAACACAGTGGACGCGAGCAACTGAGGACAAGCCCTCGGCCTATTAGTACCGGTCAACTCCACCCCTTACAGGGCTTCCATATCCGGCCTATCAACCCAGTCGTCTACTGGGAGCCTTACCCTCTCAAGGAGGTGGGAGTCCTCATCTCGAAGCAGGCTTCCCGCTTAGATGCTTTCAGCGGTTATCCTTTCCGAACGTAGCCAACCAGCCATGCCCTTGGCAGGACAACTGGCACACCAGAGGTTCGTCCGTCCCGGTCCTCTCGTACTAGGGACAGCCCTTCTCAAGACTCCTACGCGCACAGCGGATAGGGACCGAACTGTCTCACGACGTTCTAAACCCAGCTCGCGTACCGCTTTAATGGGCGAACAGCCCAACCCTTGGGACCGACTCCAGCCCCAGGATGCGACGAGCCGACATCGAGGTGCCAAACCATCCCGTCGATATGGACTCTTGGGGAAGATCAGCCTGTTATCCCCGGGGTACCTTTTATCCGTTGAGCGACGGCGCTTCCACAAGCCACCGCCGGATCACTAGTCCCGACTTTCGTCCCTGCTCGACCCGTCGGTCTCACAGTCAAGCTCCCTTGTGCACTTACACTCAACACCTGATTGCCAACCAGGCTGAGGGAACCTTTGGGCGCCTCCGTTACCCTTTGGGAGGCAACCGCCCCAGTTAAACTACCCATCAGACACTGTCCCTGATCCGGATCACGGACCCAGGTTAGACATCCAGCACGACCAGAGTGGTATTTCAACGACGACTCCACCTGAACTGGCGTCCAAGCTTCACAGTCTCCCACCTATCCTACACAAGCCGAACCGAACACCAATATCAAACTGTAGTAAAGGTCCCGGGGTCTTTCCGTCCTGCTGCGCGAAACGAGCATCTTTACTCGTAGTGCAATTTCACCGGGCCTATGGTTGAGACAGTCGAGAAGTCGTTACGCCATTCGTGCAGGTCGGAACTTACCCGACAAGGAATTTCGCTACCTTAGGATGGTTATAGTTACCACCGCCGTTTACTGGCGCTTAAGTTCTCAGCTTCGCCCCACCGAAATGGAGCTAACCGGTCCCCTTAACGTTCCAGCACCGGGCAGGCGTCAGTCCGTATACATCGCCTTACGGCTTCGCACGGACCTGTGTTTTTAGTAAACAGTCGCTTCTCGCTGGTCTCTGCGGCCACCCCCAGCTCAAGCAGCAAGTGCTATCACCAGGAATGGCCCCCCTTCTCCCGAAGTTACGGGGGCATTTTGCCGAGTTCCTTAACCATAGTTCACCCGAACGCCTCGGTATTCTCTACCTGACCACCTGAGTCGGTTTAGGGTACGGGCCGCCATGAAACTCGCTAGAGGCTTTTCTCGACAGCATAGGATCATCCACTTCACCACAATCGGCTCGGCATCAGGTCTCAGCCTCAATGTGTGACGGATTTGCCTATCACACGGCCTACACCCTTACCCCGGGACAACCACCGCCCGGGCTGGACTACCTTCCTGCGTCACCCCATCGCTTACCTACTACAAGTCTGGTTCGTCGGCTCCACCACTCCGACCTCGTCCGAAGACTCAGCCGGCGGCTTCACGGACTTAGCATCGCCTGATTCGATATTGGGCGTTTCAAAGCGGGTACCGGAATATCAACCGGTTGTCCATCGACTACGCCTGTCGGCCTCGCCTTAGGTCCCGACTTACCCTGGGCAGATCAGCTTGACCCAGGAACCCTTAGTCAATCGGCGCACACGTTTCTCACGTGTGTATCGCTACTCATGCCTGCATTCTCACTCGTGAACCGTCCACAACTCGCTTCCGCGGCTGCTTCACCCGGCACACGACGCTCCCCTACCCATCCCAGCGGGCGTTGGCCCTCATGCTGGAATGACACGACTTCGGCGGTACGCTTGAGCCCCGCTACATTGTCGGCGCGGAATCACTTGACCAGTGAGCTATTACGCACTCTTTCAAGGGTGGCTGCTTCTAAGCCAACCTCCTGGTTGTCTCTGCGACTCCACATCCTTTCCCACTTAGCGTACGCTTAGGGGCCTTAGTCGATGCTCTGGGCTGTTTCCCTCTCGACCATGGAGCTTATCCCCCACAGTCTCACTGCCGCGCTCTCACTTACCGGCATTCGGAGTTTGGCTAAGGTCAGTAACCCGGTAGGGCCCATCGCCTATCCAGTGCTCTACCTCCGGCAAGAAACACACGACGCTGCACCTAAATGCATTTCGGGGAGAACCAGCTATCACGGAGTTTGATTGGCCTTTCACCCCTAACCACAGGTCATCCCCCAGGTTTTCAACCCTGGTGGGTTCGGTCCTCCACGAAGTCTTACCTCCGCTTCAACCTGCCCATGGCTAGATCACTCCGCTTCGGGTCTAGAGCGTGCAACTCAAACGCCCTGTTCGGACTCGCTTTCGCTACGGCTTCCCCACACGGGTTAACCTCGCTACACACCGCTAACTCGCAGGCTCATTCTTCAAAAGGCACGCAGTCACGACTGACAGCACAAGTGCTGCCAGCGACGCTCCCACGGCTTGTAGGCACACGGTTTCAGGTACTATTTCACTCCGCTCCCGCGGTACTTTTCACCATTCCCTCACGGTACTATCCGCTATCGGTCACCAGGGAATATTTAGGCTTAACGGGTGGTCCCGCCAGATTCACACGGGATTTCTCGGGCCCCGTGCTACTTGGGTGTCTCTCAAACGAGCCGTATGAATTTCAGCTACGGGGGTCTTACCCTCTACGCCGGACCTTTCGCATGTCCTTCGCCTACCCATACGGTTTCTGACTCGTCGACCAGCCGGCAGACTGATCAAGAGAGATCCCACAACCCCGTATGCGCAACCCCTGCCGGGTATCACACGCATACGGTTTGGCCTCATCCGGTTTCGCTCGCCACTACTCCCGGAATCACGGTTGTTTTCTCTTCCTGAGGGTACTGAGATGTTTCACTTCCCCTCGTTCCCTCCACACTGCCTATGTGTTCAGCAGCGGGTGACAGCCCATGACGACTGCCGGGTTTCCCCATTCGGAAACCCCCGGATCAAAGCCTGGTTGACGACTCCCCGGGGACTATCGTGGCCTCCCACGTCCTTCATCGGTTCCTGGTGCCAAGGCATCCACCGTGCGCCCTTAAAAACTTGGCCACAGATGCTCGCGTCCACTGTGTAGTTCTCAAGCAACGACCAGCCACCCACCACCCCGCCGCAACCGCGACGAGTTCACTGGGGCCGGCATCCCGAAGGACGAGCAACGCTCGCACCCTCAGACACCCAACAGTGTGCCCGGCAGAATCTCCCACCAGCCGCCTCGTTCCACGCTCCGAAGAGCAGTACTGGAAGCAGCAGGCGAGCAAGTCCCTGCCGAATAATCAACGTTCCACCCATGAGCAACCGTGCGAGTCATTCGCTCGCAGTCGGCCATGTGCTCCTTAGAAAGGAGGTGATCCAGCCGCACCTTCCGGTACGGCTACCTTGTTACGACTTCGTCCCAATCGCCAGTCCCACCTTCGACAGCTCCCTCCCACAAGGGGTTGGGCCACCGGCTTCGGGTGTTACCGACTTTCGTGACGTGACGGGCGGTGTGTACAAGGCCCGGGAACGTATTCACCGCAGCAATGCTGATCTGCGATTACTAGCAACTCCGACTTCATGGGGTCGAGTTGCAGACCCCAATCCGAACTGAGACCGGCTTTTTGAGATTCGCTCCGCCTCGCGGCTTCGCAGCTCTTTGTACCGGCCATTGTAGCACGTGTGCAGCCCAAGACATAAGGGGCATGATGACTTGACGTCGTCCCCACCTTCCTCCGAGTTGACCCCGGCAGTCTCCTGTGAGTCCCCATCACCCCGAAGGGCATGCTGGCAACACAGAACAAGGGTTGCGCTCGTTGCGGGACTTAACCCAACATCTCACGACACGAGCTGACGACAGCCATGCACCACCTGTATACCGACCACAAGGGGGGCACCATCTCTGATGCTTTCCGGTATATGTCAAGCCTTGGTAAGGTTCTTCGCGTTGCGTCGAATTAAGCCACATGCTCCGCTGCTTGTGCGGGCCCCCGTCAATTCCTTTGAGTTTTAGCCTTGCGGCCGTACTCCCCAGGCGGGGAACTTAATGCGTTAGCTGCGGCACCGACGACGTGGAATGTCGCCAACACCTAGTTCCCAACGTTTACGGCGTGGACTACCAGGGTATCTAATCCTGTTCGCTCCCCACGCTTTCGCTCCTCAGCGTCAGTAATGGCCCAGAGATCCGCCTTCGCCACCGGTGTTCCTCCTGATATCTGCGCATTTCACCGCTACACCAGGAATTCCGATCTCCCCTACCACACTCTAGCCTGCCCGTATCGAATGCAGACCCGGGGTTAAGCCCCGGGCTTTCACATCCGACGCGACAAGCCGCCTACGAGCTCTTTACGCCCAATAATTCCGGACAACGCTTGCGCCCTACGTATTACCGCGGCTGCTGGCACGTAGTTAGCCGGCGCTTCTTCTGCAGGTACCGTCACTTTCGCTTCTTCCCTGCTGAAAGAGGTTTACAACCCGAAGGCCGTCATCCCTCACGCGGCGTCGCTGCATCAGGCTTTCGCCCATTGTGCAATATTCCCCACTGCTGCCTCCCGTAGGAGTCTGGGCCGTGTCTCAGTCCCAGTGTGGCCGGTCGCCCTCTCAGGCCGGCTACCCGTCGTCGCCTTGGTAGGCCATCACCCCACCAACAAGCTGATAGGCCGCGGGCTCATCCTTCACCGCCGGAGCTTTCAACCGCAGACCATGCGATCCGCAGTGTTATCCGGTATTAGACCCCGTTTCCAGGGCTTGTCCCAGAGTGAAGGGCAGATTGCCCACGTGTTACTCACCCGTTCGCCACTAATCCCCTCCCGAAGGAGGTTCATCGTTCGACTTGCATGTGTTAAGCACGCCGCCAGCGTTCGTCCTGAGCCAGGATCAAACTCTCCATGAATGTTTACCCGTGATCGGGTGCACATCCGAAGAGCGGAACAACCGGTCGGAATAGGACCGGTCGTTCACAGCGTCCTCGCTGTGATTGCCGCCCCGCAAGCGGGACGGACTTTTTCAAAGGAACCTCGACCATCCGAAGATGGACGGGGTATCAACATATCTGGCGTTGATTTTTGGCACACTGTTGAGTTCTCAAGGAACGGACGCTTCCTTTGTACTCACCCCAGATTCCTCTGAGGCTTTCCTCCGGGCGCTTCCCTTCGGTCTTGCGTTTCCGACTCTATCAGACTCTTTCGTGTCCGATTCCCGGCCGGCGGGTTTTTCACCTGCCTTCCAGTTCCTCGCTTTCGCGTTTCCCTTTCCGGCGGTTCCGACTTTATCAGAGATTCTGAGTCGGAATTCCCCGCCCCCTCCGGGCATCCCGAAGCACACATGGGTGTGCGGGGTTCCCGTTCAGGCGGAGCCGTAAACGTACTGGAGCGGGGCGCCCCGATGCAAATCGGGGGCCCCGCTCCGGTGTTGGCGCCGTCGGGGCTCGTCAGACCTCGACGACGACAGGGAGGATCATCGGGCGCCGGCGGTAGGTGTCGGAGACCCACTTGCCCACCGTGCGGCGGACGAGTTGCTGCAGCTGATGGGGCTCGGCGACGCCGTCGGATGCCGCCCGGGCGACCGCCTCCTCGATCTTGGGCGTGACCGCGGCGAACACCGCGTCGTCGATACCGGACCCCCTCGCGTGGATGTTGGGTCCGCCGACGACCTTGCCCGTCGTGCTGTCGACGACGAGGAACACCGAGATGATGCCCTCTTCGCCGAGGATGCGGCGGTCCTTGAGTGCGGGCTCCGTGACGTCGCCGACGGACAGACCGTCGACGTACACGTAACCGGCCTGGACCTTGCCGACGATCCTGGCCTTGCCGTCGACGAGGTCGACGACGACGCCGTCCTCGGCGATCACGATGTGGTCCTTGGGGACACCCGTCAGGGCGCCGAGCTCGGCGTTGGCGCGCAGATGACGCCACTCGCCGTGGACCGGCATCAGGTTCCTCGGCTTGCAGATGTTGTAGAAGTACAGCAGCTCTCCGGCCGAGGCATGGCCCGAGACGTGCACCTTGGCGTTGCCCTTGTGCACGACGTTGGCCCCCCAGCGGGTGAGGCCGTTGATCACGCGGTAGACCGCGTTCTCGTTACCCGGGATGAGGGACGAGGCCAGGATGACCGTGTCACCCTGGACGATCCGGATCTGGTGGTCGCGGTTCGCCATCCGGGAGAGGGCGGCCATCGGCTCGCCCTGCGAGCCGGTGCAGACGAGCACGACCTCGTGGTCCGGCAGGTCGTCGAGGGTCTTGACGTCGACGACCAGCCCGGCCGGGACGCGCAGGTACCCCAGGTCACGGGCGATGCCCATGTTGCGGACCATCGAACGCCCCACGAAGGCGACACGCCTTCCGTACTCGTGCGCCGCGTCGAGGATCTGCTGGATGCGGTGGACGTGGCTCGCGAAACTGGCCACGATGATGCGCTTCTGGGCGTTGGCGAAGACGGTGCGCAGCACGTTGGAGATGTCGCGCTCGGGCGGCACGAACCCCGGTACCTCGGCGTTCGTCGAGTCGGAGAGCAGCAGATCGATGCCCTCCTCGCTGAGCCGCGCGAAGGCGTGCAGGTCGGTGAGGCGCCGGTCCAGCGGCAGCTGGTCCATCTTGAAGTCGCCGGTGTGGACGGCCAGGCCCGCGGGGGTGCGGATGGCGACGGCCAGCGCGTCCGGGATGGAGTGGTTGACGGCGATGAACTCGCAGTCGAACGGACCGATGCGCTCGCGGTGGCCTTCGGTGACCTCGAGCGTGTACGGGCGGATCCGGTGCTCCTGGAGCTTGGCCTCGATCAGGGCGAGGGTCAGCTTTGAGCCGATCAGCGGGATGTCCGGCTTCAGGCGGAGCAGGAACGGGACGCCACCGATGTGGTCCTCGTGGCCGTGCGTGAGCACGATGCCGTCGATGTCGTCGAGGCGGTCCCTGATGGTGGTGAAGTCCGGAAGGATCAGGTCGATCCCGGGCTGCTCCTCCTCGGGGAAGAGGACACCGCAGTCGACGATGAGCAGCCGGCCGTCGTATTCGAAGACGGTCATGTTCCGGCCGATCTCACCGAGACCGCCGAGCGGAGTGACGCGCAGGCCGCCCTTCGCCAGCTTGGGCGGCGCGCCGAGTTCAGGATGCGGATGACTCAAAAGACTCTCCTCACCATGTACGCCACCTGCCGGTGAGGCACGTGGCGTACATGACATTCGTGCACTTGCTGTTGTCTGTTCCGGCCGGGTCCGTCGGCCGACCGCTGCGGGTCGGCCCGTGTCGCGTCGGCCGGGCTTCGCTTATTCAGTTGTGAAGTCCGATTCAGAGCTGTACCCCACCGGCCGCGAGGTCGAGCTTGAGCTGCGCGGTTTCCTCCGGAGAGAGCTCGACGAGCGGCAGCCGCAGCGGGCCGGCGGGCAGGCCCTGGAGGGTCAGTGCCGCCTTGGTGGTGATGACGCCCTGGGTGCGGAACATGCCGGTGAACACCGGAAGCAGCTTCTGGTGGATCTCGGTCGCCTTCTGGACGTCTCCGCCCCGGTAGGCGTCCAGCAGGGCGCGCAGCTCCGGGGTGACGACGTGGCCCACGACGGAGACGAAGCCGCAGGCGCCGACGGAGAGCAGCGGCAGGTTGAGCATGTCGTCGCCGGAGTACCAGGCGAGACCGCTGCGGGCGATGGCCCAGCTGGCGCGGCCGAGGTCGCCCTTGGCGTCCTTGTTGGCGACGACCCGCGGGTGGTCGGCCAGGCGGACGATCGTCTCGGTGTCGATCGGCACGCCGCTGCGGCCGGGGATGTCGTAGAGCATCACGGGCAGCCCGGTCGCGTCGGCGATGGCCGTGAAGTGGCGGAGCAGGCCCTCCTGAGGGGGCTTGTTGTAGTACGGGGTCACCGCGAGCAGGCCGTGCGCGCCGGCGCGCTCGGCGGCGCGGGCGAGCTCGACACTGTGGCGGGTGTCGTTGGTGCCGATTCCGGCGACGACGTGGGCCCGGTCTCCGACCGCTTCCAGTACTGCCCGTACGAGCTGGTCTTTCTCCGCGTCGCTGGTGGTGGGCGACTCGCCGGTGGTGCCGTTGACGATCAGGCCGTCGTTGCCTGCGTCCACCAGATGGCCGGCCAGCTGCTGGGCGCCTGCGACATCAAGTGCGCCGTCCGCCGTGAAGGGCGTGACCATGGCGGTGAGGACCCGCCCGAAGGGGGTCTGCGGAGTGGAGATCGGAGCCATGGGTAACACGCTACTCGCTGCTCAGCGCCGGGGGTCCCCTTGGGGGACGTGACGTACGACGTGGCATGCGGAGCCCGGCACTGCCTGCTCGGGGGTTCAAGCAGTGCCGGGTCCGTTTGATCAGCCTAGATGAACTTCTCGAAACGCCGCAATACGGACACTTCGCCGCGCCTGCCGTACATCTGTGCCCTGCCGGGCCCGATATGTCCGTGCCCTGCCCTATGGGGCGATCCGCCCGTTGGCATTGAACGCGGCGTACGTGAGCGGCATGAGCTTCGCCCAGTGCTGCTCCATCTTTTCGCCGACCATCTCGATCTCACGTTGGGGGAAGGACGGCACCTTCGCCTGCTCGTGCTGGGTGCGCAGACCGAGGAAGTGCATCAGCGACCGGGCGTTGCACGTCGCGTACATCGACGAGTACATGCCGACGGGGAGGACGGAACGGGCCACCTCGCGGGCGACGCCGGCGTCGAGCATCTCCACGTACGCCTCGTACGCCTGGCGGTACGAGTCGGCCATCACGCGGCCGGTCAGCTCCTGCTGGGCCTGGGTGCCCTCGACGAAGACGTACTTGCCGGGGCGGCCCTCCTGCACGAGCTTCCGCTCGGCGTCCGGGATGTAGAAGACCGGCTCCAGGCGGCGGTAGCGGCCCGACTCCTCGTTGTACGACCAGCCGGCACGGTGCCGCATGAACTCGCGGAAGACGAAGATCGGGGCACTGATGAAGAAGGTCATCGAGTTGTGCTCGAAGGGGCTGCCGTGCCGGTCCCGCATCAGGTAGTTGATCAGCCCCTTGGACCGCTCGGGGTCCTTCGAGAGCTCCTCGAGCGACTGCTCACCCGCGGTGGAGACGCGGGCGGCCCACAGCACGTCGGAGTCTCCGGCGGTGTGCTTCACCAGTTCGACGGTCACATCGCTGCGGAAGCTGGGCTCGGCCATCTCTGCGGGGGTCTCACTCACCGGCGGGGTCCTTCCATGTGCATCGCTCGGGGCGGCGCCCACTCTACGGCGCGGCACCGACAGCGCCGACCACGGCAGCCGAGCAGCCACTCCAGGTGTCGTCCGGTCAATTCGGGGAATTCGGGCACCGAATGACGCTCGCGTTCGTCTGTACCAGTGGCCGTGCCGAATCGCACAGGTCCAGCCGCGAGCGACCGGCCGCGCCTGGACCGCAGCGCAGCGGCCAACCGCACAGCGTCCCTCACGAGTTGCTTGGAGAGTCACCGATGTTCCACCGGCGGGAAGCCGTCCCCTTCGCATTCGTCGCCGAGGCCGATGCCTTCCGCAGTAACGTCACTCCGCCGCCGCGCGTCCGTCCCAGCCGCTCACAGCTCGCGGGCCGGGTGCTCGTCGGGCTGACCGTCGTGGGCGGACTGGTCGGGTCCCTGCTCTTCGGGCTTCCCGCTCTGGAGACGGACCGGACTCCGGCACATTCCCAGAAGTCCGAAGCCTCCCAGGGCCGCTGACTTCCCCCTCCCCCTGCGCGCCACCACGCGCCGTCCGTCGGCGCGGGTGGCACCCCCATGGCCCACCCTGGGGTGGTCGGCGCCGAGCGGCCTCGGTAGCCTCACCCGGGCACAGCCCAATCGAGTGTGCTGGTGAGTGAGGATCCGTCGTGCCCCTGCCCTTTCTGACGGCCGACCGTGCTTTTGACACGCAAACGGACGACGTCGCGCTGCCTTTCGACGATCACGACCAGTGGCGGCGACCGTACCGCCCCGGGCCGTGGCGCGTCGGGGTCGCAGCCCTGCTGCTGCTGCTCGCCTCGTTCGTGCTGATCGCGGGGATGATCATCGCCTTCGCCGGCGCGCTGCCCGCTGCCGGGTCGTGCTTCCTGCTCGGTCTCGGCGTGATCGGGGCGGCCCTGAGGCTGCTGCGCATGGGCGTCTGGGTCAGCCGGAACGGCCTTCGGCGCGTGGCCTTCTTCAGGACCAGCACGGTGCAGTGGCGTCGTACCTCGGAGCTGCGCACGGTGCAGCAGCCGGTGCGCTGGCTGGGTCTGCCCCGGACGGTGCAGGGGCAGGCGCTGGTGGTGGGCCGCCAGGGCGAGCTGCTCATACTGCTCACGGACCACAACGCGGACTTCCTGTCGCGCCCCGAGGCCTTCGACCGCGCCGCGGACACGATCGAGGCGTGGGGCGCCGAGTACCGCACCGCCTGACCGACGTCCCCGGAGCGCCATGAGCCGGCGACGTCCCGGCCGGCCCGGAGCGCGCTCTGCCCAGGCGCGCCGGATCAGTCGCGCGTCAGCTCGGGACCGGCCTGCCGTCGTGCAGGGCGATCGCCCGCTGCATCGCCCTCCGGGCCCGCGGGGTGTCACGCGCGTCGTGATAGGCGACGGCCAGTCGGAACCAGCAGCGCCAGTCGTCGGGGGAATCCTCCGTCTCGGCACGCCGCTTCGCGAACACGGCATCCGCCGACTCGCGGTCGATACGGCCGCCCGGCGTCCGGACGAGCTCGTCGACCGGCAGCCCGCCCTCCGCCTCCAGTTCCACCGCCAGCCGGTTGGCCCGGCTGACGAACTGGGTGTTCTTCCACAGGAACCAGACACCGATCACCGGCAGGATCAGCACCGCGACCCCGAACGTGACCGTCAGCGCGGTGCCCTGCTTGAGCAGCATCACGCCCCGGCTGCCGACCAGGACGAAGTAGACGACCAGGACGGCAGCCGTGACGAAGTATGTGATCTTTGCGCGCATGGTCCGCCTCAGCCGAGGTCGAGGAAGTTCTCCAGGCCGAACGTGAGGCCGGGAGCGGACACCACACGGCGGACACCGAGCAGGATGCCCGGCATGAAGCTGCTGTGGTGCAGGGAATCGTGGCGGATCGTGAGCGTCTCGCCCTCACCGCCGAGCAGGACCTCCTGGTGGGCCAGCAGGCCGCGCAGCCGCACCGCGTGCACCGGGACCCCGTCGACGTCCGCGCCGCGCGCGCCGTCCAGGGCGGTGACCGTCGCGTCGGGCTGCGGCGCGCAGCCGGCTTCCGCGCGGGCGGCCGCGATGAGCTGCGCCGTGCGCGTGGCGGTGCCGGAGGGGGCGTCCGCCTTGTTCGGGTGGTGCAGCTCGACGACCTCGACCGACTCGTAGTAACGAGCGGCCTGCTGGGCGAACTTCATGGTGAGGACCGCGCCGATGGAGAAGTTGGGCGCGATCAGCACACCGGTCCCGGGAGAGGCCGAGAGCGCGGTGTTCAGCTGCGCGAGCCGGTCGTCGGTCCAGCCCGTCGTCCCGACGACCGCGTGCATGCCGTGGCGTACGCAGAAGTCCAGGTTGTCCATGACGGACGCCGGGGTGGTCAGCTCGACGACGACCTGGGTGCCGGACTCCACGAGGGTGTCCAGCGTGTCGCCGCGGCCGAGCGCCGCGACGAGCTCCATGTCCTCGGCGGCCTCGACCGCTCGTACGGCCTCGGAGCCGATACGGCCCTTGGCGCCGAGGACGGCCACACGCAGCTTGCTCATCGCTTCGTTTCCTTACGGGGGTTAGGAGACCGCTTCGTGGAGGCGGTCCGCCTGCTTGTCCTTGAGCGGGCCGATGACCGACAGCGACGGGCGCTGTCCCAGTACGTCCGCGGCCACCTCGCGTACCTCGTCGGGGGTGACCGCCGATATCCGGGCGAGCATCTCGTCGACCGACATCTGGGAGCCCCAGCACAGCTCGCTCTTGCCGATGCGGTTCATCAGCGCACCCGTGTCCTCCAGGCCGAGGACCGTGGAGCCGGAGAGCTGGCCGATCGCACGGCCGATCTCCTCGTCGGGCAGCCCTTCCGAGGCCACCCGGTCGAGCTCGCCGCGGCAGATCTTGAGCACGTCGTGGACCTGGCTGGGCCGGCAGCCCGCATACACACCGAACAGGCCGGTGTCGGCGAAGCCCGAGGTGTACGAGTACACGCTGTAGGCGAGGCCGCGCTTCTCCCGGACCTCCTGGAAGAGGCGCGAGGACATGCCGCCGCCGAGGGCCGTGTTCAGTACGCCGAGCGCCCAGCGGCGGTCGTCGGTGCGGGCGAGGCCCGGCATGCCGAGCACCACGTGGGCCTGCTCGGTCCTGCGGCTGAGCAGATCGACCTTGCCCGCCGTGCGCAGCGCGCGGCTCCCGTCGCGGGGCGGCGTGGGGACGGCGTCCGTACGGGACAGGGCGCCGGCCTTCTCGAAGGCGCGGCGGACCTGGCGTACGACCGTGGCGTGGTCGATGTTGCCGGCCGCAGCGACGACGAGGTGCGTCGGGTCGTAGTGCTTCTTGTAGAAGCGCCGGACGCGGTCGGCGGTCAGCGCGTTCACCGTGTCGACGGTGCCGAGGACCGGGCGGCCCAGGGGCGTGTCGCCGAACATGGTGTGCGCGAACAGGTCGTGCACGCAGTCGCCGGGGTCGTCCTCGGTCATCGCGATCTCTTCGAGGATGACGCCGCGCTCGGCGTCGACGTCCTCCTGAAGGATCAGTGAGCCGGTGAGCATGTCGCAGACCACGTCGATGGCCAGCGGCAGGTCGGTGTCGAGCACACGTGCGTAGTAGCAGGTGTACTCCTTGGCGGTGAAGGCGTTCATCTCGCCGCCGACCGCGTCGAGGGCGGCGGAGATGTCGAGCGCGGAACGCTTCTTCGTGCCCTTGAACAGCAGGTGCTCGAGGTAGTGCGTCGCGCCGCCGAGCGACGGCGTCTCGTCGCGTGAACCGACGTTCGCCCAGATGCCGAAGGTGGCGGAACGTACGGAGGGCAGGGTCTCTGTGACGACGCGCAGCCCACCGGGGAGGGTGGTGCGCCGGACGGTGCCGATGCCGTCCTTGCCCTTGAGGAGTGTTTGGGTACGGGCGACGGCCCGCGCCTCCGAGGAGGTGCGGGCCGTCGCCTGCGAACTGCGGGACGTCACTTGGCAGCGTCGTCCTTCGTCTCGTCGCCCTCTTCGCCCTCGACCACGGGGATGAGGGAGAGCTTGCCGCGCGAGTCGATCTCGGCGATCTCGACCTGGACCTTGGAGCCCACGGCGAGCACGTCCTCGACGTTCTCCACGCGCTTGCCGCCGGCGAGCTTGCGGATCTGCGAGATGTGCAGCAGGCCGTCCTTGCCCGGGAGCAGGGACACGAACGCACCGAAGGTCGTCGTCTTCACGACGGTGCCCAGGTAGCGCTCGCCGACCTCCGGCATGGTCGGGTTGGCGATGCCGTTGATCGTGGCGCGGGCGGCCTCGGCGGCCGGACCGTCGGCGGCACCGATGTAGATGGTGCCGTCGTCCTCGATCGTGATGTCGGCGCCGGTGTCCTCCTGGATCTGGTTGATCATCTTGCCCTTGGGGCCGATGACTTCACCGATCTTGTCCACCGGGATCTTGACGGTGATGATCCGCGGGGCGTTCGGGGACATCTCGTCCGGAACGTCGATCGCCTCGTTCATCACGTCGAGGATGTGGAGGCGGGCGTCACGGGCCTGCTTCAGCGCGGCGGCCAGAACCGAGGCGGGGATGCCGTCGAGCTTGGTGTCGAGCTGGAGCGCGGTGACGAAGGTCTTCGTACCGGCGACCTTGAAGTCCATGTCGCCGAACGCGTCCTCGGCACCGAGGATGTCGGTGAGGGCGACGTAGTGCGTCTGGCCGTCGACCTCCTCGGAGATCAGACCCATGGCGATGCCGGCGACGGGGGCCTTCAGCGGCACACCGGCGTTCAGCAGCGACATGGTGGAGGCGCAGACCGAGCCCATGGACGTCGAGCCGTTGGAGCCCAGCGCCTCGGACACCTGGCGGATCGCGTACGGGAACTCCTCGCGCGTCGGCAGCACCGGCACGATGGCGCGCTCGGCGAGCGCGCCGTGGCCGATCTCGCGGCGCTTGGGCGAGCCCACGCGGCCGGTCTCACCGACGGAGTACGGCGGGAAGTTGTAGTTGTGCATGTAGCGCTTGCGGGTCACCGGGGAGAGGGTGTCCAGCTGCTGCTCCATGCGCAGCATGTTCAGGGTGGTGACGCCCAGGATCTGCGTCTCGCCACGCTCGAACAGCGCGGAGCCGTGCACGCGCGGGATGGCCTCGACCTCGGCGGCGAGCGTACGGATGTCCGTGATGCCGCGGCCGTCGATGCGGACCTTGTCCTTGATGATGCGCTCGCGGACCAGCTTCTTGGTCAGCGCGCGGTAGGCGCCCGAGATCTCCTTCTCGCGGCCTTCGAAGGCCGGGAGGAGCTTCTCGGCGGCGAGCTCCTTGATGCGGTCGAGCTCGGTCTCGCGCTCCTGCTTGCCGGCGATCGTGAGCGCCTGGGCCAGCTCGCTCTTGACGGCGGCGGTGAGCGCCTCCAGGACGTCGTCCTGGTAGTCGAGGTAGACCGGGAACTCGCCGGTGGGCTTGGCGGCCTTGGCGGCGAGGTCCGACTGTGCCTTGCACAGGACCTTGATGAAGGGCTTCGCGGCCTCGAGACCGGCGGCGACGACCTCCTCGGTCGGCGCTTCCGCGCCGCCCTTGACGAGCTCGATCGTCTTCTCGGTGGCCTCGGCCTCGACCATCATGATCGCGACGTCGCCGTCCTCCAGGACGCGGCCGGCGACCACCATGTCGAAGACGGCGTCCTCGAGCTCGGTGTGCGTCGGGAAGGCGACCCACTGGCCGCGGATCAGCGCGACACGGGTGCCGCCGATCGGGCCGGAGAAGGGCAGGCCGGCCAGCTGCGTGGAGCAGGAGGCGGCGTTGATGGCGACCACGTCGTACAGGTGGTCGGGGTTGAGAGCCATGATCGTCTCGACGATCTGGATCTCGTTGCGCAGGCCCTTCTTGAAGGACGGGCGCAGCGGCCGGTCGATCAGGCGGCAGGTGAGGATCGCGTCCTCGGAGGGCCGGCCCTCACGGCGGAAGAAGGAGCCGGGGATCTTGCCGGCTGCGTACATCCGCTCCTCGACGTCCACCGTGAGCGGGAAGAAGTCGAGCTGGTCCTTGGGCTTCTTGGAGGCGGTGGTGGCCGACAGCACCATGGTGTCGTCGTCCAGGTACGCCACGGCGGAGCCGGCGGCCTGCTTGGCCAGGCGGCCCGTCTCGAAGCGGATGGTGCGGGTGCCGAAGGTGCCGTTGTCGATGACGGCCTCGGCGTAGTGGGTCTCGTTCTCCACTATGGGTTTCTCCTACGTGTTCGTCTTTTCGTCCGCCGGCCCGTGTGGCCGGGGACGGTGGTGGAGGAGAAGCGCCTTGGGTGCGGGCCGGTCTTCGATCGAAGCACCCGGGGATGATGTCCGGGGGCCACTACCGAGGACCGGCGGCGAGGAGGCGGCTTCTCGCTCATGAGGTGTGTCGTTGTGTGACCAGACTAATTGGCGTCCGGCACATCGCGCACGTACAGCAGCACGTGCGCAGGTACGCCGGGCACGGCAGGCAGCGTGCGTGCGGCGAGTACAGCAAAGGGAGCGGCCCCGTCAGCGCGGGAACCGCTCCCTTCACGGCGACTTACTTGGCGCCGGCCGCACCGCGGCGGATACCGAGCCGGTCGACCAGCGCACGGAAGCGCTGGATGTCCTTCTTGGCCAGGTACTGCAGCAGCCGGCGGCGCTGGCCGACCAGGATCAGCAGACCACGACGGGAGTGGTGGTCGTGCTTGTGGGTCTTGAGGTGCTCGGTCAGGTCCGAGATGCGGCGGGAGAGCATCGCGACCTGGACCTCGGGGGAGCCGGTGTCGCCCTCCTTGGTGCCGAACTCGTCGATGATCTGCTTCTTCGTAGCGGCGTCGAGAGACACTCGGTACTCCTCATGGTGTTCGATGCGCCCGCGAGTGCCCCTGGTCTCTGTCTCAGGGGAGCTTCCGTGACTCGGAGGCGAAGGCCGATGGGCGCTGCACCCGGTATTCCGGGGCGCGTACACAGACGGCCGTCACACAGCGTACCAGTCCGTTTAAGACGTCAGCGCACGGATGGAGTGGTAGACGTCGAAGACGGCGAGACACAGCGGCACGAGCGTCAGCAGCACAACGGTCTCCGCGATCTCCAGGAAGCGCCCCCAGAACGGGGTGACCCCCTTGCGCGGCACGATCAGCCCGATCGCGACCATCAGCGCGGCGACCCCGGCGATCGCGGCGGTGAGCCAGACCGTACGGATGTCGAGCGCCGCGGAGTCGCCTCCGAGCGCATCGCGGAACAGGGCTGTCGGCGGGTTCAGCGTGAGGCCCAGTCCGAGCAGCACGAGCGCGCCGAGCCCGGCCGCGAGAGCGCAGCCGACCTGGGTCGTGTAGCGGAACAGGTGGGCCCGCATCAGCATGGCGACGCCGGTGGCCAGTGCCAGCAGCTGGCCCCAGACATCGTCGGAGAAGCCGAGCACCGCGGCGGAGCCCACGGCCACGAGCGCGCAGCCGCCCACGAGGCCGAGCAGCAGCTCGTGGCCGCGCCGGGCCTGGGCGGCGATACGCCGGGCGTCGACGGGCCCCGGGGGCGTCGGATCGTCCCCGTAGTCACCGACCGACGTCCGGGGCGGTTCGAAACCGATGGGAAGCCGGGCGAAGCGGGTCGACAGACCGGGCAGGAAGGCGAGTGCGCCCACGGACAGCGGCGCGCACACCGCGGCCGTCTCGCTCGGGGTCATCCCCGTCATGATCGCAATGAAGGTCACCAGCAGCCCGACGGCGGACGCGAAGACGAATGCCACGAAGGGTCCGTCCCCGCCGGGCGAGACGATCATGAGGATCACGGAGACGACCAGGACCGCCGCGCACGCGAGCAGGAACTGCAGCTTCCCGATGCCCTGGCCCTCGGCGAGCGGGAGGAGCCCCGCTCCCGCGACAGCCGCGTTCGCCATGGCACCGGCGCCGAGGGCGACGGCCGAGCCGCGGTCGTCGTAGACCCGGGCCCGTACCCCCGCGAGCGCCAGCAGCAGGACACCGGCGACGGCGGCCAGGATGCCGGGCAGCCCGTGCATGTCGTGCCGGGGGTCGGCCGTCCACAGCACGAAGGCCAGCAGCGCCAGCAGCACCGACCCGCCGACCAGGCCGGAGGCACGCATCAGACCGTCGGTCCACAGTGTCCGGTCGCGGGCGACGGCGGACGCCACGGCATCCGCGACATCGTCGAAGACAGCCGGCGGCAGGGACTCGGAGAAGGGACGCAGGGACAGCAGCTCACCGTCGAGGATGCGCTGGGCGGCCAGCGAGCGGGACCCTTCCAGCACACTGCCGTCGCGACGCACGAGGTGGTATCCGACGGGGGCGCCCGGCGCGGGGCTCTGCCCGGAAAGACGCAGGATCTCCGGGTAGAGGTCGGCGACAGGAATGTCCTCGGGCAACGCCACGTCGACGCGACCGTCCGGTGCGACGACCGTGACCCGGCAGAAACCGGTTCCGCCGCCGGACGGAGCCGCGGGAGCGGGCTGGCCGTTTCCGGTGGCCGCGGCTGGGGCCGTCATACTCACCTGCTGCTTCCCCTCGTGGTTCTCGTCGATCCTGGGCCTGGGAGGTGAATCGTACGGATCGTAGGCCAGGCAGTCGGATCGCAGGCACTGGCATTGCGCTCCGAATGAACCATTTTTTGCGGTAGTTCATCGATACGCAAACACATCGCGCCACCCTACCGCCCACCCGTCAGCCCCTACGCAAGTAGGATCCCTCCCCGCGGATGGAACCCGTCGCCACGGGGGCGCCGATAGGAACATTTCCGTCCGGCAAGGGAATTGGTGAGCTGTGAGTCAGATCGTCGTCAAGCGCCCACCACGGGCCCTGCCGTCCGAAGTGCCCGGCGAGCAGGTGCAACTGCAACCCCCGCCCGAGCTGCCGCGGGGTCAGCAGGAGGGCGCACTGATGCAGCTGCTGCCGATGCTCGGTATGGGCGGTTCTGTCGTCTTCTTCTTCATGACTCCGAATCCGATCATGCGGATCATGGGCATGGTGATGATCGCGTCGACGGTCGCCATGGCCATCGCCATGCTGGTCCGTTACCGGCGCGGTACGCAGGGCCAGCTCGCGGACCTGCGGCGTGACTACCTGAAGTATCTGAACCAGACCCGCCGCAACGTGCTGAAGACCGCGCACCTCCAGCGGGACGCCCAGTTCTATCTGCATCCGTCCCCCGAGCAGTTGTGGGCCCTCGTCGCCGAGGGAAGCCGCGTGTGGGAACGCCGTATCGCCGATGACGACTTCGCGCAGGTGCGCATCGGCCTCGGCAGTCAGCAACTCGCCACCCCGCTGATCGCCGCCGAGACCGCGCCGGTCGACGACTTGGAACCGCTCACGGCGGGCGCGATGCAGCAGTTCCTCTCGGCGCACAGCACCCTGGACGGCCTGCCGATGGCCGTGTCGCTGCGTGCCTTCTACCACCTGACGGTCAGCGGCGAGGCGGAGTCCGTTCGGTCG
Source organism: Streptomyces peucetius (assembly GCF_025854275.1). Taxonomy (NCBI): domain Bacteria; kingdom Bacillati; phylum Actinomycetota; class Actinomycetes; order Kitasatosporales; family Streptomycetaceae; genus Streptomyces; species Streptomyces peucetius. The sequence goes on along the minus strand of NZ_CP107567.1, from coordinate 5,910,823 downwards.
GTCACGCGATCGATGATCGGCTCGCTCGCCTCGCTGCACTCCCCCGAAGACCTGGTCATCGCCATCGCGGCGGGCCGCAGCGAGGCCTCGCACTGGGAATGGGCGAAGTGGCTGCCGCACGTCCAGGCGCCCGGACCGGGGGACGGCGCCGGAAGCAGGCGATTCATCACCACCGACTCACGCGACCTGCAGGACATGCTCGCGGCGCGTCTGGAGGGCCGCCCCCGCTTCCAGGGGGGCAACCACCCGCTCCTGGACCAGCCCCACATCGTCGTCGTGCTCGACGGCCAGTCGGTCCCGGCCATGTCGGCGCTCGCCGCGGCCGAGGGCCTTCAGGGGGTCACTCTCATCGAGGTCGTGCCCGGGGAACTCACCGGATCACGCGGCGGCCTGTCCGTGGTCGCCCACCCCGACTCCCTGCAACTGGTGTCCGGCCACGGCCACGTCTACGACGGCTCCCCCGACCGGCTGAGTCTCGAAGCAGCGGAAGCACTCGCCCGCCAACTCGCTCCGCTGCGCGTGGCCACCGGCGGGGACGACGACGAGCCCCTGCTGGCCAACCTCGAGTTCACCGATCTCCTGAACCTCGGCGACGCCGCCTCCGTCGACGTCAGCCGCACCTGGCGCCCCCGCTCGCAGTCGGAGCGGCTCCGTGTGCCGATCGGCGTCGGCGAGGACGGCATGCCGGTCATGCTCGACCTCAAGGAGGCGGCCCAGGAAGGCATGGGCCCGCACGGGCTGTGCGTGGGCGCCACCGGTTCCGGCAAGTCGGAACTGCTGCGCACCCTCGTCCTCGGCCTTGCCGTGACGCACTCGTCGGAGACGCTCAACTTCGTACTCGCGGACTTCAAGGGTGGCGCCACCTTCGCCGGCATGTCACAGATGCCGCACGTCGCAGCCGTGATCACCAACCTCGCGGACGACCTGACGCTGGTCGACCGCATGGGCGACTCGATCCGTGGCGAACTCAACCGGCGGCAGGAGATGCTCCGCGACGCGGGCAACTACGCCAACATCCACGACTACGAGAAGGCGCGTGCCGCGGGCGCCGCTCTGCAGCCCATCCCCTCTCTGGTCCTCGTCATCGACGAGTTCAGTGAACTGCTCACCGCCAAGCCCGACTTCATCGAGATGTTCGTGCAGATCGGCCGCATCGGCCGGTCGCTGGGCGTTCACCTGCTGCTCGCCTCGCAGCGCCTCGAGGAGGGCCGGCTGCGCGGCCTGGAGACCTATCTTTCGTACCGAGTCGGCCTGCGCACGTTCTCCGCGGCGGAGTCACGCGCCGCGATCGGCGTGCCGGACGCGTACACCCTGCCCAACGTCCCCGGCTCGGGCTTCCTGAAGTACGGAACGGACGAGATGGTCCGGTTCAAGGCGGCCTACGTCTCCGGTGTCTACCGCTCCAACGCCCACCGCGGCGCGAACGCCGGGGGCTCGCTGCCGGTCGACCGCAGGCCGGTGCCGTTCACCGCGGCGCCCGTGCCGGTCCGTTACATCGAGCCGGCCACACAGGGGCGGGTCCCCGACGCGCGCACGCCGGGGGACGACGCCCTGGCCGACACCGTCCTCGACGTGATCGTCCGCAAGCTGGAGGGCCGCGGCGCGGAGGCCCACCAGGTATGGCTGCCGCCGCTGGACAACCCGCCGTCGCTGGACGAGCTCCTGCCCGGGCTCAGCGGGGTGGCGGGCCGGGGCCTCACCCAGCCCGGCTACGAGGGCGCGGGGCGGCTCGTCGTACCGCTGGGCGTGGTCGACAAGCCTTTCGAGCAGCGCCGGGACACCCTGTACCGGGACTTCTCCGGTGCGGCCGGCCATATGCAGATCGTCGGCGGTCCGCAGTCGGGCAAGTCGACGCTGCTCCGTACTCTCGTCGCGGGCTTCGCACTGACCCACACCCCGCAGGAGGTCCAGTTCTACGGGCTGGACTTCGGCGGCGGCAGCCTGTCCGCGATCGCGGAGCTGCCGCACGTCGGCGGGGTGGCGTCGCGCCTCGACCCGGAGAAGGTGCGGCGCACCGTCGCCGAGGTGTTCGGCATCATGGCGCGCCGCGAGGAGTACTTCCGCAGTGCGGGCATCGACTCCATCGCCACGTACCGCAGGCTGCGGGCACGCGGTGACATCTCCCTCGAGGACCAGCCCCACGGCGACGTCTTCCTGGTCATCGACGGCTGGGGCAACTTCCGTGCGGACTACGAGGCTCTCGAGTCGGCCGTGGTCGACATGGCGGCACGCGGCCTCGGCTACGGCATCCACGTGATCCTCACCGCGTCCCGTTCGATGGAGGTCCGCTCCAACATCAAGGACCACCTGATGAACCGGCTCGAGCTGCGCCTGGGCGACACCATGGACTCGGAGGTGGACCGCAAGATCGCCGTCAACGTCCCGAGCGGAGTGCCGGGTCGTGGTCTGACTCCCGAGAAGCTGCACTTCATGGCGGCTGTGCCGCGCATCGACAGCATCAACTCCGACAGCGACCTTTCCGAGGCCACGGCCGCGATGGGGCAGGAGATCAACCGCCACTGGACCGGCCCGGCCGCCCCGAAGGTACGGCTGCTGCCCCGCGAACTGCCGGCGCAGAGCCTTCCCGCAGGGTTCGCGGAGCCGCGGCGCGGCGTGGCGTTCGCCATCGACGAGGACAACCTCGAACCGGTCTTCGTCAACTTCGAGCGCGACCCGTTCCTGCTGGTGTTCGGTGAGAGCGAGTCCGGCAAGTCGAACCTTCTGCGGCTTCTCATCAAGCAGTTGACGGAGAGGCACGACGGGAACGCCGCCAAGTTCTTCGTGATCGACAACCGGCGCGCGCTGCTCGACGTCACTCCCGCCACTCACCTGGCGGAGTACGTCCCCATGTCCAACAACATGGAACATCACGTGGACGCGCTCGCGGAGCTGATGCAGCGCCGCACGCCCTCCGCGGACGTCACCGCCCAGCAGCTGCGCGACCGGAGCTGGTGGCAGGGCCCCTGCGTCTACGTGGTGGTCGACGACTACGACCTGGTGTCCACGTCGAGCGGCAACCCGCTGGCCAGGCTCACGGAACATCTGCCGTTCGCGCGCGACGTCGGGGTCCGCTTCATCATCGCCCGCAACAGCGCGGGCGCGAGCCGCTCCGCGTACGAGCCCTTCATGCAGCGGATGACGGAGCTGGGCGCACAGGGTGTGCTGCTCTCGGGCGACCCGCACGAGGGCGAGGTGCTCGGCGCGCGGATGCGGCCGATGCCGGCGGGCCGGGGCTTCTTCCTCTCCCGGCAGAGGGGCAAGCCGCTGGTGCAGACGGGGTGGCTGGGAGACGTGGAGTGAGCGCCCGGCCGCGCCCCGCAGCCCCGGCTGCGAACGGTTTTCCGACGCCACGGGCACGTGCGACAAGGCAAGCGCCATGACAGCACTGGCCGTGTTCATGGCGGTGTTCGGTCTGGGGTTCGTGGCCCTGGGGCTGGCGAACCACCGGGCGATCTGGTGGCGGTTCCAGGCCCGGCGGTACGCCGATCCGGCGGCTCACGAACCGTCCGACGCCGGCTTCGTCGTCCACCGCGTGCTGTGCTTCGCGGTCGCGGCCATGGCCCTCTGGAGTTCGTTCGACATGTACCGCCTCGTCACACCGGACGGGGTCGACCACGACGAGCTGGTCGAACGGGTCCGGTCGGTCGCGCAGACGCTGGACGGCACGACGAAGGCCTCGGTGCTGAGCACCGAGGAGGGCGGCACCTGGGGCGCGTACATCGATCCCGAACTCCGCGGCCCGGAGGAGGACGACCCCACGGCCTGGCTCGCATGGAGTTCGGGACCGCTGAAGCCGGACGGCAATGAGGAGCGCTACGACGTGAGCGGTGAGGACACCACCGTCTGCCTGACGGTGACGGCCAAACCCTCCCCCGACCAGCCGGTCCCGGACCACATGGGACCTGTCCACTTCGATCTGCGGGCGGAGGCCGCGGACGGGACTTGCACGGAAGAGTGACAAGAAGGCCTTGTCGGGTGCCGTTCCGGCAGCCGACCCACGAGGGGAAAGGCGAAGATATGGCCTGGGACGAGTGGGAACAGCTCAAGACACAGGCGGCTGATCAGCAGTCGTCGACGCAGATGCAGCTGAACGGCTTGCCGGAGGAGGACCGGCCCAATGCCGGCAGCCCGACAGGAGACCTCCAGGTCCATCAGAAGGATCTGGCGGCCATCGGGGACGAGGCGTTCAAGCTGTACAACCGGCTGTGGAAGGAAGCGCGTGTCGCGGACACCTACTCCACCGGCAGCGACCTGGCGAGCCAGGGCTTCGCTCTCGGCGGCGCCTTGACGCACGTCTCCTCGCGCTGGGAGAAGCAACTCGGTTCGCTGATGGATGCCTGTGCGCTGATCTCGAACCACATGGACTTCACAAAGAACGCGCACGCCGGCGATGAAATCTTCATCGAGCGTCATGTGAGCAGCATCCACACCCTCGACAAGGGATTCGACGAGTCGTACGCCCCGCCGGGAGAGAAGAACCCGATCTACGGCGAGAAGGAAAAGAAGGACTAGGGGCTAGGGACGACTGATGGACTTCGAAGACCTTCACTCCGCGAAATTCGCGCTGCTCGACGACCTGGTGACCGACTGGTCGAGCATGCTCACCAAACTGAAGACGCTCGAGACGGACGCCAAGGACGGCCTGCAGGGCAAGGCGCTCAAGGCGAACTGGGCAGGCTACAACGCGACAGTCTCCCGGGAGTTCATAATCAAGTCCGCCGGTGAATTCGGCGACGCGCATACCCAGGCAACGTCGATCCACAACATCCTGCGGGACACACGCGACGAGCTGAAGACGCAGCAGCGCCTGCTCAAGGAGGCCATCGAGCGGGGCCGGGGCAAGAACCTGACGGTCACCGCGAACGGTGGAGGCTTCACCGTACGGGAGAACCCCGACAAGAAGGCCCCCAACGGAGAGCAGGACGTCACCGGTCTCCGTGAAGAACTGCAGGGCATCCTGAACCAGGCCACGGAGATCGACAACTCCGCGTCGAAAACGCTCAAGGCGTTGGTGGACCTTACGGACTACGGCTTCTCCGACGCGAAGTACAAGGACCGCGACACGGCGGACACCGCGCTGAAGGAGGCGGAGAAGCTCGCCGCCCTGGCGAAGAAGAAGCCGGAGGACCTCACCCCGGCGGACTTCGACACACTCAATGCCGGGCTGAAGAAGTACTCCGGTGACGAGCTGTTCGCCGAGCACTTCGCCACCACGCTCGGGGCGCAGGGCACGCTGAACTTCTGGGCGGGCATCAACAACCCCCATCTCGCCTACGAGTTGGGTTCCCAGCGTGTGGAGCAGTACGGGGACCTGCAGAAGCACCTGAGTCTCACCCTCGCCACGGCGACGCAGGCGGACAGTCCGGAGATGTGGAGGTGGAAGGGCGACATGGTCAACCTCGGTGACCAGCCCATCTCCAAGAACAGCCCCACCATGGGCTTCCAGGTCATGAGCAACCTCATGCGCTGGGGCGACTTCGACGACCAGTTCCTCAACAGCTACGGCACCAAGCTGATCGAGACGGAGAAGAAGCTCACGGACAACGGGAGCCACCCTCCGCTGGCTTGGCAGCACATGGGCATGGACCCCCTGCTGAACCGGACAGGATCGGACTCGGGGTCCGACCCGATGACGGGCTTCATGAAGGCCCTTTCGAACAGTCCCGACGCCGCCACGGAGTTCTTCAACGCCGACTTCGTCACGAAGGACGAGGACCACGAGTTCGAAGAGGACGCCGACGGCAACGGCAAGAACGAGAAGAGGGAACTCAGCAACTTCGACTACCTCTTCGAGGAGCGGGACTGGCCCGAGGACCGAACCAACAAGGGCGACGAGAGCATCGCCGGCCGCAACAACATGGCGCTGGCCCTGGAGGCGGCCACGACCGGCCATCCGGCGGGCGAAATGCCCACCCAGTACACGGAGCCGCACAACGAGGGTCAGGCCACCCTCATGTCGGACCTCGTCGCCTCGATCTCGGAGGACCCGAAGCGACTCACGGACCACGCGCACATGTCCGACAGCGTGGGGCAGATCACCTCCGAGTACCTGCCGGACATCAACCGCGCGCTCGCGGACGATCCGCACGGGAACACCGACAAGCTCTTCCCCCTGGCGGGCACCCAGGCCCAACTCGAGCACAAGGACGTGACGGCTCTGCTGGTCACCGTGGGGCAGAGCCCCGACGGGCACGCGGCCGTCGAAGTGGGTCAGAAGGCCTACATGGCCAGTCTCATGGACTACCACCTCAATCCGGATCTGCCGGCGGACCAGCGCTATCCCCACTCCCCCGAGGAGACGATCCAGGCGATCTCCCGGCGTTCCGGCGAAGTCAGCGGGTCACTCGCCATCGGCATGCAGGAAGCCATCCTGGGCCCGGCCTCGAAGGAGGCGAAGGAGTTCTCGGACTCGGTCGCGCAGCAGAAGAACGCGTGGTCCGGCGCCATCGGAACCGGCATCGGCGTCGGCGTGAGCTTCATCGCCACGCCGGTGGGCGGAGCAGTCGCCGGCGGAGTCGCGGGTACAGTCAGCGGGATGGTCCTCGAGCACATCTTCCAGCAGTCCGAGACCGACGTGCTGACGGAGGCCAGCAAGGAGGCGGGCGCCTTGTGGGAGAAGAACAGGGATCTGAGCGCGGAGCACTCCCAAATGGCGGCCATCGACGCGGCCAAGGCGCACGGGCTTCCCTACCAGGACCAGGTGGCGGACTGGGCCCTGGAGGGACGCGACGACGGTTTCAACGACGCGGCCACCAACGCCCAGCGCATGGCGGACCACCTCACCACGGAGGTTCCCGCCGCATGACACCTGCTCGCACGCACACTGATCCCGGGCAGTCGGCGCTGTCGCCGACTCCGGCGCCGGGGCGGCGGGGTGCACGACGGCAGCTTGCCGCCGTCGCGGTGGCTGCCCTCGCCCTGGTACTCACCGCTTGCTCGCAACCGGAGGAGAAGCGGTCCTTCGCCGTGCCGTCGGACCTCTGCGGCACTCCCGTGCCCAGCGCCGTAGTGGAACCGGTGCTGCCCAAGAGTGGCGAGAGCCTGGAGACGAAAACACGGTCGCAGGAGGTGGGCAACACCCACTGCCGGGTCAACGTCGACGGAACAACAGTGTTCAGCGCCGTTTCCGAGTGGCAGGCGGACCCCTCCGTGGAAAAGGCGGCCCACATCAACCCGTTCGTCGACGTCGACGATCACACCAGTGAGGACGGGACCTACATGTGGTCCGGCAAGGGCGGCGTGCGTCGCCTCCCGTGCCCGGTGGCCGCCAAGACCAAGGAGCACACCGACCGGAACCAGCTCTTCGTCAGAGTCCTCATCTACAACAAGGAGTTCTCGGACGCCGACGCGGCCAAGGAGCTGTTGCTCGCCTACTCGAAGTCCGTCGCCGGGTCGAAGGCCTGCACGGGTTAGACATCAGGCGAACAGGCCGCGTCCCGCGCACCTGAGCCGACGGCAGAGGGCCCTGGAGAGCCGCACGACCGGCATCCCGGGGCCTTCGCGCCCAGGACCGCGAATGGGACGCGGAGCGGTCCCCACGCCTCGATAAGATCTTCGAGTTGCCGCGACGGCGGAGGGGGCGAAGATGGAGCACCCGCGTGCGTAATCGGCGACGCGGCGGCCCGTCCGACGGCGTCCGAGCTGCTGCCGGCCCTCCCTCGGGCCTCGTCCGCGCCGTCAGCGACGGTGCGGACTTCTCGGCCCGTCCGCCTCGCCCCCCCCGACCGCAGCCAGGAGCTACTGACCATGCTCGCGCCTTTGACCCACGACGACCCGGGCGAGATCGGCGGCTTCCGGCTCCTCGCCCGCCTCGGTCACGGCGGCATGGGCACCGTCTACCTTGCGCGCACCGCCGAGGGGCGCACGGTCGCGCTCAAGACGATGCATGCCTCGATCGCCGCCGATCCGGCCGCCCGCACCCGATTCCGCCTGGAGACGGACGCCGCGCGCATCATCGGCGACCACCACGGCGCCGCCGTCGTCGACGCCGATCCCGCGGCCGAAACCCCCTGGCTCGCCACCGAGTATGTTCTGGGCCCGCCCCTCGACGACGCCGTCGAACTGTGCGGCCCACTCCCCGAGACCACAGTCCGGGCCCTGGGCGCGGCCCTCTTCGGAGCGCTCTCCCAGCTCCACGCGTCCGAGGTCGTCCACCGTGACCTCAAGCCGTCGAACATCATGGTCACCGCCTACGGGCCCAAGATCATCGACTTCGGCATCGCCCGCGCCGCCGGCGACGACCGCCTCACCCGCACCGGCACCGCCGCGGGCACCCCCGCCTACATGTCGCCGGAGCAGGCCACCGGCCAGGAGCACACTCCCGCCGGCGACGTCTTCGCCCTGGCCGGCGTTCTCGTCTTCGCCGCAACCGGACACGGTCCTTTCGGCGGCGGCCAAGCTGCCGACCTTCTCTACCGCGTCCGGTACGCCGACCCCGACCTGTCGGGAGTGCCGACGGGGATCGTGCCGTTCCTGAGCCGTTGCCTCGACAAGGATCCGGCCAGGCGGCCGAGGACCGACGAAGCAATCAGTCAACTTCACTCCGGGCACGGGCACTTCGCCGACCACCTTCCCGACGCGCTACTCGCCGACATCGCCCGCCGTGCCACCGCTGTCTGGCAACCCCACCCGCAGCGACTCTCCCCGCCCTCCGGCCACACCACCGAGACCTCCTCTTCCACTGGACCTCGCACCTACAGCAGGCGTGGCCTGCTCACCATCGGAGGCGCGAGTCTTGCCGGTGCCGCGGCGGTCGGCGCAGGCATCTGGGCGTGGGCGAACGCTGGAGGCGCCGGCGACCGCGCGGACGGCAAGAGCAAGTCACCCGCCCCGGTGGCCGCGAAGGGCGACTGGCTGTGGGAGCTTCCGCTGCGCCTCGAGGGCGCTTCGCTGGCCCCGCCGGTGCCGCTCAATTTCGGCCCGATGCTCGCCATCGCCGACGACGACGGGGTGCGGACCATCGACATCAACACAGGCAGCGTCGACAATCCCTCGCTACTGAAGGGTCCGGCACACCGGTGCACTCACGACGGGGACACGGCCCGCGTGTACGCCTCAGAAGTTGTACACGCTGGCAACCACCCGCTCACCATCTCGTCGATCAACTTCGGCCGGAGTCCGAATCCGTTCACCGCCGAGCTGAAGGAGTACAACGGAGCCCTGCCCGCCACGCAACTCCTGAGCGCCTACGCCGAAGTAGTCTTTGTCGCGGCAGGGCAGGGCGAGCATTCCGGTACCGGAATCGGCTACGGCGATTCCCAAGAGTGGCATCTGATAGCTGTCGACGCGCGCACCGCCAAGGTGTTGTGGCGGCATCTCCTTCCCTCTCGGCCGGCAGCATCGGACCGGTTGCACTTCCTGGCTGCGCGCGCCGTCAAGGACCATCTGGTCGTGTTGCAGGAAATGTCCGACGGCACAGTCTTCCTGGCTGTCCACGACTCGCGTCGAGGAAGGGAGTTGTGGCGGCAAGAACTTGACGTGCCGGAACCTGAGGCGATCCGTGGAGTCCTCGAGGCCAACGACTGGTACGTCTTCCCCCCATCGGGCCCTCTTCGCGCTCTCGCGCTCAAGGACGGCAAGGAGGCTTGGTCCTTCGGACCGGGACGTGCGAAAGCACGCACAGGGCCGCCCGTTATAGGTTCGCTTGAATTGTTCGCTGTCGAAGAGGGGTTTGGCCTTATCGCCATCGATTGGGTTACGGGCGAACTGGTGCGGCGGGCTCCCGACCGCAACGGTGCCGACCTCGATGTGACGCTGCCACCCGCCCCCGGCGTTGGCAAAGTCTACTCGTACAGCAGTAAATCCGGCTTGCTGCGCTCATACTCCGTGAAAACCGGCGAGACCGTCACGGCCCGCAAGGCCCGGGGAGATTTGTTTCATGGCTTCCACGGCATCCCAGCAGCAATCGTCGCCATCGGCGGGGACTACCTCGCCGCCTATCCATACGACTGACCAATCTCACAGAAGGCAGCCTCGTGCAACCACTCGGCACCGGCGACTCCCTCCGGATCGGACCATACCGGCTCTTCGGCGTTCTCGGGCAGGGCGGAATGGGCAAGGTCTACTTCGGCCAGGACTCCTCCGGCAGGAGGGCCGCAGTGAAGGTACTCCGCCCCGAACTGGCCCACGACCAAAGCCTGGCGCAGCGCTTCGTCCGCGAGGCGCAGATGGCGCAATCCGTCACCAGCGCCGGTGTGGCGCGGGTGCTCGGCACACACACCGACAGCGGGCGGCCGTGGATCGCCACCGAGTTCCTGGCCGGTCCGACGCTGGACGATGCCATCCGCAATCACGGACCACTCGACGAGCCGACACTGCGTGCCATGGCCTCCTCGCTGGCCCGGACACTGGCTGAAATCCATGCGGCCGGGCTGATCCACCGCGACCTCAAGCCGGCCAACATCGTTCTCACCTCGGCCGGACCGCGCATCATCGACTTCGGCATCGCCCGGCCGGAACACGGGCTCACTCTCACGACGACTGGCCAGGTCCCCGTCACCCCCGGCTTCGGTGCTCCCGAGCAGGTGCTGGGGCAGCGCGTCGGGCCGGCAGCGGACATGTTCTCGCTGGGAGCCGTGCTGTTCTACGCGATCACCGGCGCCCAGGCGTTCACCGGAACCCACGTCGCTGCGGTGCAGTACGAGGTCGTGCACGGAGAACCCAGCTTAAACCGGGTTCCGCCGCTTCTCTCGCCGCTCATCGGCCCATGCCTCGCCAAGGAGCCGGCACACCGGCCGACTCCCGATCAGTTGGCTGCGGTGCTCACCGCTGCCCGCGGCATGGAACGGGTCTGGCGCCTCGGACCGCTGGCGGCGGACATCAAGGAGCGGGAACGCACCATCCACCACCTGACCACGGTGGTCGCTGCCTCCGGTTCCGGTGGAATGTCACGACGGCGCCTGCTCTCCGCACTCGCGGCGGGGAGCGCAGTGCTCGCCGCAGGGGTCGGGGCCACAGCCTGGTGGGTGGGCCGTCAAGGCAACTCGGGCCCCTACTCCCTGCCGCCGGCAGCGGACACCCCGGCGGCCGATCCGACCGCAGCGACGGCAGAGGAGCCCAAGCCGCTGTGGGGCCCTGTGCAACTACTCGACAAGACGACGGGCGGACTTGTACCTGTACGCGATGTCGTGCTCGCCATCGGCGTACCGGAGGGTGGACTGGCTGCCCACGACGTCGTCGATGGCAAGCGCCGCTGGCACGCCTCCGGTCCGGTAGCGGCCGCCGGCATCGTCACCCTGTCGGACGCTCTCGTCGCGGCCGTGGACCAGAAGGGCGATGTAGTGACGTTCGTCGCCGCGTCGGGCGAGGCTCGGTGGTCCGTCGCCGTAGACGCGAAGTACGTCCTCGCCGCCGACGACTCGGCCTTGTACGTCATCACGACGAACGACCGGCTCCGCAGCATCAGCCGTTCCGACGGGAGCATATTCTGGACCGTCCGCCCCAGGGTCCTGCTGGATGCCGAGACCCGTCCGCGGAGCGTCGCCGGGGGCGGCCGACTATTGATCGCGACGGCCAAGGGCCGCGTCATGGCCGTCGACACTGTCGACGGCCATGAGGTGTGGAACATCGACGACCAGTCCCCCATGGGGCGGGCAGGCCTCGCCCCAGTGCTGCACAAGGACACGATCCTGATCAACGGTGCCACGCTGACCGTTCGCAACCTGACGGACGGCGCCGAACGGTGGGCAAAGACCGACACTGTCGACGGCAAAGTGCAGGCCTCGGGCCCTCCTCTCGTCCAGGACGACATCGCGTACTGCGCACGGGGCTCGTACATACTGGCCTTCGACGTCACGGACGGCACAGAAGTCTGGAGATCACCAAGGGGCTCCTACATGGACAGCTCCGTGGCTGTACAGAGCGACGCCGTGTCCGTCATCAGCCCCGGCGCAGACGGTGGGGAGGGCTGGGAGATCCATGCGATGTCGCGTACGGCCGACAAGCACGTCTGGAGCCGCCCGCTGCCGACCGACGCCGGCTCCTACTGGGTGCACGGGGACGGCAACCGCTTCTTCGTGAGGGCGGGGGCGGAGGTGGTGGCTCTGCCGGTGTTCGAGTGAGCGATGCCCTGACGGCATAACGTCGTCGTTTGGTCTGTCACCGGCAGAATCCCATCTCGTGGCCAGCGCCACGCCTTCCTGCGAGGCGGGGCCTGGTCGATACAGCAAAGGGGTGGGCACCCCTTGCGCATGCCCACCCCTTGTGTTTGCTCGCGGCGTTCAGTCGCCTAGAGGAAGTAGCTGGCGGCCTTCTTGTCGCCACCCATGTAGTCGCCGCCCGCGTTGCGGACGATCCGACCGATCCCGTCGAGGGCATCGTGGATGATCCTGGCCTGCTGGTCCCACTTCCCCTGCTCCTGGACGTAGGCAGCGTGTGCCTCGCCCTCCCAGCCGGCGGCGACGCTGGCCATGGCCGCCTTGATGGCCGCCAGGTCCTCTTCGAGCTTCTTGGCCTGGTTACCGAGCACAGTCGCCGTCGCGTCGAGAGCTCCGTACTTGACGACGAGCTCGTCGTACGAGTTCATGCCCATGTTTTCCTCATCTCACCTTTGTAGTCATGCGGCCGTTGCTTGCCGAAGCATGTCAGCCAGTTGCGTTAGAGGCCGCTGAGGTTCGACTTCGCCGTCGTACCCACACCGAGGTCAACGTTGATGCTCTGCACGGCGGCACGGATGTCGTCCTCCGTACCGTCCTTGATCTTCCTCGACTGGCTCGTCGCCTCGAGGAACTTCGCAAGGATGTTGCCGAGCCCCACCATGGCCTCGTTGATGTCCCCTTGCTTCTTGTTGAAGGCTCCGGCGCCGATGCCCTTCCACTGGCCCTCAAGGCTGTCGATCGTGCCCTGAATCTGCTGGAGCTGACCCTTGAGAGAGTTGAACTTCTCGAAGAGCTCCCTCTGGAGCCGGCCTACTTGCTCGTCTGAAAGCCGCTGGCCCTGTGACACAGTTGCGTTTCCCTTCTGAATTGCCGTGGTGACCGGCTGGGTTGTGCGCCACCCGGTGTTGCGGGGTGGCAGCGGACGTGAGGCGAAGGTCTGTTGGTCAGGTCAGCCGCTTCGACGCTTCCGGAGGACGGCGAACACGACTCCTGCAAGGACGACGGCCGCTGCGGCCCCACCGATGACAAGACCCAGTTGGCTGCCGTTCTCGGTCTCCGTACCGGAGCCTGCCACGGCGGCCTCGGCTCCGGGCTTGCCCTCGGGAGCTTGTGACGAGGCTGGTGCAGAGGGCTTCGAGGAAGCGGCCGAGGCCGAGTCGGAAGACCCGCTACCGGTCGGCTTGTTGGTCAGCGGGCTGATATTTGGGTCGCCTGGCTTGCCGAGGCCCCGGTTGATGTGGGCACCGGGGCGGACAATGCCGTGACCGAGGTAGGTGCTGACCGTGTCTTCCTTCCAGTCCCCGCCACGACCGGCGGACTCGAACATGACACGGAGCACCTGATTCGCGGTCCAGTCCGGATGGGCGGACCAGATCAAAGCGGCGGAAGCGGAGGCGATGGCGGTGGCGGCGCTGGTGCCATTGCCGTCGCAATAGCTCGACAAAGTCTCGTCGCAATAGAACGGAATGTCGCTGCCAGGTGCGGCGATGTCGACGTAATCACCATGCTGGGAGTATTTACCGACACGGCCGTCCCGGCTGGTGGCGGCGACACCGATCGCGGCTACGTAACTGCCCGGATACTGCGGCTTATTGCCCTCGTCACCACTGTTTCCTGTACCGGCGAAGAGTAGCTTGCCCTTCTCCTGGGCGTACTCCACCGCTTTGCGGACCTCCGTGCTGTAGAACTCACTGCCGAACGAGATATTGATGATCTGCGCTTCACTGTCAGCAGCGCCTCTGATCGCCTCCCGCATATCAAAGGCATTCACCTTGTTCTCGTTCTGGAAGTCCGTGTCACTGATTCGGTACGGAATGATCTTGGCTTCGGGTGCGAGTCCCCGGAGACCACCATTGGCACCGGTACCGGCGATCAGCTCGGCCATGGTCGTTCCATGCCCGGTGTAGTCGTCCGTCTCGTCTCCCTCAGCCTCCGCTGAATCCACTCCCTTCAGGACCTGACCCTTCAGCGACGGAGTGTCGGGATTGACGCCAGTGTCGATGACGGCGACCTTGATGCCCTTGCCCGTTGCAGACGTCCAAATCTTCTCGGCGTCCATGGCGTCCAGGTACCACTGTCGCGACCGCACGTCCTGTGCCGCTGCGGCTGGGGCGAGACCGGCGATAGCGACACCCCACACGCCAACCACAGCCATCGTACCCAGCAGTCGGCGTCGCAGGACGTGTGACCTGTTACGTCCGCTCAATTGTGCCGTCATCCTGACTTCCGAACCTTCCGTATGCCTAGTCGATGACCGGGGGTGCGGGCTCGCGTCGCCTGGCGGCCCATGTCTCTTCGTCTTCCGCCAGGTGATCCGGCCGCGCTGACGCCCTGCGTTCCTGCTCATCGTCACCAGCCGGCCGCCGACTACGACGACCACCAACAACGGCCGCGCCTCCGGTCGTGTACCCACCGACTCCCGGTCGGCCCTGTCCAGCATTGCGAGGAGTGCCGACAACACCGTTGGCACCGGCCGGGCCGCGCCCGGTGGTGCGCTGAGCTCCGCTCCCCGGGTTCGCCCCGATGACGCCGGCCTGACCGGGCCGCGATGCCGGAGAACGACCGGGAGCCGTTCCTTCACCGCCGACGACCGTGCCCCTCGGTATGCGGGCCCCAGCAGGTCCTGCGGTGGTGCGCTGCGGAGTGCCTCCCACGATGGCGTCGCTGCGGCCACCTCGCACGCCGGTGGAGGGAGCGCTGGTGGCGCGCCCCGCCATGGGCTGGTTTGTGGTAGCGGCCCGGCCTGTCATGGGCTGCTGTCCCGTGGGCTGCCCGCCTCGACCTGGCTGGCCGCCGCCGCCCGGCCCCGTGGCGGTCGGTCGTCCCACAGGGCTGTTCGTGCGACCCTCGCCCGTGCCGCCGCCGCTGACACGCGGCCCGCCAGTCGGACCAGTGGGGCGGCCCGTTGCAGGGCCGGGAGTGCCGGTTGTCAGCGGGCGTCCTGCCTTGTCGACCCCCGGCCCTCCCGTCGCCCTGGCGACCGGGGGGCCGCCGGTGCGACTGGTGGAGTTGCGTATGGGTCCGGTTGGGCCCGGCATCGGCGGTAGCGGACCGTTCTGGCTGGTCGGGGGGCTGGTGACCGGGGAGGTAGACGGGGTGTTCGGTGTGGTGGTCGGGGCTGGCGGAGCCGTGACGGTGTCGATTTGCATCGACGTGTCCGATGGGGTGCCCGAAGTCACCGGCCTCAGTTCCTTGGCGGGCGACGCAGGGTCGTACCCCTGGAGCTCCGCCTCGGTGCCGACCGGCTGGGAAGTGGACCGCACGGACTCGGACCGGGCCGTACCTGTGCCGGAGGTTCCGCCGTCTTGGATCCCGCCACTCGGCGCCGGCACCGCAACGTCCAGCCGCTTCGGCGGCTTCGGCATCTCCTCGCTGGCCAGACTCGCGTGGGACACGGTGTAGTACGACGCCAGGCGGTTCATGAGGTTGATGGCCTCCTGGCGGTCCTTCTCTGCCTTGACAGCCTTCTGGTACTCCGGGTTGTCCGGCGTCTTGTCCTTCTCCGGGAAGGCCTCGGGCTTCCTCGGGTCGGCTCTGTCGTCACGCGGCGGCTTGGAGTTGCGCACGGAGGCCAGGCCCGTGCTGGCGACCTTCATCTGGGCGCCGACGGCGTTCGCGTACCTTCCGACATCCCAGGCGTAGGTGACGAGCGACTGGCCGTACGACTCGAAGGCCAGGGCCGCTTCGCCCTTCCAGTCCGTGGAAGTGACGAAGTCGCTGAGTTCCTTGGCCGCCTTGTTGAGGGCAGTTTTCGCCTTCTCCAGCGTGTCTCCGGCGTTCTCCAGGTCAGCCGGGTTGGCGCTGTCCAGCAGGTCAAGCATCTCGTTGAGCTTCCGGTCCTCGAAGTTCGAGGTGCCGAGGTAGTTCGTGCTGACATTCAGCCCGAAGGGCAATATGTCGTTCAGCCAGTACATCATGTCCGTACCGGCGTACTGCTGCTTGATCTCGCTGACGTCCTGCTGCTGTTCCGCCCGCTCCTGCTGCTGAAGCTGCTCCGGGGTCAGCTCCGGCGTCGGCTGCTTCTCATCGCTCATCGCTGATCACCCAAGGTCCGTCGTGCCGGTCCGGAAGTCGTTCGTCTCCCGCTCCTGCGCCTGTCCGTCGCGTTCCTTGTCCAGCCGGGCCTTGATCGTATGGAACTTCAGGCGGAGGTCTTCCTCGAGGTTGTCGAAGCCGACGTCCGCCCCACGGACGGCGATACGCAGCAGCTCGATCTCGTCACTCAGCTGCTTGGACAGCGACAGCACCGCCTGGTGCACGCGCTGGTACTGATCGAAGAAACCGTCGGCTTCTGCGAACGAACTACCGGTCCCGAACGACGCCCGCGTGACGGTGGCTTCCGCAACCTTGGTGCCGCTCGCGTCACCGCCCTCGAGGTCGTTGAGGAGTCCGAGCACCTTCTTCTGGAAATCCTGAAGCGCCCCCAGCCCGCGTTCGAGGTCACCTGCCCCGCCCCCACCAACTGCCTCGAGCACGATGCCCGTTCCTCCCCGTTTGCTCCACCTGGTTACGCATTGCGATCGTGGTGACTCGCCGTCCTGGCGATTGCGTTGCAACCACCTTAGCCACTGGCTATGACAGCCCCAAGTGCCTTACCCCTGCGACGTTTCCTGGGTGAGACGTCGCTCTCCCGCTGTGCGGTTGCAACCGGCATGCATCGTTCCTGTCACGGTGTTCCGCCCGCGGCCGCCCGCCTCGATCGGCGACGTGAGTCGCGCAGGGCCACCGCGCCGCCGGTGATCGCCGCCACCAGGACGCCGCCGCCGACGATCACGTACGTCGCGAGGCGGGCGTTGCGTTCCTCCGGGGTCTCGCCCAGGTGGAGCTTGGCCGGGGTGGGTGCCTCGACGTTGGTCACGCCGCCGCCCGCGACCGGCTTGTCGATGGGTTCGTCGTCCTCGGTCAGCGCGCGTACGGGGTCGACGACGCCCCAGCCCACGAGCCGGTCGTGGCCCGCGGTGGAGCGCTCCGCCGTCTGCTGGAGCTGGGCGACGATCTGCTCCTGCTCCCAGCCCTTGTGTTTGCTCTTGACCAGGGCGGCGACGGCCGCGACGTAGGGAGCGGAGAAGCTCGTGCCGTTGTCGGCGCAGTGTCCGCCGCCGGGCACGGTTGTGATGATGTCCACACCTGGTGCGGCGATGCCGACGAAGTCTCCGGACTGGGAGAAGGCGGCGCGTTCGTTGTTGCGATCGGACGAGGCGACGGCGAGTACGCCGTCGTACGACGCCGGATAGGTCTTCTTGACGTTGCCGCCGAGGCCGTCGTTGCCGGCCGAGGCGACGACCACTATCTCCTCGGCGAGTGCCCGGTCGACGGCCTGCTTGAGCAGAGGTGTCGGCTCGACGGCGTTGGCCGTGTCCTGGGAGATGTTGATGACGTCGGCGTTCTCGTCCACCGCGTGGTCGATGGCCCGGGCGAGGGTCTCGGTGTTGCCGTGGCCCTCGGCGTCGTTCTGCTGGATCGGGATGATCGTGGCGTCGGGAGCGAGACCAACGAAGCCGGTGCCCTTCGCCGGCCGGGCGGCGATGATGCCGGCGACCTTGGTGCCGTGGCCGACGGTGTCCGTGGTGCCGTCCTCCTTGCCACGCTCGATCTTGTTGCCGTTCTCGTCCTTCAGGTTCTCGGGCAGGAGGTTCACGGCGGCCTTGACGTCTACTGCGGCGCGGAGCTGCGGGTGTTTGACGTCGACCCCGGTGTCGATGACGGCGACCCGGACGCCCTTGCCCGTGGACTGCTTCCACAGCTCGTCGAGGAGGACGCGCTGCAGCGCCCAGGGCCGGCCCTCGTATTTCTCTCCGGGATACGTGCACTGACCGGGCGAATCGGCCACGGCAGGTGCGCTCGGCAGGCCGATGAGGGTGATCGCCGTGGCGGCCGCGGCCGCGACCAGGCGCCTTTTGGTGAACGTCACGTCTGCCTCAGTCCTCACGAGCTCAGTCCTCACGAGCTGTCCTCACGAGCCCTGCGGCTGGCGGGCGGCGCCGGTCGACAGGCGGGGGCCGGTCGGCAGGAAGGACGACCAGGCCGCGGGGACGGGGACCGGGTCCACGCCCTTGTAGCCCAGCCTGCTCTGCGCCTGCTGTGCCTCCTGGAGCCGCTGCTGCCTCTCCTCCTTGGAACCGGAGGAACCGATGCCGGAGTCGTCGGTCACGGTGTCGCCGTTGGACTGCATCGCGTAGCGCAGCCCTGTGTCGGTGACCAGGAAGAGGAAACCGGTGTCGGTGGTGGAACCCTTGAACTGCCTGAAGAGCTGACCCGACCCGGGGGTGACATAGGCACTGCTGGAGCCCGTAGGGAGAGTGGCCGGGAAGCTGGTCCCGGCCCACGTGCTGAGCGTGGTGGCGCCGTTGTCGTCGTCCACCTCGCGCAGGACGTTGCACACGGTGTTACGGCTGCCCTCTGCGGTACTGGCCGAGTTCACGGGTTCCGGGGCGAGTTGTGGCCACTTCTTGTCCTGTCCGAAGGCCTTTCCCGGCTGGAAGGCAGCGGCGCTCACCGACTTCGCCCGGCCGGCCTGGCCGAGGTCGATGAGGTCCTTGCTGTTGAGCAGCAGTTTCGCGGTCAGGTCGGAGACCGGGGCGACCCGGCCGGGCAGTACGACGTACTGCTGGTTCCTGGTGCCGTCGGTGGCGGTGAGGACCATGCCGACCCGGTTCGCGTCGGGTGCGAGGTCGCCCGGGGCACCGGCGGCCTCTCCGGGCACTCCGGGGATCTCCGGGAAGGTGATCCTGTCGCCCTTGTGCAGGGTGTCCAGCCACGCCCTGGAGACCCGCTGGGGTACGCGGCCCTGGCCGACCAGTTGGCGCAGGAGCAGTTCGTCGTCCGCGACGGGGTAGGCGGTGCCGGCGGCATCGATCACGTAGCGGACCTTGTCCGGGCCCTCGGCGTAGATCAGCTCGCCGCCGCTCAGGCGGTTGGTCCCCTCGGTCTTGTTCTGCTCGCGCTCGGCGAAGACGAACGCCGCTTTCTGGATGGCCCGGCCGCCCTCGCCCGGCCGCTCGCACACCGCCCAACGCTTCGCGGCGCCCGCCTGCTTCGCGTCGGGGAGCCGGTCGGGCGCATACGGAATGCCGAGGGTGGCGCCGTGGGGGATCTTGCCGCTGTCGAGCACCGACTCGTCGACGTTGATGACCTTGCCCTTGTCGGGGTTGAGCAGGAGCTTGGCCGAGGACATGTTCAGCACCGGATGGAGCTGCGTCTTGCCATCCGTCTTCAGGACCACGTAACGGGTGGTGGACTTGCTGGCGATGATGACGTTCTCGCCGGGCGCGTTCCAGTCCTTCGGTGCGACGGGCTTGAACATTCCCCACGCACCGAATACCGCCAGAATCACGACGCCCACGATGACGCCCGGGACCACGGCACGCAGCGGGCGGGGGGCACTCTCCTCGGAACCGGTCGCATTCGGCTGGAGGAACTGCGCGATCAGCCTTCGCTTCGCGAAGGTGTAGGCGTTGAGTTCGTCCCGTCGTGATGCCATCTGTCCGCTGTCCCTCTCCCCGCTGGGCGACCAGGTTCCCACACTCATCGAGACGGCCTGCCGTCGTACCGAGCCCCTACTATGCCTGCTGGCGCTTGCGCCCCACTGCTCAGGTAGGGTGATCGCCCGGTCAACGTCCATTGGATTTCTGGTAATTACGGACACGAGGGGGCAACGCGGTGATGAGTACCGCGACTCGCACGCGAACTGGGCGGACTCCCGCTCAAGCCCCTGGCAATTCCCGACGGCAACGCCGCAACGCAGCCCCGTCGGCTGCGCCGCAGTCCGTCCCGGCGTCGACCACTCTGCGCACCCTTTCCCGTACGAGCCGGGTGGGACCCGTCGAGTTGCGGCAGCTGGTGCTCGTCGAGGGCGGGCTCGCGCTGGCGGCCGTGGGAGTCGCGCTCGGCGGTCTCTGGCTGATCCCCACCTGCTCCGTCGGCTCCGTGCTGGTACTGCTGGCGGTGATACGCCGCCGCGGTCATGCCCTGCCGGACTGGCTCGCCACAGTTGTGGCACTGCGATCACGCAGGCGCGCCTCCGCGCCCTCCGCAGCAGATGTGGACGCCTCGCTCGCGCCCGTCGTGGAGGCAGTGCCCGGGATCCGGCCCTTCCCCTATGTCGACCGCGAGCGCCGCACCGTAGGAATGCTCGGCGACGGCACGTTCCTGACCGCGGTGGTGCGTGTGGAGGCGAGCGGGGCCGCACTGCGCCCTGCCTCCGGAGCCCGCGCGCTGTCCCTGTCCCTGCTCGGTGACGCCCTGGAAGTGGACGACATCGTCCTGGAGTCGGCGCAGCTGGTCCAGCAGGTGCGTTCGGCCCCCGCGCCGCATCTGCCGCAGCAGGCGGTGGCCCGGCTGTCCTACGCCCCGCTCCAGGAGCGGACCGGTGCGCCCGCGCTGAGGATGACGTGGGTGGCCGTCAAGCTCGATCCGGAACTCTGCCGGGAGGCAGTCGAGGCGCGTGGCGGCGGCATCGCAGGCGCCCAGCGGTGCCTGGTCCGCATGGCGGACCACGTGGCGAGCCGTATCACCGGTGCGGGATTCCAGGCCGTGGTGCTGGACCAGGAGGAGCTGAACTCCACCATGGCGACTGCCACATGCGCGAGCCCGCGGCTGTCTGCGCGTCCCGGCGGTCCGGATACGGCGCAGCAGCGGCGTACCGCGGAGACGGCGCGCGTCTGGCGGTGCGACGACCGGTGGCACACCACCTACGCGGTGGGCCGCTGGCCGGACCTGGGCCGTGGCGCGACACCGCTGCCGAAACTGGTGTCGCTGCTCACGGCGGCTCCGGCCTACGCGACGACCTTCAGTCTCACGGTGCGCCGCGGCACCCGCCAGGGAACCATCGACGTGGGTGGGCACGTGCGTGTCACGGGCGGCTCCGACACCGAACTGGTCGGCGTCCGGCGCGTGTTGGAGCAGGCCGCACGGTCGGCGAAGGTCGGACTCGTACGCCTGGACCGGGAGCAACTGCCCGGTGTGCTGGCGACGCTGCCGCTGGGAGGTGCCCGCTGATGGCCCGGTCCGCGACGAAGCGTGCGCTGCGGGGAGTTCTCGGCCCCCGTCACGCCGGTCACACCATGGCCGCTGATCACCTCGGCGCGCTTTCCCTGCCGGTCGGCGACGACGGCGTCGTGATCGGTGACGACGCGGAGGGCCGTCCGCAGATCGTGGGCTTCCACCGTTCGACTCCGTACGAGGTGCTGCTGATCGGCGGTCTCTGGACGGCCCAGGTGCTGGCGCTGCGCGCGGCGGGCACGGGCGCTCGGGTCGCCGTGGAAACCGGCCGCCCCCAGGAGTGGACCGGCCTGGCGCAGGCGGCGGGCGCCGGCCTGCAGTGCATCACGCTCCACGACGTGGGCCGTGTGCCGCCGATGGGTGCGACGGTGGGAAGTCCGGTGGTCGTCGTGAGGGACTGCGGCATGCGGCCACCGCGCGGTCGCGTCGTCTCCTCACCCTGGCAGTCCGTGCTGACGCTGCTGCCGTACCTGAGCCCGGTGGCACCCCGGCTCCTGCGCGACGCGACCATGGTCGGCATCCAGCGGGTCTCACCGCAGGAAGCCGCGCAGATCGGACGGATCCTCGGGCTGAGCAAGGGCGAGAGCGACGCTCTGCCGACTCTCGCGGACGGTGTGACCCTGTGGTGCTCGGGACGGGAACGTCACTGGGTGCTGACGAGCGGTACGGACGTGGAGACCGGTCTTCTGGGAGTTGCCCGCCGGATGGACTGACGCCCCTTGCCCGCGGCGCGGGCAAGGGCAGCCGGACCCCCGCGTCACCCCCATGGTGGACAGTCCCGCCGACGCCCGTCCCCTGTGGCTGAGCTGGCCTAGGATGCCGTGGGCGAGGGGTTGGGGCACTCGGCTGTCCACCGCCCCTTCGGCTTACGGGGCACGTTCATCTCGGCTTTTACCGAAAGGAAGTTGGACCATGGGGAGCCAGCAGGAGAAGGACGAGCTGTACGCCCTCGACATCTCCGGAGTCGAGTGGCAGGGCGCCCCCGGCACGAGCCCGGACGAGGAGCGGGTGGAGATCGCCCATCTCCCCGGTGGGGCCGTCGCCATGCGATCGTCCTTGGACCACGACACGGTGCTGCGTTACACCGAAGCCGAGTGGCGCGCTTTCGTGCTCGGCGCTCGCGACGGCGAGTTCGATCTGCGCTGAGGCGCCGACCGGTGACGCGACCCACCCTCTGCGAGGCCGGAAGCCGTTGGCCCACGGGCACGGTTTCCGGCCTCGGCGTTTCCCGGCCGGATGCCGTCGCGCGGTAGGTGGCCACCGGCGCCGAGACCGGATCGTTGGGGAGCGCCCGGCGGGCGGACCGGGCGGGACGGTTCCGTTCGGTGTGTGCCGGTTTGCCCCGCCGGACTTCTGACTCTCCGGTGTACGCGGGTCACCTGGGGGCAAGGCGTGATGTACGGGACAGCGGCCGACGGCCGGACGGGCCTGCCGTAGTGGCGTGGTCGGCGATTAGGGTGGGTCGGGGCACGGCGGAAGAACCTGCGCGCATGCCGGCCGCGTCCCAGGGGGAGAGCCGGGCCGATCCGAAGAAGGCGGTGGCCCCCACCCACGACGGCACAAGGGTGCTCGACCACACCAGGAGGCAAAGTGAACGGCGATCGGGACGACATCCACGGGGGCTGGAACATTCCCGTCGACGAGTCCGACGCGGAGCCCGCAGAGATGACGGGTGAGTTCACCATCGACTACACCCCGCCTGCCTGGTACACGCAGAACGCGGCGGGCGACACCTCCGGCGGGGGCACCGGACAGCAGGCGCCTGTGCCACCTCCGCCGCAGGGTGCGCCCGTGGCCGTGCCGGGACTTCCGGCGGGGAGCGGCTACGAGCCGAACTGGACGCCCACGCCGGCGCCGTCCGCACCGGCGCCCTCCACGCCGCAGGAACCCGCGGCCGCCGTGCCTCCGGCCGTACCGGCGCCCGCGCCCGCACCGGATGCGGAGCAGGTCCCCGGGCCGACCGCGGCTCCGGAGCCCGCGAACGCGTCCGCGGCGCCGGAGGAACCGGAGTTGTCGTGGCAGTCCTTCGGGGGCGGCGGTGACGTGGAGAGCGGCGCCACCATGCGCTTCTCCCCCGGCGCGCTGCAGCGTGAGATCGCCGAGCGGACCGCGGCCGAGGCGGGCGGGGCGGACGGCTCCACCGAAGGAACGCAGGCCCGGGGGGAGACGGATCCGGCCCCGGAGTCCCGTACGGACGCAGAGACGGAGACTCGCGGGTCCGCGGAAGGGTCGCACGACGCCGCGTCCGAGGACGGCAGCGCGGACGGTGACGGCGAGGCCGGTGACGCCGGCCGCGGCGTGGACGGCTCTGCCGACTCCGACACCTCTGACACCTCAGGTGGCTCCGGCGGCGACGCGGCACCTGGACCCGCGCCCCTCGGCACGTCCGGCGAGGCCTCGGCACACGACCGGGACACCGGCACCGACACCGGCACCGACGACAGCGCCGACGCGCCTCACCCGGGCGCCGCTGCGGGCACGGATCCCGCCGCGGACGACGAGCCCGCCGACGCCGCGGCTCCCGCCTCCGAGGACGCCCCTCACGACGTCCCGCCGGCTCCCGCGGAGCCCCAGGACTCCCCCACTGCGGGTCAGCCCTGGGCGCCGACCGCGCAGGGCAGCGGACTGCCGCCGCTCCCGCCGGAGTTCCAGCCGGCCGCTCCGACGGCCGCGCCGCAGTGGCCGGCATCCGCAGCGCCGGGTGCGGACCCCGCCGCGCAGGCACCGGGGCAGCCGGGCGGCTACGGCTTCCCCCAGCCGGGACAACAGCCCGGGCAGCCCACCGGCCCCGCCGCAACTGCGCCCGCGCCCGCGCCCCAGGGTGGTTACGGGTTCCCGCAGCAGGCCGCCCCCGGCCAGCCCCAGGGCGGCTACGGCTTCCCGCAGCAGGCCGGTCCCGCCGTACCCGGACAGCCCGTACCCGGGGCGCCGTTGCCGCCGGCCGCGCCCGTCCCCGGTGCACCCGCGCCGCAGGGTGGTTACGGCTTCCCGCAGCAGCAGGCCGGCTCCGGGCAGCAGCCCGGACAGCCCGTGCCCGGGGCGCCCGTCCCCGGCGCCGCGGCCCCGCAAGGGGGCTACGGCTTCCCGCAGCCGGGACAGCAGCCCGGACAGCCCGGCGCAGGCGCACCGCCCGCGCCGCTGCCCCCGCAGGCCGCCCAGCCGCCCCAGGGGCAGCCGCCGCAGGGCCAGCCGCCCCAGATCCCTCAACAGCAGGGCGGGCAGCAGCCGGGACAGCCCTGGCAGCCCCAGACGCCCGGTCCGCCCGTCGACCCGCGGACCGGCGGGGCCTGGCCCACGCCCGTCACGCACGACCAGCGCGAGCGTTCGGTGCCGGGCGCTCCGCTCGGCTACACGGCGGCCGTCGAGCTGTCCTCCGACCGGCTGCTGCGCAACAACAAGCAGAAGCCCAAGTCGAGCCGTAACCCCTCCGGCGCCGCCCGCTTCAAGCTCGGCGGCAAGAAGGAGGAGGCCGAGCGGCAGCGGAAGCTCGACCTGATCCGTACGCCGGTGCTGTCCTGCTACCGGATCGCGGTCATCTCCCTCAAGGGCGGTGTCGGCAAGACGACGACGACCACGGCGCTGGGCTCGACGCTGGCCACGGAGCGGCAGGACAAGATCCTGGCGATCGACGCCAACCCGGACGCCGGCACCCTGGGCCGCCGGGTGCGCCGCGAGACCGGGGCCACCATCCGTGACCTGGTCCAGGCGATCCCGTATCTCAACTCGTACATGGACATCCGCCGCTTCACCTCGCAGGCGCCCTCCGGTCTGGAGATCATCGCCAACGACGTGGACCCGGCCGTCTCGACGACGTTCAACGACGAGGACTACCGGCGCGCGATCGACGTGCTGGGCAAGCAGTACCCGATCATCCTCACCGACTCGGGCACGGGCCTGCTCTACAGCGCGATGCGCGGGGTGCTGGACCTCGCCGACCAGCTGATCATCATTTCGACGCCGTCCGTCGACGGCGCGAGCAGCGCGTCGACGACGCTGGACTGGCTGTCCGCCCACGGATACGCGGAGTTGGTGCAGCGTTCGATCACGGTCATCTCCGGTGTCCGCGAGACCGGCAAGATGATCAAGGTCGACGACATCGTGCAGCACTTCCAGACCCGCTGCCGCGGCGTGGTGGTCGTGCCGTTCGACGAGCACCTCGCGGCGGGCGCGGAGGTCGACCTCGACATGATGCGGCCCAAGACCCGTGAGGCGTACTTCAACCTCTCCGCAATGATCGCGGAGGACTTCGTGCGCGCCCAGCAGCAGCAGGGGCTCTGGACGGCGGACGGCAACCCGCCGCCGCAGGCCGCGCCGCCGATGCCGGGCCACGGTCAGGGGCCGTGGCAGGGCCAGCCACAACACGGACAGCAACAGCCCGGGCAGCCGATGCCGGGGCAGCCGTATCCGTCTCAGCCTCAGCATCCGCAACACCCTCAGCAGCCGCATCAGCCCTATCCCCCGCAGCATCCTCAGCAGCCGCCGCCCCCGTACGGCGGGCCGCAGCAGGGATACCCGCCGCAGGGATGGCAGCAGCAGCCGCCTCCCTCCCAGGCGCAGCCCCCGGCGAACCCCGCCGGTCCGCCGCCTCCGGGAGCCGGCGGACCCGATGCGCAGGGTCAGGTTCCGCCCGGTCATTTCCCGCCGGCCGGCTGGCCGCAGCAGCAGCCTCCGCAGGCGCCGCCAGCCCCTCAGCAGTAGAGCGACAGAGGTCTGAACCAATGAGGACCCGCACCGGCTCACCGGTGCGGGTCCTCGTCGCATTCCCGCAGCCCACACGGGGTTTGAGCGGCCGTTGACGCGGCATGACCACCCTGATAAACCTTCGCTTCACCAGCTGGCGAACCTGAGATCACCAACCCGCCCTCTCCGTGCGAGTAATGACGCGAGGTCACTGTCCATGGTCACAACGGCAACACCCCAGAGCACCCGGCAACGTCCCCGCTTCCGATTGGTCCTGGCCACTGGCGCCGTGGCCTCCGCACTGGTGATGGCGGGCTCCGTGGTCCCCCAGGCCCAGGCGCAGCCACAGGCGCGGGCGCAGACGGCGAAGGGAGCGGCCGCAGAGGGCGACGGCAAGCAGGTCCTGACCGTCGCCGTGTCGCAGAGCATCGACTCGCTGAGCCCGTTCCTGGCCCAGCGTCTGGTGAGCACTTCCATCCACCGTCTGGCCTACGAGTACCTCACCGCCTACGACCCCAAGGACGGCCACACGATCCCGGGTCTCGCCACCGAGTGGAAGTCGTCGCCGGACAAGCTGACGTGGACGTTCACCATCCGCGACAACTCCAAGTGGTCGGACGGCAAGCCGGCCACCGCCGAGGACGCGGCCTGGACGTTCAACAAGATGATGACCGATCCGAACGCGGCCACCGCGAACGGCAGTTTCACGGCCAACTTCGAGAAGGTCACCGCGCCGGACCCGAAGACACTGGTCATCGAGCTGAAGAAGCCTCAGGCCACGATGACGGCGCTCGACGTCCCCATCGTGCCGAAGCATGTGTGGGAGAAGGTCGGCGACTTCTCGAAGTTCAACAACGACAAGCAGTTCCCCATCGTCGGCAACGGCCCGTTCGTCATCACGGACTTCAAGGTCGACCAGTATCTGAAGCTCGAGCCGAACAAGACCTTCTGGCGCGGGGCGCCCAAGTTCGACGAGCTGGTCTTCAAGTACTACAAGGACGGTGACGCCGCGGTCGCCGCCCTGCGGAAGGGCGAGGTGTCGTTCGTCCAGGGCCTCACCCCGGCCCAGGCCGATGCCTTGAAGAACGCCGAGAACATCAAGGTCAACGACGCTCCCGGCCGCCGCTTCTTCGCACTCGCCACCAACCCGGGCGCGCAGTCCAAGGACGGCAAGAAGTTCGGCAACGGACACAAGGCGCTGCTCGACCCGGCCGTGCGCAAGGCACTGTTCCACGCCACCGACCGGGCGACGATCGTCGACAAGGTCTTCCAGGGCCACGCCGTCGAGGGCGAGGGCTACATCCCGCCGCGCTTCGAGTCGTACTTCTGGAAGCCCGAGGCGAGCCAGAAGATCGCGTACGACCCGGCGGAGGCCGCCCGGTTCCTCGACGAGGCCGGCTACAAGAAGAACGGCAGCGGCAAGCGCGTCGGCAAGGACGGCAAGCCGCTCGACTTCCGCATCCTGTGCCACGCGACCGACCCGAACGACAAGGCGATCGGCAAGTACCTCCAGGAGTGGTGGGGCGAGCTCGGCATCGGGCTGAAGGTCGAGTGCCTCGACAACGTCTCCGACCCGTGGCTCAAGGGCGACTACGACCTGGCCTTCGACGGCTGGTCCGTCAACCCGGACCCGGACTTCGTCCTGTCGATCCACACCTGCGCGGCCCTGCCCGCCACGCCCAAGGACACCGGCGCGACGGACAACTTCATCTGCGACAAGCAGTTCGACGAGCTGTACGCGAAGCAGGCCGTGGAGTACGACCCGGCCAAGCGCGCCGACCTGGTCAAGCAGATGCAGTCGCGGCTGTACGACACGGGCTACATGAATGTCCTCGCGTACCCGAACGCCGTCGAGGCGTACCGTACGGACCAGATCAAGTCCATCACGACGATGCCGGAGGCGGCCGGCAACATCTACGGTCAGGACGGCTACTGGAGCTGGTGGTCGGCCGAGCCGGCCGCGGCCGACGGCGGTTCCGACAGCGGCTCCTCCATGGGTGTGGTCGTCGGGATCGGCGCGGCCGTCGTCCTCGCCGCCGCTCTCGGGCTGTTCGTCGCGATGCGTCGCCGTTCCACCGCGGAAGACCGTGAATAGTCGATGAGCACCACAAGCACGACCGGCACGACCGCCGTGGCGCGGGCCTCCGAGGCCCGCGCCGCGGGCGGCGGCAACGTACGCGCCTATCTCCTCTATGTGGCGGGCAAGCTCGGCGGTGCGGCGGTCTCCCTGTTCGCCGTCCTCGTCACCAGCTTCTTCCTCTTCCGGATCATCCCCGGCGACCCGGTGAAGGCCATGACCCATGGCGTGCCGACGTCGGCGGAGCAGATGGCCACGCTGCGAAGGCAGTTCGGCCTCGACAAGCCGATGTGGCAGCAGTTCACGGACTACTGCGGAAGCGCCCTGACGGGCGACCTCGGCATGTCGTACCAGTTCCACGCCCCCGTCGGCGACCTGATCGCCCAGAAGGTCCCGGCGACGCTGCTGCTCACCGGGGTGGCGGTCGTCGTCTACTCGGCCATCGGGCTCTGGCTCGGCACCCGTTCGGCGTGGCGGCACGGAAGCCTGGGCGACCGGCTGAACACGGGCGTGGCCCTGACGTTGTGGTCCGTGCCGGGCTTCTGGCTCGGGCTGTTGCTCATCATCACCTTCTCCGTCGGCGTCGGTCCCGTCCCCGGGATGTTCCCGACCGGCGGCATGGAGTCGGGCAACGAGACCGGCTTCGCGTACGTGGTCGACGTGGCGCACCACATGGTGCTGCCGGTCCTCACCCTCGTCGCGGTGGGATACGCGCAGACGCTGCTGGTCATGCGTTCCTCGCTGCTCGACGAGATGGGCAGCGACTATCTGACGACGGCACGGGCGAAGGGCCTGCGTGACGACGTGGTGCGCCGCCGGCACGCCGTACCGAACGCGCTGCTGCCGACCGTCACCATGGTGTTCATCAACCTGGGCCATGTCGCCGCCGGTTCGATCCTGGTCGAGACGGTCTTCTCCTGGCCCGGCCTCGGCGGGCTGTTCTACCAGGCGCTCAGCGTGCCCGACCTGCCTCTCGTGCAGGGGCTGTTCGTGGTCTTCGCCGGTGCGATGATCATTATGAACCTCCTCGCCGACCTGCTGTATCCGCTGCTCGATCCCCGGGTGGGCCGATGACGACGACACCGACGCCGCCGACGACGAAGACGCCCGCGCCCCAGGACGGGCCCACCGCCGAGCCCGCTCGCACCGCGAGGTCCCTGGCCCGGGAGCGGCGCCGCCACTCGGTGGCCCGCTTCTGGCGCTCGTACCGCACGCACCGCGCCGGGCTGTTCGGCCTCGCGGCACTGGCGCTCATCGCACTGACGGCGCTCGCCGCGCCCCTGCTCGTCGGCAGCGACGTGCAGAGCGTCACCAACGCGCCCGGCACGGCCATGGAGAAACCGAGCAGCGAATTCTTGCTCGGCACCGACCAGTTCGGGCGCTCGCTGCTCGGGCTGCTGGTGTGGGGGGCGCGCATCTCCCTCACCGTGGGGCTGCTGGCCGCCGCACTGTCCGTGGCCATCGGCACGCTGGTCGGAATCATCGCGGGCCACTACGGCGGCTGGTTCTCCACCGTACTGATGCGGATCACCGACTGGTTCCTGGTCATGCCCTCGCTGGTGCTGGCGATCGTGCTGGCGACCGTGATGTCACGCAACATCTGGACGGTCATCCTGGCCATCGGCATCGCCAGCTGGCCCACCACCGCGCGGCTCGTACGGGCACAGACCATCGCCGTCGAGTCGCGGCCCTACATCGAGCGCGCCAAGGCCCTCGGCGGCGGACACGGCCACATCATGAAGCGCCACGTCCTGCCGAACGTGATGCCGCTGGTGCTCGCGCAGACCACGCTCGGCATCTCCAGCGCGATCCTGACGGAGGCGACGCTGGCCTTCCTCGGTCTCGGTGACCCCACCGTCGTCTCCTGGGGCGGCATGCTCCAGGACGCTCGGGAAGCGGGCGCGGTGTCCTCCGGACACTGGTCGTACCTCGCTCCGCCCGGAATCGCCATCGCGCTCGTGGCGCTCGCCTTCACCCTGTGCGGGCGGGCCATCGAGTCCGTGCTCAACCCGAAGCTGGGAGTGGCGCGTTGAGTCAGCTCGAGGTCAAGGACCTGCATGTGACCTACGGCTCCGGGACACGAGCCGTGCCCGCCGTACGCGGCGTCGACCTGTCCCTGGCCGCCGGGCAGAAGCTCGGCGTCGCCGGTGAGTCCGGCTGCGGCAAGTCGACGCTGGCCCTGGCGCTGCTGCGGCTGCTGCCCTCCTCCGCGAAGCTGACCGGCGAGATCCTGCTCGACGGCGAGGACGTCCTCACCATGAAGTGGGGGCGACTGCGAGCCGTACGGTGGGCGGGCGCGTCCATCGTCTTCCAGGGCGCGATGCACTCGCTCAACGCGGTGCACCGCGTCGGCGACCAGATCGCCGAGCCGATCCTGCTGCACCGCGGCTCCACCCCCGCGGAAGCGAAACGGCGCGTGGGCGAACTGCTGCAGCACGTGGGGCTGCCGGCGGCCCGCGCCGACGCCTACCCGCACGAACTCTCCGGCGGGCAGCGGCAGCGCGTCATGATCGCGATGGCCCTCGCCTGCGATCCGCGGCTGATCGTCGCCGACGAACCGACGACCGCGCTCGACGTGATGATCCAGGCCCAGATCCTGCGGCTGATCGAGCAGCTGGTCGCCGAGCAGGACATCAGCCTGCTGATGATCAGCCACGATCTGGGGGTGCTGGCCGACACCTGCGACCGGCTCGCGGTGATGTACGCGGGGAGGGTCGTCGAGGAGGGCCCGGCCCGCGCCGTCTACGACAGAGCCGAACACCCCTACGGGCGGGCACTGTCCGCCGCGTTCCCCCGTATCGGCGACCCGGCGTCGCGCCGGGCGCCGCGCGGCCTCCCCGGCGACCCGCCGGACCCTTCGTCGCTGCCCGGGGGCTGCACGTTCCACCCGCGCTGCCCGGTCGCGCTCGACACCTGCTCCGAGCAGGACCAGGCGCTGGTCGCCACGGGCGAGGGACATCGGGCGGCATGCGTGCTGGTGGGCGCGGCGGCAGGAACGGAGAAGCAGCTGTGACACAGGAGCCCGTCGTGACCACCACCTCTCCCCTGCTGTCCGCCGCCGGCCTCCACGTCACCTTCCCGGGACGCAGGGGCGGGGCGCCGGCACGCGCCGTGGACGGCGTCGACCTCGACATCGGTGCGGGCGAGATCGTCGCCCTCGTCGGCGAATCCGGCTGCGGCAAGACCACACTCGCGCGCTCGCTCCTCGGCCTGGTGACCCCCACCTCCGGGCAGGTCACTTTCGGCGGGCAGCCCCTCGGCCACGGCTCACGCGCGCTGAAGGCGTACCGCAAGCGGGTGCAGCTCGTGCTCCAGGACCCGAGCGGATCACTCAACCCGCGGCACACCGTGTACGACGCGGTCGCGGAGGGCCTGCGGATCCACGGTTACGCGGGTGACGAGCGGACGGCGGTCGCCGAGGCGCTGTCCCGGGCCGGTCTGCGTCCGCCCGAACGCTTCTTCCTCCGCTACCCGCACGAGCTCTCCGGCGGTCAGCGGCAGCGCGTCGTCATCGCGGGCGCGCTGGTCCTCCAGCCGGAGCTCATCGTCGCCGACGAGCCGGTGGCCTCGCTCGACGCGTCCGTACGCGGCGAGATCCTGGCACTGCTGCTGCGGCTGAGGGACGAACTGGGCCTGTCCGCGCTGGTCGTGACGCACGACCTGGGCCTGGCGTGGAACATCGCGGACCGGGTGGCGGTGATGTACCTGGGGCGGATCGTGGAGTCGGGGCCCGTGGAGGACGTCCTGACGTCGCCGCAGCACCCGTACACGCAGGCGCTGTTGTCGGTCCTGCCGGAGTCGGAAGGCACCCCGGTGGTCCTCACCGGCGAGCCGCCGGACCCGTCCCGTATCCCGGAGGGCTGCCGCTTCCACGCCCGCTGCCAGGTCCTGTCGTCGGGGCGGGCGGACGAGGCGGGCGTGGCGGACCTGTGCCGCTCCCGCGACCTGCCGGTCCTGCCGAACGCACATGCCTCGCAGGTCGCGTGCCACTGGGCGACGGCCTCCCCCTGACCCCCGGCCCCGCCCGTTGCGCGGGGCCGTTCCCCCACCCCGCCCCTTCCCGAAACCGGGGGCTCGGCCCCCGGACCCCGTTCGGGGCTCCGCCCCGTGCCCCGGTACCGCGCTTCGCGCGGTGGCCTCAAACGCCGGCCGGGGCTGATGTGCCGATGCGCGGCACATCAGCCCCGGCGGGCAATTCCAGCCTCGCCGACGATCGAGACGCGGGAGCGAAATCCAGCCTCGCCGGCGTTTGAGGCGCGGGGGTTCGGGGGCGGAGCCCCCGTCAGCACCGCGCGGGGCCGGGGCCGGGGCCGGGCGGAGCCCGCCACGCGGCGGAGCCCCGCACATCGGTACAGCGGGAAGGGGCGGGGTGGGGGAACAGCCGCCCACGGTGCCAGGCGCGGCGGACCGCGTCGCCGGGCCCGAGACCGCACGGCGCGCACGGGCCGGGGGAAGCGCCCGGAGCAGGTCACGCTCGAGGCCCACACGGACCGGGCCCCGCCCAAAAGCGTCAGCGGCCCGCGTCGTACGCCGCAGTCAGCTCGCGGCACTTCTTCACGTCGTCCCCCATCGCCACCAACAGCGACTCGATCGTGTCGAACTTCTCCTGGCCCCGCACGTACGCCAGGAAGTCCACCGTCACGTGCAGCCCGTACAGATCGAGCCCCACGCGGTCGATCGCGTACGCCTCGACCGTGCGCTCCGTGCCGTCGAACTGGGGGTTCGTGCCGACCGAGATCGCCGCCGGCATGCGTTCGCCGGCCGCCGTCAGCCAGCCCGCGTACACGCCGTCCGCCGGGATCGCGGTGTGCGGCAGGGTCTCCACGTTCGCCGTCGGGAAGCCGAGTTCGCGGCCGCGCTGGGCGCCGCGCACGACGACGCCCTCGACGCGGTGCGGGCGACCGAGGATCTCGGAGGCGCCCTCGACGTCGCCCTCGGCGATCAGCCGGCGGGTCAGGGTCGAGGAGAACGGCTCGCCGCCGCCCGCCTCGCCCCGCACGTACAGGTCGACGACCTCGACGTCGTAGTCGTACGTCGAGCCGAGTTCGGCGAGGAAGGCGACGTCGCCCGCCGCGCGGTGGCCGAAGCGGAAGTTGGGGCCTTCGATGACGGCACGCGCGTGCAGCTTGTCGACCAGTACCTTCACGATGAAGTCGGCCGGTGAGAGCTTCGAGAACTCGCTCGTGAACGGCAGCACGAGCACCGCGTCCACGCCGAGCTCGGCCATCAGGTCGGCGCGCCGGTGGTGGGGCGCGAGGAGCGGCGGGTGGCTGCCCGGGCGGACGACCTCGCTGGGGTGCGGGTCGAAGGTCACGACGACCGAGGGCACACCGAGCTCCCGCGCCCGCTCCACGGCACGTCCGATGATCAGCTGGTGCCCGCGGTGCACCCCGTCGTAGGAGCCGATGGTGACGACGCTGCGTCCCCAGTCCTGGGGGATGTCCTCCAAGCCACGCCAGCGCTGCACTGTGACCGCTCCTCGCCCGAACCCGTGTACGTGATTGCCGATTACGCAGGTCTAAGACTGCCATGCCCCAGGCTCCCGGTCGGCATCGGCACCGGACCGGCTCGTGTGCCGAGGGACCGGCAGGCCGCCACGGCGGCCCATTCCTGCGGATCCACGGCCGGCCAGCGGGCCATCAGCACGGCGAAGGCGGGCACCTCGCGGGCGAGCTCGGTGAGCCGACGGTCGAAGCAGGCCGCGCCTGCGGCGGTACGGACCAGCACCAGGCCCGTGCGGTGCACCAGTGCCCGGGTCCACTCCTCGTCCTGTGCGCCGCTGCCGTGCGCCGCGGCGTGCAGCAGGGCGTCGAGGACGGCGAGGTCACGGGCCTCGTACTGCTCGTAGCGCAGCAGTACGTCGAGCAGCTCGGCCCGCAGCGGGCGGGAGGCCGGGCTGCCCGGTGCGGCGAGGACGGTCGCGAGCGAGATGCGTACGCGGGCCGGCCGTCCTCGTACGAGGTGGGTGACGAGCGGGAAGAGGACGTCCCGTCCGTCGGGTCCGTGTTCGAGGCGGTGGTGGACGTACGCGGCGGCGTGGGCCCCGCCGTCGGGGCGGTGGTCGACGAACTCGCACACGAGGGCGGCGGCCCGGCGGGCGGTGGCGGAGGTGGTGGCGGCCCGGGCGAGTGTGGTGAGGATCTCCTCCGCGTCGGCCTCGTGCCCCGGTCGCAGCAGACGGGTCCGGAGGGCGGCGAGGACGGGGCCGGGGTGGCTGGACACCGCTTCGGCGAGCGCGCCGACGGGCAGGCGTGGGTCGCCGGTCGCGACGAGCTCCAGGGCGCGTTCCAGGTGGCGGTCCCTGCTGACCGGGTCGCGGACCAGGACGGTGAGCGCGGGCCCGTAGGCGTCCCGGGTCCCGGCGAGCAGCGCGCGTGCGGCGCGCCGGAGCAGGCCCCGGTCGGCCGCGTCGGAGGTCGTGATCAGCGCGGCGTAGGCGGCGGCTGCCGCCCGTCGCCCGGGCCGGGGGTCGCGGGCCCAGCGGTCGACGGCCCGGCACATCGCGGACGGCGCGTCCTCGGCGAGCGCGCAGAGGAGTTCGGCGGCCCGGGGGTGCGGGGTGTCGGCGAGGGCCTCGGTGAGGTCGTCGGCGGCGAGCCCGTGCCGGGCGTAGAGCAGTGCCTGGGCGGCGGCTCCCACGGTGGGGCGCACGGCGGCGTCGGCCTCTGCGGCCAGGGGTGTCTCGTCGTCGAACCACCGGCACAGCAGCGGCTGTACGGCCCTGGGGGCGGCCGTCAGCCGTTCGTCGGCGAGCTCCAGGTGGCGGGGCCCGGCGGGCGCGTCGGCGGCCGGGGTGGGGGGCGGGTCGGTGGGGACGAGTCTCCGCAGGAGGTCGAGTCTGCTCGGGTCGCCGAGGGGCAATCGGGCCCAGAAGCCGGGCGGGTACGCGCCGTCCGGGCGCTCGGCGAGCCGGTGCAGGACGGCGAGATACGGTTCGGCGTCCGGCACACGGGACAGGACCTCGCGCAGGAGTACGAAGGCCCACCAGTGGGCTTCGGGGGCACTGGGATCGTCGAGCGCGTCGACGAGTCGGGAGAGCCTGGAGGCAAGGTGGTGCGGGCCGTGCTCCCGGCCGAGCAGCAGTAGTCCTTGGACGACGGGGCCGATGCGATGGCGGGGCACGGCCGGGCCTTCCTCGCCGGGTGCGCGCTGCACGAGGGAGTGCAGAGCCGCGTCGAGGTCGAGATGCGCGCCCTGGAGCCAGTCGGACAGTTCCTCGTGCACGAAGCGGTAGCCGTCGCCCGCCGGGACCAGCAGGCCCTCGGTGAGGACGGCGGACGCCCAGCCGCCCGCCCACGGGAAGAGCTCCTCGAACGCCGCGCGGTCGAGCCGCCCGTGGCCGGGCCCCAGGCAGCGCCGCGCGGCCTCGTGGGTCCGCCGGGCGACCGCGGCGGCGAGCCGGCGGACGGCGGCGCCCGGGGTCGCGCAGCCGCCTGCGGCGGTGATGCGGACCGCGATCCGCAGGCAGAGGAGGTCCAGGTATGCGCCGTAGACGTCCGCGCGGCCCGGCCTGCCGGAAGGTGCGCCGGGCGCGGCCCGGCGCACCTCCGCGAGCAGCCGCAGGACCAGCGGATGCCGCTCGTCGCCGGCCGCGACGGCGCCGGCCGCGAGGCCGTACCGCTCGCGTGCCAGGCGGGCCTGCTCGGCGGTGAGGTCCCCGAGGCTCAGCGCGGGCGGGGACGGCGTCCGGGGAGGCAGGCTGCGAGGACTGTCGCAGACCGGTGACTGCTCCGGCTCCGCGACGCCGGCCGCACCGGCCGTCACGTGCCGCCCCGGCCGGCCGACCCCGGGGACGACGCCGACGGGCACCTCGGCCTCCGGCAAGGGCGACTGCGACGGCGGCACCGGCACGGCCCGGTCCGGCCCCCCGCCGCCAGGGCCCGCGCCCGCGCGCCGCCCCCCGTCGCCGTGCCGCGGGCCGTGCCCGGCGCCCCGCGGCGCAGACGCCGCAAGGCCGCCCGGCGCCCCGACCGCGCCGGCGCGTCCGGAACCGGCCGCGAGCGTCGTCGGGCGGTGCAGCGCACCTGGCGGGAAGAGCGCTCCGGCCTTGTCCCAGTGTTCGGGGCGGCATGAGATCACCAGCCGGGCGCCCGTGCGGAGCAGCCAGTCCACCGTGGCCGATGTCCATTCCGGCAGGGCCCGTGCCGTCCCCGGCTCGATCTCCTCCAGGCCGTCGAGGACGACCAGCAGCGGCCGCCCCGCCTCCGCGGCCAGGCGCGCTGCCGGGTCGGGTCCCGTCTGCCGCTCCGGTACGGCGAGGATCCGGGCGGCGTCGCGCAGGCCGCGCGCGACGGCGTCGGCGACGGACGTGTCACCGGTGCGCAGGTCGGCGCCGCGCAGCCAGAGGGTGGGGGCCGGTTCGGGGCCGTGGGCGCGGCGGGCGGCGAGGGCGCGGAGTTCCGTCGTCCGGCCGGTCCCGGGTGCGCCGACGAGGCCGAGCACGGGGCCGGTGCCGCCCGGTCCGGTGAAGGCCGCGAACTCCCGCTCCACCTCGGGTCGTCGGACGGGCTGCGGCCAGTCGTCGTCGGGGGCGCCGGCCCGGCCGAGCGAGGTGGCGGTCAGCTCGAGTACCGCCGCCAGGTTCAGGTCCTGCCCGTAGGCGGGGGCGGTCGCGGCGTTTCTGCGCAGCAGGGCGGTGTGCGGTGCCGACCGGGCCGTGCCCAGGGGCCGTGCGAGGGCTGCCGTGGGGGCGCCCGGCGGGGGCGGGGCGGCGAGCACGGCCAGGGCCGCGCCCGTCGCGGCGTCGAGCACCGGCCCGCCGGCGGCGGTGCCCGCCAGCCGCAGGGCGTCGCTGCCGTCGGTGCCGATGGCGAGCTCCAGCACGCCGCGGTCGGCGGAGAGCACCCGCGCCTCGCGCCAGCCGCCCGCCGCGAGGCGCACATACGTACCGGGCTCCACACGTTCGCGCGCCCCGATGGGCAGGGGCGGGAGCCGCAGGCCGTCCGTGTGCAGCAGGGCGAGCCCGTGGTCGGGCAGCAGGGTGACGGTGACGGCCTCGACGGCGGGGCCGTCGCCGTCCAGCGGCAGCAGGAAGGGCCGGGGCAGCGCGTGGATCACGTCGTGGCCGGTCACGACCGTGCCGATGTCGTCGGCGACGAAGCCGGTGCCGTACGGTCGGCCGGCCGGATCGCAGATCCGTACCAAACCTGCCAGGTCAGCGCGTCCCATGCCGACGACGTTAGGTCGAAGATGATCAGTGGGAGAAGCCTCATGCCGAACGCGCCCCCCAGTGCACCCCCCGTTCACTCCGAGCGCCTGCTCGAAGGGGTGAATCAAGGGTCCGCAATGGATAGACCCTCTCCGGGGGAAACGAGGGGGACGCGGGGCGGCCGGTGGGGGCCGGCCGTCCCGCGACGAGCACAGCGGGGCGGCCGGTGCGCCTCAGCCGAAGACGGCGAGGCTCTTGGCCTTGCCGTTCCGCTCCTCCACGAGCGCCAGGAAACGGTCGTCCGGCCCGAAGACCGCCACCGGCGCACGGTCGTACGCCGGCATGTCGAGCCGTACCCCGTTGGTGAGCAGCTTGGCCCGCCGCTCGTCCACGTCCCAGCGGGGGAACGCCGCTGCGGCCGCCTCGGCGATGGGCATGACGGTCAACTCCTCCTGGAGCTGGTCGAGCGTCTTCGCCGCGTCCAGGCCGTACGGGCCGACCCGGGTGCGCCGCAGGGCCGTCAGATGGCCGCCGACGCCCAGACCGGCACCGAGGTCGCGGGCGAGCGCCCGGATGTAGGTGCCGGAGGAGCAGACCACGGAGACCACCAGGTCGACGACGGCGAGACCGTCGTCCGTGGTCGTCGCGCGGACGTCGTGGACGCGGAACGCGGAGACGGTGACCGGCCTGGCGGGGATGTCGAACTCCTCGCCGCCGCGGACCCGCGCGTACGACCGCTTGCCGTCGATCTTGATGGCGCTGACCTTGGACGGCACCTGCATGATGTCGCCGGTGAGCTCGGCGACGCCCGCGTCGATCGCCTCGCGGGTGACGCCGGACGCGTCGGCGGAGGAGGTGACCTCGCCTTCCGCGTCGTCCGTGACGGTGTTCTGCCCCAGCCTGATGGTGCCGAGGTACTCCTTCTCGGTCAGCGCGAGGTGTCCGAGCAGCTTGGTGGCCCTCTCGACGCCGAGTACGAGCACACCGGTGGCCATGGGGTCGAGCGTCCCCGCGTGTCCGACGCGGCGGGTCCTGGCGATCCCGCGCATCTTGGCGACGACGTCGTGCGAAGTGAAGCCCGACGGCTTGTCGACGATGACAAGGCCGTCGGGCGGTGCGGTGCGCTGTGTCATTCCGAGGCTTCGTCCTCGGGCTTGCGGTACGGGTCGGCCTCGCCCGCGTACGTGGCGCCGGAGGACGCCTCGCGGACCTTGGCGTCGGAGGCCCGCGCCTTGTGGAGGAGGTCCTCGATCGTCTTGGCGTTCTCGGGGAGCGCGTCGGCCACGAAGGTGAGGGTCGGCGTGAACTTGGTGCCCGCCGCCGCACCGACCGCGGAGCGGAGGACGCCCTTGGCGCTCTCCAGACCCGCCGCGGCACTGGCCCGGTCCTCGTCGTCGCCGTAGACCGTGTAGAAGACCGTGGCCTCCCGCAGGTCGCCGGTGACGCGGGTGTCCGTGATGGTCACGTGCGTTCCCAGGCGAGGGTCCTTGATGCCGCGCTGCAGCTTCTGGGCGACCACCTCCCGGATGAGGTCCGCCAGCTTCTTCGCCCGCGCGTTGTCGGCCACTGGTCCGTCTCCTTCTTTGCCTTGCATTCAGTCTTCGTCGCTGTGGAGTCTGCGCCTGACGGACAGCAGTTCCACCTCGGGCCGGGCGGCGACGAGGCGCTCGCACCGGTCGAGTACGTCAGTGAGGTGCCCGGTGTCGCCGGACACCACGGCCAGGCCGATCTCGGCCCGGCGATGGAGATCCTGGCCGCCCACCTCCGCCACGCTCACCGCGTACTTCCGCTGGAGCTCGGCGACGATGGGGCGGACCACGGAACGCTTCTCCTTCAGCGACCGTACGTCGCCGAGAAGCAGGTCGAAGGACAGTGTCCCCACATACATGTATGTCCGGATGTCCCGCCGGTTCGGGGTCTGGGGCCCTGCCGCGGCTGCTTGGCAGGGACACTCAAACGGTACACGCAACGGCCGGGGCCGATCGACGGAAATACTTCCGCCGACCGGCCCCGGACGTGCTGTGCGTCAGCCTCGCGGCTTCTCGCGCATCTCGTACGTCGCGATGACGTCGTCGACCTTGATGTCGTTGAAGTTTCCGAGGTTGATACCACCCTCGAAGCCTTCGCGGATCTCGGTGACGTCGTCCTTGAAGCGACGCAGACCCTCGATGTTGAGGCTCTCCGCGATGACCTTGCCGTCGCGGATGAGCCGGGCCTTGGTGTTGCGCTTGACCTCGCCGGAGCGGATGAGAACACCCGCGATGTTGCCCAGCTTGGACGAGCGGAAGACCTCGCGGATCTCCGCCGTGCCGAGCTCGACCTCTTCGTACTCCGGCTTGAGCATGCCCTTGAGGGCCGCCTCGATCTCCTCGATGGCCTGGTAGATCACCGAGTAGTACCGGACGTCGACGCCCTCACGGTCCGCCATCTGCGAGGCACGGCCGGCCGCGCGGACGTTGAAGCCGATCACGATGGCGTCGGAGCCCATCGCCAGGTCGATGTCCGACTCGGTGACCGCACCCACGCCGCGGTGCAGCACGCGGATGTCGACCTCTTCGCCGACGTCGAGCTGGAGCAGCGAGGACTCGAGAGCCTCCACCGAACCGGACGCGTCGCCCTTGATGATGAGGTTGAGCTGCTGGACCTCGCCGGCCTTGAGCACCTTGTCGAGGTCCTCGAGGGACACCCGGCGGGTGCGCTTGGCGAACGCGGCGTTGCGCTCACGGGCGGCGCGCTTCTCGGCGATCTGACGGGCCGTACGGTCCTCGTCGACGACCAGGAAGTTGTCGCCCGCGCCCGGGACATTGGTGAGACCGAGCACGAGAACGGGGGTCGAGGGACCCGCGATCTCCACGTTCTCGCCCTTGTCGTCGAGCATGGCGCGGACCCGGCCGTACGCGTCACCGGCGACCATCGTGTCACCGACGCGCAGCGTGCCTCGCTGGACGAGGACGGTCGCGACGGCGCCGCGGCCCTTGTCCAGGTGGGCCTCGATCGCGATGCCCTGCGCGTCCTGCTCCGGGTTGGCCCGCAGGTCGAGCGAGGCGTCCGCGGTGAGGACCACGGCCTCCAGCAGGGAGTCGATGTTCAGACCCTGCTTGGCGGAGATGTCGACGAACATGGTGTCGCCGCCGTACTCCTCGGCCACCAGACCGAACTCGGTGAGCTGACCACGCACCTTGGTCGGGTCGGCACCCTCGACGTCGATCTTGTTGACCGCGACCACGATCGGCACCTCGGCCGCCTTGGCGTGGTTCAGCGCCTCGATCGTCTGGGGCATCACACCGTCGTTCGCCGCGACCACGAGGATCGCGATGTCGGTGGACTTCGCACCACGGGCACGCATGGCGGTGAACGCCTCGTGACCCGGGGTGTCGATGAAGGTGATGGCCCGCTCTTCGCCGTTGACCTCGGTCGCGACCTGGTACGCACCGATGTGCTGCGTGATACCGCCGGCCTCGCCCGCGACGACGTTCGTCTTGCGGATCGCGTCCAGCAGCCTGGTCTTACCGTGGTCGACGTGACCCATGACGGTCACCACCGGCGGACGCGAGACCAGGGCCTCGTCGCCGCCCTCGTCCTCGCCGAACTCGATGTCGAAGGACTCGAGAAGCTCGCGGTCCTCCTCCTCCGGGCTGACGATCTGGACGGTGTAGTTCATCTCGTCACCGAGAAGCGACAGCGTCTCGTCGGAGACGGACTGCGTCGCGGTGACCATCTCGCCGAGGTTCATCATGACCGCGACGAGCGACGCCGGGTTGGCGTTGATCTTCTCCGCGAAGTCGGTGAGCGAAGCACCGCGCGACAGGCGAATGGTCTCGCCGTTGCCGCGAGGCAGCATCACACCGCCGACCGACGGGGCCTGCATGGCCTCGTACTCCTGGCGCCTCTGCCGCTTCGACTTGCGACCACGACGCGCCGGGCCGCCGGGACGGCCGAAGGCGCCCTGCGTGCCACCACGGCCGCCGGGGCCGCCGGGACGTCCACCGAAGCCGGGACGACCGCCGAAGCCGCCGCCACCACCGGGGCCACCGCCACCGGGACGGCCGGCGAAACCGCCGCCACCACCGGGACGACCCCCGCCACCGCCGCCGGGACGGCCGGCGAAGCCGCCGCCACCGCCGCCGGGACGACCGGCACCACCGGGACGACCGGCGCCGCCGGGACCGCGACCGCCACCGCCACCGCCGGGACCGCCACCGGGACGGGGACCGGCAGCAGGACGCTGCGGCATCATGCCGGGGTTCGGACGGTTGCCGCCGGGGGCACCGCCAGGACGCGGCGCCTGCGGACGGGGCATGCCGCCGGGAGTCGGGCGGGCTCCGCCCTGGCCCTGCGGGCGCGGGGCACCGCCGGGACCGCCCTGCGGGCGGGGAGCACCCGGAGCCGCACCGCCGCCGGGGCGCGGAGCGCCACCCGGACGGGGCGCCTGCGGACGCGCCATGCCGGTGGAGCCACCGGACGTGAACGGGTTGTTGCCCGGACGCGGACCGGCCGGGCGGCCACCGGGGCGCGGGGCGCCCTGGCCGCCGGCGGGACGCGCCGGACGCTCGCCGCCACGGCCGCCTTCGCGGCCACCGTCACGGCCGTCGCGCTGACCGCCGGACGGGGCCGGACGGGCAGGACGCGGACCCGGCGTGGCGCCGGAACGCGGCGCCTGCGGCGCGGAGGGCTGTGCCGGGGCGGGGGCCGAGAACTCGGCAGCGGGCACCGGAGCCGCCGGAGCGGGCTTGGCCGGCGCGGGCTTGGGACCCGGCGTCGGACGCGGGCCGGGGGCCGGCGTCGCGGGAGGGGTGCTGCTCGCCGGGGCCGGCTTGGGGGCCGGTGCGCCGGGCTTGGGGGCAGCGGGACGTGCCGCCTGCGCCGGGGAGGGCGCTGCGGGCTTCGAGGGCGTCGCCTTGCGGGGCGCGCCAGGCTTTGCTGCGGACTTGCCGGCGTTGCCGCCGGGCCCCTGCAGCGCGTCAGTCAACTTGCGTACAACCGGCGCCTCGATCGTCGAGGACGCCGAACGGACGAATTCACCGAGTTCTTGGAGCTTGGCCATGACGACCTTGCTCTCCACGCCGAACTCCTTGGCGAGTTCGTATACCCGGACCTTAGCCACTTCGCTCCTTTTAGGTCCGGGTTACCGCCGGACCGTCGCTACTTCATGGGCGTACTCATCGCGTACTCATCGAGTGCTCATCGCAATCTCGACCTACTTCCGACTCGCGAGGTACCTGACCGCACGGGGTTCCGTGCCGTACTTCTTTCTCTTTACGGTGCTGCCTGCTCGACATACCGCCGCACCGCGGCGGTCTCGAGCGGTCCCTGGGCCCGGAAGGCCCTCGGGAACGCCCGGCGGCGGACCGCCAGGTCGAGACAGACCAAGGCGGGGTGCACGTACGCACCCCGGCCGGGCAGCGTACCGCGATCATCGGGGACGCACTCGCCCTCGATCACCACGATGCGCAGCAGATCGCTCTTGGCCGCTCGCTCCCGGCATCCCACACAGGTTCGCTCAGGGCACACGCGGGCATGCGTCCGGCCAGACACGCTTAAGTCTACCTCCCCGCACCGACCTCACCCCTTGGGGGCAAGAATCGAACGGTTGTTGTCCTGATCCTGGTGAGATCCTGGGCAGCTCCCGTCATTCGTGCAACAGGATTCCGCCCCGGTCGATTCCTCAGCCCTGCTCGGCACCCTGCTCCGTGTCCGGGCGGATGTCGATGCGCCAGCCGGTGAGACGTGCGGCCAGACGGGCGTTCTGCCCCTCCTTGCCGATCGCCAGGGACAGCTGGTAGTCCGGAACGGTGACCCGGGCGGAGCGGGCGCCGAGGTCGACGACCTCCACCCTGCTGACACGGGCCGGGGACAGGGCGTTCGCCACCATCTCGGCCGGGTCGTCGGACCAGTCCACGATGTCGATCTTCTCGCCGTGCAGCTCCGCCATGACATTGCGCACGCGGCTGCCCATCGGGCCGATGCAGGCGCCCTTGGGGTTCAGTCCGGAGCGGGTCGAGCGGACGGCGATCTTGGTGCGGTGGCCGGCCTCGCGGGCGATCGCGGCGATCTCGACGCTGCCGTCCGCGATCTCGGGGACCTCCAGCGCGAAGAGCTTCTTCACCAGGTTCGGGTGCGTCCGCGACAGCGTGACGGACGGACCGCGGACACCCTTGGCCACCCGAACCACATAGGTGCGCAGACGCAGACCGTGCGTGTACTCCTCACCCGGCACCTGCTCCTGCACCGGCAGGATCGCCTCGAGCTTGTCGTCCAGCTTGACCAGGACGTTCTTGGGGTCCTTGCCCTGCTGGACCATGCCGGCGACGATGTCACCCTCACGGCGGGCGTACTCACCGAACGTGACGTCGTTCTCCGCGTCGCGCAGCCGCTGCTGGATGACCTGACGGGCGGTGGTGGCGGCGATCCGGCCGAAGTCCGACGGGGTGTCGTCGAACTCCTTGGGCTCCTGCCCCTCCTCCAGGTCGGCCGGGTCCTCCTTGGCCCACACGGTCACATGACCGGTGTCCCGGCTGAGCACCACCCGGGCGTGGCGGCGGCTGCCCTCGGTGCGGTGGTACGCGATGAGGAGGGCCGACTCGATGGCCTCGACCAGCAGATCGAAAGCGATCTCCTTCTCCTGTGCCAAGCCCTTCAGGAGCTTCACGTCGATGTCCACGGCTACGCCTCCTCTTCCTTCTTGTCCTTGCGGTTGAACTCGATCTCCACGCGCGCCTTGGCGATCTCGTCGAAGGCGACCCGGCGGGCGGTGGGCTTGCGCCCCTTCACGCCCGGCACCTCGAGATCGAGCCCCTCGTCGTCCACGGTGAGGATGCGGGCCACCAGTTCCTCGGCTGCTCCGTCGGAGTGCAGCTGCAGCTTCACCAGGCGGCCGGTGGCGCGCACGTAGTGGCGGTGCTGGGTGAGAGGCCGGTCGGCGCCGGGGGAGCTGACTTCGAGGACGTACTCGCCCTCGCCCATCGCGTCCGTCTCGTCGAGCTTCTCGGAGATGGCGCGGCTCAGCT
Organism: Streptomyces peucetius; assembly: GCF_025854275.1. Classification (NCBI taxonomy): domain Bacteria; kingdom Bacillati; phylum Actinomycetota; class Actinomycetes; order Kitasatosporales; family Streptomycetaceae; genus Streptomyces; species Streptomyces peucetius. The sequence continues at coordinate 5,866,816 of NZ_CP107567.1, read as the reverse complement.
CGGCACAGGCGTCCAGCTCGACGCCGTCGTCGGAGTCCACGGTGATCCTCAGCATGCGGCGCCGGCCCGCCCGGGAGACCTCGATCTCTTCCAGATCCAGTTCCGCGGCGCTGACGAGCGGTTCCAGCAGCCCGCGCAGCCTCTCGCTCTGGGTGGTGCTCATCCGGGTGACTCCTCGGCCGCGTGTGCTGTTGTGGGATCGTCGCGTGTCGAAGAAAGGGTAGCCGGTCGCGGGGGGTGTTGCCGTCCACCCACGCAGGGCCCGCAGGTACGCTCGCCTGCGGCGATGATCATTGCGAACCCGAGGAGACGGCCGTGGGGCGCACGGGGACGACACGCAGACGTGCGCTTCTGGCGACGGGGGTGGCCGCGGCGGGCCTGTTGACGGGCTGTTCGAGCGACACGCCCGTCTCCCGGCGCACCCGGGACCCGGCAGCCGACCGTGCCCGTGCCGAGGCCGCTCTGCGCGTGCGCCTCGTGGGCACGAGCACGGCGCTCCGGGACGAGTACGACGCCGTCATCGCCCGCCATCCGGCGCTCGCCGGCCGGCTGACGCCGCTGCGTGCGGAGGTCGCCGCGCATGTGGTGGCCCTGGCGGGACCGGCGTCCGAGGTGACGCCTTCCTCCGCGCCCGCCTCTCCGTCCGCCTCCGTCCCGGCCCCGGCCGCCGGGCCCGCCTCTCCGTCCCCCGACGGCCCGACCCCGGCCGCCGCGTCCGCCGGTGCCTCCGCCCCGGTCCCGGACGAGCCCGCCGCCGCACTGAAGTCGCTGGCTGCGGCCGAGCGCCGCACCTCGGACAGCCACACCGCGGCCCTGGCCGACGCAGAGCCCGAACTCGCCCGCCTGCTCGCCTCCGTCGCGGCCGCCGGCGCCGCGCATGAGTACCTGCTGACGAAGGGTGACGCCCGATGAGCACAGTGGACGCGCGGAGCGACGTCACGGCCCGCCTGGACGCCCTACAGGCAGCCCTGGCGGCGGAGCACGCGGCGGTCTACGGCTACGGCGTGGTCGGCGGACGGGTGGGCGACGACCGCGAGAGCGAGGCCGCCGCCGCCCACGCCGCCCACCGGTCCCGGCGGGACGCCCTGGCGCGGACCGTGCGCGATCTCGGCGGAAAGCCCGCAGCGGCCGCCGCAGGCTACGCCCTGCCCTTCCCCGTGCCGGACGCCGCCGCGGCGATACGGCTCGCCACCGTCCTGGAGGAACGCGTCGCCGGCGTCTACTCCGATCTCATACGGGCCTCGGAAGGTCCCCTGCGGCTCGAAGCCGCCGGGGCGCTGCGCGAGGCGGCGGTCCGCGCCGTCCGCTGGCGCGGCAGCGGCGTAGCCTTTCCTGGGCTCGCCGAGCGGGGCGGCCGGGACTGACGGGAAAGGGAACTGCTGACGTATGGCTTTCGAACCGCCGCAGCGGCTGGTCCGGGCACTCGGTGAGGACGACGAGTGGCTGGCGCGGCTGCCCGGGACCGTCCGGGAGACGGTGGACCGGCGGAAGCTGGACGTCGAACGGGCCGTCGCGCCGGGCGGCCGGAGCAGCCTGGTCCTTCTCGTACGGCAGCCGGACGGCACCCCGGCCGCGCTGAAACTCGCCCCGCCTGCCGCTGCGCCCGGCCTCGAGCGGGCCGCGCTTGAGCAGTGGAACGGCTGGGGCGCGGTGCGCCTGCTGGACACCGCCACGGACGACGGGCTGCTGCTGGAGCGGCTGCATCCGGAGGTATCGCTCCGGTCTCTGCCGGAGGCGAAGGCGCTGCTGGAGGCGGCGGGCACGGTGCGGCGGCTGTGGGTGGAGCCCCCGGCCGGCCACGGTTTCGAGACGGTGGCACGGCGCACCGGGCGGCAGGCCGAGGCGATGCGGAAGTCCGACGAGCCGCTCGTCGCGGCGGCGCTGGCGGCCCGGGACGAACTGGTCGCGCTCCCGCCCGAGGAGTTGCTGCTGCACGGCAACTTCCGCCAGGGCAAGGTGCTTTCCGGCGACCGTGTGCCGTGGCTGGCGGTCGGTCCGGAGCCATTGGTGGGCGAACGCGCCTACGACCTGGCGAGGTTGGTGCGCGACCGGGTCGAGGACCTCGTCGCGTCCTCCGCGGGCCCGTCGGCGGCACGCCGCCGGCTGAACAAACTTGCGGACTCCCTGGAGGTGGACCGGGAGCGGCTGCGGGGCTGGACGCTGTTCCGGGCGGTGGAGTCGGGGACACGGGCGGTGGCCGCGGGGCGTCGCGCGGAGGGGGAACTGGCGCTGGAGTTCGCGGGCTGGTTGTAGCCGCGTGAGCGGAGGCGGGTACGGGGCCGACCGCTGCGCGGAGCCCTTCCCCTCCCCGCCCCTTCCCGAAACCGGGGGCTCTGCCCCGGAGCCCTGCGCCTCAATCGCCGGCGACGCTGGAAATGCCGCGCAGCGGCATTTCCGCCCGGCTGGGGGTACTCCCCCTACGGCCTGGCGGCCGTGGGAGGGACCCCCTCCCACGGCCGCCAGGCCGTAGGGGGAGATTGAGGACACCGCGCGAAGCGCGGTACGGGTCCTGGGGGTCCCCCACGCCGCCAGGCGTAGGGAGAGGAGCCCGGTTACGGGATGGGGAGGGGAGGGGAGGGGAGAACCCCGCACTCCGGGTCAGGCGCGCAGGCGCGCCACCGCCTCCGCGACCGGAAGCTCTTCGCGCTCGCCCGTCCGCCGGTCCTTCAGTTCCAGCACGCCCTCGCCGGAGCGGCGGCCGGCCACCAGGATCTTGGGGACGCCGATCAGCTCCGCGTCCGTGAACTTCACGCCCGGCGAGACACCGGCACGGTCGTCGACCAGGACCCGCAGGCCCGCCTCGCCCAGCTGCGCGGCGACGTCGAGGGCGAGCTCGGTCTGGAGCGCCTTGCCCGCGGCGACGACGTGAACGTCCGCGGGGGCGATCTCGGCCGGCCAGCACAGGCCCTGCTCGTCGGCCGTCTGCTCGGCGAGCGCGGCCACCGCGCGGGAGACGCCGACGCCGTAGGAGCCCATGGTCACGCGGACCGGCTTGCCGTTCTGGCCGAGGACGTCGAGCTGGAAGGCGTCGGCGTACTTGCGGCCGAGCTGGAAGATGTGGCCGATCTCGATCGCGCGGTCGAGCTTCAGACCGGCCGCGCACTTCGGGCACGGGTCGCCTTCCTCGACGACCACGACGTCGAGGTACTCGTCGACCTCGAAGTCCCGGCCCGCGACGACGTTCCTGGCGTGCTTGCCCTCCGCGTTGGCGCCGGTGATCCACGCCGTGCAGGGCGCGACGCGCGGGTCGGCGAGGTAGCGGACCTTCTCCAGGCCCTGCGGGCCGACGTAGCCGCGCACCAGGTCCGGGCGGCCGACGAAGTCCTCCGCGGTGACCAGCTCGACGGCGGCCGGGGCCAGGTGGTCGCCCAGCTTGCCGAGGTCGACCTCGCGGTCGCCCGGGACGCCGACGGCGACGATCTCGCCGTCGACCTTGACCAGCAGGTTCTTCAGGGTCGCGGAGGCCGGCACGCCCAGGTGGGCGGCGAGCGTCTCGATGGTCGGGGTGTCGGGGGTGTCCAGCTCCTCGACGGGGCCGTGGTCCGCGCCCTCGACCGGGGCGAGGGCGAAGGTGACGGCCTCGGTGTTGGCCGCGTAGTCGCAGGAGGGGCAGTAGACGAACGTGTCCTCGCCGGCCGGAGCGGGGGCCAGGAACTCCTCGGAGGCCGAGCCGCCCATGGCGCCGGACACCGCGGAGACGATCTTGTGCTCGAGGCCGAGGCGCTCGAAGATCCTGATGTACGCCTCGCGGTGCAGGGCGTACGACTCGGCGAGGCCCTCGTCGCTGGTGTCGAAGGAGTACGAGTCCTTCATCTGGAACTCGCGGCCGCGCAGGATGCCCGAGCGCGGACGCGCCTCGTCGCGGTACTTGGTCTGGATCTGGTAGAGGATCACCGGCAGGTCCTTGTAGGACGTGCACTGGTCCTTGACCAGCTGGGTGAAGATCTCCTCGTGCGTCGGGCCGAGCAGATAGTCGGCGCCCTTGCGGTCCTTGAGGCGGAACAGCTCGGCGCCGTACTCCTCCCAGCGGCCCGTCGCCTCGTACGGCTCCTTGGGCAGCAGTGCCGGGAGCAGCACCTCCTGGGCGCCGATGGCATCCATCTCCTCGCGCACGACGCGGGTGACGTTCTCCAGGACGCGCTTGCCGAGCGGCAGCCAGGACCAGATGCCCGCGGCGTTGCGGCGGACGTAACCGGCACGGACGAGGAGCTTGTGGCTGAGCGTCTCTGCGTCCGCCGGGTCGTCGCGCAGTGTCTTGACCATCAGACGGGACATGCGCTGGACCTGGGCCATGGTGAACTCCTGCTCGGAACGTGTGATGTGCAGGAGGTTAGCCGGGGCGCACCGGGAGGCGGAAATCAGTTCCCCGGGCCGCTCGTCCTCCGCAGCGGCAGTGGGGCGCCCATCACGGCGTACGGACTGGGCGCGCTGGGGAACAGCACCTGGCCCGCGAGGTCCTGGTAGCCGAGCTTGCGGTACAGGCTGCGGGCGGGGCTCTCGATGTCGATCGCCGAGAGGATCGAGCGGGGCTGGTCCGCGGCGTCGGTGAGGGCGGTGATCAGTGCGCGTCCGATGCCGCACCCCTGGAAGGCGGGATGGACGTGGAGCTCGGTGATGACGAAGGAGTCGTCGAGCCAGCCCTCGGTCCCGGTGCGGCGCAGATACGGCTCGACGACGGTGGACCACCAGTGGGTGCGGTCGTTGGGCATGCCGTAGACGAATCCGACGAGCCGGTCGTCGCCCGTCGTGGCGCCGAGCGCGCGGGCTCCGGGGTTCTGCAGGTGGCGCAGCACGATGTACCGGCGGATGTCGATCTCGTCCTCGCTGAGACCGAAGGCGAGGGCCTGTACGGCGAGCGCCTCGTCGACCCGCGCGGCGAGATCGAGCGCCCCGACCACGACGTCCTGGCCGTGCGGGCCGTCCCCGGTGAGTGCTGGCATGGGCCGAACCCTACTTGCCGTCGTCCGCCGTTCCGCAGGGGGCGGTGGGGGTTCGCGGCAGCGGGTTCAGGGCGGCGTGACGGGACTCAGAACAGCACGCTCATGAAGGCGCCGACCTCGCGGAAGCCGACCCGCCGGTACGAGGCCCTGGCGGCGGTGTTGTAGTCGTTGACGTACAGGCTGACGACCGGTGACACGTCCGCCAGGGCGTAGCGCAGGACGGCCGCCATACCGGTCTCGGACAGTCCCCGGCCGCGGTGTTCGGGGGCGACCCAGACGCCCTGGATCTGGCAGGCCTGGTCGGTGGCCGCGCCGATCTCCGCCTTGAAGACGACCTTGCCGTCGTCGATCCGGGCGAAGGACCGTCCGGTGCCGACGAGTTCGGCGACCCGGGCCTGGTAGAGAAGTCCGCCGTCGCCGGCCATCGGGGAGATGCCGACCTCCTCCGTGAACATGGCCACGCACGCGGGCATGATCACATCCATCTCGTCCTTGCGGATCCGGCGGACGTGCGGGTCGGGCTCGATGTCCTCGGGCATCCGGTCGGTGACCATCAGGGGCTGGCGGGGGCGTACGTCCCTGGCCGGGCCCCAGCTCGGTTCGAGCAGCCGCCACAGCTGGGCGGTGGGCTCCGCGGGGCCGACGATGGACGAGCAGCGGCGCCCCGCCCGGCGGGCGCGGTCGGCGAAGGCGCGCACGGCCTCGGGGGTGGCGCAGATGGGGACGAGGTTGGCGCCGGAGTAGCACAGGGAGCGCAGGTGCCCGTCCGCGTACCAGCCCCACATCTCGCCGCCGAGCCGCCACGGGTCGAGCCCGGCGACCTGGACGCGGGCCGTGACGAAAGCATTCGTCACGGGCTCGCTCTCGAGGATGGCGAGCGCTGCGCCGAGTTCGCCGGGGTCGAGGACCCGGGTGGTGGTCTGCGTCAACACGAGGGCGCCTCATCACACGGTTTGCTGGTCTTGGCACTCTACCCGGCTGGTCCGGGGCGTAGCGCGCCCATGGGAGGACCCCACCGGCCGACGAGGCTCGGTGGGGTCCTGGAGGGTCCGAAGGGGCGGGTCGGGCGCCGGGCCCGGGACCCCGGAAGGGCCGGGGCGGCGGGTCAGGCGCCGGGCTCGCCCACGGCGACGACGTCCGGCCTGCCGGAGGCGACGCCGTCCTTCTCCATCTGCTCGGCGATCTTCATGGCTTCGTCGATCAGGGTCTCGACGATCTTGGACTCGGGCACGGTCTTGATGACCTCGCCCTTGACGAAGATCTGCCCCTTGCCGTTGCCCGACGCCACTCCGAGGTCGGCCTCGCGGGCCTCGCCCGGTCCGTTGACGACGCAGCCCATGACGGCGACCCGCAGGGGCACCTCCATGCCCTCCAGACCGGCGGAGACCTCGTCGGCGAGCTTGTACACGTCGACCTGGGCGCGGCCGCAGGAGGGGCAGGAGACGATTTCCAGGCGGCGCTGGCGGAGGTTGAGGGACTCCAGGATCTGAATGCCGACCTTGACCTCCTCGGCCGGCGGCGCCGACAGGGAGACCCGGATGGTGTCGCCGATGCCCTCGGCGAGCAGGGCGCCGAAGGCGACGGCGGACTTGATCGTGCCCTGGAAGGCGGGGCCCGCCTCGGTGACGCCGAGGTGCAGCGGATAGTCGCTCTGGGCGGCGAGCTGGCGGTAGGCGTTGACCATCACGACCGGGTCGTTGTGCTTGACCGAGATCTTGATGTCGCGGAAGCCGTGCTCCTCGAACAGCGAGGCCTCCCACAGCGCCGACTCGACGAGCGCCTCCGGCGTCGCCTTGCCGTACTTCTCCAGCAGCCGGCGGTCGAGGGAGCCCGCGTTCACGCCGATCCGGATCGGGGTGCCCGCCTCGCCGGCGGCCTTGGCGATCTCCTTGACCTTGTCGTCGAACTGCTTGATGTTGCCCGGGTTGACGCGGACCGCCGCACACCCGGCGTCGATCGCCGCGAAGACGTACTTGGGCTGGAAGTGGATGTCCGCGATCACCGGGATCTGCGACTTCCTGGCGATGGTGGCCAGGGCGTCCGCGTCGTCCTGGGTCGGGCAGGCGACCCGCACGATCTGGCAGCCGGAGGCCGTGAGCTCCGCGATCTGCTGAAGCGTGGCGCCGATGTCGGACGTCCTGGTCGTCGTCATCGACTGCACGGAAACAGGCGCGTCACCGCCGACGGCGACCGAGCCGACCTGGATCTTCCTGCTGACCCTGCGGTCGGCGAGCTTCGTCGGAACGGACGGAATTCCGAGAGAAATTGCAGTCATCTGCTGTGCAACCCCAAGGTGTGGATCGAGGTCCCGAGATCGGCGGGCTCCAGCACCCGAGATTACGGCACAGGAGTTCGGCCGGGCACATCGCGCACCGAAGTCCCTCCAAAAGTGACGGCCGGGCACAAAGGGTGCCCGGCCGTCATATGTCCCACGAAGGATTGCTCAGCTGATCTTCACGGGGTTGACGATGTCCGCCACCAGCACGAGCAGGGTGAAGCAGATGAAGATCCCCGCCACCACATAGGCGACCGGCATGAGCTTCGCCACGTCGAACGGGCCCGGGTCGGGGCGCCGGAAGACCCTGGCGACGTTCCGCCGCACGGACTCCCACAGCGCTCCCGCGATGTGACCGCCGTCCAGCGGCAGCAGCGGCAGCATGTTGAAGAGGAACAGCGAGAGGTTGAAGCCAGCGAGCACCTGCAGGAAGATCGCGACGATGTTCGTCGTCGGCACGTCCAGGTTCAGCACCTCACCGCTGATGCGGGCGGCGCCGACCACGCCCACCGGGGAGTCGTCCTTGCGCTCGCCGTCGCCGAAGGCGGCGTTCCACAGGTCGGGGACCTTGGACGGCAGTGCGACGACTGCCTCCGCGCCGTTCTCGATCATGCCGCCCATCCGCTCGACGGAGTCGCCGAACGACAGCGGAAGGATCTCGGTCTTGGCGGCGAAGCCGAAGTAGCCGGCCGGCACGTACTCGTCGGGGACGATCTCGCCGTCCTCGTCCTTCTTCGCCACCGTGTTCTCGATGAGCGTCGCCTGGAGGACCTTCTCGGTCCCGTCGCGCTCGACCGTGACGCTGGCGGTGCCGATGGTGTCCCGGATCCGGGTCGACAGGGTGGCCCAGTCGTCGATCGGCTCACCGTTGAAGGCGACGATCTTGTCGCCCTCCCGCAGCCCCGCGGCGAACGCCGGCGACTCGGGGTCGCCCTTCGCACACGTGTCGCGCTTCTCGCTCTGGGCGATGACGCACTTCTGCACGCCGGCGACCTCCGTGGTCTGCGTCGGCGAGCCGAAGGTCATCATCACGCCGAGGAAGATCGCCACGGCGAGCACCAGGTTCATGAAGGGGCCCGCGAACATCACGATGACGCGCTTCCACGGCTTGCGCGTGTAGAACAGGCGCGTCTCGTCGCCCGGCTTCAGCTCCTCGTACGCGGCGGAGCGGGCGTCCTCGATCATGCCGCGCCACGGCGAGGTGGAGCGGGCCTCGATCCTGCCGTCCGCACCCGGCGGGAACATCCCGATCATGCGGATGTAGCCGCCCATGGGGATGGCCTTGATGCCGTACTCGGTCTCGCCCTTGTGCCGCGACCAGAGGGTGGGGCCGAAGCCGACCATGTACTGGGGCACCCGGATACCGAAGAGCTTGGCCGTGGAGAGGTGGCCGAGCTCGTGCCAGGCGATGGAGAAGAGCAGCCCGACCGCGAAGAGCGCGATGCCCAGAATGGTCAACAGAATCGTCATGCGCGAGCCTCCGCCGTCACCTTCGCTGCCGTTTCACGGGCCCTGGCCCTGGCCCAGGTCTCCGCCTGCAGGACGTCCGCCACCGTAAGGGAAGTTCCCGGTGCCGGGGTCCCGTGCTCGGCGACCACCTCGGTGACGGTATCCATGATGGCGTTGAACGGCAGCCGCCCGGCGAGGAACGCCTCGACGCACTCCTCGTTCGCGGCATTGAACACCGCCGGCGCCGTGCCGCCCAGCTCGCCCACGTGCCGGGCCAGTCCCACAGACGGGAACGCCTCGGTGTCCAGCGGGAAGAACTCCCAGGTGGAGGCGGTGGACCAGTCGAAGGCGGGGGCCGCGTCGGGCACCCGCTCGGGCCAGCCGATGCCGATGGCGATGGGGCCGCGCATGTCGGGCGGGGTGGCCTGGGCGAGCGTGGAGCCGTCCATGAACTCCACCATCGAGTGAACGTACGACTGGGGGTGGACGACGACCTCGATGCGGTCGAAGGGGATGTCGTAGAGCAGGTGCGCCTCGATCACCTCGAGCCCCTTGTTGACCAGGGTCGCGCTGTTGACCGTGATCACCGGGCCCATGGCCCAGGTGGGGTGGGCGAGGGCGTCCTCCCGGGTGACGTCCGCCAGCTGCGCCTTGGTGCGGCCGCGGAAAGGGCCGCCGGAGGCCGTCACGACCAGCTTGCGGACATCGGCGCGGGTGCCCGCGGCGAGCGCCTGGAAGAGCGCGGCGTGCTCGGAGTCGACCGGGATGATCTGCCCGGGCTTGGCGAGCGCCTTGACCAGCGGCCCGCCGACGATGAGCGACTCCTTGTTGGCCAGCGCGAGCGTACGGCCCGCTTCGAGGGCGGCGAGCGTGGGGGCGAGGCCGATGGAGCCCGTGATGCCGTTGAGCACCGTGTGGCACGGGGAGGCGGCGAGCTCGGTCGCGGCGTCCGGACCGGCCAGGACCTCGGGCTGCGGCTCGGTGCCGTACCGCTCGGCGAGCGCCTCGCGCAGCGCGGGCACGGCGTCCTCGCGGGCCACCGCGACCGTGCCCGCGCGCAGCTTGTACGCCTGCTCGGCGAGCAGACCGACCCGTCCGCCCGCGGCGGACAGGGCGGTGACGCGGAAACGGTCGGGGTTGCGCAGGACCAGGTCGATGGCCTGCGTACCGATGGACCCGGTGGAGCCGAGGACGACGATGTCCCGGCGGCCTTCGGCTGCGTCGAAGACGAGATGCGGGTCTGCGAGGGGAGATGGGCTGTCGCTCATCCCCCCATTGTGGCCGTACTCCCTGTCCGCTCGGACAGGGAGTCCCGAAGGCGCACCGGCGGGTCCGTCAGCGGATCGGCCGGTGGACGTTCTCCTTCACCGTCGGGCCGGGGGTGGCGTCGGCGATCCAGGGACCTTCGCCACTGGCGTCGATCACGCCCTCCTCCAGCCAGGTGTACGTGCCCGACAGGACGCCCTTCACCACCTGGCGGTCGAGGTCGTCGGTATTCGACCAGAGGCGGTCGAACAGTTCCTCGACGCGGATCCTCGCCTGCCGGCAGAAGGCGTCGGCGAGTTGGTACGCCTCGCGGCCGTGGTCCCCGGACGCCCGGAGCATGTCGGCGCGGACGCAGGCGGCGCTCATCGCGAACAGTTCCGCGCCGATGTCGACGATCCGGCCGAGGAAGCCCTGCTTGGTCTCCATGCGGCCCTGCCAGCGGGACATGGCGTAGAAGGTGGAGCGGGCCAGCTTGCGCGAGTTGCGCTCGACGTAGCGCAGATGCGCGGACAGGTCGCGGTGTCCGGCGGGGTGGAACTCCGCGTACGTACGGGGCAGCTGGCCGGGGCCGGTGACCAGCTTGGGCAGCCAGCGGGCGTAGAAGGCGGCCGCGTTCGCACCGGCCTTCGCCTTCGCGGACATCGGCTTGTCCGGGTCGATGATGTCGCCGGCGACGGCGAGATGCGCGTCCACCGCCTCGCGGGCGATGAGCAGGTGCATGATCTCGGTGGAGCCCTCGAAGATGCGGTTGATCCTCAGGTCGCGCAGCAACTGTTCGGCTGGCACGGCCCGTTCGCCGCGCGCCGCCAGTGACTCGGCCGTCTCGAAGCCGCGTCCGCCGCGGATCTGGACCAGTTCGTCGGCCATCAGGCAGCCCATCTCGGAGCCGTACAGCTTGGCGAGGGCGGCCTCGATGCGGATGTCGTTGCGGTCCTCGTCGGCCATCTGGGAGGCCAGGTCGACGACGGCTTCCAGGGCGAACGTGGTGGCGGCGATGAAGGAGATCTTGGCGCCGACGGCCTCGTGCCTCGCGACGGGCTTGCCCCACTGCTCGCGTACCTCGGACCACTCCCTGGCGATCTTCAGGCACCACTTGCCGGCGCCGACGCACATCGCGGGCAGCGAGAGCCGGCCCGTGTTCAGGGTGGTCAGCGCGATCTTCAGGCCCGCGCCCTCGGGGCCGATGCGGTTCGCCGCCGGGACCCGCACCTGATGGAAGCGGGTGACGCCGTTCTCCAGGCCGCGCAGGCCCATGAAGGCGTTGCGGTTCTCGACGGTGATGCCCTCGCTGTCCGCCTCGACGACGAACGCGGTGATGCCTCCCTTGTGCCCCTCCGACTTCGGCACCCGGGCCATAACGACAAGGAGGTCGGCGACGACACCGTTGGTGGTCCACAGCTTGACGCCGTCGAGGACGTAGTCGTCGCCGTCCGGCACGGCGGTGGTGGCGAGGCGGGCCGGGTCGGACCCGACGTCGGGCTCGGTGAGCAGGAAGGCCGAGATGTCGGTGCGGGCCAGCCGCGGCAGGAACCTCTCCTTCTGCTCGTCGGTGCCGAACTGCTTCAGCGGCTGGGGCACGCCGATCGACTGGTGCGCGGACAGCAGCGCGCCGATCGCCGGGTTCGCGGAGCCGACGAGGGCCAGCGCCTTGTTGTAGTACACCTGGGTGAGGCCGAGGCCCCCGTACTTGGGATCGATCTTCATACCGAGCGCGCCGAGTTCGCGCAGCCCGTTGATCACCTCGTCGGGGATGCGCGCCTCCCGCTCGATGAGCGCGCCGTCGATCTTCGTCTCGCAGAACTCGCGCAGCTTCGTGAGGAACTCCTCGCCGCGCCGGGTGGCCTCACCGGTCGGCGTCGGATGCGGGTGGATCAGGTCGAGCCGGAAGCGTCCGAGGAACAGCTCCTTGGCGAAACTGGGCTTGCGCCAGTCCTGTTCGCGCGCCGCCTCCGCGACCTCTCGTGCCTCGCGCTCGCTGATCTTCGGGGTCTGGGGCTTGTGCAGGGGCTTGTCCGTGGGAGCGGACATGAGGCTCACCTCGCCGCGAATCGGGGACCGCCCAGGGCGTGTACCGGACGGTGCTACTCGTTCGTAGTACCCGATTCGGGGCACCTCCACCAGCCCGCGTACGGCAGGGGGAGCAAAAGGGACCCGCCGTGGGCCGCGCACAGCGTGCCCCGGCCGGATCAGCGCGCTTCCCTGCGCGCCGCCTCGTGACCACGGCATACCCGGCCTCAGTGCCGGATCAGGCCGCCGAACCGGTACGGGAGGGACAGGGCCGGTTGCCGGAACGGTCTGAGCCAGGGCGAGGCCGACGTCGTGCAACGACGACCGGCCGAGGCGGGCGACCTCGGGATCGGAGTCCAGACCGACTCGGCGGTACGGCCGTCCGGCTCAGGGCGGAGCCGGACGCCGGTGACGCGGACCTGGTAGAGGATGCCGACGTTCTGGAACTCGGGCCGGCCGGGAGATCGTGACGGCGGCGGCCCTGGACGCGGGCGTGGTGACGGACGTCGACGCGGCGACGGACACCCCGGCCCTGTTCGTCCTGCCGGGAACCGGCAGGTGCTCCCGAACGCGGCGAAGGGCTGCTGGGACGCCTCGCCGGCGTACGCGATCCAGTGGTCGTGCAACACGCTGATGGCCGGGCCGGGGGTGGAGGTGGGCCTGGCGGGATGGTGGACGCGGCACAGCGGTTCGGCTTCGACGGTCCGGGCGTCACGATGCGCTCCTGGGTCGCGAGGTCCGACTTCGGCATGGACATGAGCGACGACCAGCCGGCGTTGTCGTCGATCTGCCGGTTCAACACGACGGCAACCCCACTGCAGATGGCTATGGTGGCGGCGGCCGTCGCCGACAACGGGGAGATCGCGCACGCGTATCCGGTCAAGCGGACGACGACGTCGGGCGGCACGACGGTCGACGCCACCGGCCGCCGCAGCCACCGCCATGCGATGCGCCCCTCGACCGCCCCCCAGCTGCAGCGGCTGATGGTCGAGGCGGTCGAAGGAGGCACGAACGCGGCCACCCCCGGGGCGCGCATCGGCGGCAGGACGGGCACGGCCCAGCACGGCCTCGGCAACACCGGGACGCCGTACGCCTGGTTCATCGCCTGGGCGCAGGCGGCGGTCGCGGCCCAGCGGGCGGGGCGGTCGGCGTGGAGGACGCGGAGGCCGGCCGGGGGACATCAGTGGGGGGCAGGAGCGCGGCGCCGATCGCGAAGGCGGTGATGGCGGAGGCATTGTGGTTGGAGAAGGCGGGGCGGGCACGTCCGTAGGGGAAAAGGTGGGAGCCCCGACCGATGTTTCGGTCGGGGCTCCCGAACGTGCGCCGGTGCGGCCGGGCCGGGGTGACCGGCCCGGCCGCACTCCTAGCGGCTGTCGAGCCAGCGGCGTGCCTCCGTGCTCCACGGCGGCTCGTCCGGCTCGTCCATCGATCCCTTGGCCACCCATTCGGCGAACCGTCGGAGGACCTGCGAACGATGCGGCGCCGGCAGCACGGAGGTGCTGATGTCGTGCTCCCACGTCGTCGCGAAGCACAGCACGTTGCCGTCGAGCGAGAGCATGCTGAACTCGGGTCGGCAGGGCGCGCTGCCGAGCAGCCCGGCAGCACCCTTCCCCATGATGTCCCACGAGCTCTGCAACTCGACGCAGATCCACCGCGCGGGGACGTCCTCCCCGGCGCTGAGCGCGAGCAGGAACCTGCGGTCGGTCTCGGAGAAGAGCCCTCCTTCGACCGACAGCCGGTACCAGTCGGCGTTCGCCTTCTCGTGCAGCAGCGGGTCGTCGATGTCCAGCATGGCCTCGACGCGGCCTTCCTCAGGTGGGCAGCTCGGTGCCTGGCCGGCGATGAGGGGCGGAATGAGCCCTTCGGGCTCACTCCATCCGTCAACTATCAGCAGACCCGCTGCGGCGAGAGATTTCATGAGTGTGCGTTCAACCAACTCTGCGGCGGACGGTTGTGTCTGCCAGGCAGACGCCCGGCGTATCCGTACTCGTAAATCTGATTGTAGTTGTGTCCCAGTACGTACCCGACCACGCCGTCTGCGCGCACGAGCACACGTGTCAACGTGTTGTTCGAATTCGTACTCCGGCCGTTGCCGACGCCCGTGTAGATGGTCGCGCCGTACCACGGGTGGTTGGTGTTGTAGCCGCCGTTGGGCCTGCGGGCATCGAACCAGTCCAGGCCGTTCGCGTTGGTCCGCTGGGCGATCGAGCCGTCCTCCACACCGTTCACGGTGTTGTGGACTTCCCTCAGGATCTCCGACCAGTTGGCGGCGTTCTCGCCCCGGCGCTTCGTGGTGAGCTCGGGCGAGTACGGGTCACGCTCCGGGGGCCCCTCTCCTGCCGTCGGGCAGGAGTCGTTGTGGTTGAGGAGCGAGGTGGCCGACGCCATCACGTAGTACGTGTGGATGTCGGAGACCGTCAGGTTGTGAACCGTGGCCGCCTGGGCGGTCCAGCGCTGGATCGCAGTGATCTGGACCCGGGTGCCGGCGCTGGTCTGGAGCCACTGGCCCGACGTCAGGTCGGTGGCCTGGAGCCAGGCGCGGAGCTCGGGGACCCAGAAGGGGTGGCCATCGGTCGCGGTGACCTGGGCCGTCTTCGAGCCGGCCTTGCCGTCGGTGTCGACGGTGATCTTGACCAGGTGCTTGAGTCCCTGGCCCTTGATCTCCGCGGTGACTGTCTCAACACGGTTCTCCCCGGTCTCCGGGTCGGTCGCGAGGACCTTGTCGCCGGTCCTGACCTTCTCGATCGGCTTGGTGGAGCCGTCGGCCATCAGCACCTTCGTGCCGGGCACGAAGCTGTTGCAGCCGGCCTTGCCGGAGCCGCCGCCGCTGGAGCCACCGCTGCTGCGGGAGGAGCCACCGGAGCTGCCACCCGGCTTGGACTGGCTGGGCTTGCTGCCCTTACTTCCGCCCGACTGGGAGGAGGGCTTCGGCGCAGCCTTGGCCTGGGACTGCTTCTGGACGGGGTTACCGGTCTTCTTCTTGGCGGCCGCCGCCGCTTCGGCCTTCCGCTTGGCGGCCTCGGCTGCCTTCTTCTTGGCCTTGCGCGGCCTCCTTCTTCGCCTTCTCGATGGCCGCCTTCTTGGCCTTCAAGGCCGCGGCCTCGGCGGCCTTGGCGGCCTTGAGGACGGCCTCGGCGGCCGCCTTCGCCTTCTTGAACGCCTGGATGGCGTCGATCGTCCGGTTGACGGCCTTCAGGACGGACGGGATCTTGCCCAGCTTGGCCCACGGGATGGCCCCGATGATCAGGCTGCCGCAGGACCACATGTCGCCGCCGAAGCAGGCCATGGCGTCGCTGAGTCCGATGAAGTCGCTCAGGATGCTCCAGGCAGCAGCGAGGATCACCGAGGTCAGGGACTTGCCCATGGTGGCCTGCGCCTGCGCGACCTGGGCCGCGGACAGGCCCGCGCCCGCGAGGGCCGCCGCCTCTACCCGTTGGCCTGCAGCGGGTCGTTCAGGTCCATCTGCGGGTCGGCGGACAGGAAGCGTCCGACGACCGCGTCGTACTGACGGGCGCCCAGCAGCGTGTAGCCGGAGGAGTCGTCCCGCGTCTTGTTGAGGAAACCGGTGTGGGCCTGCAGGTTGACAGCCACCATGCCCGCGCCGCGCTGGTTGCCGAACGGGTCTTGCTTGCGGATTCGCACCGCCATCGTGCCGCTCATGGCGACCTCGGCGTACGTCGAACCCTGGTGGTCACTGGTCAGGCCGACCAGTGAATCCGTACCCGTGCCGTAGGCGTAGCGCATGACCGCACCACCGGGGGTGGTGTAGGTGCGCTGCGTGTTGACCAGGACGCCGCCCTGCTGGACGGTGACCTCGGTGTCACCCAGGTGCAGGGTGGCCTGCTTGCCCTTGATGGTCAGCAGACGCTCGCCGCCGGGGCCGTAGATGTGACGGGTGTCGTTCTGCGGCGCCCACAGCTGCGCGGCGGAGGTGCTGTCGCAGGCGGCGAGGACGATCGGGGTGCCGCTCGCCGAGTTGGCGCCCTGCACCGCCAGGCACAGGCCCGACGCGATGTGCGTGAGCTGACCGGCGGTGTTCCGCTTCAGCTCCTGCGCGGCCACGCCATTGCACTTCTGGAGTTGGACCGCAAACCCGGCCGTGTTCGCGGCCGGCTGGACACACCAGTTGTCGTACACCGACAGGGTGCCCCGGTTCGGGTCGGTCTGCGGAGCCGTCTCCGTGCCCGGAGTGGGCGTGAACTTCCAGCTCTGCGCTACGGAGGTGTTGCAGCTGTACAGCTGGATCGGCTGTGCGGCGGCCGCGAGACCGCTCTTGAGGTCGAGGCACTTGTCGGCGAGGCCCACGTACGGGGTCTGGCCGCCGGTTCCCGCACCAGTGATCCGGTCGACCTTGCCGTCCGCCGTCCAGGACAGCGTCTGCTTGTCACCGTTCTCGATCGAGGCGACGGACTTGGTCTGACCCGTGAGCTCGTACAAACGCTCGGCCTCGGCCTTGACCCGCGCATCCGCGGGGGTGGTGTAGGTCTTCGACACCTTGGTCAGGGTGTGCGGCTGGCTCTTGGCCGCGCCCACACCGTACCCGTACGTGGTGGTCGAGTCCTTTGCCGTGGCGCCGGTCAGGTCCTTCTCGACCAGCTTGGTCCGGTTGCCCAGCAGGTCGTACTCGTACTGCTGCCAGTAGCCGGAGGTGTCCGCGCCAGCGGCGACGTTCAGGGTGCCGTCGGTGTTGGTCGGCGAGGTACAGGCGGTCTGGTCCTTGGAGGTCCAGGCCTCCTTCAGCTGACCCAGCGGGTCATAGGTGAAGCATTGCCGCTCCTCGATCCCGGTGGCGTGCTCACGGATGCCCGTGACGTTGCCGGCCGGGTCGTAGGTGTACTCGCGGTTCGACACCAGGTTGTTGTTGACCAGCGGGGTCTGTTCCCGGTAGACCATCTGCTTCTGCAGCTCACCGGTGGACTCGTCGTACGAGTTCTGGGTCCACACCCGGTACGGCAGGGCGCCCATTGTCGAGCGCATGACCTGGCCGTAGGGCGAGTAGACCGTCTCCGAGCCGTACCAGTCCTTACCCGAGATCGAGACCGGGTTGCCGTCCTTGTTGTAACGGATGACCAGCTTCTCGGCGTCGAACTTGCCGGCCTTGGGGAGGTTCGCCTCCTCCAGCATGCCGTTGTCGGAGTAGTTGTAGTCGTACTTGTACTCGGGCAGCAGGCCCCAGGTGCTAGCCAGCGTCGGCGGCAGCGACAGCGTCGTAGACGTGGGCTGGTAGTCGCTGGTGTAGCCGTTGACCTTCTGCGTGTACGCCAGGCCGTCGGTGTACCGGGTGGCAGAGGCGGGCATGCCCTTGCCGCCTGCGACGGAGTCGTACGAGAACGCGGCGAGCAGCGTGCCCGTGGAGCTGCTCAGACGCTGCTCCTTGGGCCGGGACAGCTCGTCGTAGCCGCTCCAGATCGTGGTGCCACGCGCGTCGGTCGTGGTCAGGATCCGGTCGCGGTGGTCGTACGCGGTCCGCGTCGTGCCCGTGTCCGGGTCGGTCGCGGTCTCCATCCGGCCACGCTTGTCGTACGTCCACGACCACGGGTGGGTCGGGTCGACCGAGCTGGTCGCCTTGGCCACCTGACCGCGGTTGTTGTACTCGTAGCGCGTCGACGTGTAGCCGTCGGGCGCCGCCGGGTTCAACGTGTCCGTGCGGACGGTGCGGCCCAGGGCATCGGTGTAGACGCGGTAGGAGGAGTTCCCCTCCGGGTGGATCACCTTCGACCAGTCAGGGCCGTACTCGTAGCGGGTCGCCTTCTCGGGGACCGGCTGGGAGATGGCCTCGGTCGTGCCGGTGAGCTTGACCTTGAGGACCGGCATTTCCTCGAGCACGCGGCCGAGGCCGTCGTACTTGTAGCGGGTGATGTTCGGAACCGTGGTGTC
This sequence comes from Streptomyces peucetius, assembly GCF_025854275.1. Classification (NCBI taxonomy): domain Bacteria; kingdom Bacillati; phylum Actinomycetota; class Actinomycetes; order Kitasatosporales; family Streptomycetaceae; genus Streptomyces; species Streptomyces peucetius. The sequence goes on along the minus strand of NZ_CP107567.1, from coordinate 5,849,002 downwards.
CGCGCGCGGCGTGAACAGCTCACCGCGCGGGTCGTCCTGGTTCAGGTAGGCGTTGTTGGTCTGGTAGACCTCACCGGCCGTGTTGTACAGCGTGTCGGTGATCAGACGGCCGCCGCCGTCAGCTTCCTCCTGTGTCTGGCGCTCGCGGCCCAGACCGTCGTAGATCGTGACGGCCTTCTCGACCCGGTCCTCGTAGCCACGGCTGTAGGTCGTGACGTACGGAGGCTTGCGGATCTTGCGGCCGTCCGGGTCGGTCGGGTCGGTCTCCTCGGCCGGGATCACGTACTCGGCGCGGAAGTCCGGCACGGCACCCGTAGTCGGGGTGCGGCCCGGGGCCCACACCTCGGCGAGCCGGCCCAGCGGGTCGAACTTCGCCTCACTGACGTGCCCGTTGGCGTCGGTCGTCTTCAGCGTGACAGCGCGCCCCGGCTCGAGCTCCTGGATCTGCGTGTGGCCGAGCGGATTGGTCTGGGTGATCTTGAACACCTGACCCGTGGGCGGGTCGAAGGTGATCGAGGACTCCTTGAGATCCGGGTCGATCTGCTTGGTGACACGGCCGATGGCGTCGAAGACCACCGTGCCGCCGGTCTGGAAACCGGTGCCCTTGTCGTTCAGCGACCAGGTCTCGGTCGCGAGACCGCGGGTCGTGGCGCTGAGAGCGGTGCCGTACGCGGTGCCGTCGTACGCGGTACGGGTGGCGCCGCTCAACGTGCTGAGATCGGCCCAGTCGGCGTTGGCACAGAGCGTCGGAGAGACCAGGACCTGCTTGGACAGACCGATCAGGTTCTTGCCGGTGTGGTGCAGGTACTCCAGCTTCGTGCAGGAATCGTCATTGGTCTTGGTGGCGTCGGCATCGCCGAGCGACTCCACCAGGATCGGCAGACCATAGGTCGACTCGTACGTCGTCTTGGTCCGCACGGTCCGCAGCGTGCGCTTGTCGTCACCCGTACTCCGTAGAGCGATGATGCTGCTGGCCTCGGCGGGCGGAAACACCGCGCTGGTGATCGCGAATCTGGTGCAGGCGGACGAGGACACCGTCCGTGACCTGATCCACCGCTTCAACGAGATCGGGCTGGCCTGCCTGGACCCTCAGTGGGCGGGAGGCCGTCCCCGCCTGCTTACCCCTGACGACGAGGAGTTCGTCATCCAGACGGCCACCAGCCGCCCCACCAAACTCGGCAAGCCCTTCACCCGCTGGTCGATCCGCAAGCTCGCCGACCATCTGCGGCGCAACGTCGCCCGTCCGATACGCATCGGCCGCGAGGCCCTGCGCTGCCTGCTTCACCGTCGCGGCGTGACATTTCAACGGACCAAGACCTGGGAGGAATCAAGCGACCCAGACTTCGACGCCAAGCTGGACCGGATCGAGTACGCGCTGGCCGAGCGGCCCGATCGCACTCTCGCCTTCGACGAGTTCGGGCCGCTCGGCATCCGCCCCACTGCCGGGGCCTGCTGGGCGGAGAAGGGCAGGCCCGACCGGCTGGCGGCGACCTTCCACCGCACCCACGGGGTCACGTACTTCCACGGCTGTTACTCGGTCGGCAACGACACTCTGTGGGGCGTCAACCGGCGCCGCAAAGGGATCACCCCGACGAACGCGTCCTGGGCGAACCCGATCGAGGCGCACTTCGGGCCACTGCGGCAGTTCACCCTCGCCAACTCGAACCACCCCAACCACACCGTTCACACACAGGAGTTGCACCGCTATCTGCGCTGGCGCAATCAGAACACCCGCCATCCCGACGTCCTGGCCGCCCAACGACGCGAACGTGCCCGCGTCCGCAGCGATAAGGGCATCCGCTGGGGTGGACGACCACTCAAGGCCGCGGCCTGACGGCCCGCCTCAGCTAAGGTTCTCGGCCGTCTTGGTCATCGGCCCTCCTGCGTCACCGGTGTTCATCGTTCCAGCCGGTTCGAGCAACAGGATCGCGGTCTCCTCGTCGGCCGCGGTGCAGTGCTCGACCCCGCGGGGAACCACGAACAGTTCGCCGGGTTCCAACACCACATCGCCATCCCTGAGCCGGATGGTGAGCCGCCCGCTGATGACCAGGATCAATTCATCGGTGTCCTCGTGGGTGTGCCAGACGAACTCCCCCTTCAGTTTGGCCAGCTTGACCTCGTAGTCGTTGAGCACCGCCACCTTCTTCTGCGACCACAGCTCGCTGAACTGCGCGAGCTTGTCGACGAGGTTGACGGGAACAGCTGACGTGGACATATGGAATCCCTCCTCAAGACCGGGCACCGCAAGCGGCCTCTCAGGCCCTCGGCCGGTGTGACGAGCCTGCCGCGTCCCGACTCCGCGGGTCTTGTACGTTCCTGGCATGGCCTCTGACCGCCCCCGCACGTCCATCAGCGCCTGGCGGCCGCCGGTTCCCGGGATCGCCGAGGTCTTCCACGCCCACTTCACCGACCACGCATATCCGGCCCACACCCACGACACGTGGGACCTGATGATCCTCGACGACGGCTCCGTGGACTTCGCACTCGACCGTCACCGCCACGGGGCGACCGGCAGCACCAACGTCCTCCTGCTGCCTCCCGGCGTCCCCCATGACGGTCGGACCGTCACCGAATCCGGGTTCCGCAAGCGCAACCTCTACCTTGACGACTCCGTACTCCCGCAGCATTTGGCCGGCCGGGCGGCAGACACCCCGGTCCTCAACGATGAACTACTGCGCGGCCGGATCGACCAGCTGCACACCGCTCTCGTCCATCCCGAAGACGCCTTCGAAGCCGAGTCCCGCCTCTCATTCATCAGAGAACGGCTCCACTTCCACCTCGCTGCGCTCCAGCCCCGCGCACCGGGGCGTGAGGCAAACCGGCTCGCCGCTCAGCTGCGGGAACTACTGGACTCACGGACCCACGCCGGCCTTTCCCTGCACGAGGCCGCGGCCACCCTGCATGCCCACCCCACCCACCTGATCCGCTGCTTCAAGCAGACATACGGCCTTCCGCCACACGCCTACCTCACCGGCAAGCGGATCGAACACGCCCGTAGCCTCCTCCTCGACGGCCACCGACCCGCCGAGGTCGCCACAACCGTTGGATTGCACGACCAGGCCCACCTCAACCGACACTTCACACGCCACGTTGGCACCACGCCCGCGCGCTACCAGCGCACTCGCACCGGTTCGTACCCAACTACCTCCTGAGCCCGCATCGGATGCTCGCCTCCAAACGCCCCAATGGCCTCCGCCTTTGCAGATCAACCCGGCGAACCTATGCGGTCAGAGCACTAGCGCCTTTTTATGGCTTTCGTAAACGCTTCATAGCGGCTAACACAATGAGGTGGCTCGGTCCTGACGGCCGTGTCCAGGGAGGTAGTTGAGCGTTCGGTTCGGTGTGGGGAAGGTCGCCATGGATCGTGTCGGATGAGCTGTGGGACCGGTTGGAGCCGCTGTTCCGCAGCGCGAGCGACGCTTTCGGCACCCGGGACGCAAGCCGCTGCCGGACCGGCAGGTGCTGTGCGGGATCCTGTACGTGCTGCACACCGGGATCCAGTGGGAGTACCTGCCACAAGACCTCGGCTTCGGCTCGGGCATGACGTGCTGGCGCCGCTTACGGGACTGGAACGAGGCCGACGTCTGGCAGCGACTGCACGAGGTCCTGCTGGCCGAACTGAACGCGGCCTTGCGGCTGGACTGGTCCCGCTGCGTGGTCGACTCCTCCCACATCAGGGCGCTAAAAGGGGGAGCCAGACGGGCCCCTCGCCGGTTGACCGGGGCCGGGCTGGCTCCAAACACCACTTGATCACTGACGGGCACGGCACCCCGCTGGCTGTCCTACTGACCGGCGGCAACCGCAACGACGTCACCCAACTACTGCCCTTGCTCGACGCGATCCCACCGGTCCGCGGCCGGGTCGGCCGTCCCCGCCGCAAGCCGGACTCGCTGTTCGCCGACCGCGGCTACGACCACGACATCTACCGCGACCAGGTTCGCGCCCGTGGCATCGTGCCCGCGATCGCCCGCCGCGGCACCCGGCATGGCACCGGGCTGGGCACCTACCGCTGGGTCGTGGAGAGGAGTTTTGCCTGGTTGCACGGCTTCCGACGCCTGCGGATCAGGTGGGAACGGCGGGCCGACATCCACGAAGCCTTCCTCAAGCTCGCCTGCTGCCTCATCACTCACCGACAACTCAGGGCATTGCGCTGACGTTGGGGTACAAGGCCGCCGGTCACCTCATGGATGTCCGTGGCTCATGCCATGATCCGGCCTCATGAGTGACCGTTCGCTTTCACCCGCCTGGCTGGCCTCGTGGACAGACAGAGTCTCCGGAACCCTCGCGGCAATGACAGACGAGTTCGAGCGTCGGCACGGCTTTCCCCCCGGTCCTAACGAGGTCCGGCCGGCCAGCCGCGATGCTCGAACCGCGGCTCGCACGCTTGCCCAAGCGGGCCTTATCCAGGCCGACCTGGTCACTTTCTACGACAGCATCGGTGACGTGACCTGGGCGGACGTCGGCAACGGATACTTCCTCGACCCGGCAAGCGACGTCCTTCTGCGACTCCAGGAGCACGGCGCTGTCGATGCCGACGCGGACCAGATGGTCGCCATCGGCTCGAACGGAGGTGGCCTCTCCTACGTTGCAGGTCCTGATGGGTCGGTTCATCGGACGCGGACGGCATCACTGGACGAACCAGAGCTCGACAAGGTAGCCGACGACCTGCGGCAATTTCTGGAACTGCTGGAGGGATCCCTGACGCGGTTCATCGCCGACGGCGAGCCGGGATCTCTGTAGAGCAGCCCGCGGGGCTCATTCTGTTAGCCGCTGTCAGCCACTCGCCTTTCTCATATCATCCGACTATCCAGTGCTTGAAATACCCATCCAGCGGCGCAGCGAAACGGCGCAATGATGCAGTGAGGGGATGTGCGAGCCACAGTTGATTTCTCCTTCAAAAATACTTTGCTCCCTTCTGCTTGTCCTCAGCTATTACCGTCGAGGCCGAAGTGTGCGCATCATGAGAGCAATCGCACGGGCCGAATTGAAGCCCTGCAATGATGGGACAGGAGATCGCACATGGCTGAAGAAGTCGTGGCCACATTCGCTGGTCCGCTGAACTCATTCTCCATCAACCTCACTCTCAGCAACGGGAGTAGTTCTCAGGTTCAATCGGTGGGTATCAGCGGCCGTACGGCCAAGTTCCCCGTCACCTGGGACAGCATGGGCAGCTTCGCAGGCCCCGCGACGCTCACGAGCACGGCCGGTGTGGACACCGAGGTCGTGCTTGCGAATTTCTCCGGTTTCTCTCCCGGAGAGCAGGTGTCGTTCACCGGAATCGATCCCGATTTCACCGGCTCCCCGTCAGCCGGGGTGAGGGTCCTCGACATGTCCGGGGCTCGGGCTTTCGTACAGTTCGCGGACGGTACAACCGGCTTCGGTGAGTTCGAGGCGACCACTGCCGGAACACTCCGCGCGGTCATCTCGAAGTAGCCGAGCAGGCGAGTGGCCGAGGGGGATCTCCCTCTCGGCCTTTTTGGGTAACGCGACGGACTGAACCAACCACCGCGGCGAGTCGCCGTGACTGCTACGGCGGACGCTTGCCGCTCGCCTCACGCAAGGCTGTCCGGCTGCCCCGCCCGCCACGTTGGCGCAATGACGGACGACGGCACAGGTAGCGTCCGCACCGTCAGCCCCTTGTGATCCGAGTCCGTGCCACATGGTCGGGTCCGGTCGACGGCGGGAAAACCAGTCCGATCACCGACGTGGGAGGACAGAGGGATGGCTGTCCTCCAGAGGAACAACGTCCGCGTCATCGGGCCGGAAGCCGGTCCGACCGTCGTCCTCGCACACGGTTTCGGCTGCGATCAGAACATTGGCGTCTCGTGGCGCCCACCTTGGCGGAGCACTTCCGCGTCGTGCTGTTCGACTACGTCGGGGCCGGCCGCTCAGACCTCAGGGCCTGGCAGGAGGAGCGCTACGCCACTTTGAACGGCTACGCGCAGGACGCGATAGACGTGTGCGAGGAGCTGGAGATGCGGGACGCCGTGTTCGTGGGCCACTCCGTCAGCGCCATGGTCGGCATCCTGGCTGCTACGGCGGCACCAGGCCGACTCGGCTCGCTCGTCATGGTGTGCCCCTCACCCTCCTACATCGATGATGAGGGCTATCGCGGCGGTTTCAGCGCGGCCGACATTGACGAGCTGCTGGAGTCCTGGAGGCCAACTACCTCGGCTGGTCCGCGACCATGGCCCCGGTCATCATGGGCAACCCGGACCGGCTAGAACTGGGTGAGGAGTTGACCAACAGCTTCTGTGCCACCGACCCGGATATGGCGCGCGTCTTCGCACGCACCACGTTCCTCTCCGACACCCGGCAGGATCTGAAAACCGTGACCGTCCCCACCCTGGTCCTGGAATGCGAGCAGGACGTCATCGCACCTCGGGAGGTCGGAGCCTACGTCCACGCAGCCATTCCCGGCAGTCGTCTCGTCACCCTCGCCGCTACTGGCCATTGTCCGCAACTGAGCGCTCCCAAGGCCACCACCCAGGCGATCACCGCGTTCGTAAAAGACCTGACATGATGTGCCGCTTCGGCCCCGCTCCTCAACCCAGCGGCGAGGGGCAGCCCCACGTCGACGCAGATGTCACTGCGCTGCTGGAGGACAGCACGGAGGAACTCTACGAGTCCGCTCCCTGCGGCTACCTGTCCACCCTCATGGACGGGTCCATAGTCAAGATCAACAAGACGCTGCTGGACTGGCTCGGCCTTTCACGGGAGGAGGTCGTCGGCCGCAAGTACTTCAGCGACCTGCTGACCGTAGGAGGCAAGCTCTACCACGAGACTCACTATGCACCGCTGCTGCGCATGCAGGGGCACGTCGGCGGCATCGCGCTGGACATGAAGGTCGCGGACGCGTCACCGCTTCCGGTACTGATCACCTCGACCGTGAAGAGAGGTGCGGAAGACCGCCCCCTGCTGATCCGCACGACCGTCTTCGATGCCACCGGCCGGCGCTCCTACGAGACCGAGCTGCTTCGCGCCCGTCGCGCGGCCGAGGAGGCCCGCCGCCAGGCGGAGAATGACCGTGAGCGACTGCGCGAGGCCCTGGCGGTATTGCAGCAGAGCCTGCTCCCGTCCACCCTGCCGGCCGTGCCCGGCATTGAGAGCGCCGCCTACTACCACACGGCCTCCTCGATAGAGCTGGGTGGTGACTTCTACGACCTGTTCCCCCTCGGTGACGAGCGCTTCGCCTTCTTCCTCGGCGACGTCTGCGGAAAGGGCCCGCAGGCCGCGGCCGTGACCTCCCTCGTGCGCTACACCCTGCGCACAGCGGCGCTGCACGATTCCGATCCCGAAGCCGTCCTGTCCACCCTCAATGCCGCGCTGCTCGAGCGGTACACCAGCGAGGACCCGCGCTACTGCACCGCCGTCTTGGGCATCCTGGAACTTGGAGGGGAGACCGTCACCGTCCGCCTGGCCTCCGGCGGCCATCCGCCGACTCTGATCCTGCGGGCGGACGGCCGGGCCGAGTACCTGCCGACGCCTGGCGGAGTGCTGATCGGGGCCTTCCCCGAAGCGTCCTTCACCATCATCGGCACCGCTCTCCATCCCGGCGACACCCTGCTGCTCTACGCCGACGGCCTGACCGAGGCGCGCACGGGAGAGAAGGACGACCTCTATGGCTACGACGCGCTGCAGACGTTCGCCACCGACCTCGCCCCGGCACGCCCACGCTCCGTGATCGATGCCTTCGTCGGCCTGCTCGCCGACTTCGGCGACGGGCTCGACGACGACACCGCCCTCCTCGCCCTGGGCCGTCCGCGTCCCTCTGACACCGCCTGATGGCCGGCTGCGCGCGACTGGCGCACTTCGGCGCCTGGAACGCAGTGGTCGGCTCGGAGCCGCCTGCAGGTCCATCGGCGCCATGGCCCCGTGGGCTCACGTCGACGGATCGCCACGGTAACCGGAGGGTCCGGCCACCGCCGCCATGACCAGCGGATGCAGGGACTGCAGCAGCAGCGCGCCCAGCCTGCCGATGAACATCGCAGCATCACCGTGAACCGTGCGGATCGGGCGGCTGAGTGCGAGCGCGGGCCGGGTGGATGGCGGTCACGCACGCCGGTCCGTCGGGACCGGCGACACGGCTGAACAGGGCCTGGCCCAGCCGTTCACGGACTACCGTCAGCGCGGTCGCACCTCCGCTCTCCTCACCAGTGTCCGTCATGCCCGCCCGGATGCCGGCACGTCTGCGCGCGGTTCACCGACCGGCGCCCCGGCCGGACCGACAAGACACTGGTCGACCACGAGGAACGTCTCGACGCCCTGGAACGCACCCGCTGGCCGCTGCCGGCCCTCGCCGCGATCACCTTCCGTGCGGCGCTCGCGGTCGCGGTTGGCAGGCATCGGGCACCCGCTGACACCGCATCCGAGGGGCTGCCGGCCGTGCGCCGACAGCCCCGCACCACCCGAGACCCGTCCGCGAGCCCGGCCGGGTTCAGTCGGGCTCCCCGACCATGCCGAGCACCAGCCCCAGGCGTCGCTTTGGTACCGAGCCGAACTTCCGGCGCACGTTCATCACGTAGTTGCGCGCGGTGCCGACCGTGATGCCCAGACGGTCGGCGATCTCCACCGCGGTGAACCCCTGGGCCGCGAGCACCGCGACGTCGCGCTCGCGGGGAGTGAGCCCGGCGTTCACCTGGTGGCGTTGGTTTTCCGGGACGTGGAGCAGGCCTCGGTGCAAGGACCGGTCGCGGGCGAGCGTGGCCAGTGATCTGTCGGCTCCCGCCGCGGTCAGAAGCTCGGCGGCGCGGTCGCGGGCGCGGGCCCGTTCGGGCGTGGAGCGGGCGACCCGGGCGGCGGCGTGGTAGGCGCGGCCGGCGGTGATGGGCTCGCCCATGTCGGCGAGAGCGTCCGCGCCCGCGATCAGAGCAGCCCAGCCGCGCTTGCCGGCGAGGTGCCCCTCGACGACCGAACGGATCGCCGCGGCGCGAGGATAGGGCGACCAGAACCGGGACATGGCGGCGGCCTCGTCCCGCGCCGCGCCGGGTGCGATCTCGGTCAGCGCGAGCAGGGCGTCCTCCCAGCCGAAGTGGTGCTCGGCCTCGCGAGCCTTCCGCAGGATTTGCGGCAGCCCGCGCGCCGGGCGCGGCTCGCGGCGGGCATGGCGTATGTACGCAAGGGTCGCCGCCGCACTCGCGCCGCACGGAGGCGAGGTCGCATACGCCACCTCGACGACCGCCTCGAGGGTGTCGTGCGGGAGGCGGCGCGCCGTCTCGAACGTCACCGCGGCGGCGACAGCGCTGCCGAGTTCACGGATACCCGGCGCGGCGCCCGTCATCGCGACCGCGGCCTGCTCTCTCGCGATGTCGAGGTGTCCCGTACGGTGACGCACGAGCGCCTCGACCGCGGCGAACTTGTTCACCCAGGGCCCTCGGCCCACCACCCGCCCCCGACCGAGGGCCTCCAGAGCAGTTGGGTAGTCCCCGGCGTACGCGCAGGTCAGCGCCCAGTTCAGGTAGTTGAGCGAGGCTATCTCGCCGGTGACCGCGTCCAGGTCGGCCGGCAGCAGCGAGGCGGCCCGACGCCAGCGATGGGGTGCGCGCTTGCGTCCCTGGTAGGTCTCGCCGGCGGCGAGCATGCCGGCGACGACGGCGATGATCCACGGCTCGCCGGACTGCTGGGCCAGGGACAGCGCCCGGCGGGCGAGCTCGCGGCGGTAGGAGGGGCTGAGGCCGGCGTCGGCGGGGAAGGACATGCGGCTCAGGGCGAGCGCCTGTCCCCCTATGTCTCCTGCCGCGGTGAACTCGAAGAGGGCCCGGGTGCCGTAGTCGGCCATCGCTTTCCCCCGGGCGGCCCGTGCCTGTGCGAGAAACACCGCACCGCGTGCGCGGGAGGTGTGGCACGCGGCGGCCAACTCCTCGAGGAGCGCCCAGGGGGCGGGGCCGGGGGCTCCCCACCGGGTGAGCATGGAGGCCATCTCGGCGAGGGCGATCCGGTCGTCGTCGGCGAGCCGCGGTACTTCCGCCAGGGCGCTCCGCAGCGTTTCGAGACCGAGGTCGGCCCGGCCGCGCAGCGCGGCCAACTCGGCGTTGCGGACCTGTTCCTGAACGGCTGTCGATACGTTCTCGGCGAAGGACGCAGGGGAAGGGCCCGGAAGGAGCGGGCGCGCCCTGGACGCGTTGTCGTTCATGGTTGGGGCAAGAATAGGTGCAGTTCTTGGATTGTCCAGGGGGCGGAACCGAGGCTTTCATTTGCGTCGACGGACCGCGGCCGTCGCATCGCTTCCAGCCGAGGACTGCCCATGAATGCATCCCGCAAGTTGGTCGTGTTCGCGCTCACCGCTGCGCTGATGGCGACACCGACGGTCGCCCGCTCCGTGACCGATGATCCGTCGGGCGGCCCGGCGTCGGCCGTCGCCGGTGACGTCCCGCAGGACTCCACGGACGTACGACGTGGCCTGCCGACCCTGCCGCCCACCGAAGAGCAACTCGCGGCCGTGGCGGCGCTGCTGAGGTCCGCCCCGGGAGGCGTATCGCCGAAAGTCACCTGGAACACCACCTACGGGACGCCTCGGACCGTGCGAGCGCCCGGCGGACATCTCACCGCTCCGCAGGCCGGCGAACCGCTCGCGATCGCGAGGGAGTGGCTGCAGGTGCACCGCGCGGCGTTCGGCCTGTCGGCCGCGGACATCGAGGCGCTTGCGGTACGGCGTGACCACGAATTGCCGGGCATCGGAGCCCGGGTGGTGAGCTTCACGCAGATGTTCGACGGCGTCGAGGCCGTGCACGGTGGCGTGATGACGGTGACCGTGGCCGAGGACGGCCGGGTGCTGTCCTACGCCGGTGACCCGGTACGCAGCGGCGGCCTCCTCGCCGGGTTCGACAAGTCCCCGGCCGACGCACTCGCCGCTGCCGTGTCGTCGCTGTCTCCTTCGTCCGACTTCGTGCCGCTGCCGACAGGTGGCACCCAGGCCGGCTACCAGGTGTTCGCGGCCGGGCCGTTCGCACAGGTGCAACGGGTCCGCAAGGTCGCGTTCCCGACGGCCGGCGGTGCCCGACCAGCATACAGCGTGCTGTTCGTCAAGAGCCTCGACGAGGCGTGGGGCGTGGTCGTCGACGCGGCGACCGGGAAGACGCTGGCCAGGCACTCCCTGGTGCACCACGAAGGCTCTCTGGAGCCCGAAGGCACGGTCTACGAGAACTTCCCGGGCGCTCCGCAGGGCGGCGGGCCGGTCATCAAGAGCTTCGGCCCGAACGCGTCGTCACCGAGCGGCTGGGTCGACCCGAGCGGCGCCGCGGGGCTGCCCGGCCCCACCACGCTCGGCAACAACGCCAACACCTTCGCGCAGTACACGGCACCATTGGCGCCGACCGACGAGCACAATCGGCCACTCAGTCCGACAGCGCAGTTCAACTACGCGTATGCCGCCAACTGGGCGCGGACCATGGGCCAGACGCTGCCGCCGTCGTACGTGCTGGACCGCGACCCGGCGGTGACCAACCTCTTCTACCACCACAACCGGATCCACGACGAGTACTACCAGTTCGGTTTCACCGAGACCGCGGGCAACTTCCAGGTCAACAACTTCGGCAAGGGCGGCCAGGGCGGCGACCCGATCAGCGGTCTCGCACACTCGGGCGCCGCGACCGGTGGCGCGCCGACCTACCTCGGCCGGGACAACGCCAACATGCTGACTCTGCCCGACGGCATCCCGTCGTTCTCCAGCATGTACCTGTGGGAGCCGATCAACGACGCGTTCGAGGGCCCGTACGCCGACGGCAACTTCGACCAGACCGTCATCCAGCACGAGTACAGCCACGGCCTGTCCAACCGGTACGTCGGCGGCGGCGGACTCGGCTCGCTCGGCGGTGAGCAGTCCGGTGCGATGGGCGAGGGCTGGGGCGACTGGTACGCCATCAACCACCTGGGCCGCGAGGGCCTCTACGACAAGGCCGTGGTCGGCGAATACGCCGTGGGGAACGCCGAGCGGGGCATCCGCAACTGGGCGTACGACAAGAACCCACTGACATACGGCGACTACGGCTACGACATCACGGGTCCCGAGGTCCACGCGGACGGCGAAATCTGGACCGCCATGCTGTGGGACCTGCGCAGCGCCCTGGTCGACCGGTACGGCACCAAGGCGGGCAGCGACATCGCCGAACACCTGGTGACCGACGCCATGCCGCTGTCCCCGCCCTCTCCGTCGTTCCTCGACATGCGCGACGCCATCCTCGACGCGGACACCCTTCGCTTCCACGGCGACAACACCGACACCATCTGGACCGCCTTCGCCCGCCGCGGCGCGGGCCGTTCGGCGGCGACCGCAGGTCCCGACGACACCGACCCGAAGCCGGGCTTCGACCATGCGGCCCCGTCGCGCAACGGGATGCTCGCCGTCAAGCTGGTGAACGCCTCCACCGGCGAGCCCGTCGAGGATGCCCGGGTGATCATCGGTGAGTTCGAGGCCCGGGTGACACCGCTCGGCACGTCCGGATCCAACGGTGTCGTCTCGGCACCGATGGTCGACGGCGCCTACACGATGACCGTGCAGGCGCGCGGCTTCGGCATCCAGAAGTTCCGGGGCTTGTCGGTGCAGTCGGGAAAGACGACCGCGCGCACCCTCAAGCTGGCGCCGAACCTCGCCTCGAAGCACAACGGCGCGACCGTCGTGAAGACGTCCAGCCAGGACGACGGCCTTCCCGCGAGCTTGCTGATCGACGACACCGAGGCGACCGCGTGGAAGACCAAGGACGCCGGCAAGCCGTACAACGCGGGCGCGCACCAGGTGGCCGAGGTGAAGCTGGCCGAGGAGGCGCAGGTCTCCCGCATCGCGGTCAGCACGCTCAAGCCGACCACGGCCGGACGGTTCAACGTCACCAAGGACTTCACGGTCCAGACCTCGACCGACGGTGTGCTGTGGAAGACGGTCAAGGCGGGCACGTTCGCCGCCCAGGCCCCGCGGCCCGCGGCGCCGGACATGCAGATCCAGACCCTGAAGCTGGACACCCCCGTCACCGCGAGCCACGTCCGGGTCTTCGTTGACTCCATCCAGGGCGAGACGAAGACGTACGCCGTGCTGTCCGAACTCCAGGTGTTCGGCAACGCCTCAGGCGTCGAGCCGCTGCCGTTCACCCCGGACGAGCCGGTCAGCGAGTCGGGGACGATCCAGGCCGGTGAGCCGCAGGGACTGTGGTACCTCCCCGGCACCGAGCCGTACCGTCCCGGCGTGACCGTGGCCTCGTGGCAGGCGGCCTGCGGCACACCCCCGGCCGCTCAGGGCGCCGACGCGTGGATCACGAAGCTGCCGACCGGCTGGGGGGACGGTCTGCACGTGGCGTCGTACGCCGAGCCGGAAAGCCAACTCGGCGAGATGCAGATGTTCTTCTACGACTCGGCGTGCAAGCCGATCGCCGGCGACTTCGCGACGCCGGGCCAGAAGGTCGTGATCTCACCCGGCGCGGCATACGTCGGGCTGCTCTACCTGTACGGCGCCGACTACCAGTTCACCCTCACAGCGCGGCAGGCCGGCTGACCATCGGTGCTCCCGTCCATCACCCAGGAGAGGAACACATGTCCCGCAACCGCAGAATCACTCTGGCCGCGTCGCTTCTCGGCGCCGCCGCCCTGTTCAGCACGTCGGCCGGCCTCGCGCATGCCACCACCAACGACCCGCTGAGGGGCGAGCAGTGGGGCCTTGACCAGGTCCACGCCGAACAGGCGTGGGGCACCAGCACCGGCAGGGGTGCCGTCGTCGCCGTCGTCGACACCGGGGTGGACCTGACCCACCCCGACCTCAAGGCCAACCTGGTGCCCGGAGCCACGTTCACCGGCTGCGGCAACGCGGGTGGGCCGTGCGGGAACGGCGACTTCCGCGGCCCCGACGGGCAGAACAACGGCGACGAGCACGGCACCCACGTCGCCGGCATCGTGGCCGCCGTCGCGAACAACGGCACCGGTGTCGCCGGAGTCGCGCCGAACGCCAGGATCATGCCGGTCAAGGTGCTCGAGGACGGCAGCGGCACCTTCGAGGACATAGCCGCCGGCATACGGTGGTCGGTGGACCACGGCGCCGACGTGATCAACATGAGCCTCGGCGGTCTCGCGGGAACCCAGGTCATCACCATCACCGGCCTGGAGTCGTCGGTGACCGAAGCGATCGCGTACGCCAATGCGAAGGGCACGTCGGTCATCGCCGCCGCCGGCAACTCCGCCACCCCGGCCTGCAACACCCCGGCGTGGGAGCCCGGCGCGATCTGCGTCGCCTCGACCGACCGCAACGAGCTGAAGAGCTGGTTCTCCGAACTCCCGAACAAGCCCGACCTCAAGGCCGTCGCGGCTCCCGGCGGCGCGGGACTCGTCTCCTGCGAGGACGACATCGTGTCCACCGTGCCGGTCGGCACCGGATCCGCGTCCTGCGGCCAGAAGGACTACGACTACTACGCCGGCACGTCCATGGCCACGCCCCACGTGGCGGGCGTCGCCGCCCTGCTCTTCGCCCAGGGCCGGACTCTGGCCAACGTCGAGGACGCACTGCTCGGCACGGCCCGCCAGCCGGGCACCGGCCTGACGGGTCTCTACTCCCCGGCCTACGGCTGGGGCATCGTGGACGCCGCGGCCGCGGTGAAGTCCGCGGGCGCGACCACGGGCAAGGGCCGCAAGGAGCACTGAACCGACCGGCGTGGGGCGGCCACTCGGGTGTCCGGGGTGGCCGCCTCCGGTTCTTCGAGCATGTCCTCGCCGAACAGGGCAGGGCGGCGAACGTGTCCGACGACAGGGACCGGCCGTGGAGCGGGCACGGAATGCTCAGCACGGACCAGACGACAAGACAGCCCCGGGTCTTCGTCCCGGGGCTATCCGTGGAGCGGATGACGGGAATCGAACCACGCTCCGATCACGGTGGTTCCGGCCCGTTCGCGTTCTGCCGAGCTTCCGTCGGGTGGGCGGAGGTATCACAGGCGGTACGCCGCCGTGGCTACCACTCGTCACGGCCGGCCTGCCCGGTGGGCAGGCAGGCCTGGCGGCTCGGCGCCCGGCGGGTGCGCGGCCCGCGGCGGGCCCGCCGCGGGCCGGCGTGGTCGAATCTAAGCCGTATTCGGTGCCTTGGGGACGGCCCGAGTGACGGAACAACCGGCGCGCGGCCGGCTTCCGGAGTGCATGGGGGCTCCCGCAGGCGCACAGGTCATGGCATGCGCCGTGGCCGCCGGTCCACACCCCAGCCGCGGGCGGCCAGATGGTTGCTGCGACGTGCCCGCTGAGCTTGACGAGTAGGTGACAGCAGCGAGCCGTGCCTCCTCCCCCTGACCTCCCTGCGGCAAGGCCGACAAAGGATGTACCCCTGGCCCTTCAGTCCGCCAGGGGAGCCAGTTCTTCCCGCCCTCGTCGACGGCCTCCTTGAAGGCCTTCGCCGAATCCTCGTCGTCGTCGAAGCGCTCGTGCTGCCAGTCGCCGGTCCTCGAGCCACCGTCACGCCCACTTCACCTGGTCGCTGGTGATCTCACCGGCCTTGTTCTTGCGCGGAACAACGCTCGCCACGGCGAGAGACTGTAGCGCCGTGTTCCCACTACTCCACAAGAAGGAGGCGGGATTCTGCCGTTGTCCCAGTTCAGAGCTCCGACGCAAAACAACGGCCGGAGCCCCCGCACAGTGGGCTCCGGCCGCCGGTCGTGGCGTACGGGCGTTAGAGCGCCAGGCCGGTGAGGACCAGCACCCGCTCGTACGTGTAGTCGTCCATCGCGAACGCGACACCCTCGCGTCCGACGCCGGACTGCTTGGCGCCGCCGTAGGGCATCTGGTCGGCGCGGTAGGACGGGACGTCGCCGATGATCACGCCGCCGACCTCGAGAGCACGGTGGGCGCGGAAGGCGGTCTGGACGTCGTGCGTGAACACGCCCGCCTGGAGGCCGTACTTGGAGTCGTTGACCGCCGCGAAGGCCTCGTCCTCGCCGTCGACCCGGGTCACGGTCAGGACCGGTCCGAAGACCTCCTCGCAGGCGAGGGTGGCGTCGGCGGGGACGTCGGTCAGCACGGTGGGCGCGTAGGCGGCGCCGTCGCGCTTGCCGCCGGCGAGCAGCTTCGCGCCGCCCTGGACGGCCTCGTCCACCCAGGACTCCACGCGCTTGGCGGCATCCTCGCTGACCAGCGGGCCGACGTCGGTGGCGGCGTCGGACGGGTCGCCAGTGACCTGGGCCTCGACGGCAGCGACGATCTTCGGCAGGAGCCGGTCGTACACGGACGCGTCGGCGATCACGCGCTGCACGGAAATGCAGGACTGGCCGCCCTGGTAGTTGGAGAAGGTGGCGATACGGGTCGCCGCCCAGTCCAGGTCCTGCTCGGACGCGAAGTCGGCGAGGACGACGGCCGCGCCGTTGCCGCCGAGCTCCAGGGTGCAGTGCTTGCGCGGCACCGAGTCCATGATCGCGTAGCCGACCTTGTCCGAGCCGGTGAAGGAGATGACCGGCAGGCGCTCGTCCTTGACGAGGGCGGGCATCTGCTCGTTCGGGACCGTCAGCACGGACCAGGAACCGGCGGGCAGCTCGGTCTCGGCGAGCAGCTCGCCGAGGATCAGGCCGGACAGCGGGGTCGCCGGGGCCGGCTTGAGGATGATCGGCGCGCCGACGGCGATGGCCGGGGCGATCTTGTGGGCGCAGAGGTTGAGCGGGAAGTTGAACGGCGCGATGCCGAGCACGACGCCCTTGGGGAAGCGGCGGGTCAGCGCGAGCCGCCCCTGGCCGCCGGCGTCGGTGTCGAGCCGCTGTGCCTCGCCGCCGTTGAAGCGGCGTGCCTCCTCGGCGGCGAACCGGAAGACGGAGACGGCGCGGCCGACCTCGCCGCGTGCCCACTTGACCGGCTTGCCGTTCTCGGCGGAGATCAGCTGGGCGAGCTCTTCGGTGCGCTCGAGCAGCCGCTTCGACACGTGGTCGAGCGCGGCGGCGCGGACGTGGGCGGGCGTCGCGGCGAACTCGTCGCGCACGGCGTACGCGGCGGCGACGGCCTCCTCCACCTGGGCCTCGGTCGGTACGGAGACCCGGCCGACGAGGCGGCCGTCCCACGGGGAGGTGACGTCGAAGGCGGTCTCGCCGGTGGCCTGGCGGCCGGCGAGCCAGAAGGCGTGGGTGGAAGTCATGTGGGTCCCGGCCCTTCCGAAGTAGTGGGGTTTGCTCTCGGTCGTTCTCACCACACGGTAGGGCCGTCGGCCCTTCCGGTCGTTTGTCCGGCGTGGCGTAGTCGCCGGACCCGCCTGGCCTCTTTGGCGGGTCGATGGGGGCGGGCCGGAGTGGCGGGGCCATGGCCGCGGGGCGGGCGGCTGCCCCGCCGAGGCACAGTCAGCGGCGGCGCTCGGTGGAGACGATCAGGCAGACGCCTGCCACGACGACGGTGCCGCCCACCGCGATCGGCCAGGTCAGCCGCTCGTCGAGCACCAGTGCGCCGAGCAGCACGGCGACCACCGGATTGACGTACGCGTACGTGGCGACGAGCGAGAGCGGCGCGTTGTGCAGCAGCCAGGCGTACGCGGTGAACGCGAGCAGCGAACCGAAGACGACGAGGTAGGCGAGCGCGACCCAGGAGCGGGTCGAGACGTCACCGGGAGCGAAGCCGTGGAACTCGCCCCGGCCGAGCGCGACGAGGGCGCAGCCGATGCCGCCGGCCACCATCTCGTAGGCGCTGGCCGCGAACGGGTCGGACGGCATCGGGATGCGGGAGGACGAGAACGAGCCCACCGACCACATCACGGTGGCCACGATCACGGTGAGTACTCCCGCGATGCGCACGTCGCCGCTGAGGCCCGGCAGGGTCAGCACGGCGAGCCCGGCGAGACCGAGGACGACGCCCGCGTAGGCGCCTGCGCCGGGTCGTTCGCCGGACACCCGGCGCAGGACGACGACCCACGCGGGGACCACGGCGATCAGCAGCGCGGCGAGCCCGGACGGGATGGACGTCTCCGCGAGGACGACCAGGCCGTTGCCACCCAGGAGCAGCAGCAGGCCGACGACGGCCGCGGACGCGAGCTGCTTCTTCGTGACCTTGAGTGCCGAGGGGCCGCGCCGCCAGGCGACCAGGGCACCGAGGAGCAGACCGGCGACGACGAACCGGATCGCCGCCGAGACGAACGGCGGCATCGTCTCGACGACGATGCGGATGCCGAGATAGGTGGAGCCCCAGACGACGTAGACGATGGCGAGCGCCGCCCAGACGGCACCGGAGATCCGGTGGCGGGCGGGGATCGCGGGGGCCGAAAGAGCGGGCGCGGAGGCGCGGTTCTCGGGTGCCGATTCGGCGGCGGGGCTTGTCATGAGCAGGAGATTAGGCATCCCGAGACGGGAAGACCAAAAATCCTGCCCGCATTCGGGCAGGATTCCCGACGTACGGCCCGGGCTGCCCGAAGAGGCAGCGCTCCATGCCCTCGGCCGGCAGAGACCGGGCTGGACGGGGCAGGGCGGGCGACGTGATGGTGGAGACTCGGGCCACCGGTGCGGGTCAGGGGAGACGTCGATGAACGCGCACGAGCACAGCCACGAGCACGATCACGACCACGAGCGGGAGCACGACCACGGCCGCGGACGCGGATGCGACCGTGAGAACGCCGACGACCGCCGGAGCGAGGGTGCGCACGGCGCGCCGCCCGCCGACACGGCGCATGTGTTCCGCGCCGCCGCGGCCGGCCGCACCGACGTGGTCGGCGCCTCCGGCCTGGCGAACCGGCTCCGGCCGCGGCGGCCGAACCGGCAACGGCACCGCCGGCATCCCGCGACCGCCGCGTCCGTGCAGCGCGCCGCCGCGGAGGACGAGGAGGAGCAGCCGGCCGATGTACAGGGGTCCTTCGTCCAGCGGCGGCAGCGGCCGGCGCGGAGAAGGAGGAGGCCCCGCCCGCCTGAGCGGAGCGTCCTCCCCTACCGGGTGCGGCTCCCGTACGAGCCGGGGCCCGGCCAGGCATGGGTCATTACCGGGCCGGGGGCTGTTTCGGCGTCAGCCGACGGTGGCCTGCATCGTGCCGCCGAGGAAGAGCGACATCGAGTTCTTCGGCCGCCGGTCATGAACACCGGCGGCCATGACCGCGCTTTCATGACCGCCACCGGCCGTTGAGCGCCGTCACGAACCGGTACGCGCCTGCGGCTGCGACGGCGGCTCACCCGTCGCCTTGAGCGCGAGCCACAACTCCATGCGCACATCGGGGTCGTCGAGCGAGCGTCCGAGGATCTCCTCCACGCGGCGCATCCGGTAACGCAGCGTGTGACGGTGCACGCCGAGGTCCGCCGCGGCCGCGTCCCACTGGCCGTGCCGGGACAGCCAGGCCCGCAGCGAGGCGACCAGGTCGCCGCGTCCGGTCGCGTCGTGGTCGCGCAGCGCGCGCAGCATGCTGTCCGCGAAGGCACGCACGGCGTCGTCCCCGAGCAGCGGCAGGATGGAACCGGCCGCCAGTTCCTCGTGCTCGACGAGGGCCCGCCCCCGGCGGCGGGCGACGGCGAGCGCCTGCTCCGCCTGCTTGTACGCGCCGGCCGCCGCAGTGGGACCGGCCGGCGCGGAGAGCCCCACGAAGAGCTGCGCCTCGTCCGCGTCCTTGGCCCCGTACGCGCCCACGCACGCGGCGGCCACCGCGCCGCCGTCCACGGCGAGCACCACCATGCGGTCCTCCGTCCCGTCGGGCACCGCGAGGACGGTCTCCCCGGCCCGCGCGGCCGCCGACTCGACCGACTCGGCGAAGGCGCTCAAGGCGGCGGGGCGATCGCCCGTGGCAGGGTCCGGCTCACCGTCGGTCTCGACGATCAGCAGCCGGAACGGGGCGTCGAGCAGCCCGCCGTACAGATCGCCGGCGACGGCCCGGGCGTGGTCCGGCTGCCCGGACAGCAGCATGCGCAGCACCGCGGCACCCAGGCGCTGTTCGGCGGCCTGCAGCGACCGGGACCGCTCGGTCGACAGGGTCAGCAGGGCGACGGCGGAGTGCACCGCGTAGCGCTCGGCGGTGCCCAGCGGGGCGCCCGTCCCGACGGCGAGCGCGCCGCGGACCCGGCGCCCCGTGCCGAGCGACTGGAGCTCGACCCGGTCGTCGTCCTCCGTGCCGCCGACGACGGCGCTCGCGGGCGCGGCGCGCTCGCGCAGCCGCTCGACGTCGGCGGTGAGCCGGGCCGCGCGGCGGGCGGCCCACTCGGGCGCCGCGGCGACGACCGCGCCGGACGCGTCGTACAGCGCCGCCCAGCCGTCGACGTGCGCAGCGAGCCGTGCGACGACGGCACCCGGGCCTTCGGTGAGCGCGGCCCGGGTCAGCTCCCGCTGGGCCTCGAACCCGGCGGTCACGGCCCGGTACTGATCGGCGGCGATCGCCGCCGAGACGGCCTTGCTGATCGCGATGAACGGCGTGCGGCGCGGCACGGCGAGCAGCGGCAGCCCCTCCGCCCTGGCGGCCTCGACGAGCGCCTCGGGGATGTCGTCGTAGTACACGCCGACGGCGAAACCGAGTCCGACCACTCCTGCGCCCACCAGTCTGCGCACGTAGCGGCGCATGGCCTCGTGGTCCTCGGCGTCCAGCTTCATGGCCGTGACCAGCAGCAGCTCGCCGCCCTCCATGTACGGCACCGGGTCGGTGAGCTCGCTGACATGGGCCCACCGCACGGGTGTCTCGAGCCGGTCCTCCCCGGCGCGCACGGTGAGCTTCAGCGCCGAGTGCTGGACGAGCGAGGCGAGCGTGGGCGGCATGGAACCGGGGGCCCTTCGAGGCAGGAGACGGGGGTGAAGGATTTCGCCGCCCCGTATGAACGGCGTACTTCGATTCTGCCAGGGTGTCGCAGTCCCGGTCGCGCCGCTCAGGTCCGCAGATCCACCAGCAGCGGCGGAGCGTGTTCGCCTCGTACGGTCGTCAGCGACAGCACGGCGTGACCGGCGGGTACGGCGTGGGCGAGGTCGGACGCCGACCAGCGGGCGCGTTCCACCTCACGCACGGTGACCGCCTCGGCGGTGGGGGCCCTGCCGGTGACCAGGCGGCGCATCATGTGCAGCGCCTTGGTGAGGGGCTCGTCCGCGATGATCTGCCGGTTGGTGACGTCCCGGGTCTGGACCCACTCGGTGCCCCAGGTCTCCGCGAACCGGCCGCCGTCCCACGGGGCGAGCCCGGCGAAGGCCATCCGGCAGCCGACCGAGCCGAGCAGCGGGCCGCGCAGCGGCTCCGGCACGTCCTCCAGAGTGCGCAGCGCGAGGACGACCCCGGCATTGGCGGAGCGCAGCCGCTGCAGCGCCCGCACCGAGTCGGCGGTCACCGTGCTGGTCGCGTCGTCGAGCACCAGGCAGGCGAAGAGCGAGCGGTCCGAACGCGTGAGCGCGGCCTCTGTGAACTGGGCGAGCACCAGCCGGGCCATGATCCGCGACGCCTCCGCGTGGCCGCGCTCGGGAAGGTCGACGCGGACCCGCATGGGGTGCTCGATGGCGCGCAGGGAGAACGTCCGCCCGCCACCGTCGGTACGGAAGCACCGGGCGAACGCGGGCCGGTCGAGGAATGCGATCCGCTCGGACAGGAGCACACCGATGTCGTCGCCGCGGGCCGACTGCCGTTCCCTGGCGTCCAGTTCGCGCAGCTGCGCCGCCTCGCCCGCCTCTTCCAGGGCCGCCCGCAGCGCACCGAGCGCGGCGGGCGCGCCGCCGAGCAGCTCGCGCAGCTCCGGGACTGCGGGGAAGTGCCCGTGCACGCACCGGTAGGGGCCGATCAGCTGGGCCAGCGCGGTCGCGGCCCGCCGGCTGTCCCCGCCGGGCAGACCGGCGGCAAGGTCTCCCACGAGTGCTTCCGCGAGCATCCGTGCGGCCTCGTCGGGGTCCTGTGCACCGCCGTACAGGTCGAGGTCGTGCGTCGCCCCCGGCTGTCCGACGGAGATCACCAGATCGAAGTCCCCGTCGGGAACGACGGCGTTGCCGTGGGCGGTCACGGCGACGACGGCTACGCGGTTGGCGAGCGCCAACAGGCACAGGGACTCGACGACCGGCCGGACGAGCCGCACGCTCTTGCCGGACCCGGACGGGCCGACGGCCAGCAGCGACGTGCCCAGCAGGGCGGGCTCCAGAGCGACACCGGTGGTACGGCGGGCATACGGATTGCGTCCGTCGTCGACCACGGTGCCGATCCTGACCTGCCCGGTGGCCAGGTCGTGCGTCGCCGTACGCACCGGCAGATCCCGCAGCCCGGAAGGGTGGGCGCACGCGGCGGGGCCGTACCGGCGGACGGTGTCGACAAAGGCTGCGAGCCGCTCCGGCCGGGCATGAACGCCCTGCCAGGCGCGCCGGATCCGCGCGTAGTCCACGTCGCCGAGGCTCCCGGCCCGGGCGGCCTCCGCGAGCCGGTCGGCGCTCTCCGTCAGTCCGGCGCCGCGCAACTCCGGCCAGTCGGCCGGGTCCTTCGGCGGTGTCGGCCCGGCCACGGGCTCCGTTCCCGCCGCCCGCGCGCGCCTGCGCTGTACGACCGGCCAGGTGCCGACCCTCCCCACCACGGCAACCACCGCCGCCGCGAGGAGCAGGTAGTAGACGAAGTAGTAGGTCTGGGTGAACACCTCGGCATCCTTGATGTTCCGTGGCGTCTCGCGCCAGGCCCCCGGCAGGAACACGAACAACGGCCACAGCGGCACTCCGTACCGCTGCCAGACCTCTTTCCAGTTCCCGACCCGGCCGAAGCCGAAGGCGAGCAGCCCGAGCACGATGCCGTAGTAGAGATGGCCGGAGAGGGCGTACCACTCGACGTACGACCTGGGATCGGTCCGCCAGACGTCCGGCACGACCCACAGCATGGGCAGCAGCCACCAGTCCTCGACGAAGAACCACCATCCCTCGAGGTAGCCGTTCCACAGGAGCGACCAGAGCAGCCAGCCGCAGAGGTAGGCGACGAAGGCTCCGCTCAGGAGCTGCCTGGCAGGGACCAGGTCCGGCTCCTCGTCGGGCCGCGCCCGGTGGCCGAACCGCCAGATGCCGGGCTCCGCCTCGGGGCGCGGCGTGCGCAGCCAGTCGAGCACGGCGGGGCGGGTGGACGGGGCGTGGCCCGGCAGGGCGGGAGTGCCGGGCGGCACGGACGGCGGCTCCGCCGGCGGACCGGCAGGACGTGGCACGCGATCGGCGTGCGTGCCGCGTGCCTCGAATGTGCCTTCGGATTCCATGAAAACCGCTGCCCCCTGACCAGCCAGGCCCCGCTCTGTGCTCGATCAATCTAGTGCGTGAGCCCTTGGGCGGGCGGCAGACCCGGACAACGCCTTCCGGCGTGGCCCGGACCCCGGCCCCTCGCACCCGGCCGCACCCGGGCCACGCCAGGGAACCGGCCCGCTCGCGGGCCTATGGCCGTCGCGGACAACGACGCACCCCCAACACTCCCGATCGGCGCATGCCCGCCGCCCCGCCCCGCACCTAGCCTGCGGAGAAAGACAACAAGCGTCCGGATACACCCCCAGGAGCCCCGCATGACCGCAATCCCGCAGGAGCGCCGCGTCGTCACCGCCGTCCCCGGTCCGAAGTCGATCGAGCTGCAGGCCCGCCGCACGGCGACGGTCGCCGGTGGTGTGGGGTCCGTGCTGCCCGTGTTCACGGCCCGGGCCGGCGGCGGGATCATCGAGGACGTCGACGGCAACCGTCTGATCGACTTCGGCTCCGGCATCGCCGTGACCTCGGTCGGCGCGTCCGCCGAGGCCGTCGTGCGCCGGGCGAGCGCCCAGCTGCAGGACTTCACGCACACGTGCTTCATGGTGACCCCGTACGAGGGTTACGTGGAGGTATGCGAGAAGCTCGCCGAGCTGACCCCGGGCGACCACGCCAAGAAGTCCGCGCTGTTCAACAGCGGCGCCGAGGCCGTCGAGAACGCCGTCAAGATCGCCCGTGCGCACACCGGGCGCCAGGCCGTCGTGGTCTTCGACCACGGCTACCACGGCCGTACGAACCTCACGATGGCGCTGACCGCCAAGAACATGCCGTACAAGCACGGCTTCGGCCCGTTCGCGCCCGAGGTGTACCGCGTGCCGGTGGCGTACGGCTACCGCTGGCCGACCGGCCCGGAGAACTGTGGCCCGGAGGCCGCCGCCCAGGCGATCGACCAGATCACCAAGCAGGTCGGCGCTACGAGCGTCGCCGCGATCATCATCGAGCCGGTGCTCGGCGAGGGCGGCTTCATCGAGCCGGCGAAGGGCTTCCTGCCGGCGATCGTGAAGTTCGCCAACGACAACGGCATCGTGTTCGTCGCCGACGAGATCCAGTCCGGTTTCTGCCGCACCGGCCAGTGGTTCGCCTGCGAGGACGAGGGCATCGTCCCGGACCTCATCACCACGGCCAAGGGCATCGCCGGTGGTCTGCCGCTGGCTGCCGTGACCGGCCGCGCCGAGATCATGGACGCCCCGCACGCCGGCGGCCTCGGCGGCACGTACGGCGGCAACCCGGTGGCCTGTGCCGGTGCGCTCGGCGCCATCGAGACGATGAAGGAGCAGGACCTCATCGGCAAGGCGCGGCGGATCGAGGAGGTCATGAAGGGCCGCCTGGCCGCGATGCAGGAGAAGTACGAGGTCATCGGCGACATCCGGGGCCGCGGCGCGATGATCGCGATCGAGCTGGTGAAGGACCCGGCGACGAAGGAGCCGAACCCGGAGGCGGCCGGCGCGCTCGCCAAGGCGTGCCACGCCGAGGGTCTGCTCGTGCTGACCTGCGGCACGTACGGCAATGTGCTGCGCTTCCTGCCGCCGCTGGTGATCGGCGAGGACCTGCTGAACGAGGGTCTCGACATTCTCGAGCAGGCGTTCGCGCGCGTCTGACCGGCGGCGACGGAACCGCTCTGTGAAGAAGCTGTGGGGGGCCGATGGCGGGATGGGAATCCGGCTGTCGGTCCCCTTCTGCCTGGCGTACGGTTTCCGCAGATGAGAGAAACACCCCGCTCGCAGGAGACTGCGGGCGACCCCAGGCCGGAGCCTCCCCAGCCCCGACCTGATCGTGCCCTCGCGCACACCACTGGAGCTTCAGGCTCCGGAACTCCTCACCGATCGGATGGCCGCCCGCCCCAAACCCCCCGGGGCGCGCGGCACACCGGTCCGGCCGGCCATTTCGGAACCACCCCCCCTGTTCCGATGTGGCCGGCCTCTCGGCGTTCACGCACCGCCGTCGTTCTCTGTGTGGTGCTCTTCGCGGTGATCACCTGGCAGGTGGCGGTCGAAGGGCCTCTGCTCACCGCGGACGTGAGGCTCGGCCGCGCCCTGTTCGGCACCGGGCCTGCCGCTGTCGCGGAGCTGTTCGCGGATCTCGGCAACATGACCGTCGCGCTGCCCGTCCTGGCCGCGGCGGCCGGCTACGTCCTGGTGCGTGACCGGCGGCAGTGGCGGGCGGTGCTGACGGCGGTGTGCGTGATGGCGGCGGTGCCCGCGTTCGTGGTGCCGCTGAAGCTTCTGGTCGCGCGTCCGGCCCCGCTGGAGCCGGGCACCGGCTGGTATCCGTCGGGCCACACGGCGACCGCGATGGTGGCGTACGGCGCGGCGGCGCTGCTCGTCACGCCGTATCTGCGCCGGAGATGGGCGATGCCCGTCGCCGTGGTGCTGACGGTGGCGACGGGCATCGGTCTGGTGCTGCGCGGCTATCACTGGCCGCTGGACGTGCTCGGCAGTCTGTGCCTGTTCGGGGCGCTGCTGCCGGTGCTCAGTTCCACCGGTAGGCGTCGAAGTTCTTCGAGAACTCGTATTGGTTGAAGCGGTCCCAGTTGATGGACCAGGTCATCAGGCCGCAGGGCGGGCCCGCTGTCCCGTCGGGCTTCCGTGAGCTGGCGGCACTGCTCCGCGAACCCGGGAGCTGCCTTGCGCCCCTTGCGCCAGTTCGCATGCTGCTCGACGGCCAGATTCCACACGTACCGCGCATGCGCGCAGTGCAGGAGCATTTGCCGTGCCTGCTGCGGCATCGGGTACATACGGAAACGTGACATGCCGCCAACGTAGCCAGTCGGTCTCGTTCCCCTCCCGCCTCCGATCAGGCCCCACCCGAACGAGTGGACGACCACCCAGCCACCGGCCAGCGGCCCCGTCGCCCCCCGTGCTCCGGCCCGTCAGCCCGGTTCCCCACGCGCGATCCGCCGCCACCTCGTGCATCGCGAGTTCCAGCAGCGAGGGGTCGGTGAGAGTCCCCGACCCGTCCGGCGGGATCAGCCAGCGCACTCCCCCGGCCGTCCGGCCCGGGTACGGCACGGCGATCCAGGTGCCCTCCCCGGCGGCCCGGACGCCCGTGCCCAGCCACCGCCGGGCGGTGCCCGGCGGTACGAAGAAGCCCATGCGCGACTCGCCGAAGTCGGCCAGGACCGGGCCGGGCCGGAGTTACGTCCCGTCGTTCCGGTCCGGTCAGCTGTCGAAACCGAGACCCAGGCGGTCCATCGTCCGCAGCCACAGATTGCGCCGGCCGCCGTTGGCGTCCGCCCTGGCCATCGACCACTTGGTCAGGCCGATACCGGCCCAGGCCACCGGCTCGGGCGGGAACGGGAGCGGTTTGCTGCGGACCATCCCGAGCTCCGTCCGTTCGGTCCGCTCACCGGCCAGCAGGTCCAGCATCACGTCGGCGCCGAACCGGGTCGCGCCGACGCCCAGTCCCGTGAAGCCGGCCGCGTAGGCGACCCTCCCGGCGTGCGCGGTGCCGAAGAAGGCGGAGAAGCGCGTACAGGTGTCGATGGCACCGCCCCAGGTGTGGCTGAAGCGGAGCCCTTCGAGCTGCGGGAAGCAGCGGAAGAAGTGCGACGCGAGTTTGAGGTACGTCTCGGGCCGGTGGTCCATCTCGGCCCGCACCTTGCCGCCGAAGGGGTAGACCGCGTCGTAGCCGCCCCACAGGATGCGGTTGTCGGCGGTGATGCGGAAGTAGTGGAACTGGTTGGCGCTGTCGCCCAGCCCCTGGCGGCGTTTCCAGCCCACGGAGGCGAGTTGGGCGGCGCTGAGCGGCTCGGTCATCAGCGCGTAGTCGTAGACGGGGACGGTGTAGGCACGCACACGCCGGATCAGCGAGGGGAAGACGTTGGTGCCGAGGGCCACCCGGTGGGCGAGGACCCGACCGTACGGCGTGCGCACGACAATCCCGGGGCCGGAGGCCGCCAGCCTCAGGCCGGGGGTGTTCTCGTAGATGCGGACCCCCAGATCGAGGCAGGTCCGCTTCAGTCCCCAGGCCAGCTTCGCCGGGTGCAGCATCGCCACCCCCTGCCGGTCCCACAGCCCGCCGAGGAACGTCGGCGAGTCGACCTCCGCACGCACGGCCTCCGCGTCGAGGAGTTCGAGTCCCGTGAAGCCGAGGCGGGTCGCCTCTGCATGAGTCTCGTGCAGCTCGGCGAGCTGGTGGGGCTCGGTGGCGACGTCGATCTCGCCGGTGCGTTCGAAGTCGCAGTCGATTCCGTGGCGTGCGACGGTCTCCTCGATCGCGCCGAGGTTGCGCGCGCCGAGCTCCTCCAGCTTCGCCAGCTCGTCCGGCCAGCGGGCAAGGCCGTTGCCCAGGCCGTGGGTGAGAGAGGCGGCGCAGAAGCCGCCGTTGCGGCCGGAGGCGGCCCAGCCCGCCTCCCGGCCCTCGATCAGGACGACGTCCCGCCCGGGGTCCCGCTCCTTGGCGAGCAGCGCGGTCCACAGTCCGCTGTAGCCGCCGCCGACGACGAGGAGGTCGCACCGCTCGTCGCCGGCGAGAGCGGGCAGCGGGTCGGGCTTGCCGGGGTCCTCGAGCCAGAAGGGCGCCGGCCGGGCGTCGGAGAGCGATCCGGCAATGTTCATGGCTGCTGGGGCCATGGTTCCCACTCCTTCGTGCTACTGCGAAAGGGCGCGTTTCCTGCGGCGGCCGTTGACGACCTGGGTGCCCGCCACGATCAGTACGGCGACGGCGAACATGGCCGTACCGATGACGTTGATCTGCACGGGCGTACCGCGCTGGGCCGAACCCCACACGAACATGGGGAAGGTGACGGTGCTGCCCGAGTTGAAGTTGGTGATGATGAAGTCGTCGAAGGACAGGGCGAAGGCCAGCATCGCGCCCGCCGCGATGCCGGGTGCGGCAATCGGGAGGGTGACGCGCAGGAAGGTCTGCACGGGCCCCGCGTAGAGGTCCCGCGCCGCCTCCTCCAGCTTCGGGTCCATCGACATGACTCGTGCCTTCACCGCCACCACGACGAAGCTCAGACAGAACATGGTGTGGGCGATGAGGATCGTCCAGAAGCCCAGCTGCGCACCCATGTTGAGGAAGAGGGTGAGCAGCGAGGCGGCCATGACCACCTCCGGCATCGCCATCGGCAGGAAGATCAGCGAGTTGATCGTGCCGCGGGCCCGGAAGCGGTAGCGGACCAGCGCGAAGGCGATCATCCCGCCGAGCACCGTGGCCGCGATCGTCGCCCACAGCGCGATCTGCAGGGACAGCGTGAGCGAGCCGCACAGGTCGGCGACTCCGCAGGGGTCGCGCCACGCGTCGGTGGAGAACTCCCGCCAGGCGTAGTTGAAGCGCCCGGCCGGCTTGTTGAACGAGAACACCATCACGACGATGTTCGGCAGGATCAGATAGGCCAGCGTGAGCAGGCCCGCGATGACGACGAGATTGCGCTTCAGCCACTGCATCAGACCAGGTCCTCCGTTCCGGCCCGGCGGATGTAGACGGTGACCGTCAGCAGGACGATCGCCATCAGGATGAACGACAGCGCGGCCGCCGTCGGGTAGTCGAGGACGCGCAGGAACTGCGACTGGATGACGTTGCCGATCATGCGGGTGTCGGTGGAGCCCAGCAGTTGGGCGTTGACGTAGTCACCGCTTGCCGGGATGAACGTCAGCAGCGTTCCGGAGACCACGCCCGGCATGGACAGCGGGAAGGTCACCTTGCGGAAGGTGGTGGACGGCCTGGCGTACAGGTCGCCGGCCGCTTCGTGGAGCCGGGGGTCGATCCGCTCCAGCGAGGTGTAGAGCGGCAGGATCATGAACGGGAGGAAGTTGTACGTCAGACCGGTGACCACCGCGAGGGGTGTGGCGAGCACCCGGTCGCCCGCGGTCATGCCGAGCCAGCTGGTGACGTCCAGGAAGCCGACGGCGTTCAGGACCTCCACCACCGGGCCGCCGTCCGCGAGGATCGTCTTCCAGGCCAGCGTGCGGATCAGGAAGCTGGTGAAGAACGGTGCGATGACCAGCACCAGCAGCACATTGCGCCAGCGGCCGGCCCTGAACGCGATCAGGTATGCGAGCGGATAGCCGAGCAGCAGGCACAGGGCCGTCGCGGTGCCCGCGTAGAGCAGCGAGCGCAGGAACTGCGGGTAGTACTCGCTCAGCGCTTCCCAGTAGGTGGCGAAGTGCCAGGTGACCCGGTAGCCCTCCTCCAGGGAGCCCGTCTGGACGGACGTCGACGCCTGGTAGACGAGCGGCAGCGCGAAGAAGACGACGAGCCACAGGATGCCGGGCAGCAGCAGCCAGTACGGGATCAGCCTGCGGCGCACTCGGGTGCGGTGGACGCGTGGCTGCGCCGGGGCCGGGGAGGCGGGCGGCGCCTCGGTGACGGTCATGCCGTCTCCCCCACCGTCTCGACTCCGGCGTCGATGGCCTGGGTGGCGTCCAGTCCGAAGGTGTGCTCCGGGTTCCAGTGCAGGACGACCTCGGCGCCGGGTGCGAGGCCCGTCCGGTGCTCGACGTTCTGTGCGTAGACCTCGAGTCCCTTGCCGGCCGGGCTCTCGACGACGTACTGCGTGGAGACGCCGATGAAGGAGGAGTCGAGGATGCGGCCGGTGACGGCGTTGCGGCCGGCGGGGACGGCGTCCGCCTCCGCTGCGGGGGTGAGCGAGATCTTCTCCGGGCGGACGCCGACGAGAAGCTTCCCGCCGGTGGACGTGGAGTCCGGGCAGCGTCCGGACGGCAGCCGGAGCTTGCCGCCGCCGGCGGTGACGACGACCTCGCCACCGGTGTTCTGGACGACCTCCGCCTCGATCAGGTTGGAGGTGCCGAGGAAGTTGGCGACGAACGTGGTCCGCGGGTTCTCGTACAGCTCCGCCGGCGCGCCGAGCTGCTCGACCCTGCCCGCGTTCATCACCGCGACGGTGTCGGCCATGGTCATGGCCTCCTCCTGGTCGTGGGTGACATGGACGAAGGTGATCCCGACCTCGGTCTGGATGCGTTTGAGCTCCAGCTGCATCTGCCGGCGCAGCTTGAGGTCGAGGGCGCCGAGCGGCTCGTCGAGCAGCAGGACCTGCGGGTGGTTGATGAGCGCGCGGGCGACGGCGACCCGCTGCTGCTGACCACCGGAGAGCTGGTGCGGCTTGCGCTGTGCGAAGTCGCCGAGCTGGACGAGCTCCAGCATGTCGTCGAC
Organism: Streptomyces peucetius; assembly: GCF_025854275.1. Classification (NCBI taxonomy): domain Bacteria; kingdom Bacillati; phylum Actinomycetota; class Actinomycetes; order Kitasatosporales; family Streptomycetaceae; genus Streptomyces; species Streptomyces peucetius. The sequence goes on along the minus strand of NZ_CP107567.1, from coordinate 5,818,789 downwards.
CTGCTTCTTCACGGACTTGATGCCGCGGCGGCGCAGTCCGAAGGCGACGTTGTCGTAGATGTTCAGATGGGGGAAGAGCGCGTAGCTCTGGAAGACCGTGTTGACGGGGCGTTTGTGCGGCGGGAGGCCGGTGACGTCCTTGTCGCCGAGCCGGACGGTGCCCGTCGTGGGGTCCTCGAGTCCGGCGATCATCCGCAGCGTGGTGGTCTTGCCGCAGCCCGAGGCGCCGAGCAGGGCGAAGAACGAGCCCTGCGGCACGGTCAGGTCCAGCGGATGAACGGCCGTGAAGGAGCCGTAGGTCTTGCTGATCCCGGAGAGGCGGACGTCGCCGCCCGCTTGCTTGTCAGTCATGGGTCGCGATCCCAGGTGTGTCGGGGGAAGGGGACAAGACGATCAGGCGCCGATGAGCTTGGCGAACTTCTCCTCGTACGCCGTCTCCTCCGCGGAGGAGAGGGAGCGGAACGAGTGGGACTTGGCGGCCATGGCCTCGTCCGGAATGATCAGCGGATTCGTGGCCAGCTCGGGGTCGATCTTGGCGAGTTCGGCGCCGACTCCGGCGACCGGGCACACATAGTTGATGTACGCGGCGAGCTGTGCGGCGACCGGGAGCTCGTAGTAGTAGTCGATCAGCCGGGTGGCGTTCTTGCGGTGCCTGGCCTGCGCCGGGACCAGCAGGTTGTCGGTGGCCGTGACATAACCGGCGGCGGGGATGGCGTACTTGATGTCCGGGTTGTCGGCCTGGAGCTGGATGACGTCACCGGCCCAGGCGAGACAGGCGGCGATGTCGCCCTTGGCCAGGTCCGCGGTGTAGTCGTTGCCGGTGAAGCGGCGGATCTGGTTCTTGTCGACACCTTTCTGGAGCCGGCCGACGGCGGCGTCGAAGTCGGCGTCGGTGAAGGTGCCGGGGTCCTTGCCCATGTCGAGCAGGGTCATGCCGATCGTGTCGCGCATCTCGGTGAGGAAACCGACCCGGCCCTTGAGCGTCGGGTCGTCGAGCAGCTGGGTGACCGAGTCGACCTTGCGTCCGCGGGTCGCCTTGGCGTTGTAGGCGACGACGCAGGGGATGCCGGTCCACGGGTACGAGTAGGCCCGGCCCGGGTCCCAGTCCACGGTGCGGAACTGGGAGGAGAGGTTGGCGTAGGCGTGCGGCAGCAGCGAGGGGTCGAGCTTCTGCGCCCATCCGAGCCGGATGATCCGGGCGGCCAGCCAGTCGGTGACGTTGATCAGGTCGCGGCCGGTGTCCTGGCCGGCCGCGAGCTGCGGCTGGATCTTGCCGAAGAACTCGACGTTGTCATTGATGTCCTCGGTGTACTTGACCTTGATCCCGGTGCGCCTGGTGAACGCCTCGAGGGTGGGGCGGCTCTTCCCGTCCTCGCTGGTGTCCATGTACTCGGTCCAGTTGGAGAAGTTGACCTGTTTCTCCTTGTCCGAGTGGTCGTCGGAGTCCGCTGCTCCGCCTTCCCGCTTGGCGGGCGGGATGCCGCAGCCGCTGAGGATTCCGGCGCCGCCGACGGCGAACACGCCGGCGCCGGAGGCGCGCAGCAGCGAACGGCGGGAGAGGGCCCCCCGTCCGCTGGTCAGGCTGCGCCGCATGGCCGCCAGCTGGGCCGCTGAGAGGCGCTCGGTCTCGTACTGCTCCATGACGCTCTGCCCTTTCGGGTGGATGGCCGCCGCAGTCGCGGCCGCCGGCTATCGGCCTTGGAAGATCGTGCGGTGCCAGTCCTTGCGGACGACGGCGGTGTTGTCGTACATCACATGCTTGACCTGCGTGTACTCCTCGAAGGAGTACGCCGACATGTCCTTTCCGAAGCCACTGGCCCGGTATCCGCCGTGCGGCATCTCGCTGAGGATCGGGATGTGGTCGTTGACCCACACGCAGCCCGCCCTGATCTCCCGGGTGGCACGACCGGCACGGTAGACGTCCCGGGTCCAGGCGGACGCGGCCAGCCCGTACGGAGTGTCGTTGGCCAGCGCGATGCCCTCGTCGTCGGTGTCGAAGGGCAGTACCACAAGGACGGGTCCGAAGATCTCGGACTGCACGATCTCGCTGTCCTGGGCGGCGCCGGTGACGAGGGTGGGCCGGTAGAAGGCACCGTTCTTCAGGTCGCCCTGGGGGGCTTCGCCGCCGGTGACGACGGTGGCGTAGGCGCGGGCCCGGTCGACGAAGGCGGCGACCCGGTCGCGCTGCGCGTGGGAGACGAGCGGGCCGAGGTCGGTGCCCGGGTCGAAGGGGTCGCCGAGCCGGACCGTCGCCATCAGGTCGGCGACGGCGGCGACGAACGCGTCGTACAGGGGCCGCTGGACGTAGGCGCGGGTGGCGGCGGTGCAGTCCTGCCCGGTGTTGATGAGCGACCCGGCGACGGCCCCGTGCGCGGCGGCGTCGAGGTCGGCGTCGTCGAAGACCACGAAGGGGGCTTTGCCGCCGAGTTCGAGGTGGAGGCGCTTGACGGTGTCGGTGGCGATGCGTGCGACGCGTTTGCCGACGGCGGTCGAGCCGGTGAAGGAGGTCATGGCGATGTCCGGGTGGCCGACGAGGTGCTCCCCGGCGTCCCTGCCGGCACCGCTGACGATGTTGACGACGCCGTCGGGGATGCCTGCCTCGGTGGCCGCCTGGGCGAACATCAGCGAGGTGAGCGGGGTGATCTCGGCGGGCTTGAGAACGATGGTGTTGCCCGCGGCGACGGCCGGCAGGACCTTCCACGCGGCCATCTGCAGCGGGTAGTTCCACGGGGCGATGGAACCGACCGTGCCGATCGGCTCGCGGCGTACGTACGAGGTGTGGTCACCGCTGTACTCGCCGGCGGACTGCCCCTGGAGGTGGCGGGCCGCGCCGGCGAAGAAGGCGGTGTTGTCGACGGTGCCGGGGACGTCGAACTCCGTACTCAGTCTGACGGGCTTGCCGCACTGCAGCGATTCCGCGCCTGCGAACTCCTCCGCCTGGTCGGCGAGGACTCCCGCGAACCGGTGCAGCGCGTCGGAGCGCTCTGCCGGGGTGGCTCCTGCCCAGCCGGGCAGGGCGTCCCGGGCGGCGGCGACGGCCGCGTCCACGTCGGCGGTGCCGGCAAGTTCGTAGGTGTGGACCGTCTCGCCCGTGGCCGGGTCGACGATGTCCTGTGTGCGTCCCGAGGTGCCGGATCGCAGTGTGCCTGCGATGTACTGCGCGCCGGCCGCGAAGCGGTCCTGCGTCCGGTAGCGGTTGCCCATAAGCGGTCTCCGTTGTCCCAGCTCGAATGGAGTGCCGATCCTGACAGAGGGTGACCTACGCAACAAGGGATTCCGTTGTTGCCTTTTGGTTACGCGACGGAATCGGTCGACCATGTGTCGCGTCACGGCGCCACTCGCAGGACGAGGTGTCAGTGGCGGCTGCCACACTCGTGTGTCATGGGGATCGACGAGCTGATCAAGCGGACGGCCGAGGGGCAGCGGGTGAAGTACCTGCACTTCTGGGGGCACCGGGCACGTGCGGACGGCACCGTCGGAGCGGGCTGCCTCAGTCAGTGGTGGCCGTCGCCGTTCGAGGTGGACGGCGTGCGGTACGAGACGGCGGAGCACTGGATGATGGCGTCCAAGGCCCGGCTGTTCGGCGACGCGGAAGCGGAGCGGGCGGCCCTGGGCGCGCGGACACCGGCGGAGGCCAAGAAGGCGGGGAGGCTGGTACGGGGCTTCGACGACGCCATATGGAAGCGCGAGCGGTTCGCCGTCGTGCGCTCGGGCAGTGTCCACAAGTTCGGACAGGACGCGGCGCTGCGCGACTTCCTGCTGACCACGGGGGACCGGGTGCTCGTCGAGGCCAGCCCCATGGACCGCATCTGGGGCATCGGGCTGGCCGCGGACGACGAGCGGGCGCAGGACCCCGCGCGCTGGCGCGGGCTCAACCTGCTGGGATTCGCGCTGATGGAGGCGCGCGAGGAACTACGGAGCAGGGTCAGCGGGTGACGTCGACGACCAGGTGGTTCGAGTAGCTGTCGTAGTCGTAGTCGTAGCTGTCCCGCTTGTTCTCCTCGTTGATCGCCGTGGTGATGCCCCAGGCGATCAACGCGATGACGACGGCCCCGATGACGATGCCGCACACGCCGAGGATGATGCCCGCCAGGGCCATGCCGCCGTTGGTGGCCTCGCCCCGCTGGGCACGCTTGCGGCCCAGGATGCCGAAGATCAGCGCGAGGACGCCGAGGATGATGGCGACGATGCCGTACAGACAGAAGAGGCAGACGGACAGGATGCCGAGCACCATCGCCGTGATGCCCATGCCGTTGGCCGGCTGCTGCTGCCACCCGGCGGCCGCCTGGCCGTATCCCGGGTAGCCCGGGTGGCCGGGACCGTACGGGTCGGGCGCGCCGTATCCCGGGGCGCCGGCGGCCGGGGGCTGCGGCAGGCTCGGGGCGGCCGGGTATCCGTAGGCTCCTGCGGCGGGTTGGCCGGGCGCGGGGCCGCCGGGTGCGACGGGCGGCGGCGGCACCGAGCCGGTGTCGTCGGCGCCGGGCATCGAGATGACCGTCGGCTGGTCGTGCACGCCGGGCGGCGGGGTGGCCGCCGGCTTGTCCATGGGCACCTTGCCGGCTGCGCCGCCGCTCTCCGGCGGAGCCCACGGGTCGTTCGGCTGGGGCCCCCCGGGCGGCTGGACCTGATTGTCGGACATGGTTCTCCCCCATCGGTGGTCCGGCCATGTTACGGCCTCGGCTTCACCCTCCGGAGGGGCGCCTACGATGATCCCCTGGCAGCACGCCGCCCGGCGCACAGGACCTGCCCACGAGCAGGAGCGGCACGTCCCACTTGGAGGAACCGATGACCGATCTGCACCCCTTCATCGCGGGGCTGCCCAAGGCCGAACTGCATGTGCACCATGTCGGTTCCGCCTCTCCCCGGATCGTCGCCGAACTGGCGGCGAACCACCCGGACTCGAAGGTTCCGGCCGATGCCGAGGCGCTCGCCGAGTACTTCACGTTCACCGACTTCGCGCACTTCATCGAGGTCTACCTGACGGTCGTGGACCTCATCCGCACCCCCGAGGACGTGCGGCTGCTCACCTTCGAGGTCGCCCGTGACATGGCACGGCAGAACATCCGGTACGCCGAGCTGACCGTCACACCGTTCAGCTCCACCCGCCGCGGTGTCGAGGAGAAGGCCTTCATGGCCGCCATCGAGGACGCCCGCAAGGCGGCGGAGGCCGAGTTCGGGGTGGTCCTGCGCTGGTGCTTCGACATTCCCGGCGAGGCCGGCCTGGAGGCCGCCGCGGAAACCGCCCGGCTCGCCGTCGACCTGCGCCCCGAGGGCCTGGTCTCCTTCGGCCTCGGCGGCCCGGAGATCGGCGTCCCGCGCCCGCAGTTCAAGCCGTACTTCGACCGCGCGATCGCGGCCGGACTGCGTTCGGTGCCGCACGCCGGCGAGACAACCGGCCCGCAGACCGTCTGGGACGCGCTCAACCACCTGGGCGCCGAGCGCATCGGGCACGGCACCAGCTCGGTGCAGGACCCGGAGCTGCTGGCGTATCTGGCAGAGCACCGGATCCCGCTGGAGGTGTGCCCCACCTCCAACATCGCCACCCGCGCGGTCGCCCGCATCGACGAGCACCCGATCAAGGAGATGGTCTCCGCCGGCGTCCTCGTGACGATCAACAGCGACGACCCTCCGATGTTCGGCACGGACCTCAACAACGAGTACGCCGTCGCCGCCCGCCTGCTGGAGCTGGACGAGCGCGGCGTCGCCGCCCTCGCGAAGAACGCGGTGGAGGCGTCGTTCCTCGACCCGGCCGGCAAGGCGAGGATCGTCTCGGAGATCGACACGTACACCACCGCGTGGCTCGCCCGCTGACATGCGGGCGGTGACGGTGGTCGCCCACCGGGGCGACCCGTACCGGTTCCGTGAGAACACCCTGCCCTCGCTGCGCTCGGCCCTCGAACGCGGCGCGGACTCGGTAGAGATCGATGTGCGGCTCACCCGCGACGGCGTCCCGGTACTGCTGCACGACGCGACGCTGAAGCGGCTGTGGGGTCATGACCGGCCGCTGGCGGGGCTCACGAAGGCCGATGTCGACGACCTCTCCCACGGGGGGGTGCCGACGCTGCGCGAGGCACTGGCCGGACTCGGCGGGCACCGGCTGATGATCGATCTGCCCGGCGCGACACCGGAGTCGGTGCGCAGGGTGGTGGACACCGTCCGGGACTGCGGCGCCGGCGAACACGTCTACTACTGCGCGGGCCCCGCGACGATGCTCGCGGTACGGGCGGCCGACGCCTCGGCGGAGATCGCGATGACCTGGACGACACTCGCCCCGCCGCGGCCCGCGCTGCTGGACGCCGTGAAGCCGCGCTGGCTCAACTACCGGTTCGGCCTGGTGGGGCGGGAGTTGACGGACCGTGTCCACCGGGACGGTCTGCTGATTTCCGCCTGGACTGCGGACACCCGTCGTACCATGCGGCGACTGATCGGCTGCGGCGTCGACTCGATCACCACGAACAGGGTCGACGCCCTCAGGGCCGTCCTGGACGACTCACGCTCCCCGAAGAGACCTCGCAGGTGAGAGACCGGATGCGCACCGACACGGCTCACAACGCCCGCGTCTGGAACCACTGGCTGGGCGGCAAGATCGCCGCGGAGCTGGTGGTCAGCGAGCACACGGTGAAGACCCATGTGGGCAACGTGCTGGCCAAGCTGGGGCTGAGGAACCGGATCCAGGCGGTGATCTGCGCCTACGAGAGCGGGCTCATAACGGCCGGAACTCCCCCGCACGGGGGAGACTGTGCCGGCGGCTCCCCCGCACCGGCGAGCATCTGAGCCCTCGAAGCCCGCCCGCTCCGGCGATCCGCGCGGCCGCTCCGGTCAGCAGGATGAGTCACGTCCGCCACGAGACGTCACACATCCTGGAGATCCACATGAAGGCCCGTAGCCGTACTGTCCTCGCCGCAGCGCTCGTTCTGGGCCTCGCCGGGGGCCCGGCCGCCCTCCCCGCAGCGGCCGACGCACCCGTCGCCGCCCGGTCGTCCGGGCCGGACGCGGCCGCTCTTCGCGCCGCGATCGATGCGGTGCGCGACCCGGCGACGGCCCGGGCCACGGCCGCCTGGTCCGCGTCGGCGGTGAGGGGATCTGGCGGGGCAGCGCCGGAGTGCACGACCTGCGGACGGGGCGTCCGGCCGACCCTGCCGGACGGTTCCGCGCCGGCTCCGTGACGAAGGTCTTCACCGCGGCGACGGTTCTCCATCTGGCCGCCGAGCAGCGGATCGACCTTGACCGGACGGCCCGCTCCTACCTTCCGGACCTGATCCCCGCGGCGTACAAGGACGTGACCGTGCGCCAGCTGCTGAACCACACCAGCGGCATCCCGGCCCCCGACTTCGAGGGCGACGACGTCGAGGACGCGTACCGGAACCGCTTCGAACTGCACGATCCGCGCGAGATGGTGCGGTCGGCGACGTCCAAGGAGCGGGAGTTCGCCCCGGGCGAGCGGCAGCACTACCTCAACATCGGTTACACGATCGCGGGGCTCCTGATCGAGCGCGTCACCGGTGACACCTACGAGAACCAGGTCGTCCGGCGCGTCCTGCGGCCGCTCGGAGTGCGCGACACCTACTTCCCGGGCTCCGACCCGCGTATCCACGGCCGGCACAACCACGGCTACCAGGTCTTCGAGTCCGTGGACGGCGGCGAGGAGCGGCGCGATGTCAGCGTCTGGGGCACCACGGACGGCTGGGCCGCGGGCGACATCATCTCCACCACGGCCGACCTGGAGCGTTTCACGCGGGCGCTGTTCGACGGACGGGTGGTGCGCGGGCCGCTGCTCGAGGAGATGTTCACCGTGCCGCAGTTGCGGGAGGGGACCGCGAACTACAGCGTCGGGCTGACCCGTTGGCCGCTGGGCAGCCGCGAAATCTGGGACAAGTCCGGCGGCCGCTGGGGCTACAACACGGGTATCGGCGGCACCCGCGACCTGTCGCGCACCCTGGTGTACAGCATCAATTCCACGGACGCGAAGGGGCGGGAGGCCAATCCGGTCGTGACGAACGTCATTTTCACCACGTTCGGCACGCCGGAAGACCGGTGATCTCAGGCCGCCGACGGCGCCGGTACCCCCGCGGGCACCGGTGCCGTGAGCGCTTCGAGCCGCTTGATCCTGCGGCGGATCAGGTACAGCGGGATCACCCCGAAGACGCCGAAGGACATGTCGATGACCGACCACCAGAACGGGATGCCCCGGATCGGGCCGCAGATCAGGGCGAGCGGGATGATCCCGGCGCAGGCGATCATGCCGAACTCCACGACCCAGATGTTGCGGACGGGGTCGCGGTAGGGCCCGTAGAAGGCGACGGCGATCACCAGGTGGGCGAAGGCGAGCCAGTCCGTGCCGTAGAGGATGAAGGGATACGTCTCCTCGGTGGCGTCGAGCCCTTCCCGCACCCGCCCGATCCACTCCATGAGGGCGGGCAGTTGCTCGGGGACGGGCGAGGCAGGGGACCGCAACAGGTCCTCGAGCCAGCGCAGTTCCGTCACCAGGGGGAAGGCGGTCACCCCGCTGAGCACCAGACACACGACGAAGACGGCCAACCACACGCGTATCCCCCGCAAGAGGGCTGCTCGCTCGCTCATGCGGGCAGCCTAAGGCAGAAGTGAACATGTTCAAAACTATCGGGTGCCGCTGATCCTCCGGGCGACGAGATGGGCGACTGCGGTCGCACCCGCGGCCACCGCCAGTCCCGCCACGGCATCCCGAGCCCGGGCGGGCCGCAGCACGCCGGCACGCCGGAGCCGCCCCCGGGCCCAGAGCGCGAAGGGCACCACGATCAGCGGCGAGGTCACCGACCCGGGGGTGTAACCGCGAACGGCTGCCGCCTGGGCGAGGTGGACCAGGCCGTGCAGCCCGAACCCGTCGACCGCGCCCTGGTAGAAGGCCGACCGGCCGCCGGTGCGGTGCCCGGCGACGGAGGCCGCGCCGACGATCAGGCCCATCACTCCCACCGCCGCGGTGAACTCGCGCTCGTCGACCGTTTCCACGACCCGCCAGGCCCGTTCGGGGACCTGCGGGAACCGTTCACGGAGCGCGGGGACGTTTTCCCGCACCCACCGCGGCCCGGTGGCCAGCTCCTCCAGGTCGTGCAGCGCCCAGGCGGCGAGAAGGCCGTACGTGACAGTCGCGTTCATCCGCTCGTCGTTCATGATCCCCAGTCTGGGCCAGGGACCGCGCGGAGGGGCGCCTTCCGGCCCACCGTCCCGGACCTGCCCGCCACAGCGCCCGCAGCAGCCCCGCCGCAGGCCCGCCGCACGACAACGCGCCCGGTGCACAGTGCACCGGGCGCGTTGTCGTTTCCCGTACGGGAGGGGCCGGGGTCAGCCGTCGAGCGACGTCATCACGTGCTTGATGCGCGTGTAGTCGTCGAAGCCGTACGCCGAAAGGTCCTTGCCGTAGCCGGACTTCTTGAAGCCGCCGTGCGGCATCTCCGCCACCAGCGGGATGTGGGTGTTGATCCACACGCATCCGAAGTCGAGGGACTTGGACATGCGCATCGCCCGCGCGTGGTCCTTGGTCCACACCGAGGACGCCAGCGCGTACTCCACGCCGTTCGCCCACTCGAGGGCCTGTGCCTCGTCGGAGAAGGACTGGACGGTGATGACCGGGCCGAAGACCTCGTTCTGGATGATCTCGTCGTCCTGCTTCAGACCGGAGACGACGGTCGGGGCGTAGAAGTAGCCCTTGTCGCCGACCCGCTGACCGCCCGCCTCGACCTTGGCGTGCGCCGGCAGCCGGTCGATGAAGCCGGTGACCTGGTCCAGCTGGTTGGCGTTGTTCAGCGGGCCGTACAGCACGTCCTCGTCGTCCGGGGCGCCGGTCTTCGTCTCCGCCGCCGCCTTGGCGAGCGCGGAGACGAACTCGTCGTGGATCGACTCGTGGACGAGCACGCGTGTCGCCGCGGTGCAGTCCTGGCCGGCGTTGAAGAAGCCCGCCACCGAGATGTCCTCGACGGCCTTGTCGATGTCGGTGTCCTCGAAGACCACGACCGGCGCCTTGCCGCCGAGCTCCAGGTGGACCCGCTTGACGTCCTTGGCCGCGGACGCGGCGACCTGGATGCCCGCGCGCACGGAGCCGGTGATGGACGCCATCGCGGGGGTCGGGTGCTCGACCATCGCGCGGCCGGTGTCACGGTCGCCGCAGACGACGTTGAAGACGCCCTTGGGTGCGATCGCGCCGATGATCTCGGCCATCAGCACGGTCGACGCGGGCGTGGTGTCCGACGGCTTCAGCACGACGGTGTTGCCCGCGGCCAGCGCCGGGGCGAACTTCCAGACGGCCATCATCATCGGGTAGTTCCACGGCGCGACCTGGGCGCACACGCCCACCGGCTCGCGCCGGACGATGGAGGTCAGGCCCTCCATGTACTCACCGGCGGAGCGGCCCTCCAGCATGCGCGCGGCGCCCGCGAAGAAGCGGATCTGGTCCACCATCGGCGGGATCTCTTCGGTTCGGGTGAGCCCGATCGGCTTGCCCGTGTTCTCCGACTCGGCCGCGATCAGGTCCTCGGCCCGCTCCTCGAACGCGTCGGCGATCTTGAGCAGCACCTTCTGGCGCTCGGCGGGCGTGGTGTCGCGCCAGGCGGGGAAGGCTGCCGCGGCAGCGTCCATGGCTGCGTCGACGTCGGCCTGCCCGGAGAGCGGCGACGTGGCGTACACCTCGCCCGTGGCGGGGTTGACGATGTCGATCGTCCGGCCGTCGGCGGCGTCCTTGAACTCCCCGTTGATGTAGTTGCGCAGTCGACGCAGCTCGGTGGTCACTGGTGCCACCCCTCCTGTCGTGTCCGATGGGTGAGACATCCACCCTAATCTCTTCGCTGAGCTTTTCAACAGGCCCGCAAGCCCGCAACTTCGGATTCAGTGAGATTCGGGCCCTTCAACAACGAATTTCATCGCTCAGGACTTGCCAGACAGACGAGTCGCGGTGCACAGTGAGGCCGTGGCCAGTCGTAGCGCAGACTCCAGGAACGGAACCGCGAGCGGTTCGTCGACCCCGACGATCGACGCGGTCTCCCTCGCGATCATCGAACAGCTGCAGGAGGACGGCCGCCGTCCGTACGCCGCGATCGGCAAGGCCGTCGGCCTTTCCGAAGCAGCCGTGCGGCAGCGCGTCCAGAAGCTGCTCGACCAAGGCGTGATGCAGATCGTCGCCGTCACCGACCCGCTCACCGTGGGCCTGCGACGCCAGGCGATGGTCGGCATCAAGGTCGAGGGCGACCTCGACCCCGTCGCGGACGCGCTGACGGCCATGGCCGAATGCGAGTACGTGGTGATGACCGCGGGCTCCTTCGACCTGATGGTGGAGATCGTCTGCGAGGACGACGACCACCTGCTCGAAGTGATCAACAAACGGATCCGTGCGCTCCCCGGCGTGCGCTCCACCGAGAGCTTCGTCTACCTCAAGCTCAAGAAGCAGACCTATATGTGGGGAACCCGATAGCCGTGAGCAAGGACCGCAGCGACCTGTCAAAGTCCGCCTACGACCACCTGTGGATGCACTTCACCCGCATGTCGTCGTACGAGCACGCACCCGTGCCCACCATCGTGCGTGGCGAGGGCACCTACATCTACGACGACAAGGGCAAGCGCTACCTGGACGGCCTCTCCGGCCTCTTCGTGGTCAACGCGGGGCACGGCCGCCACGAGCTCGCGGAGACCGCGTACAAGCAGGCTCAGGAGCTCGCGTTCTTCCCCGTGTGGTCGTACGCGCACCCCAAGGCCGTCGAGCTCGCGGAGCGCCTCGCCCACCACGCACCGGGCGACCTCAACAAGGTCTTCTTCACCACCGGCGGCGGCGAGGCCGTCGAGACCGCCTGGAAGCTCGCCAAGCAGTACTTCAAGCTCCAGGGCAAGCACACCAAGTACAAGGTCATCTCCCGCGCGGTCGCCTACCACGGCACTCCGCAGGGCGCCCTGTCCATCACCGGCCTGCCGGCCCTCAAGGCCCCCTTCGAGCCGCTGGTCCCCGGCGCGCACAAGGTGCCGAACACCAACATCTACCGCGCCCCGGTCCACGGCGACGACCCCGAGGCCTTCGGCCGCTGGGCCGCCGACCAGATCGAGCAGCAGATCCTCTTCGAGGGTCCCGAGACCGTCGCCGCGGTCTTCCTCGAGCCGGTGCAGAACGCGGGCGGCTGCTTCCCGCCGCCGCCCGGGTACTTCCAGCGGGTCCGCGAGATCTGCGACCAGTACGACGTGCTGCTCGTCTCCGACGAGGTCATCTGCGCCTTCGGCCGGCTCGGCACGATGTTCGCCTGCGACAAGTTCGGCTACGTGCCGGACATGATCACCTGCGCCAAGGGCATGACCTCGGGCTACTCCCCGATCGGCGCCTGCATCGTCTCCGACCGCATCGCCGAGCCGTTCTACCAGGGCGACAACACCTTCCTGCACGGCTACACCTTCGGCGGCCACCCGGTCTCCGCGGCCGTGGGCCTCGCCAACCTCGACATCTTCGAGCGCGAGGGCCTCAACCAGCACGTGCTCGACAACGAGGGCGCCTTCTTCTCCACGCTGCAGAAGCTGCACGACCTGCCGATCGTCGGCGACGTCCGCGGCAACGGCTTCTTCTACGGCATCGAGCTGGTGAAGGACAAGGTCACCAAGGAGTCCTTCAACGACGAGGAGACCGAGCGCGTCCTGTACGGCTTCCTCTCCAAGGCGCTGTACGACAACGGTCTGTACTGCCGGGCCGACGACCGCGGCGACCCGGTCGTCCAGCTGGCGCCGCCGCTGATCTCCGGCCAGTCGACGTTCGACGAGATCGAGCAGATCCTGCGCAACGTCCTCACGGAGGCCTGGGCGAAGCTCTGACCCGACCCTCCCTCCCCGCGTACGGCCCGTGGCCCGGGTACCTCCATCCGAGTGAGATGGACGGTGCCCGGGCCGCGTGCTTCCCCGCAGCCAGGCAGTGACTCCTTAGCGTGCCCAGTGACCGATCGGCCCTGTCTTCGTTCCCCCGTACGGGGGGCCGGAAATCTGATCAGAACCGAGGTGTACGTCATGGTGGCCCCGCCCGACAACGATGTGATCTGGGCTCGATCCCTGCGCCACGCCCACCGCGGCTCCCCTGCCCTCGTCGGCGTCTCCCTGGGCGTGCGGGAGGGTGAGATCCTCGCCGTGCACGGAGCGCGCGGCAGCGGCAAGACCACGCTCCTGCAGTGCCTGTCCGGCCGGCTCGTGGCGCAGGAGGGCGAGGTGTGGTTCAACAGCACCCCCGTGCACACGATGTCCGCCATGGTGCGCGAACGGCTGCGACGCGACCGGTTCGGCTGGATCGATCCGGAGCCGACGCTCGTACCGGAGCTGAAGGCGTGGGAGAACGCGGCCCTGCCGCTGCTGCTCGCGGGCGTCTCCCGCCGGGCCGCGAAGGCCACGGCGATGGAGTGGATGGAGCGACTGGACATCGGCCCCTGCGCGGGCAGGCGCCCGTGCACGCTGCTCCGGGCCGAGCAGCAGCGTGTCGCCGTCGCGCGGGCCCTGGTCACCACGCCGTCCGTGCTCTTCGCCGACGAGCCGACGGCGTCGCTGCACAGCTTGGACCGGGCGCACGTACTGCGCACGCTGGCCGCCGCGGTCCGCTCGCACCGGATCACCATGGTGCTCGCCACGCACGACGCGGACATCGCGGCCCTCGCCGACCGTACGATCACGATCGCCGACGGGCGGCGCGTGGGCTCCCCCGTGATCGAGGACGCGGAAGGCCGGGACGCGTGCTCGCTCTCCGTCTAGCCCGCGGGGCGCATCCGCTGGTACTCCTCCGCCGTCTGATGGTGGCGGGGGCGTCGGCGGGTGTCGGCTTTCTGCTGCTGTGCACGCTGATGCACGCGCTGTCGCATCCCGGGGCACCGGAGGCCGTGGCGCGTCTGCTGTGGTGCGCGCTTCCCCTCGCCGCGACGGTGTACCTCGCCGTCGCCGTGGCCCGTACGGACCCCGGAACCCGGCCGCGGACCGGTCTGTCAGCCGTCGGGCTCGGCCCCGTCCGCCTCACCGCGCTCGCCGCGGCCTCCACCGCCCTGTCCTGCACCCTCGGCAGCATGATCGCGCTGCTGTTCTTCCTGCATCTGCGGGGCGACCTGTCGGGGCTGCCGTTCGACGGGGCCGCGGCCGAGCTGCTCGCCGCGGAGCAGCCGCTTCCGCTGCCCGCCGTCCTCACGCTGCTGGCGATCGTGCCGCTCGTCGCCACCGCCGCTGCCGCGGTGGTCCTGCGGCCGCGGAACACGGCGCCGGACGCGGAGGAACCCGACGGCACCCCCGCCGGGCTGCCCTGGGGCGTCGCACTCGTCGCGGTCGGCCTGGCCGTCGAGACGTACGCGAGCACCACGGGCGACGAGGGGCGGTCTGCCGGAGTACTGGCGGGCTGGACCCTCACGGTACTGGGCCTCTGGCTCGCCGGCCCGGCCGTCACCCACCTGTGCGGCCGCCTCCTGCAGTCCGCCGGTCCCGGCGCGACCCGCCTGCTGGCCGGCCGCATCCTCATGGAGGAGTCCCGCCGCGTCGGGCGCCCGATCGGCGTGATGTGCGCGGTGGCCTCCGGCACGGTCGCGGCGACCGCCGCGTACGGCTCCGCCCCGCGGCCCTGGGGCCCGATGACGGCCCTGGGCGCGGCGCTGGTCGTCGCCTGCACGGCGGCGACGCTGCTGACGTCGGCGCTCGACGCGAGAGCGGCCCGCTCGGAGGCGACGACGGCGCTGCGGACCCTGGGCGCCTCGTTGGCGGTCCTGCGCCAGGCGGCGGCGCTGCGGGTGGGCATCCTCGTGACGGTCTTCGCCCCCCTGACCCTCACGGTGGGCGCTCTCGCCGCCGCCCCGCTGACCCGCTGACCCGTTTCGCACCACGGCGTCCCGGGCGTGCGGCGATTGACACCGCCGCGTCCCCGATCCGCTGAACCGTTTCGCTCAAGGCGACCGCCCGGTTGCGCAGCCCCGACGGGACGGGCAGGTCCGGCCCAGCCGGCGCTCGAGGCGCGGGTTCGGTCGTGGGAAGGGGCGGGGTGGGGGGAAAGACCCGCCGCCGCCTATCGTGGGCGCATGACGGCCACCCCGCACGACCGTGAGATCGAGTCCCTCGAAGAGTTCGACCACGTCGCCGCCCGCGGTTCGCTCGTCGGGTACCGCCTGCAGTCGCTCGACCTCACCGCCCGCACCGCCGACCTGCTCCGCGTCGAGACCACCGCCGCGGTGTTCCTCGGCTGCCGGATGGAGCCCGAGGCCGCCGCCAAGGTACGCGCGGACGGCGCACTGGTCTTCCCGCCCGTGCCCGACCTGCCCTTCGACCCGTACCGCGGGCAGCTCTACTCCCCCGACGACCTCTTCGCCGGCCTCGCGGACGGCGGCTACGAGGCGACGCCGGACGCCCTCGCCTACGCCTGGTTCCAGCGGACCAAGGCCGACGGCGACATCTTCGCCTCGATGCTGCGCGCCGTCCACGACGACGCGATGTCCGACGCGCTCGACGAACTCCTCGCCGGCGCAGGGGTCGTGGGGGTCATGGGCGGGCACGCGATGGGCCGTGGCACCGACGCGTACGCCGGTGCCGCTCGTCTCGGCCGCGAGCTGTCCCGTGCGGGGTTCACGGTCGCCACCGGCGGCGGGCCCGGCGCGATGGAGGCCGCCAACCTCGGCGCGTACACGGCGCCGCACCCGGACGGGATGCTGGACGACGCGCTCCTGCTCCTCGCCAAGACGCCGTTGTTCGTGCCGTCCGTCACCGACTGGGCGCAGGCCGCCTTCGAGGTGCGGGAGCGCTGGCCGCAGGGCGGCGACTCGGTCGGGATCCCGACCTGGTTCTACGGTCACGAGCCGCCCAACGCCTTCGCGGGCCACATCGCCAAGTACTTCGCCAACGCCACCCGCGAGGACGGTCTGCTGGCCCGCTGCGACAAGGGCGTGATCTTCCTGCCGGGCGCCGCCGGCACCCTGCAGGAGATCTTCGACAACGCGACCCCGAACTACTACGGGTCCCGCGGCGAACCGACCCCCATGGTGCTGGTGAACCGGTCCCACTGGACGGAGCACCTGCCCGCCTGGCCGCTGCTCCGGTCCCTGGCGCGCGGCAGGTCGATGGAGGGGCGCATCGCGCTCGTCGACTCGGTCGAGGAGGCTCCCGGCGCCCTGCGACGGCTGCTCGCGGCCACGCCAGGTCCGACGGCCCCCTAGGGCACCTCCGGCCCGAGGACCACGACGTCGTCGGCGGCGAACACCACGCCCACCGTGTCTCCTTCGCCGGGCGTCCGTGCCGGCGAGCACTCCGCCTCCAGCTCGGGGCCGTCGTCCGGCCGCAGCCGTACGGCGACATGGCCGCCGCGGAAGGTGCGGGCCACGACCGTGCACCGCAGGCCCTGCGCCGGATCGGTGATCCGCACCCCGTCGGGCCGTACGAGCACCGTGCGCGCTCCCTGCGGTGAGCCGTCCGGCACGGCGACCTTGCCCCACACCGTGTCGGCGGCCGTGCCGGCGACGGTCGCGGCCACCACGTTGTCGAAGCCGAGGAAGCGCGCGACGAACTCCGACGCGGGCCGCTGCCAGACCTCCGGCGGCGTCCCCGCCTGTGCGATCCGGCCGTCCCTCATGACGACGACACGGTCGGCGAGCGCGAAGGCCTCGCCCTGGTCGTGGGTGACGGCGAGGACGGTCGTACCCAAGCGCCCGAACAGGCCGCGCAGTTCGACGACGAGCCGTTCCCGCAGCCCGCGGTCCAGCTGGCCGAGCGGCTCGTCCAGCATCAGGATCCTCGGCTCGGGGGCCAGCGCCCTGGCGAGAGCCACCCGCTGCTGCTCGCCCCCCGACAGCGCCGCGACGGATCGCCGGTGCGCACCCGGCAACCCCACGAGGTTCAGCAATTCGTTCGTCCGGCGTGCCTGTGCGCCGCGGTTCGCCCCGTGCATCCGCAGGCCGAACGCGACGTTGCCGCCGACGTCCCGCTGCGGGAAGAGCTGGTGGTCCTGGAACATGAGCCCCACCCCGCGCCGGTGCACCGGCACACCCGCCTGGTCGGCGCCGTCGAGCAGCACCCGCCCCGCGTCGATGTCCTGGAGCCCGGCGACCGCCCGCAGCAGCGTCGACTTGCCGCTGCCGCTCGGCCCGAGCAGACACACGATCTCGTGCTCGGCGACCTGGAGGTCCACCGTGTCGAGCGCGGTCCGCGCCCCGAACCGTACGCTCACGCCCTGAAGTTCCAGCAGCGTCATCACAGCTCCTCGGACGTGGATTCGGTGCGGAGGCGTTCGAGCAGGAGCAGAGCCGCCGCGCACACCACCATCAGGATCGTGCTCAGTGCCATCGCCTGCCCGTAGTTGAGCTCGCCGGGCCGGCCCAGCAGGCGGGCGACGGCGACGGGCAGGGTCGGATTGTCCGGCCGGGCGATGAAGACCGTCGCGCCGAACTCGCCCAGGGAGACGGCGAAGGCGAACCCGGCGGCGACCAGCAGGGCCCTGCGCACCAGCGGCAGGTCCACCTCGCGCCAGGCACGCAGTGGTGACGCGCCCAGCACGGCGGCGGCCTCCCGCAGCCGTTCGTCCACGGCGCGCAGCACCGGCAGCATCGTGCGGACGACGAAGGGCACACCGACGAGTGCCTGCGCGAGGGGCACCAGGATCCATGAGGCCCGCAGGTCGAGCGGCGGTTCGTCGAGGGTGATGAGGAAGCCGAAGCCCACGGTCACGGCGGAGACCCCGAGCGGCAGCATCAGCAGCGCGTCGAAGCCGCGGACCAGCCGCCCGGCCCTGCGGGTGAGCGCCGCCGCGGCGAGCCCGCCGACCGCGACCGCGACGGCCGTGGCGGCCACGGCGTACCGGAGCGAGTTCCACACGGCGTCGATCGGCGGCACGAGGAAGGCGCCGCCGGCCGGGTCCACGGTGGCCAGCTCCCGGTAGTAGTCGAGCCCGTATCCTGCCGGGGTGTCGAAGGAACGCTCGACCAGCACCGCGAGCGGCGCCAGCAGGAGGACGAGCACGGTGGCCAGGACGCCGCCGAGCAGCGCCCACTGGGCCGCGCCGCGCGGCCGCCGGGCGGTGCGCGCCGGGTCGACGAGCCGCAGTGCGCTCTCTCGCCGGCGCAGGGTCCAGGAGTGCACAGCGAGGACCGCACCGACCGCCGTGAACTGCACCATCGTCAGCACGGCCGCCGTCGTCAGGTCCAGGAAGTCGGCGGTCTGCCGGTAGATCTCCACTTCCAGGGTGGAGAAGGAGGGGCCGCCGAGGATCTGCACGACACCGAACGACGTGAAGGTGAAGAGGAAGACCATCAGGGCGGCGGCGGCCAGCGACGGCACCAGGGCGGGCAGCGTCACCCGCCGCCAGGCGGCGAAGCGCCCCGCGCCCAGGACCCGGGCGGCCTCCTCCTGGCGGGGGTCGAGCTGGGACCAGAGGCTGCCGACGGTACGGACGACCACGGCGTAGTTGAAGAAGACGTGCGCGAGGAGGATGGCCCACACGGTGGTGTCCAGCCGGATGCCCCACAGTTCGTCGAGGAGCCCGCCGCGCCCCAGCAGCGCCAGGAACGCCGTGCCGACGACGACGGTCGGCAGCACGAACGGCACGGTGACCACCGCCCGCAGCAGTCGCTTGGCCGGGAAGTCGAGGCGTGCGAAGGCGTACGCGCCGGGGAGGGCGATCAGCAGCGTCAGCGCCGTGGAGGCGAGCGCCTGCCAGGTGGTGAACCACAGCACCGACAGGATGTCCGGCCGGCCGAGCACCTCGCCGAACCGGCCGAACTGCCAGGCCCCGTCCGCGTGGAGACCGCGCGCGACGATCGCGGAGACGGGGTAGGCGAAAAAGACGGCGAAGAACGCGACAGGGCCGGCCATCAGGCCCAGCCGTGCCGCGTTCCCGCGCAGGGAGCCGGCTACTTCACGACGAGCGAGGACCACGACCGGACCCACTGCTCACGGTTCTTCGCGATGGTGGCCGCGTCGACGGTCTCGGGCTTCTCGATCACCGCGCCGTGCTCGGTGAACAGCTCCGGCAGCTCCGCGTCCTTGACGACCGGGTTGACGAACATGTTCAGCGGCATGTCCTCCTGGAACTTCCTGCTGATCAGGAAGTCCAGCAGCGCCTTGCCGCCCTCCTCGTTCTTCGCTCCCGTCAGCAGGCCCGCGAACTCGATCTGGCGGAAGCAGGTGCCGGTGGCCACACCGGTCGGCGCCTCGGCCGGCTGCGGGTCCGAGTAGAGGACCTCGACGGGCGGGCTGGAGGCGTACGAGACGACGAGCGGACGGTCGGCGCCCGCCTTCTTGCCACCGGCGGACCCGGAGAACTCCTCGTTGTACGCCTGCTCCCAGCCGTCGACGACCTTGACGCCGTTGTCCTTGAGCTTCTTCCAGTAGCCCTGCCAGCCCGACTCGCCGTACTCGCCGACGCTGCCGAGAAGGAAGCCGAGGCCGGGTGAGGAGGTGGCGGCGTTCTCGACGACGAGCATGTTCTTGTACTCGGGCTTCGCCAGGTCGGCGAAGGTCTGCGGCGGCGCGAGCTTCTTGTCGGCGAAGAACTTCTTGTCGTAGTTGACGCAGATGTCGCCGGTGTCGACGGGCGTCACACGGTGCTTGTCCGCGTCGAGCTGCACCTCTTCCGCGACCCGGTCGAGGCCCTTGGCCTCGTAGGGCGTGAAGAGGTCGTTGTCGAGAGCGCGGGAGAGCAGGGTGTTGTCGACACCGAAGAAGACGTCGCCCTGCGGGGAGCCCTTGGTGAGGATCTCCTTGTTGAGCGCGGTGCCCGCGTCGCCGCTCTTGAGCACCTTGACCGTGTAGCCGGTCTGCCGGGTGAACTCCTTCAGCACCGCCTCCGACGCCGCGAAGGACTCGTGGCTGACGAGCGTGACGGTCTTCGGCTTGCTCCCGTCGCCGGACCCGGACTCGGTGGACTCCCCGCCGCACGCGGCGAGCGTCGATATGCCGACGGCGCCGACCAGTGCCGTACCGACGGCACGCCGAAGCTGGCTGTTCATGATGATGCTGACTCCCTACGCCGGTATGACCCGGATCAGGTCCGAGGGTCTGCGGCCCGTGACCGTGAAGGCCTTGCCGCACTCTCAGCGCTGTGGTGCGCTCCCCTGTCGGAATGTTTTGTTGTTCGTTTGTGCGAATGCACAGGGCACAGTATCAGCCATGGCCGACGGCCCTACGGTCACCGCTCCTGCGCCGCCAGCTGCCCGCAGGCCCCGTCGATCTCCTGACCGCGGGTGTCCCGGACGGTGACCGGCACGCCGTGCGCGGCGATGGCCTCCACGAACGCCTTCTCGTCCTCGGGACGGGAGGCCGTCCACTTGGAGCCGGGCGTCGGGTTCAGCGGGATCAGGTTCACATGGACCCGCTTGCCCTTGAGGAGGCGGCCGAGGAGATCGCCGCGCCACGCCTGGTCGTTGATGTCGCGGATCAGCGCGTACTCGATGGAGATCCGGCGGCCGGACTTCTCCGCGTACTCCCAGGCGGCGTCGAGGACCTCACGGACCTTCCAGCGCGTGTTGACCGGGACCAGGGTGTCGCGCAGCTCGTCGTCCGGGGCGTGCAGCGACACCGCGAGGCGGCATTTGAAGCCCTCGTCGGCGAACCGCAGCATCGCCGGCACCAGGCCGACGGTCGAGACCGTGATGCCGCGCTGCGAGAGGCCGAGGCCGTCCGGCTCGGGGTCGGTGAGGCGGCGGACGGCTCCGACGACCCGCTTGTAGTTGGCGAGCGGTTCGCCCATGCCCATGAAGACGATGTTGGACAGCCGGGCCGGCCCTCCGGGGACCTCACCGTCCCGCAGGGCCCGCATGCCGTCGACGATCTGGTGCACGATCTCGGCGGTCGACAGGTTCCGGTCGAGACCGGCCTGGCCGGTGGCGCAGAAGGGGCAGTTCATCCCGCAGCCGGCCTGCGAGGAGATACACATGGTGACCCGGTCCGGGTAGCGCATGAGCACGGACTCGACGAGCGTGCCGTCGTGCAGGCGCCAGAGCGTCTTGCGGGTGGTGTCGTTGTCGCAGGAGATGTGCCGTACGACGGACATCAGATCGGGCAGCAGCTCACCGGCGAGCTTCTCGCGGGCCGCGGCGGGGATGTCGGTCCACTGCGCGGGGTCGTGCGCGTACCGCGCGAAGTAGTGCTGGGACAGCTGCTTGGCACGGAACGGCTTCTCGCCGATCGCGGCGACGGCTTCCTTGCGCTCGGTGGGTGTGAGGTCGGCGAGGTGCCGCGGGGGCTTCTTGGCTCCGCGGGGCGCGACGAAAGTGAGTTCTCCGGGCTTGGGCATGGTTTCTCCAGTGTCGCAGATCGATTCGTGCGACCTGCGACCTGCGACCTGCGACCGTCGGCCCGGAGGGTGGTCGTCGACGGTCGTGACGATCACGGTGCCCACTTGTACTTGCCGCCGCCGACCCATCTCACGACCGCCGGGTCGTCGACGTCCACATGTTCCAGTCCCGCGTGGTGCGCCAGCCGGATCACGTCCAGCATGTCGTGGGCCACGCCTGCGGTCTCGCCTCGGATCTGGACGAGGCGGAACGGCGGATCGCCGGGGCTCACGGGCAAGACGACGATGGCAGGGCCTGTGAAGTCGCTCATGACACCAGCCTGCGACACCGGCACCGCACGCGCAGCCGTGTGGATCCTCGGTCACTTCAGGAGCTGAAGGTCACGGGTGCGTCGGTGTCGTCGGACGCGGCGAACGAGTGCGCCCGCCGCAGCGGCACGCACCGGCCCCGGCCAC
This sequence comes from Streptomyces peucetius, assembly GCF_025854275.1. Taxonomy (NCBI): domain Bacteria; kingdom Bacillati; phylum Actinomycetota; class Actinomycetes; order Kitasatosporales; family Streptomycetaceae; genus Streptomyces; species Streptomyces peucetius. Next base: position 5,797,110 of record NZ_CP107567.1, on the reverse strand, counting down.
GCCGACGCGGCCGGGGCGGCCGGGGCGGCCGGGGCGGCCGGGAGCCCGGCTCGCCCCGGAGGTCACTGGTGCAGGCCGAAGCTGCGGCTCCTCAGCTCGACAGCAGACGGTTGAAGAACGAGCGGTACTTCCGCAGGGCCCGGCGCAGGTCCTCCGTGTCGGCCTCCTCGCCCTGGCTCCACTGCCCCTCCAGGTCCTTCTTGTGCTGGGAGAAGGTGGAGGCCAAGGCCTGCATGACATCGGCCACCAGGCCGTCGGCCTCATGGACGGCCTCACGCGGGTCGTCGACGAACCGGTTCTGGATTTCCTGCCAGCGGGTGCGGAATCCTGTCTCGTCCTCCGCGGTCAACAGCTGCGGCATGTCCTCCTGTGCGGACGTGCCCTGGGTGTCCGCCGCGGGTTCCGGCTCCCGTGGGACGGTCGAAGCGGCCGGCGGCACCGCCTCGGCCTCTGACGTCGCGCCGGCGGCCTCACCGGGATAGCCCTGGGACTGTGCCTCGGGCCGGTCGCCCAGGTCCCTTTCCTGGGGTGCGGCGAGGTCGTCCGTGGACAGGCCGCTCTCGGCCGGCCCCGGGGTGTGTTCGCGTTCCATCTCTCCTCCGTCCTGATGGTCGAAGAGTTCCGATGTCCGAGGCGCTCATGCGCGGGCCTGGCTGGGCCCGCCGTCGGAGAGCAGTTCGTCGAACAGCGCGCGATAGTGCACCATCGCGGCACGCAGTTGTTCGGTGTTCGCCCTGTGCTGCCGGCTGCGTTCATTGACGTCGTGGGCAGCGCGGTAGTGCTCCACGGTCCTGCCGTGCTCGACGGACAGGTCCTGCACCTTCTGCTCGAGGTTGTCGGTGGGATAGCCGCGTTCCCGCATGAGCGAGGTCACCAGGAGGTCCGCCTCCTGCACCGCCTGCTCGGGATGATCCACGAATTCGCCCTGGACCTTCTGCCAGTCCTGGGCGTAGCGGTCATGGACGGCAGGAGCCAGCGGCCTGATGTCCAGGGCGTCGTGCCGCTTCTCCCGGGCGCTCAGTTCGCGGTCGGCAGCGCCCCGGCCGCCCGCGTCCTCGACGGTCCGCTCGTACTCGGGGCCGAAGCGCTGCTGCAGACGGCGCCGGCGCATGGTGTACAAGCCGAACGCCGCCAACGCGGCCACCACTGCGACAACCGGGATGATGATCGCGAGAAGGGTTCCTGTAGACATCCGCTCACCTCCTGGAAATACGCCATTACCATCCTAAAGAGAAAATTCCCTCAGAAAAGAGGTGTAAGCAGGCAATTCCCCTTGCGGCGGGGCCGATTTCGGGGCTGCGAGACTGAGCAGAGAAAGAAGAAAGGGCCCGCCGTCCTGTGGACGACGAGCCCTCGCGGACGAATCCGCCGCTCAGCCCGACCCGACGAAGAGCACCAGCAGCAGCCACACCACGGGAGCCGTCGGGAGCAGCGAGTCCAGCCGGTCCATGATGCCGCCGTGCCCGGGGAGCAGGGTGCCCATGTCCTTGATGCCGAGGTCCCGCTTGATCATCGACTCGCCCAGGTCTCCGAGCGTCGCACTGACCGCGACGGCGAGGCCGAGCAGCAGGCCCTGCCACCACGTGCCGCCGTCGACCAGGAACTGCATGCACAGCGCGCCCGCGGCCATCGCGAACGACACCGCGCCGAGCAGCCCTTCGCGGGTCTTGCCGGGGCTGATGCGCGGCGCGAGCTTGGTCCTGCCGAAGCGCCAGCCCACCGCGTAGGCCCCGGTGTCGCTGACCACCGTCAGCAGCAGGAAGGTGATCACTCGCTCCGGGCCGTCGTCCGCCGTCAGCATCAGGGCGACGAAGGTGGCCAGGAAGGGGACGTAGAACGCCGCGAAGATGCCGGCCGTGACGTCCTTCAGATAGCCCTCGGGCGGTTCGGTCATCCGCCAGACCAGAACCGCGAGGGCGGTGAGTGCCATCGCGACCCAGGCGCCCTCCGCGCCGCGGACGTAACCGGCGACGACCATCGCCGCGCCGCCGACCGCGAGCGGCACCAGGGGCGCCTTGATCTGCTTGCGCTCCTCGAGCCGGGAGGTCAGCTCCCACAGACCGACGACGACGGCGACCGCGATCACACCGACGAAAACGGCCTTCACGAAGAAGAGCGAGGCGACGATCACCGCGCCGAGCCCGACGCCGACCCCTATCGCCGCACGCAGGTCCCGTCCGGCTCGCTTCTTCTGCGAAGGCTCGCGCCGCGGAGGCGGCTGCGGGGTGGGCTCGCCCGGTGGCGGCGGGGTGGGCATGGGCTCCTGCGGCGTTTCGTCACGGAACAGGGGGCCGCCCAGCCGAGCGGCCCCCCGGTCACGGTCCTCGCGGTCTTCACCGCGGCGGCCCGCGGCGTCTCTGCCTGCGTCGGGGAAGTCCGGCACGATGGGCATGGGCTGCGTCTCTGATGTATACCGTGCGTCATGCCCATCGTGGGCGGGACCCGCCGGGAGGGGCCCCTGGTCGGGCGGCGGCCACGCTCCGGCGTATCCGGCGCCGTGCGAGGCCCCCCAGGAAGAGTCGTTCATCAGACCTCGAGCAGCTCGGCTTCCTTGTGCTTGAGCAGCTCGTCCACCTGCGCCACGTACTTCGCGGTGGTGTCGTCGAGCTCCTTCTCCGCGCGGCGGCCCTCGTCCTCGCCGACCTCGCCGTCCTTGATCAGCTTGTCGATGGTCTCCTTGGCCTTGCGGCGCACGGAGCGGATCGAGATCTTGGCGTCCTCGGCCTTGGTCTTCGCGACCTTGATGTACTCCTTGCGGCGGTCCTGGGTCAGCTCCGGGAACACCACGCGGATGATGTTGCCGTCGTTGCTCGGGTTGACGCCGAGGTCGGAGTCGCGGATCGCCTGCTCGATGTTGCGCAGCGCGGTCTTGTCGAACGGCGTGACGACGGCCATCCGCGGCTCGGGAACGGAGAACGAGGCCAGCTGGTTGATCGGGGTCAGGGCACCGTAGTAGTCCGCCACGATCTTGTTGAACATCGCCGGGTGCGCACGTCCGGTGCGGATCGCGGCGAAGTCATCCTTGGCGACCAGGACGGCCTTCTCCATCTTCTCCTCGGCCTCGAGGAGGGTCTCTTCGATCACCACTTGCTCCTGCGTGTCTTGAGGTTGGCCCGGCTCGTACCACTGGGCCGGCGGAACCTGCGTCGCGTGTTGCCTGCACGGTGTCCGACCGGCAGGACTTTGTCCATCCCTCTTGGGACGCCCCGGATCAGGCTCGGGTGTCCCGGTCGCTCACGAGCGTGCCGATCTTCTCACCCTTGACGGCCCGAGCGATATTGCCTTCGGTGAGGAGTTCGAAGACGAGGATCGGCAGGGCGTTGTCACGGCAGAGGGTGATCGCGGTGGCGTCGGCGACCTTGAGGTTGCGCGACAGCACCTCGCCGTACTCCAGCGCGTCGAACTTCACCGCGTCCGCGTTGGTCTTGGGGTCGGAGTCGTAGACCCCGTCCACACCGTTCTTGCCCATGAGCAGGGCCTCTGCGTCGATCTCCAGGGCCCGCTGCGCGGCGGTGGTGTCGGTGGAGAAGTACGGCATGCCCATACCGGCGCCGAAGATGACCACACGGCCCTTCTCCAGGTGGCGCACGGCACGGAGCGGGATGTACGGCTCCGCGACCTGGCCCATGGTGATGGCGGTCTGGACGCGGGAGTCGATGCCTTCCTTCTCCAGGAAGTCCTGGAGGGCGAGGCAGTTCATGACCGTGCCGAGCATGCCCATGTAGTCGGAGCGGGCCCGGTCCATGCCACGCTGCTGCAGCTCGGCCCCGCGGAAGAAGTTGCCTCCGCCGATGACGACCGCGATCTCCGCCCCGTCGCGTACGACCGCGGCGATCTCGCGGGCGATGGCGTGTACGACGTCGGGGTCGACGCCCAGGCCTCCGCCACCGGCGAACGCCTCGCCGGACAGCTTCAGCATGAAGCGTCCGTACTTTTTGCCGTGGTTGTCGTCGCTCTGTGCGGCGCCCTGATTCATGGAGATCTCCTCGTGCACATACGAAGAAGGCCATTGCCAGTGGGTCCTTGCGGTTTCCCGTACGGCAATGGCCTCCTCGTCAGATCTGCGATCGTCGGGCGCGTACGCCGACGACTGCTTCAGACCCTACCGGGGTCCGGTGGTCCGTCGTGTACGGACTCAGATGCCGACCTTGATGCGGCTGAAGCGCTTCAGGGTGACGCCGGCCTCGTCCAGGATCTGCTGAACGGTCTTCTTGTTGTCCAGAGCGTACGGCTGGCCGAGGAGGGTGGCCTCCTTGAAGAAGCCGTTGACGCGACCCTCTACGATCTTCGGGAGCGCGGCCTCGGGCTTGCCCTCGGCGCGCGTGGTCTCCTCGGCGACGCGGCGCTCGGACTCGACGACCTCGGCCGGAACGTCCTCACGGGAGAGGTACTTCGGCGCGAAGGCGGCGATGTGCTGCGCGATGCCCTTGGCGAGGTCCGCGTCGGCCTTGTCCAGCTCGACCAGGACACCGATCTGCGGGGGCAGGTCGGGCATGGTGCGGTGCATGTAGGCGGCGACGTAGGCGCCGGAGAACTGCGCGAAGCGGTCCAGGACGATCTTCTCGCCGAGGTTGGCGTTGGCCTCGTCGACGTACGCCTGGACGGTCTTGCCGGCCTCGATCTCGGAGGCGAGCAGCGCCTCGAGGTCGGCCGGGGAGGTCTTGGCGACGTGCTCGGCGAGCGCACCGGCGACGGCCTGGAACTTGTCGCCCTTGGCGACGAAGTCCGTCTCGCACTTCAGCTCGACGAGCACACCGGAGGTGTTGTCGTCGGCGATCAGGGAGACGACGGCGCCGTTCTCGGCGGAGCGGCCCTCGCGTTTGGCGACGCCCTTCTGGCCCTTGATGCGCAGGGCCTCGACGGCCTTGTCGACGTTGCCGTCGGCCTCGTCGAGCGCCTTCTTGCAGTCCATCATGCCGGCGCCGGTCAGCTCGCGGAGCTTCTTCACGTCAGCGGCGGTGTAGTTCGCCATGTCCTTGAATCTCTCTGAGAAGTCGAAAGTCGAAGATCTACGGGTGAGCGGCGGGGCCGGTGCCTGGTGGCACCGCCCCCGCCGTCAGCAACCGAACCGTGAGGGTCAGGCCTGCTCGGCGTCCGCCGGCTTCTCGGCCTCGGCGGCGGGCGCCTCGGCGGCCGGTGCCTCAGCGGCCTCGGCGGCGGGAGCCTCGGCGGGCTTGGCGGCCTCGTCGCCGTCCGCCTTCTTCTCGCCCTCGAGGAGGTCACGCTCCCACTCGGCGAGCGGCTCACCGGCGGCCTTCTCGCCCGGCTTGGAGTCACCGGTGGCGACGCCGGAGCGGGCGATGAGGCCCTCGGCGACGGCGTCGGCGATCACGCGGGTGAGCAGGGTTACGGAGCGGATCGCGTCGTCGTTGCCCGGGATCTTGTAGTCGACCTCGTCCGGGTCGCAGTTGGTGTCGAGGATCGCGACGACCGGGATGTGGAGCTTGCGCGCCTCACCGACGGCGATGTGCTCCTTCTTGGTGTCGACGATCCAGACGGCGCTCGGCACCTTCTGCATCTCGCGGATACCACCGAGGGTCTTCTCCAGCTTGGCCTTCTCACGCGAGAGGACCAGGAGCTCCTTCTTGGTGAGGCCAGAGGCGGCCACGTCCTCGAAGTCGATCTGCTCGAGCTCCTTGAGGCGCTGCAGACGCTTGTAGACGGTGGAGAAGTTGGTGAGCATGCCGCCCAGCCAACGCTGGTTGACGTACGGCATCCCGACGCGCGTCGCCTGCTCGGCGATGGCCTCCTGGGCCTGCTTCTTGGTGCCGACGAACATGATGGAGCCGCCGTGCGCGACGGTCTCCTTGACGAACTCGTAGGCGCGGTCGATGTACGACAGCGACTGGAGCAGGTCGATGATGTAGATGCCGTTGCGCTCCGTGAAGATGAAGCGCTTCATCTTCGGGTTCCAACGACGGGTCTGGTGACCGAAGTGGACGCCGCTCTCCAGCAGCTCCCGCATCGTGACGACGGCCATGGCCGTATCTCCTTGTTTTTCTCGGTTGTGTCCTGACGCCCCGACGCGCCGTGCCGCAAGGGACCGAGGGGCGCGGCCACCGACCGTTGAGGGTGTGGTGGCGGGGCGTGCGAAGTCGACCCGGTGACCCGGATCGCCAGAAGAAGTGTACGGGACCGCTGACGCACCGGGTGACGGCGCTGTCCACAACGGGGGCGTTGTCCACAGAACCGGACCATGATCAGCGGGCGGAGCGTCGTCCGCGGGACGGTTGCGTCCATGAACCGTACGTTTTTCACGGCTGCGGCAGCCGTTGCCACGGCCTGCTGGACGGTGCTCGGGGTGCTGCTTCTGTCCGCACCGCCCTCACCGCCCGCGCTGCCCGCGCTGCCCGCGCTGCCCGTGGGGGCGGCCGCGGCCGGCCCGCCGCCCGACGACGGTGGGGCCCGGAGCTGGCCCGTCGGACCGCCGCGGCCCGTGGTGGTACGCGGGTGGGAGCCGCCCAGCTCTCCGTACGGACCGGGGCACCGGGGCGTGGACCTGGCCGCGGTGGCCGGCACACCCGTGCGCGCGGCGGCGCCGGGCACCGTGTCCTTCGCCGGGTCCGTCGCGGGCCGGGGTGTGGTGTCGATCAGCCTCACCGGTACGGGTGACCCGCCGATGCGCACGACCTACGAACCCGTCCGCGCCCTCGTCGAGGAGGGCGCCGAGGTGCGCGCCGGCGAGACGGTCGGCGTTGTCGAGCCGGGGGCCTCGCACTGCGGGGCCTGTCTGCACTGGGGGCTGCGGCGCGGCACCGTGTACCTGGACCCGCTGTCGCTGCTGCCACCGTGGATGCTGCGCCGCCCGCCCTCCCGGCTACTGCCGGTCTTCGGCGTACCGGCCCCGTCGACGCGTCCCACTGCCCACGCCCGCCCGACGGCTGCCGCCACCGGGCCGGCGCCGATGCCGGCTGCCGCCACGGAGCCGAGGCTTGGGTCGGGGTCGGGTATGGAGCCGGGGGGAGAGCCAGGGCCGGGCACCGGCCCGGCGGCTGCCGCGGGAACCGCGGGAACCGCGGGAACCGCGGGAACCGCGGGAACCGCGGGAACCGCGGGAACCGCGGGAACCGCGGGAACCGCGGGAACCGCGGGAACCGCGGGAACGGCAGGCACCGGAGGGACGGCGGGTACCAGAGGGACGGCGGGCACGGCAGGAACCGCGGGCATCGGAGGGACGGCGGGTACCGCAGGAGCCGCGGGGGTCGCAGGAGCCGCGGGGGTCGCAGGAGCCGCGGGGGTCGCAGGGACCGCACGGACCCTGCACGCCGGACTGCTGCTGCTCGCCTGCCTGGCGGCACATCGCGCCCTGCGGCGATCGGGCCTGGCCGGCGTCGGCGTCCGGCCCCGCCCGGTCAGTCGCGTACGCCCCGCACGCCCCCCAGCACCATGGCGACGGCCGCTTCCGCGATGGCGTCGGGCTCCTCGGCCGCGCCGAGCTCGATGCGGCGTACCGCGGCGTCCACGACACCCTGCAGCAGCATCGCGGTCAGCCGTGGCCGGTCCTGGCCGAGGTCGCCGAGCGCCTCGACGATCATCGCGATCAGCCCACCGTGCGCGGCCCGGATCTTCTCGCGGGCCCCCGCGTCCAGTTCGCTCGCCGAGATCGCGACGACGGCCCGGTGCCGCCGGTCCCCGACCAGCTCGAGCTGGCTGCGCACAAACGCCTCGACCTTGCCCTCCGGCGTCCCGGCCCGCCCCATGGCGGCCTCGACCTCGGCCGCCCAGACAGGAAAGTCCACCGCGCAGAGCTCCTCCACGACCGCGGCGCGCGAGCGGAAGTACTCGTAGACGGAGGACCTCGCCAGGCCGGTGCGCTCCGCGAGGGCGGGGAAGGTCAGCGCCTCCGTACCGCCTTCGGACAGGAGGGAGCGCGCGGCGTCCAGCAAGGCGCTTCGCTGCATCGTCCGGTGCTCGGCCACGGAGGCCGCTCGAATCCTTGGCACGCCCCCACTCTACGGATGCCGCCCCGGCGATCCCAGAGTCACCGTCCCACGTCGGCCAGCTTCGCCCGCAACTGCAGCACCGACTTGGTGTGGATCTGGCTGACCCTGCTCTCCGTGACGCCGAGGACATGCCCGATCTCGGCCAGTGTGAGGCCCTCGTAGTAGTAGAGCGTGACGACGGTCTTCTCACGGTCGGGCAGGGTGTTGATGGCACGGGCGAGGAGCCTGCGCAGTTCGCGGTCCTCGGCCACCTCCACCGGGTTGTCGGCGGCGGTGTCCTCGAGGGTGTCCATGAGGCTGAGGCGTTCACCGCCCTCACCGCCGCCGTGCAGCAGCTCCTCGAGGGCCACGACGTTCGCCAGCGACAACTGACTGAAAACGGCGTGCAGTTCCTCGACCGCGACACCCATCTCGGCCGCGACCTCACACTCGGAAGGAGTACGCCGCAACTGCGCCTCGAGCGTCGCGTACGCCCGCTCGACGGCCCGCGCCTTCTGCCGCACCGACCGGGGGATCCAGTCCAGGGCCCGCAGTTCGTCGATCATCGCACCGCGGATGCGGGTGATGGCGTACGTCTCGAACTTGATGGACCGGTCGATGTCGAACTTCTCGATCGCGTCGATGAGCCCGAAGACCCCGGAGGAGACGAAGTCCGCCTGCTCGACGTTGGACGGCAGGCCCACACTGACCCGGCCTGCCACGTATTTGACCAGCGGCGAGTAGTGCAGGATCAGCTGTTCCCGCAGCCGGTCGTCACCCGTGGCCTTGTACGACCGCCACAGCTCCTCGAGCGACGAGGGTGCGGCGGGCCGTACGGCGCCACGGGCAGCGGGTGGCGCTGCCGCGCGGTCAGACCCGGAGGTGTGCTGGGGCATGCGTTGCCTTGAGCCGTTCTGCTGTGAAGGGAGCGGAGGGGCCGTCTGGGCCCGGAACCCGGTGAGCGTAGCGTGACTACACGGTCGCGGTGGGCAAGGAGCGTGAAGCGGGGCGACTGGAACCCTGCTCGGGTATTCGTTCTCGTCCACACCTTCGAACCGGGGCCGATGCCCAGCGCACCGGCCCCTCAGGTCCCGCCGACCGGCCTGCAGAGGTCATCGGCTTCACCTTTTCACCCGAATGCTCCAGGTCAAGCACCGCCTCGCCGTGCGTTCGAACCAATGCGGGGTCGCCGCGTCAACCTCCATCCCTCACCGTCGCGTTCCACGAATCCGAGTGAATGCAGTTCGTACAGCTTGCCGAGGGCCTCGTCCACCGTCGTTCCCGCGCCGCGGGCGGCGTCCCGGACGGCGAGTGCGCCGCCGGCCGGCAGGGCTTCGAGCACCCGTCTGCCGGCCGGGTCCAGCAGGTCCCTGGGCACCACCGGGCCGGTGCGCCGCGGGGCCAGCTCGCCCATGTCGCCGACGAGTTCGATCACTTCCGCCGCGTCGGTGACCAGCATGCTCTCGCCGCGCAGCAGTTCGTGGACGCCTGCCGACAGACCGCTGGTCGCGGGGCCCGGCACTCCCATCGTGCAGCGGCCCAGCCGCTGGGCGCTGCGCGCGGTGACCAGGGAGCCGCTGCGGTACTCGGCCTCGACGACGACGGTGCCCCTGGTCAACGCGGCGATGACGCGGTTGCGCATGACGAACCTGCTGGGCGTCGGGTGGTCGCCCGGCGGCAACTCGCCGATGACGAGCCCTTGTTCGACGATGCGTCCGATCAATTGGCCGTGTCCGCGGGGGTAGACGACGTCGACACCGCAGGCGAGGACCGCGACCGTGGCTCCGCCCGCCGCCAGCGCGCCGCGGTGTGCGGAGCCGTCCACACCGAACGCCGCCCCCGACACCACGACCCAGCCGCGCTCCGCGAGGCCGGAGCCGAGACAGGCCGCCATGTGCGCCCCGTACGGTGTGCACGCCCGTGACCCGACCACCGCGACCGAGCGCAGCGCCCACATCCTCAGGTCGGGCCGGCCCCGCACCCACAGGCCGACGGGTCTGGCGTCGTGGAGATCGTCGAGCTGGCTCGGCCACTCCGCGTCGCCCGGGACGACGAACCGGCCGCCGGCCGCGCGGACCGCGTCCAGATCCCGCTCCGGTTCCACCCCGACGGCACGCGCCCGCAGTCCTCGGACCCGTCGCCCGGTGACGCCGGGCAGTGCCCCGGCCGCGCAGTCCTCCGACGTCAGCCGACACAGCAGGTCCTCCGCCCCGAACTCCCGCAGCCATCGTCCGCCGTGCTCGTCACCCGGCTCGAGGATGCGCGTCAGGGCGGCGCGCGCCGTCCGCTCCCGTGCGTCCGGTGGTCCGTTCGGTGCCGCCGGCGGCATCACGACCCGCCTCCCGCTCCCGTACCCGCGACCGCCGGTACGCCTCTGGCGATGCCGGTCCGCAGCTCCAGCGCCAGGGCCACGTCGGACGGCTCGGGCCGGTCCCGGCCGGCGAGGTCGGCGACGGTCCAGGCGACTCTCAGCACCCGGTCGAGGCCGCGGGCCGTGAGCAGACCGCGCTCCACGTCCCGCTCGGCAGCCGCCAGGGCACCGGCGGCGACCGTCCAGCGGGTCCGCAGTTCATGGCCGGGGACCTCGCTGTTGACGCTCCAGGGTGTGCCGTCCAGCCGGGCGGCGGCGCGTGCCCTGGCCTCCCGGACCCGGTCGCCGACCACTGCCGTGGACTCGCCGCGGCCGCCCTGGCCGAGGAGGTCGGACCGGCTCACCGGCTCGACCTCGATCCGCAGGTCGACGCGGTCCAGCAGCGGGCCCGACAGTCTGGCCTGGTACCGCCGGATGACCGAGGCGGGGCATTCGCAGCCGGCGCCGTGCAGGGTGTGCCGGCCGCACGGGCAGGGGTTGGCGGCCAGCATCATCAGGAACTTCGCGGGCAGGCACACCACTCCCCCGCTCCTCGCCACGACGACATGGCCGGACTCCAGTGGCTGCCGCAGCGCGTCCAGCGCCTTGCCGGAGAATTCGGGGGCCTCGTCCAGGAAGAGCACGCCCCGATGGGAGAGCGAGACGGCACCCGGTTTCGGCAGGCCGTTGCCCCCGCCCACCAGCGACTGCATCGTCGCCGAGTGGTGCGGGGCGCAGTACGGAGCGGTCCGCACCAGCGGTTCTCCCGGCGGGAGGATGCCCGCCACCGAGTGCACCGCCGTCACTTCGAGTGATTCCCGGCGGCTCAGCGGCGGCAGCACACCGGGCAGCCGCTCGGCCAGCATGGTCTTCCCGGCGCCGGGCGGGCCGGAGAGCATCAGATGGTGGCCGCCGGCCGCCGCGACCTCCAGTCCGGTGCGCGCCCGGTGCTGGCCCGCGACATCGGCCAGGTCCGGCCCTTCGCCCGGGGCTGCCGACAGTCCCGTCCCGACACCGGCGCCCGGCACCAGCAGGCCCGCCAGCATGGCGTCGGGTCTGCCTTCCTCGACGGCTTCCTCGTCGGGCACCGGCTCGTCCGCGAGCACGGCGATCAGCTGGCGCAGGCTGCGCACGCCGAGGACGGAGATCCCCGGTACGAGTGATGCCTCTCCCGCGGTCCGTTCGGGCACGACGACGTGTTCGTACCCCGCTTCCGCCGCCGCGAGCACCGCAGGGAGCACCCCGCGCACCGGTCTGACCCGGCCGTCGAGCCCGAGCTCCCCGATCATCACGAGGTCGGCGATCTGCCGCGGGTCGATCCGCTCGGCCGCCCCGAGGACGGCACATGCCACAGCGAGATCGAAACCGCTGCCCCCCTTCGGCACGGACGCCGGACTGAGCCCCACGGTGAGCTTCTTCTGCGGCCACTCGGAACCCGAGTTGACCACCGCCGCCCTGACCCGGTCGCGGCTCTCGACCAGGCTCTTGTCGGGCAGGCCCACCAGCGTGAAGGCGGCCACCCCCGGCTCCAGGTCGGCCTGCACCTCGACCACCACGCCCTCGACGCCCACCAGGGCCACGGAACACGCTCGCGCGAACCCCATCAGGCCACCCCGCGGGCATGTTCGACGACTGCCGCGCCGCGCCTGGGCAGCATCACGCCGACGAGGTCGATGCGCACGCCCCCTGGCGGGGCGCCGCCGTGCCGCTCGACCCAGCACTCGGCGAGTCGTCTCAGACGACGCGCCTTCACCGGCGTGACCGCGGCCATCGGATGCTCGTAGGCACCCGCTCTGCGGGTCTTGACCTCGCAGACGACGACCGTGTCACCGTCCCGCGCGACGATGTCGATCTCCCCGGTCCGCCCGCAGCGCCAGTTCCGCGCCAGCAGGCGCATGCCGGACCTGGTCAGCAGCCGTGCCGCCAGGTCCTCTCCGTACCGTCCCAGTGCCCCCGTCGCGTTCATTTCGGCACCACCTCCGGCACCGACTCTGACGCTTGGGACCCCTCAATGTGGATCTTGGTCGAGAACTGTGGACAACCCTTGGACTGTGGACAACGGCGTCACCCGCGGGAGTGGACCGGGAGTCGTCCGGGAGCGGACCGGGAGGGGATTCAGCTCCCCGGAAGCTCGAGGTCGCTCTTGTTCAGCTCCTCGATGTTCACGTCCTTGAAGGTGAGCACCCGGACCTGCTTGACGAACCTGGCCGGCCGGTACATGTCCCAGACCCAGGCGTCGGCCATCGACACCTCGAAGAAGACCTCGCCCTGAACCGAGTGCACCTGCATCTCGTAATCGTTGGTGAGGTAGAACCGCCGCTCGGTCTCGATCACGTATTTGAACAGCCCGACGACATCTCGGTACTCCCGGTAGAGCTTCAGCTCCATCTCGGTCTCGTACTTCTCGAGGTCCTCGGCGCTCATGGCATGTTCCCCTTCAGCCTTGCGTCCCCCCATTGTGCGCCAGTCACCCTGGGTCCTCAGACGATTTCCGGGTCCAGGACCACCGGGGCACTCGGAGGTCCCTCGTCGAGCAGCGTGCGCAGCAGCTCGGCGAGCCTGGTCGGGTACACCGTCTCACGCGCCGCCGACAGTTCCGCGGAGGTCCACCACCTCAGGCCCGAGACGCTCCGCCGCTCGAGCTCCGTCAGCCCGCCGGGCGCGGTCACGGTCTGAGCCGTACGCCCCAGGAAGTACCACTCGTCCTGGTCCCAGCGGCGGCCGTCGAACGGGAACGAGCAGTGCCGCCGCCACAGCACCGGCCCCAGTTCCACGTCGGTGATCCCGGTCTCCTCCGCGAGCTCCCGCAGCGCCGCTTCCTCCCGCGTCTCGTCGCCCTCCAGACCGCCGCCGGGGGTGAACCACCAGTCGTCGGCCGGATCAGCCGGCTCGTACCCGTGCAGGAGCAGGATGCGGTCCTGCGGGTCGAGGAGCACGACCCTGGAGACCTTGCGCAGCCGGGTCAATGGGGCGTCAGACGCCACGGGAGACCGCCTTGCCGCGCCGGCTGCGCCCGAGGCGGCCCGCCACCGGCCCGTACGCCGCCCCGCCGAAGATCAGCAGGGCACCGGCGACCACCGCCCCGGCCATGAGCTTGACCGGCCCGGGCTGCGACACCCCTCCCGGCAGGCCGGCGAAGCCCTCGGGGCGCTCGACGATGCCGCCGTCGAGGGGCCACGCCACGGCGTCGACCCGGGCGGACACCGCGGAGCGGGGTACGGAGCCGTGACCGGGGTCCTGCAGGTGCGACCGCGAGTCGAGCGAGCCCAGGCGCTCGTCACCGAGCAGGAAGAGCTGCCCCTCGGGCACGGTCGCCGTGAATTCCTGTGACGCGGGCTGGTCGTCCTGCAGCAGATACGGTTCTTCGATGGCCTCGCCGTTGACGGTCAGCCGGCCGTTCGCGGCGCAGCAGGCGATCTCGTCACCACCCACGCCCACGACTCGCTTGACCATGGGCATGTCGCCCCACTGCTTGTCGCGGAAGACGACGACGTCCCCGCGGCGCACCTCGTCGCCGTCGATGCGCTCGGCCAGCACCCGGTCGCCCGAGTTCACGGTCGGCGCCATCGATTCCGTCGGCACGGCGTACGGCTGGTAGACGAGGGCTCCCCAGACGAAGCCCCCGAGGAAGAGCACACAGCCGACGGCCACGGCCAGTCCCGACAGCGCACTGCCGAGCCGTCCGCGGCCGTCGTCGTCACGTCCCGTTCCGCCCATCCCGGCGCTCCCCACCTCGGAGATTCGATCCCTGAGAATCCGGCACTCGGGGATCGGCGATCTGGGCGGCACCCTACCCGGCGGTACGCCCGGCGGTCAGCCTCCTGCGCCACAGGACCACCGGCACCGCGCCGGCCAGACCGAGCGCGGCGGGCGCGGCGGGCAGCGCCGCGGCCACGGAACCGATCCCGGGCTGGTCGAAGGTGTCCGGCACCGGCAGCGTGGACCAGCGGTCCAGCGGCCAGGCGACCACCACGGCACGCCCCACGACCTTGTCGACCGGGACGAAGCCCCGGTTCACGTCCTCCATGTGGTAGCGGGAGTCCTGCGAGTTCTGGCGGTTGTCGCCCATCACCCAGATCTTGTCGTCCGGCACCTTGAAGGGCCCGAACGGCATGTCGTCGCAGGCCGAGCTGCCGGGGAAGACGTACGGCTCGTCGAGGGCCTTGCCGTTGACCTTGACCGGGCCGCCCTTCTTGCACTCCACCGTGTCGCCGCCGATGGCGATCGTCCGCTTGATGAGGTCCTTGTCCTCTGCGGACGGCATCAGGCCGATGAAGCTCAGGAACTTCTGCACGACGTTCGGCTCCGGGGTCGGCTCACCCTCCAGCCAGCCGCCGGGGTCGTGGAAGACGACCACCTCGCCGCGCTCGGGCTCCGACCCGAACCACGGAGTGAGCTTGTCCACCAGCACCCGGTCGCCCCGCTGCAGGGTGTTCATCATCGATTCCGACGGGATCGAGAACGCCTGCACCAGGAACGTCTTGATCAGCAGCGCCAGAAGCAGTGCGATACCGACGAGGAGCGGCAGTTCCTTCCAGAAGGACTTCTGCTTCTTCCGGTCCGTACCGCTGCCCTCCGGGGAGTCACCGTCGCCGCCGCCCGCCGGCGGCGCGTCGTCCGTCATGTCCGGGGGCGTCTCGGGGAGCCCGCGCCTCTCCTCGGGATCGTCGTGCCCGGACCGTGCGCCGACCGCCACGTCCCCCACATCCACTCCTCACTCCGTGCGAACCGCCTGTGCCATATCAGGTACAGGCCCACCACTCCCATAACGAGCGGGAGTTCCGCAGGGGTCGGGAGCAGGACCATTCCGTTGTGGTCCTGGGAGGACAGACTATTCGACGGGGGCTGTGCCGCCGTCGACCCGGCGCGCGCGTTGGGTACCGATGCGTACGTCTCGGGCTCCTCCAGCCTCCGCCAGTGGTCCAGCGGCCAGGCGATCACGACCGCCCTGCCGACGACCTGCTCCTCCGCCACCGTGCCATTGCCCTCCTCGTCGAGGTGGAAACGGGAATCAGCGGAATTCGACCGGTGGTCCCCCATCACGAAGAGCCGCCCCTCTGGCACCTGCACGTCGAACTGCATCGTGGAGGGAACGCCGTCCGGATGGAGATACGGTTCGTTCAGCGGGACGCCGTTGACGGTGACCCGGCGCTCCTTGTCGCAGCACACCACCCGGTCGCCGCCGACTGCCACGACCCTCTTGATCAGGTCGCGTTCGTCGTCCGACGGCAGCAGCCCGATGAAGGTCAGGGCCTGCTTGACCTGTTTGACGACGATCGGGTCGTCCTTCTTCGCCTTCTCCTCCGGCGGCAGCCAGCCGCCGGGGTCCTTGAAGACGACGACGTCGCCCCGCTCGGGCTTCGAGCCGAACCACGGGGTGAGCTTGTCCACCAGCACCCGGTCCTGGATCCTGATCGTCTGCTCCATCGAGCCCGACGGGATCACGAAGGCCTGCACCAGGAACGTCTTCAGCACCAGGGCTATGAGCAGCGCGACCGTGATCAGGAGCGGTATCTCCTTGACGGCGGAGCGGCGGCGCTTTCTCCTGACCTTCTTCGCCAGCCGGCGCCGTTCGGCCCGGCCGGGCAGCGGCCGCGCCCCGTCGGTGGGGCGTGTGCCGGTCGGCAGTCGGGTGTCCGCCCGGTGGCTCGGACTGCGCCCGCGGTTACCCATGGGCGCCGCCCGGGGGCGCGTCGGGTACGCCGGAGAAGGCTTCCGTCGTGTCGATGCCCGACGCGCGGCCGACGGGCCAGCCGATCCAGTCCACCCGGCCGATCACCATGTCGACGGGCACCATGCCGCCGCCCGGACTGCCGAGGTGGTCCCTGGAGTCGCGCGAGTTGCTGCGGTGGTCTCCCATGACCCAGAGCGTTCCCTCGGGGACCACGATGTCGAAGGCCACCTCCGACGGCACGCCGTCGGGGTGCAGGTACGTCTCGTCGACCGGAACACCGTTCACCTCGACCCTGCCCCCCTTGTCGCAGCAGACAACCCGGTCACCGCCCACGCCCACCACCCGCTTGACGAAGTCGGTCTCGGCCGGCTCGGCGAGTCCGAACACGGCGAGCCCCTCTCGTACTACGGAACTGACGGGATTTTCCGTCACTTCCTCCTGCACGAAGGAGCCCGTTCCGTCGAAGACGATCACGTCACCGCGTCGGGGCCCTGCACCGGAACCGTACGCCAGCTTGTTCACCAGCACCCGGTCCCCGACCTGGAGCGTGGGTTCCATGGAGCCGCTGGGGATCTGGAAGGGCTGGAGCACGAAGTGACTCAGCAGGAGCAGGAAGACCGCGCAGGCGGCGCCGGTCAGGCCGGCCGCACGCAGGGACATCGGCGAGCGTCGCGGGCCGCCCCGCCGGGAAAGGCGGGAACGACGCACGGAGCGCGACCCCTCTTCCCCGGCCCCGTGCGCGGGGGTGGAAGAGCGGTCGCGCTCCGTGTGCTGTGCTTGGGTGTCCATCGGGGGCAGAGCCTATCCGGCCGCCCTGTGACCGGTGGAACCGAAGCGTCGTCGCGGCTGTGAGCTCAGGCTCAGTTGTCGCGCTTCTCCTTGATCTTCGCGGCCTTGCCGCGCAGCTCACGGAGGTAGTACAGCTTGGCGCGACGGACGTCACCGCGGGTGACGAGCTCGATCTTCTCGAAGATCGGGCTGTGCACCGGGAAGGTGCGCTCGACGCCGACGGAGAAGGAGACCTTGCGGACCGTGAAGGTCTCGCTCACGCCCGCGCCCTGGCGGCGGATGACGACGCCCTTGAACTGCTGGATACGGGAGCGGTTGCCCTCGATGACGCGAACGTGGACGTTCACGGTGTCACCGGGACGGAAGGCCGGGACGTCGCTGCGGAGCGAAGCCGCGTTGACGGTGTCGAGCAGGTGAGCCATGGTGGTCTGCTTCCTCGCCGATGCCACAGGTCATCAGCGGAATGTCGTGATGAGAAAAAGGTGCTCGCTCGTCCGGCGGGCGTCGTTCCCCCTGTGGCAGGGGCGCCGGCCGGACGTACGGCAACGGCTCATTCTTCCACGGCCTCGGGCCTGCGCCAAAATCGGCCGCCGGGCTCCGGCGCCCAACCCAGTATCGACAGGGTCTCCCGGTCCTTCTTGTCGAAGGCCGCCGGGTCGCAGCGCTCGATCAGGTCGGGCCGGTTGGCGGCCGTGCGGGCCAGTGCCTCGTCCCGCCGCCAGCGCGCGATCTTCCCGTGGTGACCGCTGACCAGCACCTCGGGGATCTCTCGCCCGCGCCAGACGGGCGGCTTGGTGTAGACGGGGCCTTCCAGCAGGTTAGCCATCGCGCCGGGCGCGAAGGAGTCGTCCCGGTGGGACTCGGCGTTGCCGAGGACGCCCGGCAGCAGGCGCGCGACGGCCTCGGTGACGACCAGCACGGCCGCCTCGCCGCCGGCCAGCACGTAGTCCCCGATGGACACCTCGAAGACCGGTACCCGGGTCGCGTACTCGTCGACGACCCGGCGGTCGATGCCCTCGTAACGTGCGGGGGTGAAGATCAGCCAGGGACGTTCGGAGAGCTCGACGGCGAGTTCCTGGGTGAAGGGACGTCCACTGGGGGTGGGGACCACCAGCACGGGGCCGTGGGCGCCCGCCTCGTAACCGCTCGCCAGGACGTCGTCGAGGGCGTCGCCCCACGGGTCCGTCTTCATGACCATGCCGGGGCCGCCGCCGTACGGGGTGTCGTCGACGGTGTTGTGCCGGTCGTGCGTCCACTCGCGCAGATCGTGGACGTGGACGCCGAGCTGTCCGCGGGACCGGGCCTTGCCCACCAGGGAGACGTTCAGCGGTTCCAGGTACTCGGGAAAGATCGTGACGACGTCGAGCCGCATCAGGACTCGCCCTTCGCGGCGTCGTCCCGGCCGGAGGCGACCTCTGCCTCACCCTCGTCGAGCAGCCCTCGCGGCGGGTCGATCACGGCCCGCTGCTCCTCCAGGTCGATCTCGGTGACGATCTCGTGGACGAACGGGATCATCACCTCGCTGCCGTCGGGCCGCTCGACGATGAACAGGTCCTGCGAGGGCAGATGGCTGATCTCGGTGATCCGGCCGACCGCCGTCCCGTCCGCGAGCACCACGTCCAGGTCCATCAGCTGGTGGTCGTAGTACTCGTCGGGGTCCTCGGGCAGTTCCTCCGGGTCCACCTCGGCGATCAGCAGGGTGTTGCGCAGCGCCTCCGCCGCGGTGCGGTCGGCCACGCCTTCGAAGCGCAGCAGCAGCCGTCCACTGTGCACCCGGCCGGTCTCGATGGTCAGCGGCCCGACGGTGGGCGGGTCGGTGGCCAGCACGGCGCCGGGCCCGAGCCGCAGCTCCGGCTCGTCCGTGCGCACCTCCACGGTGACCTCGCCCTTGACGCCGTGGGCGCGGCCGATCCTCGCCACTACCAGCTGCACCTGAATGTCTCCTTCGATACGACTACGGGCCGGGGAGGGCCGACGGCCCTCCCCGGCCCGAGCCGGCGCATCTAAGCAAAAACAGCCAACTTGTTCAGCGGACCTGGTCCACGTCGACGAGGTCGACGCGGATACCACGGCCGCCGATGGCGCCCACGACGGTGCGCAGGGCGCGCGCGGTGCGGCCGTTGCGGCCGATCACCTTACCGAGGTCGTCGGGGTGGACCCGGACCTCGAGCACACGCCCGCGGCGCAGGTTGCGGGAAGCGACCTGCACATCGTCCGGGTTGTCGACGATGCCCTTCACGAGGTGCTCGAGAGCCTCCTCGAGCATGCTCAGGCCTCGGTCGACTCGGTGGACGCAGCCGCGTCAGCAGCCTCGTCCGCCTTCTTGTCGGCCTTCTTCGCCTTGGGGGTGATGGCCTCACCCTTGGCGTCGTCACCCTCGAGGGCCTTGGCGAAGGCGTCGAAGGAGGCGCGCTTGTCCTCCTTGGCCGCCGGGGCCAGCAGCGGCTTCTCCGGGGCGGGCAGACCCTTGACCTTCTGCCAGTCGCCGGTGAGCTTCAGGATGGCCAGGACCGGCTCGGTCGGCTGGGCGCCGACGGACAGCCAGTACTGCGCACGCTCCGAGTCGACCTCGATGCGCGACGGGTTGTACGTCGGGTGGTACAGACCGATCTCCTCGATGGCCCGGCCGTCACGGCGGGTACGGGAGTCGGCGACGACGATGCGGTAGTGGGGCTGGCGAATCTTGCCGAGACGCTTCAGCTTGATCTTGACTG
Source organism: Streptomyces peucetius (assembly GCF_025854275.1). Taxonomy (NCBI): domain Bacteria; kingdom Bacillati; phylum Actinomycetota; class Actinomycetes; order Kitasatosporales; family Streptomycetaceae; genus Streptomyces; species Streptomyces peucetius. The sequence goes on along the minus strand of NZ_CP107567.1, from coordinate 5,777,661 downwards.
CCACGGGAGTGGTGTCTCCTGGTCTTGACGTGGTTGGGCACAACGGGATGCCACGTGGGGTTGCGGTACTCGTCAGTGCCCGATGGACGCGTCAGCCGGAGGCGAGAGGGTTCCTGTGCGGCTGTCGAGTACAGCTAGTCATTGTGCCACACACCCGCGGCGGTTCTTCACCCGCCCGGGCAGGCACACGCACCCCGACGGCAGCGCGGCGCGCAGGCCGCCGGCCTCACCGGTGGCCTGCGTGCCCCGCGGGCGCGGGCGATCAGCTCGCCGCGCCCACGGCTTCCGGAATCCGGAACGGCTTTCCGCAGCCCCCGCAGACGATCGGCGCCTGGGCGAGGACCGAGGGGACGACTCTGACGTTGCGACCGCAGTCGCAGACGGCCTTGACCCGCACGCCGCCCCCCGAGGAGCCGTGCCGTGCGGCCGGCCCGCGGAAGCTGCGTTTGGTGTCGGAAGCCGTCGCGACCGTGTGCGCCTTCAGGGCGCGCTGCAGCCGCTCGATCGTGGGGCGGTACCGCCGCTTCGCCTCCGGGTTGAGCGCGACCAGCGAGAAACCGCTGCTGGGGTGCGGCTCCTCCACGTGGTCGAGGCCCATCTCCTCGGCGATCGCGAGGAAGCGGCGGTTGTGGTAGCGGCCGGCACGCGAGGTGTCGCGGACTCCTCGCGCGGCGGCGATGCCGTGGACTGCCTCATGGAGCAGTCGCTCGAAGGAGAGTTCGGCGCCGCAGGCGGACGAGGACTCTCCGATCAGGGATTCGGGCGCGGCAAGATCCGGCAGCTCGGGGTGGTGCCGCTGAATGTCGGCCCACGCCTGTGCCAGCTCTGCGGCGAGAACAGGTGGTGTCGTGCTCACGTCGTGATAACGAGCCGGAGGGCCGTCGGGTTCCATTCCGGGCCATCCCAAATAATTTGCACGTACCCGTCAGTTCCCGTCACTTGCCGTTGATGCGTCCCGATCGCGGTCGGGTGCGCCGATCTGCGGAGAATCCTCGCGGCTCACCGCAAGGCGGTACGTAGCGGCGCCGGCCGCGGAGCGGGCGGCGCTCAGTACGCGCGGGCCACGACGGCGACAGTACCCGGAGCGTCGTCCGCGTCGGGCACCGACCCGTCCTCCGCGACGAGACAGCGCACGGAGACCGCCTGCTCGGCGAGCCTCGCCTCGCCCTCCTCGCCCAGCGTCGCCCACGGGATACGCGCCCATCCGCCCGCGGCCGCGGCCTCGGCCGCCTCCTCGATCGTGGCGACGTCGCTCGTACGCGACTCGCGCCGCACCCGGGACTGCTCGAGCAGCAGCGCCTGGTCGTCCTCCAGGGTCTTCGGCAGCAGCGCGACGAGCGACTCGATGCTCACCGGCTCCTTCCCTCCCGGAATGCGGCGGGCCAGCACCGCGGTGCCCGCCTGAAGGTCCCTCGGCCCGATCTCGATCCGTACCGGCACACCCTTGAGCTCCCAGTCGACCGCACGGCGGCCGAACGGCGTGTCCACCCGGTCGTCGACGTGCACCCGCAGGCCGGCGGCCTTGAGCGTCTCGCCGATCTCACGGACCCTGGCGACCGCCTCGTCGCCCTTGATGGCCATGACCACCACCTGGACGGCCGCCAGGCGGGGCGGCACGCGCAGACCGCTGTCGTCGCCGTGGGACATGATCAGCCCGCCGACCATCCTGGTGGATGTTCCCCAGGAGGTCTGCCAGACCAGCTCCTGCTGACCGTCCTTGGAGAGGTACGAGGTGTTGAAGGCCTTGGCGAAGTTGGTGCCGAGCTCGTGGCTCGTGCCCATCTGCAGGGCCTTGCCGTCGCCCATCATCCCTTCCAGGGTGAGGGTGTTGATCGCACCGGCGAACCGCTCGCGGGGCGTCTTGCGCCCGAGGAGCACATCGATGCCGAGGACGTTCACCATGAAGTCCGCGTAGACGTTCCGGTGGATGTGGGCGGCGTAGTCCCTGGCGTCCTCGTAGGTGGCGTGCGCGGTGTGGCCCTCCTGCCAGAGGAATTCGGTCGTCCGCAGGAAGACCCGGGGCCGCATCTCCCAACGGACGACGTTCGCCCACTGGTTGATCAGCAGCGGCAGGTCCCGGTAGCTCTGCACCCACTTGGAGAAGTAGTCGTTGATGATCGTCTCGGACGTGGGGCGCACCACGACCGGCTCGTCGAGCTCCTTGCCCCCGCCGTGTGTCACCACCGCGAGCTCGGGCGCGAAGCCCTCGACGTGCTCAGCCTCGCGAGTCAGGTAAGACTGGGGGATGAAGAGCGGGAAATAGGCGTTCGACGCACCCGCGTCCTTGATGCGGGCGTCCATCTCCTGCTGCATCCGCTCCCACAGGCCGTAGCCGTACGGTCGGATGACCATGGTGCCGCGCACCGGTCCGTTGTCCGCCAGTTCGGCCTTGTTGATCAGGTCCTGGTACCACCGCGGAAAGTCTTCCGACCGGGGCGTGAGAACGGGTGCCTTAGCCATGGCGGGCATCGTACGGCGACACCGGACCTGGGCGTGAATCAGCCAGGTCGCCGGGGCCCCGCGCCCCGGGCGCAGAAGCAGTGCCGCACAACCCCTGGACGTGGGGACGCCTGCGGAGTTCTCTGGCATACAGGGAAGCGCGGAGCGTACGCACACGGGGGCTGACCTTCAGGGAACAGACCGACCTCTCGGCGGATTGGGGCGCTTTCGATGACATCCACGCTCGTCCGGCACCGACCCCACAAGGCGTCGGCGCACTCTGCGGAGGCAAGCACACGCGCCCGGGACTGGGCCGAGATCCAGGAACGCATGCTGGTGCCGCTCTACGAAGCGGTCTACGAACGTCTCGAGGTGGGCACCGGTACACAGCTCCTGGGTCTGGACTGCGGCTCCGGACTCGCCCTGCTGATGGCCAGGGCCCGCGGGGCGACCGTGACGGGCGTCGACACGGACCGTGACCGGCTCGCCCTCGCACGGGAACGCCTGGACGGCAGCCCGACGACCCGGCTGCTCGACGGCGATGCCGCCGCGGCGGCGGGGCCCGGCCGGCCCGCGTACAACCTCATCACCGCCCTGGAGCCGATCGGCTCCGGCGCGGGCGACGCGAAGCGGCTGGAGAAGGCGCTGCGGAAGGCGGTCGGCCTCGCCGAGCGCCGGAGCGTCGTGGTGCTCACCGCGTGGGGCCCGCCGGACCGGTGCGCCACGTCCGAGGTGCTGCGTGTGGCCGGCGAACGCCGGCGCCCCGCCCACCGCGACGCCTTGGAGGACGTCGCCGGGCGCGCCGGGCTCAACCCGGACGGCTCGGGCCGGGTGGCCTGCCCCTTCGGCTATGCCGACGTGGACAGCGCGGTGCGGGGACTGCTGTCGACGGGGCTCTACGACGGCGCTGTGCGGGAGAACGACCGGGCACAGGTCGAGAAGGAGATCGCCGAGGCGCTCCACGACCACCGGCGGCCCGACGGCACGGTGTGGATGCCCAACGTCTTCCGCTATCTGATCGCCCGCACGCCCTGACCACGGTGCGACGAGGGCCCGCGACCGTGACGGTCGCGGGCCCTCTGCCGCGTCGCGGGCCGGCGTCGGCCCATGAGTTTCCCGGACGTCAGCCCATGAACTTCTTGAACTCGTCGGGCAGCTCGAAGTCCTTGCCGGGCTCACCGGCCGGCAGCCCGAAGGCACCGCCCTGCGCCGCCTGCTCGCGGCGGGCGGCCGCCGCCTGCTCCTCGGCCTTGCGCTTCATCGGGTTGCCGCTCTTGCGCTTGCCCTTGGCCTGCTTCTGCTGCTTCTTCTGCCGGCCGGGGCCGCCACCCATGCCCGGCATCCCGGGCATACCGGGCATGCCGCCGCCCTGGGCCATCCGCGACATCATCTTGCGCGCCTCGAAGAACCGCTCCACCAGGCCCTTCACCGCGCTGACCTCGACGCCGGAACCCTTGGCGATACGGGCACGGCGCGAGCCGTTGATGATCGTCGGGTCGTCGCGCTCACCCGGCGTCATCGACTTGATGATCGCGGCCGTACGGTCCACGTCACGCTCGTCGATGTTGTTGATCTGGTCCTTCATCTGCGCCATGCCGGGCAGCATGCCGAGCAGCTTGCTGATGGAGCCCATCTTGCGGACCTGCTCCATCTGGGCCAGGAAGTCGTCGAGCGTGAACTCCTTGCCCTTGCTGCTCGCCAGCTTGGAGGCCATCTTGGCGGCCTCTTCCTGGCTGAAGGTCTGCTCGGCCTTCTCGATCAGCGAGAGCATGTCGCCCATGCCGAGGATGCGGGACGCCATGCGGTCCGGGTGGAACGCGTCGAAGTCGTCCAGCTTCTCGCCGTTGGAGGCGAACATGACGTTCTTGCCGGTGACGTGCGCGATGGAGAGCGCCGCACCGCCCCGGGCGTCGCCGTCCAGCTTGGACAGGACCACGCCGTCGAAGCCGACCCCGTCGCGGAAGGCCTCCGCGGTGTTGACGGCGTCCTGACCGATCATGGCGTCGACGACGAAGAGGATCTCGTCGGGCGAGGTCGCGTCCCGGATGTCCGCGGCCTGCTGCATCATCTCCTGGTCGATGCCCAGGCGGCCGGCGGTGTCGACGATCACGATGTCGTACTGCTTGCCGCGCGCGTACGCGATGGAGTCCTTGGCGACCTGGACCGGGTCGCCGACGCCGTTGCCCGGCTCGGGCGCGTAGACGCCGACACCGGCGCGCTCGGCGACGACCGACAGCTGGTTGACGGCGTTGGGGCGCTGGAGGTCACAGGCGACGAGCAGGGGCGAGTGGCCCTGGTTCTTCAGCCAGAGACCGAGCTTTCCGGCGAGGGTGGTCTTACCGGCACCCTGGAGACCGGCGAGCATGATCACGGTCGGCGCGGTCTTGGCGAACCGCAGACGGCGGGTCTCCCCGCCCAGGATCCCGATCAGCTCTTCGTTGACGATCTTGATGACCTGCTGGCTGGGGTTCAGCGCCTTGGAGACCTCGGCGCCGAGTGAGCGGGCCTTGACCTGCTTGATGAACTCCCGGACCACGGGAAGAGCGACATCCGCTTCGAGGAGCGCGATCCGGATTTCCCGAGCCGCACCGTCGATGTCGGCCTCGGACAGGCGCCCCTTGCCGCGCAGGTTCTTGAAGGTCGCTGAGAGGCGATCGGAGAGAGTGTCGAACACGGCGGCGTCGGTCCTCAGGAGTCGGGGGCGGTGGATCGCCCTCCAGAGTATCGGGCCCGGCAAGGGAATCGTCCCTGCCCACCGGATCGGGGGGCGGGAACCGGGCCCCGCACGCGGGAAGCACGCCGTGCCCGGCGAGCCGCCGAGCAGGCCGCAGCTTCACCGCAGAGCCTCCTCCACCTCCTTGGCCAGCGCCGCCGCCTCCGCGTCGCCGAGCGGAGCGCCGTCCGGTCCTGTGACGTACAGCGTGTCCACCGCGTTCGCGCCCAGCGTCGAGACATGGGCGCTGCGGACCCGTACCGCCGCGCCCTCCAGGGCCCGCCCGATGCGGTGCAGCAGGCCCGGTGCGTCCTGGGCGCGGACCTCGATGACCGTGGCCAGACGTGAACCGGCCGGCGCGACCGTCACTCTGGGCGGCGGCGCCTTGACGCCGCGCCGCCGGGTAGAGGCGGCCTCGCGTTCGGCGAGGCGGCCGGCGATGTCCAGGTCGCCGTCGAGTGCGCGGACGAGGTCCGCGCGGAGCCGGGCGGCCTGCGGCAGGGAGCCGTACTCGGCCGCCACGCGCCAGTTCAGGAGCAGGACGGCCCCGTCGCCGGCCGCGCTGGGCAGGTCGATCGCCCGCAGGTCCGCTGCGCGGACGGTGAGCCGGTGCAGCGCGAGGACTCCGGCGACCGCGGGCAGGACGCCCGGCTGGTCGGGCAGCGCGATGAGCAGTTCGGCGCCGACGGGTTCCGGCCCGCCGTCCTCCGCCGGAGCCTCGGGCCGGGTGTGCAGGTCGAGCACGGGTTCGCCGGTGCGCAGGGCTTCGACCGCGAGGCGTTCCTGTTCGACGCTGGGCGCTGCCTGGTCCGGTTCTGCCAGGACGTCTCCGGCGAGCACGGCGGCGACGCGCCGCACGAGATCCGCGACGAGCGAGCCGCGCCAGGACGACCAGGCCGCCGGACCGGTCGCGAGGGCGTCCGCCTCGGTCAGGGCGTGCAGCAGTTCCAGTGTGGAGGCGGACTCGACGACCGAGGCCACGGAGGCGACGGTCGCGGGGTCGTCGAGATCGCGCCGGGTCGCCGTGTCGATGAGCAGCAGGTGGTGGCGGACGAGGGTGGTGACGACGCCTACGTCGGCGCGGTCGAAGCCGATCCGGGTGGCGACGTCCCGGGCGATGGTCTCGCCGACGACGGAGTGGTCCCCGGGCCAGCCCTTGCCGATGTCGTGCAGCAGGGCCGCGACCAGCAGCAGGTCGGGGCGGCCGACGTGGCGGGTCAGCTCGGACGCCTTGACCGCGGTCTCGACGAGGTGCCGGTCGACGGTCCAGGTGTGGACGGCGTTGCGCTGGGGCCGGCACCGGACGCGTTCCCAGTCGGGGACGAGCCGGGTGATCAGCCCCTCCGCCTCCAGGGCCTCCCACACGGCGACGGTCGGCTCTCCGGCGCCGAGCAGGGTGACGAGTTCCTCACGTGCCTCGGCGGGCCACGGCACGGGCAGCGGCCGGGCGGTCATGGCCTCGCCGAGGCGCCGGACGGCGTGCCGGGAGATCGGCAGGCCGGACTGGGCCGCGGCGGCCGCCGCGCGGAGCGGGAGCACCGGGTCGCGTTCGGGCCGGGCCGTGCGGGCGAGGACCGCTTCGCCGTCGAGTTCGACGACGCCCTCCGCGAGGGGGGTGCGTTCGGGCTGCGGCGCCCGGCCTCCGAGCATGGCGCGAAGCCGCGGCCGCACGGCGCGGGAGCGCAGGACGCGGCCGACCTCGCGCCAGGTGACGTCGGCGGCGTACGAGACGGTCCGTGCGGCCTCGTACACCTGGCGCAGCAGGGCGTCGGCGTCGAGGAGGCCGAGTTCGGCGGCGACCTGGTCCTGTTCCTGGAGGGCGAGGCGGTCGGTGGCGCGCCCGGTGGTGAGGTGGAGCGCGTCGCGTACGTCGAGCAGGGTGCGGCGGGCCTCGGCGAGTCCCTCGCGGGGGGCGTCGGCGAGCCAGGAGGCGGCGACGGCGCGCAGCGCGGTGACGTCGCGCAGTCCGCCGCGGGCCTCCTTCAGGTCGGGTTCGAGGAGGTACTGCAGTTCGCCCTGGCGGACGGCCCGTTCGCGGCAGAGTTCGTCGAGCTCGGGCAGGCGCCGTGGCGCCTGGTTGCGCCAGTCCGCGAGGACGGTGGTACGCAGCGAGGCGACGAGCCCGGCGTCGCCGGCGACGGGCCGGGCGTCGAGCAGTCCGAGCTGCACCTTGAGGTCCTCACCGGCGGTCTTCCGGGCCTCTGCCGGGGTGCGTACGGAGTGGTCGAGGGCCAGGCCCAGGTCCCATACGGGGTACCAGATCCGGTCGGCGATCGCGGCGACGGCGGCGGGGGACGCGCTGCCGTCGTGGAGCAGCAGGAGGTCGAGGTCGCTGCGCGGGGAGAGTTCGCCGCGGCCGTAGCCGCCGACGGCGACGAGGGCGGCGCCCCGTACGCCCTGCTCCGCAGCGGCCGTCGTGAACAGCGCGGACAGCCAGGTGTCCGTCAGCCGGGCGAGGGCCGCACGGCGCGGCGGCCCGGACCGCTCCTTCTCGTTGAGAAGGAGCAGCCGGGCCGCCGCGTAGCCGCTGGGTCCCGATTCTTCGGTTTCTCCGGTCACGTCCAGGCTCACCCGGCAGCTCCCTTTTCCTGTGTGCGCTCGCCTCCGGGCGCTCCTGCCGACGCTGGAGCGCCCGGAGGCTCGCTCACGGTGTGTCGGACGTTCTAGAGGGCGTCGGGCCCGCGCTCGCCGGTCCGCACGCGTACCGCCGTGTCCACCGGGACGCTCCAGACCTTGCCGTCGCCGATCTTCCCGGTGCGGGCTGCCTTGACGATCACTTCCAGGAGCTGTTCGGCGTCGTCGTCCTCCACCAGCACCTCGATGCGGATCTTGGGGACGAGGTCGACGGTGTACTCGGCGCCCCGGTAGACCTCGGTGTGGCCGCGCTGCCGGCCGTAGCCGCTGGCCTCCGTGACGGTGAGCCCCTGGACTCCGAAGGCCTGGAGGGCCTCCTTGATCTCGTCCAGCCGGTGCGGCTTCACGACTGCGGTGATGAGCTTCATGCGTCCACCTTCTTGTTCTGCGCTGCGGCTGCCACGGTCTCGCCCGTCGCGGGCACGGCCTTGCGGGAGCCGGCTCCGCCGCCCGCTCCGCTGAAGTCGTACGCGGTCTCGGCGTGCTCGACCTGGTCGATGCCGGAGACCTCGACGTCCTCGTCGACCCTCATGCCGATGGTCTTGTCGAGGAGGAAGGCCAGGACGGCGGAGACCACCAGAGAGTAGGCGAGGACGGCGAAGACGCCGACGGCCTGCTTGCCGAGCTGGTCGAGGCCACCGCCGTAGAAGAGGCCCTTGGCATCGGACTGCACGCCGCCGGTGGCGAAGAAGCCGACCAGCAGGGAGCCGATGACACCGCCGACGAGGTGGACGCCGACGACGTCGAGGGAGTCGTCGTAGCCGAACCTGAACTTGAGGCCCACGGCCATGGCGCAGAGCAGACCGGCGATGGCGCCGACGGCGATCGCGCCGAGCGGGGAGACGGAGCCGCCCGCCGGGGTGATGGCGACGAGGCCGGCGACGGCGCCGGAAGCGGCACCGAGGGTGGTGATGGCGCCGTGGCGGATCTTCTCGTAGACGAGCCAGGCGAGCATGGCGGCGGCGGTGGCGACCTGGGTGTTGACGAACATGACCGCACCGACGCCGTCGTCGTTGCCGAGCCACGATCCGGCGTTGAAGCCGAACCAGCCGAACCACAGCAGGGCCGCGCCGAGCATGACCAGCGGGAGGCTGTGCGGGCGCATCGGGTCCTTCTTGAAGCCGACGCGCTTGCCGATGACGAGGATGACGCCCAGCGCCGCGGCACCGGCGTTGATGTGGACGGCCGTGCCGCCGGCGAAGTCGATGACGCCCATCTCGAAGAGCCAGCCGCCCGCGCCCCACACCCAGTGCGCGACCGGGAAGTAGACGACGGTGACCCACAGCGTGATGAACAGCGCCCAGGCGGTGAACTTGACCCGGTCGGCGAGGGCACCGCTGATCAGCGCCGGCGTGATGATCGCGAACATCAGCTGGAACACGGCGAAGACGTAGACGGGGATGGTGTAGCCGTCCCACAGCTCGGTGACGCCGATGTTGCCGAGGCCGACGTAGTCCGAGCTCCATCCGACGATCGAGCCGATGTCGGTGCCGAAGGCCATGCTGAAGCCGTACAGCACCCACAGGATGGTGACGATCCCGAGGCTGATGAAGCTCATCATCAGCATGTTCAGGGTGCTCTTGACGCGGACCATGCCTCCGTAGAAGAAGGCCAGTCCCGGCGTCATGAGCATCACCAGGGCGGAACAGATGAGCATGAACCCTGTGTTGGCGGCAGACAGCTCTGGGGCGTCTGCGGCAAGGGTCGAGATGCCTGGGGGCATCGGCGTCTCCTCGTCGTCGTGCGGCCGCGTGCGGGCGGAGCCTGTGCGGCGGAAGGGCGGGCCGTTATGCCGCATGAGACTGGCGGAGCGCCGTTTCCGCAGATGCCGCACGATGTTTCGTGACGGTGACGAAGAGGTCCGGCGTGTTACGCCGTCATGAACGCGGGTGTCGCCCGGGGTCACCGAGCGTATCCTCTGCGCACAGTGCGAACCGGCCACGACACCCGCCCGGGTGACTTGGCACGGGGGGAGCCGAGTCGGGCGGTTCGGGGTGGGTGTCGTGGCCGGGGTCCGGTGTGCCGCCGCCGGTCAGACCGCTTCCGCGGTCTCCTGCAGCTGGGCGGTGAGGTGGTCGGTGAACCGGGCGACCTCGGCGACGTCGCCGAAGTCCCTGGCGGCCGTGTCGACGGTCTTGCGCAGCCGGGTGTTGACCCGCTCGGAGCGGACCCGCTTGGCGACGGTGAGCGCCCGGTCGGCGAAGGCGGTGGCCTGTTCCGGTTCCTTCTTGAGCAGATGGACCGTGGCCATGCCCACCAGATTGAGTGCGTACGACCGCTGGTGCACGTCGTCCTGGCCGAAGAGCTCGACGGCACGCTTCATGACGGGCTCGGCGAGGGAGGCGTAGGTGGGGCTTCGGCCGGCGACATAGGCCAGGTCCCGGTAGGAGTGGGAGTTCTCCCCGTGGAGCTCGGCCTCCGAGAAGAAGCGGATCCAGTCGGGCTCGGGCTCGCCGTCGAGGCCGACGTCGGCGAAGGTTTCCTCGGCCATCCGGACCGCCCGCCTGCACTTGCTGGGCTGGCCCATGTTGGCGTAGGCGCGGGCCTCCACCGCATACAGCATGGCCTGGGTGCGCGCGGTGGCGCAGTCACGGCTGCCGTACTGGGCGAGGTGGACGAGTTCGAGGGCGTCGTCGGGGCGGCCGAGGTGGATCATCTGGCGGCTCATCGAGGACAGGATGTACGAGCCGAGCGGCTTGTCGCCCGCTTCCTTGGAGGCGTGCAGGGCGAGGACGAAGTACTTCTGGGCGGTGGGCTGCAGGCCCACGTCGTAGCTCATCCACCCGGCGAGCTCGGCCAGTTCGGCGGCGGTCCTGAAGAGGCGGCGCCGGGTGGCCGGGGGCTGCGGCTCCTGGAGCAGGTCGGTGACCTCGTGGAGCTGGCCGACGACCGCCTTGCGGCGCAGGCCGCCGCCGCACTGGGCGTCCCACTGGCGGAACATGGCGGTGGTGGCCTCGAGCAGGTCGAGTTCGGGCTTGGAGAGACGGGCTCCCCGCCGCAGGGGGACGGGCGGCTCCTGCTGTGCGGCCTCCGGCACCGGCACGGGGACGAGCCAGCGCTGCATCGGCTCCACGAGGGCGGATCCCGCGGCGATGGACAGCGAGCTGCCGAGGAAGCCGCGGCGCGCCAGCATCAGATCGCTTCTGGAGAACTCGCTGAGCAGTGTGACCGTCTGGTCACCGGCCCAGGGGAGGTCCACGCCGGACACCGAGGGTGACTGGTGGACGGTCCGCAGCCCGAGGTCCTCGACGGTGACGACGCTGCCGAAGCGTTCGGAGAAGAGCTCGGACAGGATGCGGGGGATGGGCTCACGCGGCTGTTCGCCGTCCAGCCACCGGCGCACCCGGGAGGTGTCCGTGCTGATGTGGTGGGCGCCCATCTGGCGTGCCCGGCGGTTCACCTGCCGGGCGAGCTCGCCCTTCGACCAGCCGCTGCGCAGGAACCAGGAACTCAACTGCTCGTTGGGGCGCTTGCCGGCGTTCGTACCGTCTGCGCCGCTGCCGCTCACTGGAATGTCCCCGTCCGTCGATGCCTCAATTGCCCGAACCCCTACCAGAATGACGCCGATCGCGGCCTGTGGTGACGCTGTCGCACCCGTCGAACAGGAAACCGCTTTGCCTCCGGCATACCCGGAGGCGGACTGCAATTGCAGGTTGATGCACCGACGGTAATCCTTCGATCACGGCCTCAGCGAGTGGGATTGCAGAAACGCCACCATTCGCCACCCCTCCGAGTGAACTCACTTACGGCCAGGCGCGATTCACTTGACATATGACGATCAGGAGCTGTGGGAGCGTTGCGCGCTCGGGCGCGTGCCCCGTTCCACACTCCCCCGCGCACCACCGCACACCGTCGGCACTCCGGACAGGCATCACGGAGAGTCACAGGGGAGATCCGGGTCGTAACCACCCGCGCCTACGACCCGTTGGAGGGGGCATGGGCTTCACGATCGGCGGCACCCGGGGGATCGGACAGATCCGGACGGGCTCCCGGCGCCGCGGGCGCACGACAGAGGCCACCGTGGTGGCCGAGTACACCGGCCTGTGGGGCTGGGCGGTGATCCCGGGCGCACGCGCCGCCTCGGGCAAGTGCTCCTGCGGGGACGCCCGCTGCGCGGCCCCCGGCGCACACCCGCTCGACTTCGCACTCGAGGTCCCGGCAGGCGCGACGCTCGACGAGGCGGGCAAGGCATGGGCCGACGTGCCCGGCGCGTCACTGCTGCTGCCGGTCGGGCGGAGCTTCGACATCCTGGACGTGGCCGCTCCCGTGGGCCGCCGCGCACTGGTTCGGATGGAGCGCATGGGCCTGCCGCTCGGCCCCGTCACCGCCACGCCCGACGGCCGCTGCCAGTTCTTCGTCGCTCCCGGCGCGGCGGCCGGACTGCCCCGGCTGCTCTACCGGATGGGCTGGGACGACGCCGACCTGGACCTGCGCTGCCTGGGCCCCGGCGACCACATCACCGCCCCGCCGTCGGACCGCGGCGGACTGGGCCCGGTCCGGTGGTTGCGGCCCCCGTCCCCCGACACGGCCACCGCTCCGCCCGAGGCCCGGCTGCTGCTCGGCACGCTGGCGTACATCTGCCACCGCAGCCGGTCCTGACCCCTCGCGCGCGAAAGCGCCCGGCCGCCATGTCGGCCGGGCGCTTTCCGGTACGGCGCTTCCCCCGCGGGCGAGGCGAACGGCCCCGGTCAGTCGCCGATCAGCGCGTCGACGAACGCCTCGGGCTCGAACGGCGCCAGGTCGTCCGCGCCCTCGCCCAGACCCACGAGCTTGACGGGCACACCCAGCTCGCGCTGGACAGCGACGACGATGCCGCCCTTGGCGGTGCCGTCCAGCTTGGTCAGCACGATGCCGGTGATGTCGACGACCTCGGCGAAGACCCGCGCCTGCACCAGGCCGTTCTGGCCGGTGGTGGCGTCCAGGACGAGCAGGACCTCGTCCAGCGGACCGTGCTTCTCCACGACCCGCTTGACCTTGCCGAGCTCGTCCATCAGGCCGGTCTTGGTGTGCAGCCGGCCGGCGGTGTCGATGAGTACGACGTCCGCGCCCTCGGCGATGCCCTCCTTGACCGAGTCGAACGCGACCGAGGCCGGGTCGCCGGCCTCGGGCCCCCGTACGGTGCGGGCGCCGACGCGCTCGCCCCAGGTCTGCAGCTGGTCGGCGGCGGCGGCGCGGAAGGTGTCCGCGGCGCCCAGCACGACCGAGCGGCCGTCCGCGACGAGAACGCGGGCGAGCTTGCCGGTGGTGGTGGTCTTACCGGTGCCGTTCACACCGACGACCATGACGACGGCGGGCGTGTCGAGACCGCTCTCGGTCTTGACCGCGCGGTCGGCGTCCGTGCCCACGAGGTGCAGCAGCTCCTCGCGGAGCAGGGTGCGCAGCTGCTCGGGCGTACGCGTGCCGAGCACCTTCACCCGCTCGCGCAGCCGCTCGACGAGCTCCTGGGTGGGGGCGACGCCGACGTCGGCGGTGAGCAGCGTGTCCTCGATCTCCTCCCAGGTGTCCTCGTCGAGGTGTTCACGGGACAGGAGCGTGAGGAGCCCCTTGCCGAGGGTGTTCTGGGAACGGGCGAGACGGGCACGGAGCCGGACGAGCCGGCCGGCGGTCGGCTCCGGGATCTCGACGGCGGGCGCGGGGGCCTCGGCGACGACCGGGTCCTCGACGGCCACAGGGGTTTCGACGGCTTCCTCGGCCGTCGGGAGGTCGACCTCCTCGATGGTGCGGCGGGGTTCCTCCCGCGGTGTCTCCGCCTCGTCGCCGACATGTGGTTCGGCGGGCGGAGCAGTGATGGTCGGCGAGCTCGGCGGCGCCTGCGGGGGCAGCTGCTTCTTCTTGCGGCTGCTGACTACGAGGCCGCTGATCACGCCGATCGCGACCAGGGCGATGACTACGGCAAGGATGACGATTTCCATAACGCGGTCCAGTATCGGCCACCGGCGCCCGCGCACGAGGCCCTCGGACGATCCCACAAAGCCGACCTCACCCATTTGGACGTTTTGGGCTGTTCGTACGATGCTTGGGGGTTCCGGGTCCTCTCCCGGCTGCCCCCTCCGGTGTCCCCCACCCCGCTACGGAGCCCTTCCATGCCCCACGCCTCCGAATCCGAAGGCGCGATAGAGACCCGCGGCCTCGAACCCGTCCCCGACGGCGAGCGCACCGGTCACGTCCGTGAGCTGTTCCCCACCTGGGTCGCCGCCAACATCAGCGTGCTGCTGCTGACGATGGGCGCTGGCCTGATCGTCTTCAACGGTCTCAACTTCTGGCAGGTGCTGGTCGTCGCCGTCGCCGCCCCCGTCCTCTCGTACGGGATCGTGGGCCTGATCTCGATCGCGGGCAAGCGCGGCGGCTCCCCCGGCATGGCCCTGTCGCGCGCCGTCTTCGGGCAGCGCGGGAACCTCTTCCCCGGCTCGCTGATCTGGGTGGCGCGCTGGGGCTGGGAGACGATCAACGCGGTCACCGGCGCCTACGCGGTGCTGACCGTGCTGGATCTGCTCTTCGGCGTCCGCGGCAACACGGCCCTGATCGTCACGACGCTGCTGCTCTTCGTCGCCTGCACGTTCCTCGTCTCCGGTCTCGGCATCAACGCCCTGCAGGTGTGCAGCAAGTGGTCGACGTACCTGTTCGGCGCGTTCAGCGTGCTGGTCCTGGTCTACCTGGTCGCCCGTACCGACTGGTCCGCCGTCTTCGACAAGCCGGCCGGCTCGACGGCGATGATGGTGGCCGGTATCGGCACCATCGCGGCGGGCGGCATCAGCTGGGTTCCCTCGGGCCCGGACTTCACCCGGTACCTGCCCCGCACCGCGTCCGGCCGGGCGATGGTGGGCGCCACCGTCGGCGGCGCCGGCATCGTCGTCCTGCCGATGGTGCTGATGGGCGCGGTGATGGCGGTCGCCACACCCGACCTGGCGAGCGCCCAGGACCCGGTCGCCTTCATCGGCGAGATCCTGCCGATGTGGCTCGCGGTCCCGTACCTGCTCATCGCGCTCGTGGGCATGCTGCTGATCAACTCGATGTCGATGTACTCGGCCGGCTTCACCGCGCAGACCCTGGGCATCAAGGTGCCTCGGGCCTGGGCCGTCAGCGTCAACGCGCTGATCAGCCTGGTCTTCGGCTTCCTGCTGATGGTCGTGGCCACCAGTTTCATCGGCTCGTTCGTCTCGTTCCTGACTCTGCTGGCGGTGGCGTTCTCCGCATGGATCGGGGTCTTCGGCGTCGACATGCTGCGCAGGCCCGTTTACGACGGCGAGGCGCTGATGGACACCACCCGCACCAGCGCCTACTGGTACCGCGGCGGGTTCGCCTGGCAGGCGATGATCGCGTGGGCCGTCGCGCTGGTGGTGGGGCTGCTGTTCACCAGGGTCGACTGGTTCGCCGGTCCGCTCGCCTCGTCGTGGATCGGCGAGAACGGGCTGGGCTGGGCCGCGACGATCGTGCTGGCGGCGGCGCTGTACGCCGTGCTGCCGCGGACGCCGGCCGCGACGGCGGGACCGGCGGCCGGACCTGAGGAGGCCGCGTCCGAGCGGGAGGCCGCACCCCTGCCCATCTGACGCCATGTCAGCTAACGTCCCCCTTCGCCATGCCCACACCCGGCGGAGGGGGACGTCCCATGGCCTTCACGGTGGTCCGGTTCAACCTGGCCGACCCTGCCGCGACACCGAAGACCCTCGCGGCCCGCTACCGGGCGGCCCTGGAGATGGCCGCCTACGCCGACGGCCACGGCGTCGACACGGTCCAGACCGAGGAGCACCACGGCGCCGGCGACAACTGGCTGCCGTCCCCGCTGACCTTCGCCGGCGCGGTCCTCGGAGCCACCCGCCGTATCGCGGTGACGATCTCCGCGATCATCGGCCCGCTGCACGACCCACTGCGGCTGGCGGAGGATCTCGCCGTGCTGGACCTGATCGGCGAGGGCCGGCTGGTCACCGTCGCCGGCATCGGCTACCGGCCGCGGGAGTACGAGCAGCTGGGCGTGGACTGGACCCGGCGCGGGGCGCTCCAGGACGAGCTGCTCGAGACGCTGCTGGCGGCCTGGACCGGTGAGAGCTTCAGGTACCGGGGCCGTACCGTGCGGGTCACCCCGCGCCCGTACAGCCGGCCGCACCCGACGCTGCTGGTCGGCGGGTCCTCACGGGCGGCGGCGCGCAGGGCGGCCCGCTTCGGGCTGCCGTTCTTCCCCAGCGCCCATCTGCCGGAACTGGAGGCGTACTACGAGGAGCGGCGGGCCGAGTACGGGACCGGGGGGTTCTGCATGATGCCCGCGGAGAAGACGCCGCTGCTGCACCTCTCACAGGACCCGGACCGCGCGTGGGCGCTGTACGGGAAACACTTCCTGCACGAGGCGCGGACCTATGCCTCCTGGCAGTCGCACGGCATCCGCTCCGCGGTGCGTTCCTCGGCGACGACGGTCGAGGAGCTGCGCGGCGAGGGTGTGTACCGGATCGTGACACCGGACGAGTGCGTGGGGCTGGGCGCCGCCGGCCTGGTGCTGCATCCGCTGTGCGGCGGTATGCCACTGGACGAGGGCAGGCGCAGCCTCCGGCTGCTGTGCGAACGGGTACTGCCCCGGCTCACGCGCTGAGCCGGGGCAGTTTCCGTGCCGAGGAGAGGGGCAGCGGGGATTAGCCCATCTCCTCCAACGCCTTGCCCTTCGTCTCCTTGACGTACCGGAGTACGAAGGGGATCGAGAGCACGGCGAAGACCGTGTAGATCACATAGGTGCCGGAGAGGTTCCAGTCCGCGAGGCTCGGGAAGCTCGCGGTGATGGTCCAGTTGGCGATCCACTGCGCGGAGGCGGCGACGCCGAGGGCGGCGGCGCGGATGCGGTTCGGGAACATCTCGCCGAGGAGGACCCAGACCACGACGCCCCACGAGAGCGCGAAGAAGAGCACGAAGGCGTGGGCGGCAATCAGGGCCACGACGCCCTGTGTCTCGGGCAGCTTGCCGTCGACGAGGTCGGCGGAGAAGGCCCAGGCCTCCAGGGCCAGCGCGATCGCCATACCGGTGGAGCCGATGAGTGCGAGGGGCCGGCGGCCGATCCGGTCGACCAGCACCATCGCGATCACGGTGCCGATGATGTTGATGATCGACGTGGTGAACGAGTAGAAGAACGAGCTGGAAGGGTTCACGCCCACGGACTGCCACAGGGTCGCCGAGTAGTAGAAGGCGACGTTGATGCCGACGAGTTGCTGGAAGACCGAGAGCCCGATGCCGATCCAGACGATGGGCAGGAAGCCGAAGCGACTGCCGAGCAGATCGCGGAAAGTGGACTTGTGCTCACGGCGCATCGCGTGGTCGATCTCGGCGACGCGGGCGTCGAGGTCGACCTTCTTGCCCTCGACCTCGGAGAGGACCTGCCTCGCCCGGCCCACCTTGCCGACGGAGATGAGGAAGCGGGGCGACTCGGGGATCGCGAAGGACAGCAGTCCGTAGAGCACAGCCGGGACGACCTCCACGCCCAGCATCCACTGCCAGGCCTCGAGGCCGCCGATCTCACCGCGCTGCTTGCCGTCGGCGAGCTGCAGGACGCCGTAGTTCACCAGCTGGGAGACGGCGATGCCGATGACGATCGCGGCCTGCTGGAAGGAGGCGAGCCGTCCGCGGTACGCGGGCGGGGAGACCTCCGCGATGTAGGCGGGGCCGATCACGGAGGCCATGCCGATGGCGAAGCCGCCGACGGTCCGCCACAGGGCGAGGTCCCAGAGCGCGAACGGGAGCGCGGAGCCGATGGCGCTGGCGGTGAACAGCACGGCCGCGATCTGCATGCAGCGGATGCGCCCGATGCGGTCGGCGATCCGGCCGGCGGTGGCGGCGCCGACGGCGCAGCCGATCAGGGCGACGGCGATGACCTGGGCGAGTGTTCCGGAGCCGATCTCGTAGCGGTCGCGGATCGCTTCGACGGCGCCGTTGATCACTGAGCTGTCGTAACCGAAGAGGAAACCGCCCATCGCGGCGGCGGCCGTGATGAAGATGACATGCCCGAGGTGGTCGGGGTGGGCCGTGCGGGCCCCGGATTCCGGTGGCGGCTGCGCAGTGCTGGTCACGTGTACTCCTGGGGGCGCCCGGCCGCGTCGCCGGGCGTGGGGGGCGAGCCCCTCAAGTGGCGCACAGGTACAGGTCGCGCACCACTTGAAGGTAAAAGCAACGTTGCAGAGACTATGCCTTCAAGTTTCGAAGTCAAGACCTTGACTGGAATCAGCTTTACGTGACGGCGAGTCGGCTTGCTTTCAAGTAATGAAGAGTTGGACAGGCGGCAGCGGAGCGTCAGCGAAGACGCTGGCTGATGACCTTGGAGACGCCGTCGCCCTGCATCGAGACGCCGTAGAGCGCATCCGCGACCTCCATGGTCCGCTTCTGGTGCGTGATCACGATCAGCTGCGAGCTCTCCTGGAGCTCCTGCATGATGCGGATCAGCCGTTGGAGGTTCGTGTCGTCGAGCGCCGCCTCCACCTCGTCCATCACATAGAACGGGCTCGGCCGGGCCTTGAAGATCGACACCAGCATGGCCACGGCGGTCAGTGACCGCTCCCCGCCCGACAGCAGCGACAGCCGCTTGACCTTCTTGCCGGGCGGCCGCGCCTCGACGTCCACACCCGTGGTGAGCATGTTGTCGGGGTCGGTCAGTACGAGCCGCCCTTCCCCGCCGGGGAAGAGCCGGGAGAAGACGCCCTCGAACTCGCGGGCGGTGTCCCGGTAGGCCTCGGTGAAGACCTGCTCGACGCGTTCGTCCACCTCCTTCACCACCTGGAGAAGGTCGGCGCGCGTCTTCTTCAGGTCCTCGAGCTGCTCCGACAGGAACTGGTGGCGCTCCTCCAGCGCCGCGAACTCCTCCAGTGCGAGCGGATTCACCTTTCCGAGCTGTTGATACGCCCGCTCGGCCGACTTGAGGCGCTTTTCCTGTTCCGCGCGGACGAAACGCCGCGGCTGGTTCCTGGGGTGCTCCGGGTCCTCGGGCAGCTCCTCGCCCTCCGCGGGCGGCGACGGCGGAACGAGCTGGTCCGGGCCGTACTCGGACACCAGCCCGGCCGGCTCGACACCGAGCTCCTCCAGGGCCTTCGCCTCCAGCTGCTCGATCCTCAGCCGCTTCTCCGCACCCAGCACCTCCCCGCGGTGCACCGAGTCGGTCAGCTTGTCGAGCTCGCTCTTGAGGTCGCGTCCGGCGCCGCGGGCTGCGGTCAGCTCCCGCTCCCGCTCCCCTTTGGCGGCCTCGGCCGCGGTGCGCTCGGCCTCGGCCCGCACCAGCGACACCTCGACGTGGGCCAGCAGCTGACGGGCGCCGGCGGCGACGGCCGCCGCGACCTCGGCCTCGTGCCGCAGCCGGGCGCGCCGCTGCTCCGCGCGGGCCCGCGCCTCGCGCTCGGCGCGCGCACCCCGGTCGAGCGCGTCCGCGCGCCCCGCGAGGCCTTTAACCCGCTCCTCGTGCGTACGGACCTGGAGGCGGGCCTCCATCTCCGTCTGGCGGGCGTTGGCACCGTCGGCGGCGAGCCGGTCGCGCACATGGGTGTCGGGCTCCTCCTCGACCGGGGCCTCCTCGGCGACGAGCAGCCGCTCGGCCAGCTCCTCCGCCTCCTGGGCCGCCCGCTCCAGTGCTTCCTGGGCCCGCGCCGCGGCCGCGGCGGTCCGCTCGGCCTCGCCGGCCGCGCCCTTGGCCTGACCGGCCAACCGGCCGAGCCGTCCGGAGACGGCCGACTTCTCGCGGTCGGCGACGCGCCGCCGCTCCCCGAGCTCCTCCACGAGCGCGGCGCATTCGGCGCGGCGTGCGGTGGCCTGCCGCTGGACCGCGGCCAGCTCGTCGCACCGGCCCGCCAGCTCCTCGAGCTCGGCCGCCGCCTCGTCGACGGAGGCCTGCACCTCGAGCAGGCTGGGAGCCCCGGCGGACCCGCCCTGCGCGAAGTGCGCCCCGAGCACGTCCCCTTCGGCGGTCACGGCGGTGAGCCCGGGCCGCGCGTACACCAGATCCTCCGCGTCCTCGAGCGTTCCCACGACCACCGTCCCGCGCAGCAGCCGCCGCACGGCGGGCATCAGCTCCGCCGGTCCGCGCACGAGCCCCACGGCGTCGATCCCGTGCGGCCCCTGCGGGTCCTGGGGGCCGCCGTGGCCGTCCGCGGCCGCATCGTTCGCGGTCGCACCGTGCGCGTCGTCCCCGGAGGCGAGGAGCAGCGCCGCGCGGCCGGCGTCCTGCTTACGGAGCAGTCGGATCGCCTCGGCCGCCGTGGACGGGTCGGCTACGGCCACCGCGTCCGCCGCGGCCCCCAGCGCGGCCGCCACCGGGATCTCGTAGCCGGGCGTCACCGTGAGCAGCTCGGCGGCCGGGCCGAGCAGGCCGCTGAGCCGGTCGTGCGCGCCGAGGAGCGCCCCGGTCCCGTCCTTGCGCCGCAGGCCCAGCGCCAGCGCCTCGCGACGGGCGGCCACGGCCGCGCGCTCGCGTTCCGCCGTGGTGAGCGCCTCGCGGGCAGCGCTCAGCGCCGCCTCCGCGTCGGCCAGTTTACGCTTCGCCGCCTCGTGCCGTCCGGCGAGCTCCGAGTCGTCGGCGTCGAGCGCGTCGACCTCAGCCTTGAGCTGCTCGTACTCCTCCTGCGCGGCGACGGCACGTTCCCGGGCCTCGTCGCGGGCGGCGGCCAGCCGGTCGATCTCGGCCTGGGCCGACGCCGCGCGCGAACGGGCCGCGTTGACCTGCCCGCTGAGCCGGGCGAGCCCCTCGCGGCGGTCGGCGATGGCCCGCGCCGCGTCCTTGAGACGCCGCTCCTCGGCGATCAGCTCCCGCTCGAGTTCCGCGCGGTGCGCGACGGTGTCCTCCAGGGCGCGTTCCGCCGCCTCCAGCGCCGCCTCGAGCTCCGCCTCCTGCTCGCGGACACGGGCGGCCTCGCGCTCCATGTCCTCCGGGTCGCGGCCGCGCCGCTCCTCCACCGGCGGCGCGGTGGCGCTCTTCACGCGGGCGTCCGCCAGGGAGATCGTGCCGCGCACCCGTTCGGCGAGCTGGGAGAGTTCGTACCAGCTCTGCTGGGCGCGCTGGAGCCGGGGCGCGAGCCGCCGCACCTCGTCCTCGAGGTCCGCCTCACGGGTCAGGGCCGCCTTGAGCTCGGCCTCCGCCGCCTCCTTGCGCTGCTTGAGCGCCGCCTCATCGGCCACCTCGGTACGCAGTGCCTCGCGCATCCGTACGAGATCGTCGGCGAGCAGCCTGAGCCGGGCGTCGCGCAGGTCGGCCTGGATGACGGCGGCCCGTCTCGCCACCGCCGCCTGCCGGCCGAGCGGCTTGAGCTGGCGGCGCAGTTCGTCGGTGAGGTCCTGGACACGGGCCAGGTTCGCCCGCATCGCGTTTAGTTTCCGCAGCGCCTTCTCCTTGCGCTTGCGGTGCTTGAGGACACCGGCGGCCTCCTCGATGAAGGCCCGGCGCCCCATCGGGTCCGCGTGCAGGACGGAATCGAGCTGGCCCTGGCCGACGATGACGTGCATCTCGCGCCCGATGCCGGAGTCGGACAGCAGTTCCTGGATGTCGAGGAGGCGGCAGGTGTCGCCGTTGATCTGGTACTCGCTGCCGCCGTTGCGGAACATGATCCGCGTGATGGTGACCTCGGCGTACTCGATCGGCAGGGCGCCGTCGGAGTTGTCGATGGTCAGGGAGACCTCGGCGCGGCCGAGCGGCGGCCGGCCGGTCGTCCCGGCGAAGATGACGTCCTCCATCTTGCCGCCGCGCAGCGACTTGGCACCCTGCTCGCCCATGACCCAGGACAGCGCGTCCACGACATTGGACTTGCCGGAGCCGTTCGGTCCCACGACACAGGTGATCCCGGGCTCGAACCGCAGGGTGGTGGCCGAGGCGAACGACTTGAAACCGCGCAGGGTCATGGCCTTGAGGTGCACGCCGCCGGACTCTACCTTTCACTTGCGGTTTCACCCCTGAACATGCAGGGCACATCAGATGTTGAAGAAGCCACTTCGGCATACGGGGGCGGAGCGGGGCAGAAAAGAAAGAAGGGACGCCGAGGCGTCCCTTGCATATCTTGCTGCGCGATAACTCTGACGGACGCCGTGCTCAGGTGAGCGCCGGCTCCGCCCGGGGTACGTCGATGTCCATGTCGTCGAGCAGCGACTCTCCGGGGTGCTGAGCGACGGCAGCGTTGAGCGCGTCGTTCTCGGACTGGATCCGTACAAGCTCGGATTCGAGGTCCTGGACACGCTGCTGAAGCCGTCGCATCTCGGCGAGGAGTCGCGGGTCGGAACCACCGACGTAACCGAGAAGCGCCTTTGCCATGATGGATGGTCCTCCACACTGAGTGACCGACCGAAGCGGTGTGGGTCGTGAGGGATTCGCACCCGCGGTGCTCGGCAGTCTTCGTTGTACTGCTTGCCGTGCTGCGTTTTTCCTACTGCCAAACAGCTGAGGTGCGCGGGGCTTCCAGAGTCTCACCAAAAAGTTTGACGGTCAACACGATCACGCCCCGTATCGGCGGGCGGCCCGGGGGCGTACGGCCGCTGAAGACTGCGGCGCTGCCTGACCTGCGGGGCCCTGGGGGCGTGACGATCACCTTATTGGCGCAGCCTGGCACGGCGAGCCACTTCTTGGCAACCACCAGGGGGTTTCCGCCCTCGACCGGTGCCCGGGACGCCTTCCGCCGGCACCCATCGGGGGTATGCCGCGGCACTCGTCACCGGATGGCGAAGTCCGGGTAACCGCCCCGGGGCGTGTCCCAGATCTCAGTGACTCCGTCGACGCGGCCGGGTGTGTCGTCGGAGCGAAGCCACTCCAGCAAACGGTGGCAATTCTCACGTGACCCCTCGGCCACCACCTGCACTCTTCCGTCGTCGAGATTGAGGGCGAACCCGGTGAGCCCCCCGATCTCCAGAGCGTTTGCCCTGGTGAACCAGCGGAAGCCCACGCCCTGTACTCGACCGCGTACCCAGGCGGTCAGTCGTGCGGTGTCGTTCATGCCTGCACGGTATCCGGCCGATTGCTTCCGCATCGCCTCGCCCCCGTGCCGCATGGCGTACAGTCCGGACGCAATCAGCCTCACTCGAACGGGTGAGTCCGTTTTGACGCTCGACGTCGCGCACCAGGAAGGCACAGCAGATGGGTCGCCATCGACGCTCAGCCCCCGCGCCGGCCGCAACCGACCAGGCGGCAGGCTCGGCAGGCAGGCACCGGGGCGGCGGTGTCCGCCGGAAGAAGCGGGCGGGGCTGCCTGTACGCACCGGACTGCTCGGGGCGTCTGCCGCCCTGGCCGTCGGTGTCGTGGCCGTGACCACGGGCGTCCTGCCCGGCGGCGAGGACCGGTACACCGTGGGCGCGGGCTCCGACCTGCAGGCCGAGATGCGCAGCGAGGTGCCGTCGAGGCTGCAGGCGCAGGGCGATGCGACCTCCGATCCGACGGCGAGCCCGTCCACCACACCGAGCCGCAGCGCCGCACCGTCGAAGACCCCGTCCAAGTCGGCCTCTCCCAAGCCGTCGAAGACCCCCTCCAAGTCGGCCTCTCCCAAGCCGTCGAAGACGGCGGAGAAACCCAAGAAGACGCCCAGGACGCCCGAGAAGCCCCGGACCTCGCCTTCTGCGGCGCCGTCCAAGGAGACGACGCGGCCCCCCGAGGCGAAGAAGAAGCCGGCCCCGGAGCCGACGCGCGAGGTGACCCGCACCCCGCAGCCCACCGCGCCCCCGTCACGGACGGCCGCCCCCGCCACCTCGGCCGCCGCCGCAGCGGAGGCCGACGTGTTCGACCTGGTCAACGCGGAGCGCGCGAAGGTCGGCTGCAGCCCGCTGAAGGCGAGCGGTGCCCTCTCCGACCTGGCCCGCGCCCACAGCAAGGACATGGCGGACCGCGGCTTCTTCGACCACACCAACCCCGACGGCGAGACACCGTGGGACCGTGCGGAGAAGGCCGGCGTGAGCGGTCTCGGCGGCGAGAACATAGCCCGCGGCCAGGCCGACGCCGAGGCGGTCATGGCCTCGTGGACGAGCAGCGAGGGTCACCGCGCGAACATCCTGAACTGCGACTTCACGACGATGGGGGTCGGTGTGCACATGGGTGACGGCGGCCCGTGGTGGACTCAGAACTTCGGCTACTGAACCGCATACGCGTTCCGTGAGGAGGGCCCCGGACACCTCGGTGTCGGGGCCCTCTCGCACAGGTGCCCGGGCCGGCGGCCGGGGCGGTGTCGTCAGGAAGCGGTGCGCGGCGGTCGCTGGCAGCGCGGGCAGAAGTAGCTGGACCGGTTCATCCAGGGGCGGCGGCGCATCGCGGTGCCGCAGCGCCGGCAGGGCTCGCCCTCCCGGCCGTAGGCGTCGAGAGACCGGTCGAAGTAGCCGGACTCCCCGTTCACGTTGACGTACAGGCTGTCGAAGCTGGTGCCGCCGACCGCGAGGGCCGCCGTCATGACGTCGCGGACATGCTGGAGCAGTTCGGCGGAGCGGGGGCGGGTGAGCGTGGCGGTGGGCCGCTCGTAGTGGATCCTGGCCCGCCACAGCGCCTCGTCCGCGTAGATGTTGCCGACGCCGCTGATCAGCGACTGGTCGAGCAGGGCGCGCTTCACGGTGGTCCGGCGGGCCCGTATCGCCGCGTGGAACGCCGCGTCGTCGAAGAGCGGGTCCAGCGGATCGCGGGCGATGTGCGCGAGGACGTCGGGCAGCCCGTCGGGCGCGTTCTCGTGCAGGGACAGACCGCCGAAGGTGCGCTGGTCGACGAAGCGCAGCTCCGTGCCGAGCGGATCCGCGAAGCGGATGCGGACGCGCAGGTGCTTCTCGTCGGCGGTGCCCTGCCGCTGCACGAGGAGCTGGCCGCTCATGCCGAGGTGGCCGAGGACCGAGGTGTCGGTGTCCGCGAGGGGAAGCCAGAGGTACTTGCCGCGCCGGCCGGCGTCGCCGACGGTCCGCTCCCGGAGCCGCGCGGCGAAGTCCTCCGCCCCGGCCAGGTGCCGGCGGATCGCTCGCGGGTGCAGCACCTGCACCTCGGCGATCGTGCGCCCGCTGACCCAGGTCTGCAGGCCCCGGCGTACGACTTCCACCTCGGGCAGCTCGGGCACGGGTCTCCTTCAGCGACTCACTCGGGTGACGCCCGCAGCGTACCGCCCCGCGGCGGGGCGCCGACGGGCGGGAAGAGCGGCGGGAAACAGGGGGACACAGGGCGGAAAGGCGGTGCGGCCCCCGCCAGGAAGGATGCCGTTGGCTAATCCGGGGCCGGGCGTGACGTCGGCCTTCAAAACCTGGTTGTGGTCTTGAAGGCCGACGTTGTCGTTTGGGGAGGGTGTCGATGTCGATGCAGCCGGAGGAGCCGGGGGATGTTCCGGCGGAGACGGTGCGGGTGGCTCGGGCGGCATTCCCGAAGGGGAGTCTGGCGATCCGGCTCCGGGACGAGCTGGGGGTGCTGTTCACCGATGAGCAGTTCGCCGGTCTGTTCCCGGCCCGGGGGAAGCCCGCGGTGTCGCCGGGCCGGCTGGCGCTGGTGTCGGTGCTCCAGTTCGCCGAGGGCCTGCCCGACCGGCAGGCGGCCTTGGCGGTGCGGGCCCGGATCGATTGGAAGTACGCCCTGGGCCTGGAACTGACCGATGCGGGGTTCGACTACTCCGTGCTGTGCGAGTTCCGTGCCCGGCTGGTCGAGGCCGAGGCCGGGCAAATGGTCTTCGACCGGGTCCTGGACGCCGCCCGGCAGGCGGGTGTGCTGAAGCCGCCGGGGCGAGCGCGGACGGACTCCACGCATGTGCTGGCCGCGATCCGGTCGCTGAACCGGCTGGAGTTCGTCATCGAGACACTGCGGGCGGCGCTCAACGCGGTCGCGGCAGCCGCCCCTGAGTGGCTGACCGGCCATGCCGATCCGGCATGGTTCGACCGGTATGCCGCCCGGCCGGAGGACTACTGGCTGCCCTCGGGCCGCGGCAGGCGCACTGAGCTGGCGGAACAGACCGGCCGGGACGGAATGCGCCTGCTCACCAACGTGCACGCCGCTCACGCGCCCTGCTGGCTGCGCGAGCTGCCCGCCGTCCAGATTCTGCGTCGCGCGTGGGTGCAGCAGTACGCGGTCGACATGGAGGGCGAGGTGAGGTGGCGGGACCCAAAAGAGTGCCCGCCGGGCGCTTTGCGCCTGGTCAGTCCCTATGACACCGAGGCCCGCGCGAGCGTGAAGCGCGACATCAAATGGGACGGGTTCAAAGTCCATCTCACCGAGACCTGCGACCCGGACACTGTTCACCTGATCACGAACGTGCTGACCAGCGACGCCACCGTCCCCGACATCAAGGCCACCGACACCGTCCACGACAGTCTCGCCGACAAAGACCTGTTGCCCGGCGAACACCTGCTGGACGCGGGCTACCTCGACGGTCCCCGCATCGTCACCGCCCAGACCCGGCACGACGTCACCCTGACCGGCCCCATCGCAGGCAACACCACCGCCCAGGCCGCCGGACCCTACGGGCAGGATGCGTTCACCGTGGACTGGGACAACAAGACCGTGACCTGCCCGAACGGCATGACCACCAGCCAGTGGCGTGACGCGCTCTCGCACCGCGGCACCCCTGTCATCCGGATCCAGTTCTCACCCAAGGACTGCCGCTCCTGCCCCTCCCGGCCCCAGTGCATCAACTCAACCACCCGGCCCCACCGGGAGATCACGCTCCGGCCCCGCGCCGAACACGAAGCAATCCGGCAGGCCCGCGCCGCAGAGGGAACCCCCGAGTGGCGGGAACGCTACGCGGCCCGCAACGGCATCGAGGGCACCATCTCCCACGCCGTCCGAGTCACCGGCCTGCGCCAATGCCGCTACCACGGGCTCGCCAAGACCCGGCTCCAGCACCAACTCACCGCGACCGCGATCAACCTCGCACGCATGGACGCCTGGAGCACCAACAGGGCCCGAGCCCGAACCCGCACCTCCCACCTGACAGCACTTCGCCCCGCCGAGCACAAGCTCAACGGGGCGAATTAGCCAACGGCATCCAGGAAGGCGGGGGCCGCACCGGTACTGCTTTTCGTTCGGCGGAGTGCCGGACTCAGGCCGAGGCCCGGTCCGTCTGCGCCGTGTCGGACGGGGCGTCGGCGTCCCCTCCGTCGGTGGCGGCCGTCCCGCTCGCGGCGGCGGCCCGGGCCGCTGCCGCGCGCTGGTCCGCGGCGGTACGGATCTCCCGCCACGCGGACTCCGCCGCCTGCTGCTCCGCTTCCTTCTTGCTGCGGCCGGTGCCGGTGCCGTACGAGACACCACCGACGCGGGCGGCAGCAGTGAAGGTCTTCTCGTGGTCCGGACCGGTCTCGGTGACCAGGTACTCCGGAACACCCAGGCCCTCGGCCGCGGTGAGCTCCTGGAGGCTGGTCTTCCAGTCCAGGCCGGCACCGAGGTTGGAGGACTTCTCGATCAGCGGGTCGAAGAGCCGGTGTACCAGCTCGGACGCCGCGTCGAGGCCCTGGTCGAGATAGACCGCGCCGATCACCGCTTCAAGGGTGTCGGCGAGGATGGATGCCTTGTCCCGGCCTCCCGTGCCCTCTTCACCACGGCCGAGCCGGATGAAGGAGCCGAGTTCCAGACCGCGGCCGACCTCCGCCAGCGCACGCGAATTGACCACCGCGGCCCGCAGCTTGGCCAGCTGGCCCTCGGGCAGGTCAGGGTGGGTGCGGTACAGCGTGTCGGTGACCACCAGGCCGAGCACGGAGTCCCCGAGGAACTCGAGGCGCTCGTTGGTGGGCAGACCGCCGTTCTCGTACGCGTACGAACGATGGGTCAGCGCACGCACCAGAAGGGCGGACTCGAGTTGATACCCGAGCCGCCCTTCCAGAAGCGTGTGGGACGAGGCATTGTCCGTCTTGCTGGACTCAGACATCGCGCCTCTCACCGGCCGCTCAGACCTCGAGGACCTGGCGCTTGTTGTAGGTGCCGCAGCTGGGGCACGCGATGTGCTGCTGCTTCGGCTCCTGGCAACGCTCACACGAAACCAGGGTGGGGACCGCAGCCTTCCACTGCGACCGGCGGTGGCGCGTGTTGCTGCGCGACATCTTCCGCTTCGGAACAGCCACGGCTACTTCTCCTGCTTCTCGTCGACGCCCGCTTCGGCGCCGCCCATGTTGTCCTTCTCGCCGTCCTGAATGGTCTCGGCGAGTCCCTGCAGTGCCGCCCAACGGATGTCGACGGCGTCGTGGTGGTGGTCCGGGTTCTCGTCCAGCCTGACCCCGCACTCGGGGCACAGGCCTTCACAGGTCTCCCGGCACACCGGCTGCATCGGCAGTGCGAGCACCACCGCATCACGCAGCACGGGCTCGAGGTCGAACAGGCCGTCCTCGAGAAAGAGCCTGTCCTCGTCCTCTTCGTCGTCGACGGGCTCCGCGGTGCGGCCCCTGTCGTCGGCGTCGGGGTACGTGAACAGCTCCTGGAAGTCCGCGGCGACCTCATGGCGCAGCGGCTCCAGACACCTTACGCACTCCCCCTCGGCGCTCGCACGGGCGGTGCCTGTGACGAGCACACCTTCCATGACGGACTCGAGGCGGAGGTCCAGCTCCACCGGCGCGCCTTCCGGCACACCGACGACATCGGCGATGCCGAGGTCGTTCGGAGCGTCCACCGTGCGGGAGATCCGCTGGAGCGCACCGGGCCGCCGCCCCAGCTCGTGCGTGTCGAACACGAGGGGGTTGCGATGGTCGAGGCGCGTGCTCAGGGGTCTTCCTGCTTTCGGTTCGTGGGGAGGGCCGTCCCGGTTCGTGGTGCGAAGCGGGCAGCCGGGATCGCGGAGCTACGCGCGACCGAAGGACCAGGGTACTTCAACAGCCGCGACGATCCCAATCCGGGCCGTTCAGCGCCCCTGCTCGTAGCGGTTCAGCTGCTCGAGGTCGATCATGCCGGTGTCGAAGAAGCTGGTCTCGTCCAGCGCTGCGGCCTGCGGCGGGTGCTGCGGCGGGACGGGCGGCTGCGGCTGGGGCTGTTCGTAGATGTACGCGTCCTGGTGCGGGTACTGCCCGTATCCCTGCTCCTGGCCGCCGTAGCCGCCGGCCGCGTACGGGTCGGGCTGCTGGTAGCCCGCGTACGCCTCCTGCGGCTGGTACGGGTACGGGTCCGGCTGGACGGCGGGCATCTGCGGCTCGGGCTGCGGCTGGGCGTAGGAGTAGGCGTCCTGCTGCTCACGCTCGGGGGCCGGGTCGGCGATCTCCGCGAGACCGGCGAGGTAGTCCGCGTCGCTCGTGTGCTGGTGGCCCGCGGCGTCCTGCGCTGCCATGTGCGCACCGAGATCGTCCGTGGCGATACGTCCGTGCAGCTTCTGGCGGCCCCGGCCGACGGCGTCGAGCGTCTTGGAGAGCACGGCCTCGAAGGCGCCGAGCTTGGCGTCGACGTACTGGTCGGCGCGCTGGATGAGCGTCTGCGGGTCGCTGCTGTGTTCCGGCGCGTCCTCGTCGGCGTAGCCCTGCTCGTCGAGACCGGGGCCCCTCCCGAGGAGCTTCTCGCGGCCGCGGTCGACCGAGCCGATGGTCTTGGTGAGGACGACCTCGAAGTTGGCGAGTTTGGAGTCGACGTAGTCGTCGGCCTCCGCGCGGATCTCGTCGGCCTCACGGCGGGCCTCCGCGAGGATGCGGTCGGCCTCGTCCTGGGACCGGCGGGCGACCTGGGTGTCGGAGATCAGGGAGCCGCGCTCGGCGTGCGCGGACTCGATGATCCGCTCGGCCTCGCGGCGGGCCTGTTCGACCAGTTCCTCGCGGCCGCCGATGAGCTCCTGGGCCTGCGCCAGGGAGCCGGGCAGCGCGTCACGCACCTCTTCGAGCATGGCGAGCAGATCGGCGCGGTTGACCACGCAGGACGCCGACATGGGCATGGAGCGGGCGCTCTGGACCACTTCGACGATCTCGTCGAGCTTCTTCTGCACGTCCACCGTGGTTCGCCACTCTCTCCTGCGGATTTCCGTCACGGACGGGGACGACTGTACGGGCTGTCCGCGGCCGTCCGACACCGGGTGACGGTCAGTCAGCCCTTCTCCGCGAGCCGCTGGACGAGGGCCCGGTGGACCGTCGCCGGCAGCAGGTGGGAGACGTCGCCGCCCCAGGCCGCGACCTCCTTGACCAGGCTGGAGGAGAGGAAGCTGTAGGTCGGGTTGGTGGGGACGAACAGGGTCTCCACCCCCGAGAGGCCGTTGTTCATCTGGGCCATCTGCAGCTCGTAGTCGAAGTCGCTGACCGCGCGCAGCCCCTTGACGATCGCGGGGATGTCGCGCTCCTTGCAGAAGTCGACGAGGAGGCCGTGGTGGGACTCCACCACGACGTTCCCGTACTCACCAGTGACCTCGCGGATCATCGCCATCCGCTCGTCGACCGTGAACAGCCCCTGCTTTGACTTGTTGATCATCACCGCGACATGTACGACGTCGTACAGCTTGGAGGCGCGGGCGATGATGTCGAGGTGTCCGTTGGTGATGGGGTCGAACGACCCGGGACAGACTGCGCGGCGCAACTGAGGTCCCTCGCTCTCCGGTCCGGTCATGGTGCGTCTTCGCACGTGGCGGCGCGACCGTACCAAAGCGTCCCCTCGCCGTAACGACGGGAGCGCAGTGGCGTGAAGCCCTCTGGCCACTTGAATTCCCCGCCCCTTGTGCTGCGCTCCACGGTGACGAGAGCATCGTCGGCGAGCCAGCCCTGAAGGCGGAGTGTGAGCAGGATCTCGCGCAGTCCGTCATCGGTGACGGCGTACGGCGGGTCAAGGAAGACCACGTCGTAGGGGCGCTCCGGCGCCGGTCCCGTGACGATCTGTTCCGCTTTGCCGGTACGGACCTCCGCACCGGGCAGGCCGAGCGCCCGTACGTTCTCCCGTACGACGCAGGCGGCGCGGGCGTCGGCCTCGACCAGCAGGGCGTGGGACGCGCCACGGGACAGCGCCTCCAGGCCGACGGCGCCGGAGCCCGCGTACAGATCGGCGACGCGGATGCCCTCGATGGAGCCGAGCTGGGACTCCCAGCTCGAGAACAGCCCTTCGCGGGCCCGGTCGGAGGTGGGGCGGGTGCCGGTGCCGGGCGGGACGGCGAGGCGGCGTCCGCCGGCGGTGCCGGCGATCACGCGGGTCATGAAGGGCCTCTCTGCCTCTCTGTGCGGGCTGTGCGGGCTGTGCGGGCTGACACAGGTACGGGCGGGTCCGTGCGGACCCGGTCGTCGGTACGGGCCGACGTGCCCAGTCTCTCAGCCCTTGTCGAGATACTGCTCGCGCTCCGTGTCGAGCAGGGCGTCCAGCGCGGTGCGCAGTCCGGGCAGGTCCGAGAGCTCCGGATCGGCGGCGACGACCGCGACCGCCTCCTCGCGGGCCGCCTCGATGACCTCCTCGTCCTCGATGACGGCGAGCATCCGCAGCGAGGAGCGCACACCGGACTGCGCCTGGCCGAGCACATCGCCCTCGCGGCGCTGTTCGAGGTCGATACGGGAGAGTTCGAAGCCGTCGAGGGTGGCGGCGACGGCGGTCAGCCGCTGACGCGCCGGACTGGCCTCGGGCATCTCGGTGACGAGCAGGCACAGCCCGGGGGCCGAGCCGCGGCCGACGCGGCCGCGCAGCTGGTGGAGCTGCGAGACGCCGAACCGGTCGGCATCCATGATCACCATGGCGGTGGCGTTGGGGACGTTCACCCCGACCTCGATGACGGTGGTGGCGACCAGAACGTCCACCTCGCCCGCGGCGAAGCGGCGCATCACGGCGTCCTTGTCGTCGGGCTGCATCCTCCCGTGCAGCACCTCGACGCGCAGGCCGCTCAGTGGGCCCTTGGCGAGCTGCTCGGCGACGTCGACGACGGCGAGCGGCGGGCGCTTCTCCGCCTCGTCCTCCGCCGACTTCTTCTTCGGCTTCTCGTCCTCCGCGTCGCCGATCCGGGGGCAGACCACGTACGCCTGGTGGCCGTTCTCGACTTCTTCGCGCACCCGCTCCCAGGCGCGGGCGAGGAAGTGCGGCTTGTCGGCGGCGGGCACCACATGGCTGGCGATCGGGGAGCGGCCGGCCGGCAGCTGGTCCAGGACGGACGTCTCCAGGTCGCCGAAGACGGTCATCGCGACCGTACGCGGAATGGGCGTGGCGGTCATGACCAGCAGGTGCGGCGGCTGCTTGCCCTTGGAGCGCAGGGCGTCCCGCTGCTCCACGCCGAAACGGTGCTGCTCGTCGACGACGACGAGGCCCAGGTCGTGGAACTGCACCTTGTCCTCGATCAGGGCGTGGGTGCCGATGACGATCCCGGCCTCGCCCGTCACCAGGTCGAGCAGCGCCTGGCGGCGGGCAGCGGCCCCCATGGAGCCGGTGAGCAGAACGACCTTGGTGCCCTGCTCGGAACCGCCCAGCATGCCTCCCTCCGCCAGCTCGCCCATCATCTCGGTGATCGACCGGTGGTGCTGCTGGGCCAGGACCTCCGTGGGTGCGAGCATCGCGGCCTGGCCGCCCGCGTCGACGACGGCGAGCATCGCCCGCAGGGCGACCATGGTCTTCCCGGAACCGACCTCGCCCTGGAGGAGGCGGTGCATCGGGTGCTCGGTCGCCAGATCGTCGAAGATCTCCTTGCTGACCGACTGCTGGCCCTCGGTGAGCGTGAAGGGCAGCTCGGCGTCGAAGGCGTCGAGGAGTCCCCCGGGGACGGGCCGGCGGGCCACTGCGGGCAGCTGGGTGTCGGCGTACCGTCTGCGGGCGAGGGCGACCTGGAGGACGAATGCCTCGTCCCACTTGAGCCGCTCCCTGGCCTCGGCGATGTCCGCCTTGGTGCGCGGCCGGTGGATCTTGCGCAGGGCGTCGGGCAGGGTCGTCATGCCGCGGCCCTCGCGCAGCGCAGGCGGCAGCGGGTCCACGGCTTCGACGGCGCGGTCCAGCACGGCGTCGATCGCTTTGGAGATCTTCCACGACTCCAGCTGCTTGCAGGCCGGGTAGATCGGGATGAGCTGATTGGCGAAGGCGTCCACGGCGTCGGCCGCGCTCGCGCCGCCGCTCAGCGGCTCGTACGCCGGGTGGGAGAGCTGCAGCTTGCGGTTGAAGACGGACACCTTGCCGGCGAACATCGCGCGGGTGCCCGGCAGCAGGTCCCCCAGAGGCTTGTGGACGCCCTTGCCGAAGAAGACCAGCTGGAGCCGACCGCTGCCGTCGGTGATGGTCACCTCCAGACGCCGGCCGCGGCCCTGGTTGAAGGTGTGGATCCGCGCGTCGGCGACCTGCGCCACGACCGTGACGTGCTCGTCGAGCGGCAGCTCCGACAGGGAGGTCAGCTCCCCGCGCTCCGCGTACCGCCGCGGGTAGTGGTGCAGCAGATCACCGAGGGTGTGCAGATCGAGATGCTCGGCCATCACCTTCGC
This sequence comes from Streptomyces peucetius, assembly GCF_025854275.1. Lineage (NCBI taxonomy): Bacteria > Bacillati > Actinomycetota > Actinomycetes > Kitasatosporales > Streptomycetaceae > Streptomyces > Streptomyces peucetius. The sequence continues at coordinate 5,744,626 of NZ_CP107567.1, read as the reverse complement.
GGTGGCGGCGCCGAGCGTCTTCTTGAGGGGTTCGTCGAGCGCGGGCACGCGTTCCATTGCACACCACACCACCGACAGTCGTCGCGCACCTGTTGATAAGTCCTGGTCAAGGCGGCGCCGTGACCCCTACGATGATCCCTCCCCCACCCCTTCTCCGCGATCACCGCCCGTACGGGATCGCCCGACCCGCGCCGTCGCCCCACCCCCCACCGGCGCAGCGACGATGACATCTGAGACGACACCGTCCGGCGGTACGACGACACCGCACGCGACCACACCGGATGCGGCAGCACCGCACATGTTCCAGGTCGATCTGCGCGGCCTGGTGGACCTGCTGTCCCATCACCTCTACTCCAGCCCCAAGGTCTATCTGCGGGAGCTTCTGCAGAACGCGGTGGACGCGATCACCGCCAGGCGTGCCGAGGACCCAGCCGCACCCGCGCGGGTGCGGCTGTACGCCGCGGACGGCGGACTGCGCGTCGAGGACTCGGGCATCGGCCTGACCGAGACGGATGTGCACAGTCTGCTCGCGACCATCGGCCGCAGCTCCAAGCGGGAAGGGCTCGAGTCCGCGCGGGCCGAGTTCCTCGGGCAGTTCGGCATCGGGCTGCTCGCCTGCTTCGTCGTCGCGGCCGAGATCCGGGTGGTGAGCCGCAGCGCCCGCACGCCCGACGCGCCTCCCGTGGAGTGGTCGGCCCGCGACGACGGTTCGTACACCGTGCGCGTCCTGCCCCACAGCGCCCGCCCCGAGCCGGGCACGACCGTGTACCTCACCGCCCGGCCCGGGAGCGCCGACTGGCTCACAGAGCAGCGGGTGACCGCCCTGGCGCGGGACTTCGGTTCGCTGCTCCCTTACGACGTCCGCGTCGGCGACACGCCCGTCAGCGAGCTGCCGGCGCCGTGGGACCGTACGTATCCGGGTCCGGCGGCGCGGCGGGTGGCCCTCGCCCGCCACTGCCACGAGCTGTTCGGCTTCACCCCGCTCGACTCGGTGGACCTCGACCTGCCGGTCGCCGGGGTGCGCGGGGTCGCGTACGTGCTGCCGTCGGCGGTCAGTCCGGCGCAGCGTTCGGGACACCGGGTGCACCTCAAGGGCATGCTGCTCACCGACCGGGCGGACGAACTCCTGCCGGAGTGGGCGTTCTTCGTACGGTGCGTCATCGACACCGACAGTCTGCGGCCCACGGCGTCCCGCGAGTCGCTGTACGCGGACGAGACGCTCGCCGCCGTACGGGAGGCCCTCGGCGGCCGCATCCGGGAGTGGCTGACCTCCCTGGCCGCGGGCGCCCCGGAGCGGCTGGCGCAGTTCCTGTCCGTCCACCACCTGGGCGTGAAGTCGCTGGCCCGGCACGACACGGACATGCTGCGCACGATGCTGCCGTGGCTGCCGTTCGAGACGACGGACGGGCAGCTGTCGCTGGAGGAGTTCGCCCAGCGGCACCGCGTGGTGCACTTCGCGCGGACGGTCGAGGAGTACCGGCAGGTCGCGCCGATCGCCTCCGCGCAGGGCATCGGGCTGGTCAACGGCGGCTACACGTACGACGCCGAGCTGGTGGAGCGGCTGCCGCAGGTCCGGCCGGGAACGGTGGTCGCCGAGCTCGACGCCGACACGGTCACCGCGCACCTCGACGCCGTCGACCCGGCGGAGGAACTGGCCCTCGCCGGGTTCCTCGCCGCGGCCCGCGCCAGGCTCGACCCGCTGGGCTGCGACGTGGCGCTGCGCGCCTTCCACCCGCTGACCGTCCCGGCGCTCCACCTCGACGACCGGGCCGCCCGCCACGAGCAGGCGCGCGCGGAGGAGGAGGCCCGCGCGGACGACCTGTGGGCGGGCATCCTCGGATCGCTGCGCGGCAGCGCGCCGCGCGCCCGGCTGGTGCTCAACCACCTCAACCCGCTGATCCGCAGGATCAGTTCCCTCGACGGTGAGCTGGCCGGGACGGCGACCGAGGCACTGTACGGGCAGGCGCTGCTGATGGCGCAGCGGCCGCTGCGGCCGGCCGACTCCGCGCTCCTCAACCGCGCGTTCATGGGCCTGCTGGAGTGGGCCACCCACGATCAGGAGAACGGCCGATGAGCCCCGACACCCCCTGGGACGCCGACGCGCTGCGGCAGGCGCTGAACGACAACTACGCGCAGCCGGAGGGCCCCGAGCGCAACGCCCGCGCGGAGCGGCTGTTCGCCGAGATCGAGCAGCTCGGCGACACGTCGCTGGTCATCGACGGCCTCGACCATCTGATGCAGGTCTACAACTACAGCTCCGAGGCGGACAAGATGTTCGTCCCCTTCGCGAGGCTGCTGCGGATGTGGGACGACCGGCCGGAGGACTTCGGCGGGCGGCAGGTCCATTCGCTGTTCTGGATGTTCAAGTGGGTCTCCAGCGGCATGATCGACCAGCCGCACATCCCGCTCGCCTCGATCGAGAAGTGGCAGGCGGAGATGGAGCACCGCTACCGGCTCGCGGGCCACTCCGAGCGCGCGGTGCGGCAGGGCGAACTGCGGATCGCCCGGCACCTCGGCGACATGGAGCGCGCGCAGCGCGCGTACGACGCCTGGCAGGCCGCCGACCGGGACGACAAGAGTGACTGCCACGCCTGCGAACTGCACGCGCAGGGGTCCTGGCAGGCGCACCGCGGCGACGACGAGGGCGCGCTCGTCAGCTGGCGGCCGGTGCTGGAGAGCGAGTTCACCTGCGCGCACGAGCCGCACGCCGTGCTCTCCGCGTCACTGCTGCCGTTGCTGCGGCTGGGGCGCGCGGAGGAGGCCCGCGCCAACCACCTGCGCGGCTACCGGCTGGTCCGCACCAAGGAGAGCATGCGCAGCGCGACCGCCCGGCACGTCGAGTTCTGCGCGCTGACGGGCAATGAGGCGCGGGGGCTGGAGATCCTGGCCGAGCGGCCCGCGTACTTCACGGACACCGGCGAGCCGAGCAGTCTGCTCAGCTATCTGGAGGTCACCGCGCTGCTCACCGACCGGCTCACCGCCCTCGGGCACGGCGAGCAGAGCGTGCCGGGCCCCGGGAGCCGCTCCTGGACGGCACGGGAACTCGCCGTCCACGCCCGTACGGAGGCGCGGGCCATCGCCGCCCGTTTCGACGCACGCAACGGCACGCCGTACTTCGGCGAGCAGAGCGCCGAACGCATGGACCGTGCGCCGCTGCTGGAACGGCTGCCGCTGGGTGTCCGGGCGGCACGGCCGGTGTCCGTGCCGCGTCAGGCGTCCGCGTCCGCAGCAAAGAGCACGCCCGTCGCCGGACCCGCCGGCCTCTCGGAGCTGCTGGCCGAGGCGCGCCGGCTCTCGGAGGCGCAGCACCCGGACGCGACGGCCGCATGGGCCGCCGTGACCGCGGCCGCCGACCGGGGCGGCGTCGAACTCGACGCCCTGGAACGGGCAGAGAGCGAGGAACACCGGGGGATGGACCCCGCCACACCACCGGCCGAGGCGGTCGGTCTCTTCACGTCGGCGGCCGGGCTGTACGAGACGGCCGGTGAACCCGGACGCGCGGCGTCCGCGCTGGCGAGGGCCGCGTTCTGCATCGGCCTCGACGGCCGGCTCGGCGAGGCGCTGGCCGCGGTGCAGGAACCCTGCGACCGGTCGCTGGCGCTGTACGCCGAGGGCCGGTCCACCGCACGGCAGACCGGCCGGGCGCTGCTGTGCCGGGTACGGATCCTCAACGACATGATCAGCGACATGCGGGTGCGGGAGGCCGCGGAAGCGGCCGTCACGTCCCTGGACGAGGCCGTGCAGGCGCTCCTCGCCTTCGCGGAGCCGGAGCGGCAGGACCCCGGCGTCGGTGTCGTCATCGGCGAGGCGCTCGGTCACGCGGGCAACGTCACCGCCTTCCGCGGCGACGCGGCAGGGGCGGCACAGCTGTACGCGCGCGCAGCCGAGGCGTACGTCCAGGCGGGCCGGCCCTGGTACGCCGTGGAGGCCGAGACCCAGCTGGCCGGCGTCAGCCGGCACCTCGGCGACCTGGAGACCGCCGAGCGTGCCTCGCGGGCCGCCCTGGAGCACGCCGCCCCCTTCGCCGCCCCGGGCGGCCGGGCCCGCCTCCACCTGCAGCTCGTCGAGACGCTCGCGGACATCGGCAAGCTCGACGAGGCGGCCGACCACGCCCTCGAAGCGGCTCACTGGGCCGATGAGGCGGGCGAGAGCGCCGGCAGCGGGGCGTACGCCAGGCACCGGCTCGGCGGTTTCCTGCTGCAGCTCGGGCGGACCGCCGAAGCCGCGGCGGTCCTGGAGTCCGTACTGTCCGACCTGACGGCGGAGGACCACGGCGACGGGGTGATCGTGCAGACGCTGTGGTGGCTGGGCGACTGCTGCACCGCACTGAACGAGCCGCGCGAGGCCGCCGAGCACTGGCTGAAGGCGGCGGACATCGCACAGGGCTGGCCGGAGCAGCGCGACCACGCGATGCTCGCGAACCTGGCGGGCCAGGCGCTGTACCGCGCACGGCTCGACCCGCAGGCCGAACTGGCCTACCGGCGGGCCGGCGACCTGTGGCGCGACCTCGGCGACGTGCACGCGCTCGTGCGCACCCTGCGGGTACGGGCGTGGATCGCCGTGCGGGAGGGGCAGGCGGGTGTAGGCGCGGCGCGTGAACTGATGGCCGCGGCGGCGACCGAGTGCGAGTCGGCCCTCGCCGCGGCGGGCTCCGCCGGGGACGCGGACGTCCTGGCCCGGCTGCGCGCCGAACTGGCGGACACCCATCGCCAGACCGGCGACCTGATCGCGAGCTCCTGCGACGAGCCGGAAGGCCCGCGTCGCCGGGCCGCGTACGAGGAGGCGGTCGGCTTCGTGCTGCGGGCGGTGGCGGCCTTCGAGGAGGCGGGCGAGGACTTCACCGACCTGCGTACCGGCGCGCAGCTCATGGCGGCGTGGCTCCACGCGGACCTGTCCGACGCCGCGGCGGCGAGGGGGCTGGCGCGGGCGGTCCTGGCGGTGTACGCGGACGGGGACGGGGAGGTGCCGTCGTCGCGGTGCGCGGAGGCGCGGGCGGTGCTGGAGCAGGTGGGCGCGGCGTAGTCACGGGGCCGCTGCGCGGGCGTTCCCCCACCCCCCTTCCCGAACCGGGCTCCTCCCCGGCTCCTCCCCCTACGCCTGGCGGCGTGGGGGACCCCCAGGACCCGACCACCGCGCTCCGCGCGGTGTTTCCGGGGGCTCCGCCCCCGTACCTCCGCGCCTCAAACGCCGGCGGGGCTGATTTCGCGCAGCGAAATCCAGCCCGGCTGGGGGGCACCTCCCACGGCCGCCAGGCCGTAGGGGGAGTTCGAGGCCACCGCGCGAAGCGCGGTACCGGGGGCCGGGGAAAGCCCCGAACACCGCCCGCAGGGGCGGCCCGAGGGCCCGGGACGGAGCCCCGAACGCCGCGCGCAGGGCGGCCCGAGGGTCCGGGGCCTGCCCCGCCACGCAGCGGAGCCGCATATCGGTACAGCGGGAAGGGGCGGGGAGGGGAACAGCCCGCAGCAGGCGCCACACGCCCGCACCCGTAGCCGCCCCCGCAGGCGCCACGCGCCCGCTACTCGACCCCGATCAGCAGCGGCGTCGCCCGGTCGCCGCCCTCGTACGCGACCGTGTCCACCGCCAGGTACCTCTCCCGGACGTGCGTCTCCAGGCGGGTCGACAGGCCTTCCGGCGCGGTCCCGCCGAGGACGAGCGTGACCAGTTCGCCGCCGGAGGAGAGCATGCGGTCCAACAGGGTCACGGCCGTCTCCGTGAGGTCCTTGCCGATCACGGCGACGTCGCCGTCGATCAGGCCCAGTACGTCTCCGGCCTGGCAGACGCCCGCCGAGGTCCAGGACCGGCTCTCCGCCACGGCGAGTTCGGCGTAGCGCGTCGCGCCGGCGGCGGCCGTCATGGCGACGACGTCCTCGTCGAAGCGGCGGTCCGGTGCGTGGACCGCGAGGGCGGCGATGCCCTGGACCGCGGAGCGGGTGGGGATGAGGGCGACGCGGACGCCCTCCGCGCGGGCCTGTTCGGCCGCCGCGGCGGCCGTGTGGCGCAGGGCCGTGTCGTTGGGGAGGAGAACCACCTCGCGGGCGTGCGCCCGGCGGATCGCCTCGACGAGTTCGCCGCTCGCCGGCGGCTCCCCTGCGCGGGCGAGGACCGTGGTGGCGCCGGCCTCGCCGCACAGGGCCGCCAGTCCCTCTCCCTGCACGACGGCGACGACCCCCCGCTGCGCCTGCTCGCGCGGGTCCGGACCGGGCTCCGCCGCCGTGTCGAAGTGCGTGATGCGGATCCGGTACGGCCGGCCGGCCTCGACGCCCGCTTCCACCGCCGCGCCGGCGTCGTCCACGTGGACGTGGACGTTCCACAGGCCGTCGCCGCCGACGACGACGAGGGAGTCGCCGAGGCGGTCCAGGCGGGTGCGGAGCCGGGCGACGGCCTCGTCGTCCGCCTCGAGGAGGTAGATCACCTCGAAGGCCGGGCCGCCGCCGGCGCAGGACTGCGCGTCCGCCGCGGGCTGCGGGACCGGTCGGGTGGGCCGGTGGTGGGCGAGCGCGGGAACCTGCGGCGCCTCACCGCAGACCGCCTGGACCAGGGCGCCGAGGACCACCAGGAGTCCGCGCCCGCCCGCGTCCACGACCCCCGCCCGGTCCAGTACGGCGAGCTGCTGAGGCGTGGCGTCCAGCGCGGCGCGGGCGCCCGCGTACGCCGCCCGTACGGCATCGGCGGTGCCGGCCGTCCCGCCGGCCGTCTCCGCAGCGCAGGCCGCGCAAGCCGCGTCCGCCGCCGCCCCGGCGACGCTGAGGATGGTCCCCTCGACGGGGTGGGCGACGGCCTCGCGGGCCAGTTCGGCGGCCCGCCGCAGGGCCGCGGCGAGATGGTCCCCGTCACCGATCCGTTCGGCCATGCCGCGCAGGAGCTGCGCCAGGATGGTGCCGGAGTTCCCGCGGGCGCCGATGAGCGCCCCGTGGGCCATCGCCCGGATCACATCGGTGAGGTCGGGTGCCGAGCCGCCGGTCTCGTGGGCGGCGAACACCGCTTCCACGGCCTGGCCGGCCGATTCGACGGTCAGATACAGGTTCGTGCCGGTGTCCCCGTCCGCGACGGGGTACACGTTGATCGCGTCGATCTCCTCGCGCTCCCGGCCCAGGGACTCCAGCGCCAGTGAGCACCAGGCGCGTACGGCCGGGGCGTCGAGACTCTGCGGCACCGGGTGATCCTCCTTGTGCGGCCGGGCAGGGCCTGGTCGGCCGCACGGGGGCTGCGGGCCGTGGGCCGCAGGTCGTGGACCGCGGTTCGCCCCGCAGCGTAGACCGGGGCAGGGTCCGGCGGCGGGCCGGGGGCGGGCGGGGGCGTGCTAGTTTCTTCTCTCGGAGACAGTGGATGTATGCTGCTCCAGTTGCCCGATGAGAATCGGGCCATTCCCCCGGCAAGCCACTTCAGACCTCTGAATCCGGCGCGCCGGATTTCACTGTAAGTGCATCTGAAGTCTTTGGAGTGACCCGTGGCTGCCAACTGCGACGTCTGCGGCAAGGGGCCGGGCTTCGGCAACAACATTTCGCACTCGCACCGCCGTACGTCTCGTCGCTGGAACCCGAACATCCAGCGTGTGCGTGCAGTGGTCGGTCGGACGCCGAAGCGGCTCAACGTCTGCACCTCGTGCATCAAGGCCGGCAAGGTCTCGCGCTAAGTGATGCTCCCCGCGTTCGCGGGGATGATCCCGCCGACGCTTCGTCGTAGCGCAGCCCCTGCGGTTGCCTTGGAAGCCGGTCCACCTCGGTGGACCGGCTTTCGCCTTTTCCCGCCCCGGTCCACCGGCCACCGGTCCGGCGATCCACCGGGCAGGCTCTACGGCGCCGTCCGGAAGCGCCAGCCGTGGTCCACCGGTCCGATGCCCGCGCCCAGCGCGAAGCCGGCCTCGATCGCCCCGGTGACGTACTCCTTGGCCGTCCGTACCGCCGCCGGCACGGTCAGGCCCTGCGCCAGTCCCGATGCCACCGCCGACGCGAGCGTGCATCCCGTCCCGTGCGTGTGACGGTTGTCGTGGCGCGTGGCGCGCAGCCACAGCTCCACGCCGCCGTCGGTGAGCAGGTCCACGGCGTCACCGGGCAGATGGCCGCCCTTGATCAGGACCCAGCGCGGCCCGAAACCGAGCACGGCGTCGGCGGCCTGCCGCATGCCCGTCTCGTCGTGCACCTCGATGCCGGTCAGCTGGGCCACCTCGTCCAGATTGGGCGTGGCCACGGTCGCCGCGGGCAGCAGCTTGGTCCGTACGGAGTCGAGCGCGGAGGCCGCGAGCAGCGGGTCGCCGTGCTTGGAGACGCCCACCGGGTCGACGACGACGGGTGCGTCCGTGCCGGCGAGGAGCTCGGCGACGGTCTCGACGAGTCCGGCGGAGGAGAGCATGCCGGTCTTCACGGCCTGTACGCCGATGTCGTCGACGACGCTCCGGTACTGGGCGCGCACCGCCTCGGCGGGCAGCTCCCACGCGCCCTGGACTCCCAGGGAGTTCTGCGCGGTGACCGCGGTCAGCACGCTCATGCCGTGCACACCGAGGGCCAGCATGGTCTTGAGGTCGGCCTGGATGCCCGCACCGCCGCCGGAGTCGGAACCGGCGACGGTGAGCACGCGAGGGGGTATGTCCATACCCGGAATCTACTTGCCGTCCTCGATATCCCCGAAGTGGTCCCAGCCGCCCTTGTTCGTCCAGGGCGCCCCGTCGACGGTCACCTGCGGCAGCGCGGACGGGTTGAGCACCTCGCCGATGATCTTCCAGCGGGCGGGCAGCTTGGCGTCCGGCGGGAAGGTGGCGACGATCGCGTGGTCCTCTCCCCCGGTAAGCACCCACTGCAGCGGGTCGACGCCGACGGCCTGGCCGATGTCGTTCATCTGCGAGGGGATGTCGATCAGCCCGGACCGCAGATCGATCCGGACCTTGCTGGCCTCCGCGATGTGCCCGAGGTCGGCGACGAGCCCGTCGCTGATGTCGCACATGGCGGTGGCGCCGAGTCCGGCGGCCGCAGGGCCCGCGTGGTACGGCGGCTCGGGCCGGCGGTGGGCCTCCACGAAGGCGCGCGGGGAGCGGAAACCCCGCGAGAGGACCGCGTGGCCGGCCGCGGACCAGCCCAACCAGCCGGTGTAGGCGACGACATCGCCGGGCTGCGCGCCCGCGCGGGTCACCGGCTCGTGGTTCCGCAGGTCCCCGAGGGCCGTGATCGCGACGGTGATGGTGTCGCCGCGCACGACGTCGCCGCCGACGACGGCCGCTCCGGCGACCTGGCACTCGTCGCGGATACCGTCCATGAGCTCGGTGGCCCAGGTCACCGGTAGTTCGGCCGGGACGACGAGCCCGAGGAGCAGGGCGGTCGGGACCGCGCCCATCGCCGCGATGTCCGCCAGGTTCTGCGCGGCGGCCTTGCGTCCCACGTCGTACGCGGTCGACCAGTCGCGGCGGAAGTGCCGCCCTTCCAGCAGGATGTCCGTGCTGGCCACGACCCGTCGGTCGGGCGCGGCCACGACCGCGGCGTCGTCGCCCGGTCCGAGCCGTACCGCGGGGGTGGTGGTGAGCTTGGAGGTGAGCTCCCTGATGAGGCCGAACTCCCCCAACTCGCCCACAGTTCCCTTCACCGAGTCACCTCTCCTTGTCGTGGACGCCCCGCACTGTGCACGCGGTCGCGAACCGCCACCGCTGTCGGTACCGTCATCGGACACGTCAACTTCTGCTCGCCGTACGCCACGCTGCGGGCGCCGTCCGCCGCGAGGGTCTCCCCGCAGGCCGCGACGACGCGATACCGTGGCGACCCCTCTTCCCGGGATCTCCCCACCGACGGTAGGGGACATGATCCTCGTGCCGCCCTGGAGGCTCCGTGGTACAGGCGTACATCCTCATCCAGACCGAAGTGGGCAAGGCGTCGATCGTCGCCGAGACCATCGCGAAGATCCCCGGTGTGATCCAGGCCGAGGATGTGACCGGCCCGTACGACGTGATCGTGCGCGCACAGGCCGACACCGTCGACGCCCTGGGTCGCATGGTGGTCGCCAAGGTCCAGCAAGTGGACGGCATCACCCGGACTCTGACCTGCCCCGTAGTGCACCTGTAGCCCCCGTCTACGCTTGGCCGGTGACGTCCTTCGCCCGCCGGTCCCTGTTCCTGTCCGCTGTCGCCGTGCTGACCGCTGCCACGGGCTGCTCCTCCACCGACGCGTCGGCGTCGATCGCGGTTCCCAGCCCCCCGGCCGAGGAGGCAGCCCTGTGCCGTGCGCTGGACGGGGAGCTGCCGGACTCGGTGGCCGGGCAGGACCGCGACGACCCGGAGCCGTCGTCCGAATTCACCGCCCGCTGGGGCGACGCCGCGATCGTACTGCGCTGCGGTGTCCCCCGGCCGGTGGGGATGAGCGATCCGCAGGGCCAGGGGGTCGAGGTGGACGGGGTCAACTGGCTGCTGGAGGAGCGTGACGCCGGTCCCCGGTTCACCACCACGTACCGCGAGACGTATGTGGAGGTCACCCTGGGCAAGCAGTACATGCACGACATCGGCCCACTGGCCGATCTGGCCGGGCCCGTCAAGAAGACGGTCCCGGCCTCGCTTTGATCCGTGCCGCCCCGTCGGGGCGTCGGCCTACCGCAGCCCCGTCGAGCGGCTGAGGGCGGCCTGGATCAGCCGGTCCACGAGCTCGGGGTAGGTCACGCCGCTCTCCTGCCACATCCGCGGGTACATCGAGATCGGCGTGAAGCCCGGCATGGTGTTGATCTCGTTGATGACGAACTCGCCGTCCTCGGTGAGGAAGAAGTCCGCCCTGACCAGGCCCTCGCACGAGGCCGCGTCGAACGCGGCGACCGCGAGCCGCTGCACCTCGGCGGTCTGCTCCTCGGTGAGCGGCGCGGGCACCAGGCCGGCCGCCGAGTCGATGTACTTGGCCTCGAAGTCGTAGAAGTCGTGGGCGGTGACCGGTGGGATCTCGGCCGGCACGCTGGCGCGCGGACCGTCCTCGAACTCGAGCACGCCGCACTCGATCTCGCGGCCCCGCAGCAGGGACTCCACGAGGACCTTCGGGTCGTGATGCTGTGCCTCGGCGATCGCGTCGTCGAGGCCGGCGAGGGAGTCGACCTTGGTGATGCCCATGGACGAGCCGCCGCGGGCGGGCTTCACGAACAGCGGCCAGCCGTGCTCACCGGCGAAGTCGACGATCTTCTTGCGGGCGGCTGCCGGGTCGTTCGCCCACTCACGCGGCCGGACCACCTCGTAGGGGCCGACCGGCAGGCCGAAGGAGACGAAGACGCGCTTCATGTACTCCTTGTCCTGGCCGACGGCCGAGGCCAGCACGCCGGAGCCGACGTACGGGACGCCGGAGAGCTCCAGCATGCCCTGGAGGGTGCCGTCCTCGCCGTAGGGGCCGTGCAGCATCGGAAAGACGACGTCGACCTCGCCCAGCACCTTGGGCACGGAGCCGGGCTCGCTGTAGACGACCTCACGGCTGCCCGGGTCCACGGAGAGGACCACGCCGCCCTCGTCGGACTCCGCGAGCTCGTCGACGTTCGGCGTGCGGCGGTCGGTGATCGCCATGCGCTCGGGCTCGTCGGCGGTGAGCGCCCACCGGCCGTCGGCGGTGATGCCGATCGGCAGGACGTCGTACTTGGTCCGGTCGACGGCCCGCAGCACCGCGCCCGCGGTGACCACGGAAATCCCGTGTTCGGAGCTGCGGCCGCCGAAGACGACCGCCACGCGCGGCTTGCGGAGCGGCTGCTCGGGGCTCTGGGGGAGGTTCTCGGTGCTCATATCGCGATGAGACTACCCGCTGGTCCGAACGACGTCAGCGTCGCTCGGGCTTGGCGGCGCGGGACATCAACTCCTTGAGCGCAACGACCGGCGGCTTCCCCTCGTGGACGATGCCGACGACCGTCTCGGTGATGGGCATGTCGACGCCGTGCCTGCGGGCCAGGTCCAGCACCGATTCGCAGGACTTGACCCCCTCGGCCGTCTGCTTGGTGACCGCGATGGTCTGCTCGAGCGTCATCCCGCGGCCCAGGTTGGTGCCGAAGGTGTGGTTGCGGGACAGCGGCGACGAGCAGGTGGCGACCAGGTCGCCGAGCCCGGCGAGCCCGGAGAAGGTGAGGGGGTCGGCACCCATCGCCAGGCCGAGGCGGGTGGTCTCGGCGAGGCCGCGGGTGATCAGGGAACCCTTGGCGTTGTCGCCCAGGCCCATGCCGTCGGCGATGCCGACCGCGAGGCCGATGACGTTCTTGACCGCGCCGCCCAGTTCGCAGCCGACGACGTCGGTGTTGGTGTACGGACGGAAGTACGGGGTGTGGCAGGCGGTCTGGAGCCGCTGGGCGACCGCCTCGTCACGGCAGGCGACCACGGCGGCGGCGGGCCGGCGCTGGGCGATCTCCTTGGCGAGATTGGGGCCGGTGACCACGGCCACGCGCTCGGACGGCACCTGCGCGACCTCCTCGACGACCTCGCTCATCCGCTTGGCGGTGCCGAGTTCGACGCCCTTCATGAGGGAGACGAGGACCGTGCCGGCGGGCAGTTTCGGCGCCCATACGGCGAGATTGGCGCGCAGGGTCTGTGAGGGGACGGCGAGGACGGTGAAGTCCGCTCCGTGCAGGGCCTCGGCCGGGTCGGTGGTGGCCCGGAGGCTCTGCGGGAGTTCGATCCCGGGCAGATAGTCGGGGTTGGTACGGGTGGTGTTGACGGCGTCGACCAGGTTCGCGCGACGGCCCCAGAGGGTGACCTCGCAGCCCGCGTCGGCGAGCACCATGCCGAACGCCGTGCCCCACGAGCCCGTCCCGAAGACGGCCGCCTTGACGGACTGTGTCACTTCACTTCCTCCCCGGCGGCCTTGCGGCGCTGCTCCGCGCGGATCTCGCGCAGGTCGAACGGCTTCGAAGGCGCCTTCTCGCCGCGCAGCTCCTCGAGCTGCTCCGTGACCGCGGCCATGATGGCCTCGGTGGCGGCCTTGAGGACGTCGGGCGTGGGCTCCATGCCGTAGAAGCGGCTGAGGTCGACCGGGGGGCCGGCCTGCACCTGGAGCGTCTTGCGCGGGAAGAGCCGGACCTTGTTCTCCTTGGCGTACGGCGGCATCGCCAAGTTGGCTCCCCACTGGGCGACGGGAATGACGGGCGCCCTGGTCTGCAGGGCGGCCCGCGCCACACCCGTTTTGGCGGTCATCGGCCACATGGCCGGGTCGCGGGTCAGGGTGCCCTCTGGGTAGAAGGCGACGCATTCGCCGCGCTCGACGGCGTCCACGGCGGCGCGGAACGCGCCGACGGCGGTGGAGGACTCTCGGTAGACGGGGATCTGGCGGGTGCCCCGCAGCAGAGTCCCGACGACGGGGGCCTTGAAGAGCGCGGCCTTGGCAAGGAACCGCGGAACCCGTCCGGTGTTGTACTGGAAGTGCCCGTACGAGAACATGTCGAGGTACGAGTTGTGGTTGATGGCGGTGATGAATCCGCCCTCGGCCGGAATGTGTTCCATTCCCCGCCAGTCCCGCTTGAACAGAAGCAACAGCGGCGGCTTTGAGATGACCGCGGCCAGGCGGTACCAGAAGCCGATTCTACGGCGGGACACTCGGACACCTTCCTCTTACGACCGGGCCATTGCCTGGCTGCCGGGGGTCAAGTGTCGCCCCAGGCCTCTGGTCTGTCGAGAACACGGTACGCCCCGGCCACCGCCCCTCCCCCGGGGCCTTCTGGGATCCGGGCGACAATGGGCCCGATGCGCATGGACTCGGAGCTCGCCCCGGACACGAAGCCGGTCCCCGTGCCGGCCCTCCTCTGGTCCCTGGTCGTACCGCTGAAACCACTGGCCCTGGCGAAGAGCAGACTGGCGGGGGCGGCGGACGGCAGGCTGCGCCCCCGGCTGGCCCTCGCGTTCGCCCAGGACACCGTGGCGGCGGCGCTGGCGTGCTCCGGCGTGCGGGATGTGGTGGTCGTCACGGACGACCGGGCCGCGGCGGCGGAGCTGGCCGCGCTGGGGGCGAGGATCGTGCCGGACGCCCCGGCCGCCGGTCTGAACGCGGCGCTGGCGTACGGGGCCGGCATGGTGCGTTCGGCGCGTCCCTCGGCAGCGGTCGCGGCGCTCAACGCCGACCTGCCCGCATTGCGCAGTGCCGAATTGGGCAGGGCGCTGACTGCCGCTTCGGTATTTACCCGGGCATTTCTGACGGATGCGGCCGGAATCGGCACAACATTGCTCTGCGCCCGGCCCGGCAGTGAATTGCGCCCTGCTTTCGGCGGCCCTTCACGCCGTGCGCATTTGGCTTCCGGCGCGGTGGAAATCGCCTCCGGCGCTGTGGATTCCGTACGGCAGGACGTGGACACCGCGGACGATCTGGCGGCCGCGCTCGCGCTGGGCGTGGGCCCCCACACCGCGCGGCGCCTCGCGGCCGGCGCCCGCACCGTACGCGTCGGGCGCCGCGCGGAGAGTCCACCGGCGGCCGGTCCTCACGGAACCCGCCCGGCGGCGGACCACTAGGCTGGCGGGCATGCAGGCGACCTCGTACACATACGACCCGGAGACCCGCAGCGGGAGTGTGCTGCTGGACGACGGAACCCCGGTCGAGTTCGACGCGGCGGCCTTCGACGCGGGCGGTCTGCGGCTGCTGCGGCCGGGGCAGCGGGTGCGGATCGAGACCGAGGGCGAGGGCGAGAGCCGCCGCATCACACTGGTGACGCTGTACACGTTCTGAACCGGCCGGGGCCGAACACGCCGCGGGCCGGTCTCCCAGCAGGAGACCGGCCCGGCGCGTGAGTGGCTGTGCGGCCTGGTGCCGCTTACTTGTGTGCTGTTTGCTCGTGGGGGCGTCGCGCCCGCGCTGCTACTTCTTCCTCGCCGTGGTCTTCTTGGCAGTGGTCTTGCGTGCCGTGGTCTTCTTGGCGGGCGCCTTCTTGGCCGTGGCCTTCTTGGCCGGGGCGGTCTTCTTCGCCGTGGTCTTCTTGGCCGTGGTCTTCGCCGGGGTCGCCTTCTTCGCGGCCGCCGTCGTCTTGGCGGGCGCCTTCTTCGCGGCGGCCTTCTTGCCGGCCGCCGTGGTCTTCTTCGCGGTGGTCTTCTTCGCGGCCGCCGTCGTCTTCTTGGCCGCGGTCCGCTTCGCCGCGGCCTTCTTGGCCGCCGACTTGGCGATGGTGGGGGGCGGACCGGAGAGGCTGCCCTTGGGCGCCTTCTTCACGGCGACCTCGCCGCCCTTGGGCAGCTTCTTCGAGCCGCTCACCAGGTCCTTGAAGCCCTGACCGGCGCGGAACCGCGGAACGGACGTCTTCTTGACCCGCACACGCTCACCCGTCTGCGGGTTACGGGCGTAACGGGCGGGGCGGTCGACCTTCTCGAACGAGCCGAAGCCGGTGACCGACACCCGGTCTCCGGCGACCGTTGCGCGGACGATCGCGTCAAGCACCGCGTCGACAGCGTCCGCGGCCTGCTGCCGGCCGCCGAGCTTGTCGGCAATCGCTTCTACGAGCTGCGCCTTGTTCACGTCTTCCCCTTCGGAGACATTTGGCCGGAACGATGGCGTCCTGGCTTTTTCGCACGTTAGGCAGATATATACCGCAAATCAAACACGAAACGGGCTAATCACCCTAGTGCCGCAACGAAGTCGACCTTGGCGGAGTTCTTCGGGTCAGTCACCTTCAGGGAAACGGCCCTCGTCGAGGTCCTTCATCAACTGGTCCAGACGCCTTGCCGCGCCCGGGAGATCGTGCTTCGTGGCCGCCGTGACGACCATCAGCTTCCGGGTCAGCGCCGTCCTCACGCCCTCCGGTACTTGCAGTTCACGCACCTTCGTGTGCGCTTCCTTCAATCGGGCCGCGACTTCCGAGTAGAGCTCGAGTTGGCTGTCGCGTTCCATGCACCGATTGTGCCATCTGGGGCGAGTTGTCGCCCGACAGGGCCTCAACATACGGCTGCGCCCCCCATCTTGCGATGGAGGGCGCAGTTCGGGAAAAGCGCTGCTCAGACCTCAATTGTGCGGGGCTTGAAGGCGGGTCGCCCCGCCTCGTAGGCCGCGATGTCCGCTTCGTTCTGAAGAGTGAGGCTGATGTCGTCCAGACCGTTCAGCAGCCGCCAGCGGGCGTTCTCGTCGAGCTCGAAGTCCGCGGTGACTCCCGGCGCGAGGACCTGCCGCTTCTCCAGGTCGACCGTGATCTCCACGGTCGGGTCGGCCTCGGTCAGCTCCCACAGCGTGTCCACGACGGACTGCTCGAGAACCACGGTCAGCAGACCGTTCTTGAGGGAGTTGCCGCGGAAGATGTCGGCGAACCGTGAGGAGATGACGGCCTTGAAACCGTAGTTCTGCAGGGCCCAGACGGCGTGCTCACGCGAGGAGCCGGTGCCGAAGTCGGGGCCGGCGACGAGTACGGAGGCGCCGTCCCGCTCGGGGCGGTTGAGGACGAAGTCGGCGTCCTTGCGCCAGGCCTCGAACAGGCCGTCCTCGAAGCCGTCGCGGGTGACCTTCTTCAGCCAGTGCGCGGGGATGATCTGGTCGGTGTCGACGTTGCTGCGGCGCAGCGGGACGGCACGGCCGGTGTGTGCGGTGAAGGCTTCCATCGTGTTCAGACTCCGGCGGGCGCAGGGGTTTCGGACAGGTCGGCGGGCGAGGCGAGGTGGCCGAGGACCGCGGTGGCGGCGGCGACCTGCGGCGAGACGAGGTGCGTACGGCCGCCCTTGCCCTGCCTGCCTTCGAAGTTGCGGTTCGAGGTGGAGGCGGAACGCTCACCGGGAGCCAGTTGGTCGGGGTTCATGCCCAGGCACATGGAGCAGCCCGCGTGCCGCCATTCGGCGCCGGCCTCCTTGAAGACCTTGTCCAGGCCCTCCTCCACGGCCTGCAGCGCGACCCGTACCGAGCCCGGGACGACGAGCATCCGTACCCCGTCGGCGACTTTGCGGCCGCCCACGACGGCGGCGGCCGAGCGCAGGTCCTCGATGCGGCCGTTGGTGCAGGAGCCTACGAAGACGGTGTCGACCTTGATGTCGCGCAGCGGCTGCCCCGCGGTCAACCCCATGTACTTCAGGGCGTTTTCCGCGGCGAGGCGCTCCGAAGCGTCGTCGTACGAAGCCGGGTCGGGGACGTTCGACGAGAGGGGCGCGCCCTGGCCGGGGTTGGTGCCCCAGGTGACGAACGGGGCCAGTTCGGTGGCGTCGATGAAGACCTCGGCGTCGAAGACGGCGTCGTCGTCGGTGCGCAGCGTCTTCCAGTACTCGACCGCCGCGTCCCAGTCCGCGCCCCGCGGGGCGTGGTCGCGGCCCTGCAGATAGTCGAACGTGGTCGCGTCCGGGGCGATCATGCCGGCGCGGGCACCGGCCTCGATCGACATGTTGCAGATGGTCATCCGCGCTTCCATCGACAGCTTCTCGATGGCGGATCCGCGGTACTCGAGGATGTAGCCCTGGCCGCCGCCGGTGCCGATCCTGGCGATGACGGCGAGGATCAGGTCCTTGGCGGTGACGTCGTCGGGCAGCTCGCCCTCGACGGTGATCGCCATGGTCTTCGGGCGGGCCATCGGCAGTGTCTGGGTGGCCAGCACATGCTCGACCTGGGAGGTGCCGATACCGAACGCCAGCGCGCCGAACGCGCCGTGCGTGGAGGTGTGGGAGTCGCCGCAGACCACGGTCGTACCGGGCTGGGTCAGGCCCAGCTGGGGGCCGACGACGTGCACCACGCCCTGCTCGACGTCGCCCAGGGGGTGCAGCCGTACGCCGAAGTCCGCGCAGTTCTTGCGCAGCGTCTCCAGCTGGGCGCGGGAGACGGGGTCGGCGATGGGCTTGTCGATGTCGAGGGTCGGGGTGTTGTGGTCCTCGGTCGCGATGGTGAGGTCGAGGCGGCGCACCTGGCGGCCGTTCTTCCGCAGACCGTCGAAGGCCTGGGGGCTGGTCACCTCGTGCAGCAGATGCAGATCGATGAAGAGGAGGTCGGGCTCGCCCTCGGCGCGCCGGACGACATGGTCGTCCCAGACCTTCTCCGCGAGTGTCCTACCCATCGCTTTCCCTCCGGCCGGCTGTGCCGCCGACGCATCTAGAGATCTTGTGCAGTGCCCGTTGGTCCGCGGGCCGCCACTACAGCGTGGCAAGTTCCGGAGAAAATTGAACTTGCGTTTCACAGAGTGAGACGCGAGTATCGTTGCATGGACAACTCTAGCGGCGTCGGCGTCCTCGACAAGGCAGCCCTTGTCTTGAGCGCCCTGGAGTCCGGTCCGGCCACCCTCGCGGGGCTGGTCGCGGCCACGGGACTCGCACGACCTACAGCACATCGCCTGGCAGTGGCACTGGAGCACCACCGTATGGTGGCGCGCGACATGCAGGGCCGGTTCATTCTCGGTCCGCGACTGGCGGAGCTCGCCGCCGCGGCCGGCGAGGACCGGCTGCTGGCCACGGCCGGGCCCGTACTCACACATCTGCGTGATGTCACCGGCGAGAGCGCGCAGCTCTACCGCCGGCAGGGCGACATGCGCATCTGCGTGGCGGCCGCCGAGCGGCTGTCCGGACTCCGGGACACCGTACCGGTCGGCTCCACGCTCACGATGAAGGCCGGCTCCTCGGCGCAGATCCTGATGGCCTGGGAGGAGCCGGAGCGCCTCCACCGCGGACTCCAGGGCGCCCGCTTCACGGCGACCGCCCTGTCCGGCGTACGGCGCCGGGGCTGGGCCCAGTCGATCGGCGAGCGGGAGCCGGGCGTGGCCTCGGTGTCCGCGCCGGTCCGCGGGCCCTCGAACCGCGTCGTCGCCGCCGTCTCGGTCTCCGGACCGATCGAGCGCCTGACCCGCCACCCGGGCCGTATGCACGCCCAGGCCGTCATCGACGCCGCCGCCCGCCTGAGCGAGGCGCTGCGCCGCAGCGGCTGACCCCCTCTCCGTCCCGTACATCCACACCGGCCGGCCCCTTCAACGCCGCAGGGGCCGGCCGGACGTGTTCTGCGCCCCGGACGGGTGCAGCATGGAGGTACCGGCGACCGATGGAGGTGCAGGACCGATGGCCGAGTTCATGGACGTACACCGCGGAATGGTGGGCATCACGAGCGAGAAGCTGATGGAGGCGCACAACGCGGACCTGGCGATCGAGGGCGAGGAGCGCGTCCACTTCAAGAAGGCGTGGGCGGACCCGGACACCGGCACCGTCTACTGCCTGTCCGAAGCCCCCTCCGCCGACGCCGTGCAGCGTATCCACGAGCGCACGGGCCACCCGGCGGACGAGATCCACCCGGTGCCGCTCACCGTGTGAGCCCCGCGACAACCGCGCTGCGGCCGGGCCCGGGACGCGGGCCCGGCCGCAGTGGCGTCAGCCCGCCGTCCGCAGTCTGTCCGCGGCCCGCTCGCCGCGCAGTTCCACCGGCACGGTCCCGGTCGCGGCGCCCAGGCCGAACGCGGGCATGTTCACATAGACGGATTCGTACGAACCGGCCGGTACGACATATGTCTCGTGCCAGAAGCCGACCTTGCCCCTGCCCTGGCGCATCCGGCGGTTGAAGGCCGCCCACGCGGGCCGGTGCTCCTTGCCGGTGGCCGAGGCATACGCGAGCAGCTTGTCCTGCGACTCCCAGTACTGGACGACGCACACCAGCCTGGGGCCGCCCAGCAACAGCCGGTATCCGAGCATGCCGCTGCCCGAGTCGCTCGAAAGCTCCTTGAGCATCCGGGGCATGGCCATCAGCGTGGGCCACCAACTGCGCACCGCGACAAGGCTGTTGATACGCATCCCGATGAGGAAGACGGTCACTCCGCCCTGTGATCGGGCGGTCGTGCGCCCCTGGTTCGGTTGGTCGTTCATCGCGCTCCCCCTGCGATCATGGTTGGATAGTGGAGCTATCCGAGTACTTGGATAGTGCCACTCTCCAATAAAGGAAGCAAGCACATGCGACTGGCAGAGCTCAGCGAGCGCAGCGGCGTGCCGAGCGCCACGATCAAGTACTACCTGCGCGAGGGACTGCTGCCGCCGGGAAACAGGCTGAGCGCCACCCGGGCCGACTACGGCGAGGGCCACCTGCGCCGGCTCGGTCTGGTCCGGGCCCTGATCCAGGTGGGGCGGGTGCCGGTGACCACCGCCCGCGAGGTGCTGGCCGCGGTCGACGACGACTCCCTCGACCACCACATGCGGCTGGGCGCCGCGGCCTGGGCCATTCCGCACGGCGCCGAACCCGACCCGGCGGATCCGGTGACGGAGGCAGCCCGCGGCACCGCCGACGAGCTGCTGGAGCGGCTCGGCTGGACCTTCGGCCGCGGGGCCGGGGCGGACTCACCGGCCTACCGGATGCTGGTCGAGGCGATCAGTGCCATGCGCCGGCTCGGATACCCCTGCGACGTGGCGGAGCTGCTGCCGTACGCCCGCTCCGCGGGCGAAGTCGCTTCCGCCGACCTCGACTTGACCGAGCGCTACGAGCGGGAGGAGGAGCAGGTGGAGGCGGCCGTGGCCCTCACCGTGCTGTACGAGCCGGTGCTGCTGAGTCTGCGGAGGCTGGCCCAGGCCGAGGAGTCGTACCGACGCTACACATGACAGCAGGCCCTCCCCGAACGGGGAGGGCCTGCTGTTCACGTACCCCCGACCGGATTCGAACCGGCGCTACCGCCTTGAGAGGGCGGCGTGCTAGGCCGCTACACAACGGGGGCGTGCATCCTGCGACGCGCTGGGCTACCAGGACTCGAACCTAGACTAAATGAACCAGAATCACTCGTGCTGCCAATTACACCATAGCCCATGGTGGTTTAGACCAGTACCCCCGACCGGATTCGAACCGGCGCTACCGCCTTGAGAGGGCGGCGTGCTAGGCCGCTACACAACGGGGGCCCTAGCGATCCTCACCCGGCGACAGCCGGGTGTTGTCACCGTGCGACGCATCGGGTGCGACCCGGATGATCACGCGGGATGGATCTGTACCCCCGACCGGATTCGAACCGGCGCTACTGCCTTGAGAGGGCAGCGTGCTAGGCCGCTACACAACGGGGGCTTTGCAGATAAGCTCTGCGAGCTGGCCTACCAGGACTCGAACCTAGACTAACTGAACCAGAATCAGTCGTGCTGCCAATTACACCATAGGCCACCAAAACTCAACCCCCGAGCGGGGGTCTTGTTCGGTCTGCGCTTCCGGCTCCCGGGCTTTCGGCCCGCTCTCCTTGGCGCAGGAAGAACATTACCCGAAGGTCGACGGCGCTCCAAAACGGGTATCACCGCGCAGCAGCGCGGGCAGCTCGTCGAGCCCGGTGATCCTGACGAGCTCGGGGCGCCCGCCGAGCCCGCCGCGATCGAGCCAGATACCGGCGAGCCCCGCCTCCACGGCGCCGCGGGCGTCGATGTCCGGCTGGTCCCCCACGTACGCGACCTCGGCGGGAGCCAGTCCCATGGCCTCGCAGGCGGCCAGGAAGGCGCCTGCCTCCGGCTTCGAGATCCCGATCTCGACGGCGCACACGACCGTCTCGAAACGGTCCCGCACGCCGAGCGTGCGCAGCTTCCGCTCCTGGTTGTGGAGGCTCGAATTGGACAGGATGCCGTGACGATAGTCATCCGCGAGGAGGTCCAGGACGGGCACGGCGTCGGGGAAGAGCGCCCACGCCGTCTCGTAGTGCACCACGTGCCGCCCGAACCACTCGTCCGCCTCGGCGTCGCTCATGCCGGGTCTGTCGAGGAACTCCCGCACCCGGTCGCGCCGCTGCCCCTGGAAGTCGGTGAGCCCGTCGGCGACCCGGGCCCAGTGGACGTCGGTGATCCGCTTCCACGCGACGAGGGCCTCCTCGACGGTTCCGTAACCGGCGGGCAGGCCCTCGCTCTCCAGGTGCTTGCTCATGCCTATCCGGTCGGCGCTCGCGTAGTCGAAGATCGTGTCGTCGATGTCCCAGAGCACGGCGCGGATCGGCATGCCGCCGAGGTTACGCGGCGCGGTCCTCCTCCGAGGGGACGACGAAGAAGTCGGTCACGAAGCAGGCGACGTCGCCGTCGGCGTCGCGGCCGATCCAGGTCGGGTAGGCGCCGTCGCCCCAGCCGGACATGAAGGCGACCAGCTGGTGGCCCGTGGCGGGGGCGGTGATCGTGTGCGGGCCGAGGTAGGAGTCACCGCCCGCGTCGAAGGCGTCCCACAGGGGGCCCTCGTCGCCCACGCAGTCCGGGAAGGACTCGTCGCACGCGGCGTCGTAGAAGCAGCCGGTGCCGGCGTCGACCCCGTACGCGAAGAACTCGTCGTCGGCCAGCTCCGCCGGGTCCTGGCCGGCCTGGTGGGCGATCTCCCAGCTGACCGGCGTGCTGTCCTTGATCACCAGGCGGGCGGCGGCGATCCGCAGATGCGGCGGCTCGTCGTCGGCGAGCTGCTCGTCGGGCTCGGTGATCGTGGCGACGGCGCACTCGACGTGATACCGGCCGGGTGCGACGCCCGCGGTGAACGGCTCGGACTCACCGGTGCCGAGCGCGACGAAGGGGTCGCACGCCACGACCCTGCCCGTGGGCAGCCACAGTTCACCGCCGGTGACCAGGGACATGGTGCCGATGTGCCCGCTCTCCTCCTCGAACCGGTTGCCCGGTGTGAAGTGCCAGGAGAAGTCGGGCGCGCGCATGGGCATGGAGGTCCCCCAGGGAGCCGTGTCGTTCGGGATCACCGCGAACACTAGCCCCAGGCATGGACAAGCCTCAGGGGCGGCAGCCTGTCCGGCCACCGCCCCTGAGGGATGTGCGGGATTACGCGGCGAGCTTCGCCAGGGCCGCGTCGATGCGGGCCAGGGTCTTCTCCTTGCCCAGGATCTCCAGCGACTCGAAGAGCGGCAGGCCGACCGTGCGGCCGGTGACCGCGACGCGGACCGGGGCCTGGGCCTTGCCGAGCTTCAGGCCGTGCTCCTCACCGGCGGCCAGGACGGCCTCCTTGAGGGACTCGGGGCTGCTCCAGTCCGCGGCCTCGAGCCTGGCGCGGGCGGTGGTGAGCAGGGCCACCGGGTCGCCCTTCATGGCCTTGGTCCAGGACGCCTCGTCCTCGACCGGCTCGTCCAGGAAGAGGAAGTCGACGTTCTGCGTGATGTCGGAGAGGACCGTCAGGCGCGTCTGGGCGTGCGGGGCGATGGCCTCCCACGCGGCGCGGTCGAAGTTCTCCGGCGCCCAGTTGGCGTGCGGCGCCCGGAGCCACGGCTCGCACGCCTCGGTGAACGCCTTCACGTCGAGCATGCGGATGTGGTCGGCGTTGATCGCCTCGGCCTTCTTCAGGTCGAAGCGCGCCGGGTTGGCGTTGACGTCCGCGAGGTCGAACTTCGCCACCATCTCGGGGATGGTGAAGATGTCCTGGTCGGCGGAGAAGGACCAGCCGAGCAGGGACAGGTAGTTCAGCAGACCCTCGGGGAGGAAGCCGCGCTCCCGGTAGAGGTTGAGCGACGCCTGCGGGTCGCGCTTGGAGAGCTTCTTGTTGCCCTCGCCCATGACGTACGGCAGGTGGCCGAAGGAGGGGATCTCCTTGGCGACGCCCAGCTCGATCAGCGCCTTGTAGAGCGCGATCTGGCGGGGGGTGGAGGAGAGCAGGTCCTCGCCGCGCAGGACGTGGGTGATCTCCATCAGCGCGTCGTCGACCGGGTTGACCAGCGTGTACAGCGGGGCGCCGTTGGCGCGGACGATGCCGTAGTCCGGGACGTTGTCCGGGGTGAAGGTCAGCTCGCCGCGCACCAGGTCGGTGAAGGTGATCGGCTCCTCGGGCATCTTGAAGCGGACGATCGACTCGCGGCCCTCGGCGTCGTACGCGGCCCGCTCCTCGGCGGTCAGCGTGCGGCACTTGCCGTCGTAGCCGGAGGGCTTGCCGGCGGCGCGGGCGGCGTCGCGGCGGGCCTCGAGCTCGAGGGCGGTGCAGTAGCAGTGGTAGGCGTGGCCGGCGGCGAGGAGCTTCTTCGCGACGTCCTGGTAGATGTCCATCCGCTGCGACTGGCGGTAGGGGCCGTGCGGGCCGCCGACCTCGGGGCCCTCGTCCCAGTCGAGTCCGAGCCAGCGCAGCGAGTCGAGCAGCTGCTCGTACGACTCCTCCGAGTCGCGGGCCGCGTCGGTGTCCTCGATGCGGAAGACCATGGTGCCGCCGGTGTGCCGGGCGTAGGCCCAGTTGAACAGCGCCGTGCGGACCAGGCCCACGTGGGGGTTGCCGGTCGGGGAGGGACAGAAACGTACGCGGACGGAGCCGTCGTTAGCCACGCTTGATCACCTTGTTGGTGAGAGTGCCGATACCTTCGATGGTGACGGCGACCTCGTCGCCGACGTTGATCGGGCCGACCCCCGCGGGGGTGCCCGTGAGGACGACGTCGCCCGGGAGCAGCGTCATGGCCTCGGTGATGTGCACGATCAGGTCCTCGACGGACCGGACCATCTCGCTGGTGCGCCCCAGTTGGCGCTGTTCGCCGTTGACCGTGCACTGGATGGTCACGTCGGCGGGGTCGAGGTCGGTCTCCACCCAGGGGCCGAGCGGGCACGACGTGTCGAAGCCCTTGGCCCTGGCCCACTGCTTCTCGCGCTTCTGCACGTCGCGTGCGGTGACGTCGTTGGCGCAGGTGTAGCCGAGGATCACGTCCTTGACGCGCTCGCGCGGGACCTCGCGGCACATGCGGCCGATGACGACGGCGAGCTCGGCCTCGTGGTGCAGCTCGTTGGAGAACGAGGGGTACTCGATGGCGTCGCCGGAGCCGATCACCGAGGTGGTGGGCTTGAAGAACGCGACGGGTACGTCGGGGACCTCGTTGCCGAGCTCCGCCGCGTGTTCCGCGTAGTTGCGGCCGATGGCCACGACCTTGTTGGGAAGCACGGGCGGCAGCAGCCGGACCTTGCTCAGCGGGACCTTGGTGCCGGAGAGCTCGAAGTCGGCGTACGGAATGCCCTTGATGATGTCGAGGACGAGGCCGTCGGGCCCGTCCTCGACCGCGCCGAAGGCGACATTGCCGTCGATGGAGAACCTGGCGATGCGCACGGGATGCTGTCGCCCCTCACTACTTGGTCGCTGGCCGGAGACTGACGCTCCAGGCTAACGCGGTGAGGGGTCGCCCTTCGTCCCCATTACCGCCGGGTCGGCCCGGTGGGCTCCCGCGGCGGGTCCACCCGCCGGACGGCCCCGTCGGCCACGGCTACGACCGGACCCGCCCCAGAGCGCCGAGACACGTCCGGACTGTGCCCGTGGGCCGCGCTCACGACCGGGCCGGCGCCGTGGGCGAGTGAGCCGAAGGGGCCCGCGGGTGCCGAAAGGGAGAACACGCGGAGGTCCCGAGGAACGAGGGACCGAGCACGATCGACCGTCGGCACACGCACAGAGCGCCCCGGAGGCGAACCGAGCCCCTAAGAAGCCGGCGCGTCCATGAGGATCGTGCGGCGCGGGTTGGCGGTCTGGGTGGGAAGATCGAGCGCGTGCTCCGGCTGCTCCGGCGTCTGGAGTTCTTCCGCGTCCTTGAGGTGGGCGAGGGTGGTGCGCCGGGGGTTGGCTATGTTGCGGAACATCGTCGTCGTCTTCATGTGTGGTGTCTGACCTTGTCGGGGTGCGGCGCTGCGGAGCAGCGCGGTTGACGGGGTGCCGATCCTTGTAAAGCGTCAGGCTAAACAGCGAATTCCCGTCGAAAGCCAGGAAGACTCAACGATCATCGTGTGAGTTTGCTCACGAGCGGACAGGCAATTCCGGCAAACCGGACCGTCGACCCTCGATCCGGAATCGGACATTAAGCCCCTGAAGCGACCATTCCGCTCCTGATCATCGCGACTGGGACACCCCCCACCCCTACGCGACTCATAGCGTAAAGTCCGTTTCCTCCGAGAACGGCTTCTACGACTTGTGACCTGTTGCTTACACGGTGTCATACAGGTCACAGCCCGGTACGGGGCCCTTGTTGGAGATCCTGCACTGTGCTGGAATTCCACGGACCGCCGCGGGTTCAAGGCCGGCGCGCATGGGCGCAACGCAGCGCCGAGTTGCGGCGGGAAGGGGGGAGCAGCGCCGGTCAATCACGACCACCATGGGGCTCGATCCATGCCCCACGACGCCGACACCGTCCCGCCGTACAAGCGGAGGGACGCCTGGTCCAGAGGTTGCGACGCTAGTGCAGGGACGTTTCAAGAGGGATGGCATGGGGCGTCCCCAGGCCCACCAGGGCCAAGGGGAAGCCGCATCTGAGCAGGAGCCGCGCGGTGGAACCGACCGCGGCTCCTCACCCCAGCACACCCACAACCAGGGACCGACGGCGTCCGGTGACGGCGGCGAGCGCTCAGGCCGCGCCGGTGCCAGGACGCCCGGCGGCAAGGCTTCCGGTGCCAAGACACCCCCCGGCGACGCGGCGGGCTCCCCCGCCCCGCTGAAGGGCCCCACGGACACCGGATCGCGAATAGCGCTGCGCAACTGGCGCATCAGCACGCGTCTGGTGTCGCTGCTCACCCTGCCGGTCGTCGCGGCGACCACGCTGGGCGGACTCCGTATCAACGAGTCCATGGACGACATGAAGCAGCTGGATCACATGCAGCTGCTCACCAAGATGACGACGGAAGCGACCGAGCTGGCGCACGCGCTCCAGCAGGAGCGCGACCTGTCCGCCGGTCCGCTGGTCAACGGCGCCGTCGACACCGACTTCAAGGTCTCCGGCCCGCGTACCCAGACCGACCGCGCCCGCAAGGCGTTCCTCGACGCCACGCGCTCGATCCCGAACAAGGACGACGACGAGGCGCTGGAGTCCATCCGGGCCAACGCCAACCAGATCGCGGTCCAGGTCAACAACCTCAAGAACATCCGGACCAACGCCTACAAGGGGAAGATCCCCAAGTCGCAGACCATCGAGAGCTACAGCCGGCTGATCGAGTCGCTGCTGAGCCTCTCCGCGGACATGGCGCAGGCGACCAGCAACCCGGAGATGATCAAGCGGACCCGCGCCCTCGCGGCCTTCTCGTCCGCCAAGGAGTACGCGTCCATCCAGCGTGCGGTGATCGCGGCGGCCCTCCCCGGCGGCGACACCAAGGACGTCCCCGGACTCACCGAGAACGACCGCCTCTACGGACAGGCGGCCCTCGAGAACGGTGAGACGGAGCTCAAGAGCTTCGGGTCGATCTACGAGTCCATCGGCGGTGACTCCCAGGAGCTGATGGCTCCGCTGGAGAACGAGAACCCGACGATCACCGCGGCCGAGCAATACGCCAAGCGGGTGCTGAGCACACAGGGCGCTCTCAAGGAACTGGACGAGCGGTCCCACCTGGACTGGACCGACGACTACTCGGTCCGCATCAACGCGATGAAGACCATCGAGCAGACGCTGCTCGGCCAGATGGAGGCCGAGGCCCGCAATCTGCGCGAGGCGTCCCAGCGCGACGCGATCATCAACGGTGCGCTGATCCTCATCGTCCTCGGTGTGTCCCTCGTCGGCGCCTTCGTCGTGGCCCGCTCCATGATCCGCTCGCTGCGCCGGCTGCAGGACACGGCGACCAAGGTCGCCCAGGACCGACTGCCCGAGCTGGTCAAGCAGCTCTCGGAGTCCGACCCGCAGGACGTCGACACCTCCGTCGAGTCCGTCGGTGTCCACTCCCGCGACGAGATCGGCAAGGTGGCCGCGGCCTTCGACGACGTGCACCGCGAGGCGGTCCGCCTCGCCGCGGAGCAGGCGCTGCTGCG
Source organism: Streptomyces peucetius (assembly GCF_025854275.1). Lineage (NCBI taxonomy): Bacteria > Bacillati > Actinomycetota > Actinomycetes > Kitasatosporales > Streptomycetaceae > Streptomyces > Streptomyces peucetius. The sequence goes on along the minus strand of NZ_CP107567.1, from coordinate 5,717,129 downwards.
AGGCAACGTCAACGCGATGTTCACCAACCTCTCGCGCCGCAGCCAGGGTCTTATCCAGCGTCAGCTCTCGCTCATCTCGGAGCTGGAGTCGCGTGAGGCGGACCCGGACCAGCTGTCCTCGCTGTTCAAGCTGGACCACCTCGCGACCCGTATGCGCCGGAACGGCGAGAACCTCCTCGTCCTCGCCGGTGAGGAGCCGGGCCGCCGCTGGACCCGCCCCGTGCCGCTGGTCGACGTGCTTCGTGCCGCCGCCTCCGAGGTGGAGCAGTACGAGCGCATCGAACTGGCCTCCGTGCCCGCCACCGAGGTCGCGGGCCGCGTCGTCAACGACCTCGTGCACCTGCTCGCGGAGCTGCTGGAGAACGCGACCTCGTTCTCCTCCCCGCAGACCAAGGTCAAGGTCACCGGTCACGCGCTGCCCGACGGCCGCGTCCTCGTCGAGATCCATGACACCGGCATCGGCCTCTCCCCCGAGGACCTGGCCGCGATCAACGAGCGGCTGGCGTCGCCGCCCACCGTGGACGTCTCGGTCTCGCGCCGCATGGGTCTGTTCGTGGTCGGCCGGCTGTCGCTGCGCCACGGCATCCGTATCCAGCTGCGTCCGTCCGACTCCGGCGGCACGACCGCGCTGGTCATGCTGCCCGTGGACGTCGCCCAGGGCGGCAAGAAGGCCCCGTCGAAGCCCGGTGCGGGCGGCCAGGGCGCCGTTGCGCCGGCCGACGGCGGTGCTCCGGCCGGTCTGCCCGGCCGGCCCGGCGGCGCCGGCCGATCGGGTCCCGATGGTGGCAACGGCAACGGCGGCCGGCCCGGTGGCGCCCCCTCGGGCGCGGGCAACGCGCCCGGTGGCCTGCTCGGTGCCGGTACGGCGCGCGGTCAGGTGGGTGCCGGTGCGGCGCCTCGTGTCGCGCTGCCCGCCCGCGACGGCTCCGGACGTCCCGTCCAGGCCCAGCACGGCCAGGGCCAGCAGAGTCAGAACCAGCAGAGGCAGGGCCAGCAGGGACCGGGCCAGTACGGCCAGGACCGGCACAGCCAGGGCCAGGGCTCGGGCCAGTACGGCCAGGGTCAGGGCCAGTACGGCCAGGGCACCGGCCGGCAGGGCTCCATGCAGGACGGTGCCCGCCAGGGCGATCCCTTCGGCTCCGGCCCCGCGCAGGGCGCCCCGGTCCGTAACGAGGCTCCGCAGAACGGCTTCCAGGCTGCCGGGCCCGCAGGCGGCGACCGGGACCGGCAGCTGCCGGCGGCCGGTGGCACCCGCGCGGAGCTGCCCGGTGGCCCGCTCGCCCCGCGGCGCGACAAGCCCGTTCCGCCGCGGCCGCAGCGCCCGCAGGCCACCAGCTGGGGCAGCGACCAGGCGTCGCAGCCGCAGCGTCCGTCCGCGGACACGCCGCGCGGTCACGAGGACCACGACAGCAACCGCGGCCCCGGTTCGACGGCCGAGTTCGCGCGTCCCGACTTCAACGCCGGTCCGCCGCGGGCCGACCGCCCGGCCGCGCAGGAGCAGTTCGTACGCCCCGACGTGTTCGGAGCGCCGAACCCGTCCGGCGCCGGTCAGTACGGCCGTCCGGACGCGCAGGACCCGGCTTCCACGGACCGGTTCGCCCGGCCGGACCTCGGGGCGCCGCAGCCGCCCGCTCCGCAGCGGCGGGACGAGTCGGGCTTCGCGCCGCCGCGTCAGCCGGTGGCCGGGCTGCCCGCTCCGCAGCAGCCGGAAGCACTGCCGCCGGCCGGCCCGGGTGACGGCCGTACCCCGCTGTACGACACTCTGGAGACCAACTGGTTCCGCGGTGCGCACGGCGGCGACCGGTCCGCCGAGCAGGCGCCGGCGCCTGCCGAGCGTCCCGCTCAGCCGATGCCGCAGCGCAACCCCGCGCCGAACCCGGTGACCCCGGCGGGCGCGTCCCACGCGAGCGGTGCCTGGCGCTCCTCGCCCAACGACGAGTTGGTACGTCAGGCCGAGCGGGTCAGAAAGCCCGCGGCCGGCGGCGTCACCACCTCCGGCCTGCCCCGGCGGGTCCCCCGCGCCAACCTTGTGGCGGGAACCGCTCAGGAGCAGAACCACCAGGCCGGTCCGCAGGTTTCGCGCGCGCCCGACGACGTGCGCGGCCGGCTGACCAATCTCCGCCGGGGCATCCAGCAAGGCCGTCAGCAGAACAGCTCGACGACCGGAAGCTTCGACCTCGGCCCCTCTCACCAGCAGGAGCGTTAGTTGAGCCCGATGAGCCAGGCGGCGCAGAATCTGAACTGGTTGATCACCAACTTCGTGGACAACACCCCCGGGGTGTCGCACACGGTGGTGGTCTCCGCCGACGGTCTTCTGCTGGCGATGTCCGAAGGTTTCCCGCGCGACCGCGCCGATCAGCTGGCGGCCGTGGCCTCCGGCCTGACCTCGCTGACCGCGGGGGCGTCCCGGATCTTCGAGGGCGGTCCGGTGAGCCAGACCGTTGTCGAGATGGAACGCGGATTCCTGTTCCTGATGTCCGTCTCCGACGGGTCCTCGCTGGCCGTGCTCGCGCACCCCGACTGCGACATCGGCCTCGTCGGCTACGAGATGGCACTGCTGGTCGACCGTGCGGGCAGCGTCCTCACTCCGGACCTGCGCGCCGAGCTCCAGGGGAGCCTTCTGCACTGATCCTCGAGCGGCGAGACGTACCCCACGCACCGGCTCGCCCGTACGCCACTGCACCGTCCCTGCACGGCCGCCAACGGCCCCCCACCGGCCCAGCCAGACGGCACAGCCGACCACTTGCTGTCACGCCCGGAGGATTCATGACCCCGCCACCCGCCTCTCACGATCCGTACGGCACGTCGGTAGACGCGTACGGGGACGAGGGCGACCAGCCGCTGGTACGTCCGTACGCCATGACCGGCGGCCGGACCCGGCCGCGCTATCAGCTCGCCATCGAGGCGCTGGTCAGCACCACGGCCGACCCGGCTCTGCTCGCCGGGTTGCTTCCCGAGCACCAGCGGATCTGCCATCTGTGCCGGGAGGTCAAGTCGGTCGCCGAGATCTCGGCGCTGCTGTCGATGCCGCTCGGTGTCGCGCGGATCCTCGTCGCCGACCTGGCAGAGGCCGGCATGGTGGCCATTCACCAGCCGGGCAACGGAGAGGCCGGCGGCACGCCGGATGTGACACTGCTCGAAAGGGTGCTCAGTGGACTTCGGAAGCTCTAGCGGCGGTTCGGCCCGGTCGACGACCTCCGCGAAGATCGTGGTGGCGGGCGGCTTCGGCGTGGGCAAGACCACGTTCGTCGGCGCCGTCTCGGAGATCAACCCGCTGCGCACCGAGGCCGTCATGACCTCCGCGTCCGCGGGCATCGACGACCTCACGCACACCGGGGACAAGACGACGACGACCGTCGCCATGGACTTCGGCCGCATCACCCTCGACCAGGACCTGATCCTGTACCTGTTCGGCACCCCCGGACAGGACCGCTTCTGGTTCATGTGGGACGACCTCGTCCGCGGCGCCATCGGCGCCGTCGTCCTCGTCGACACCCGCCGCCTCGCCGACTGCTTCCCCGCCGTCGACTACTTCGAGAACTCCGGACTGCCCTTCGTCATCGCCCTCAACGGCTTCGACGGACACCAGCCCTACAACCCCGAAGAAGTCCGCGAAGCACTCCAGATCGGCCCCGACACCCCCATCATCACCACCGACGCCCGCCACCGCGCCGACGCCAAGAGCGCCCTCATCACCCTCGTCGAGCACGCACTGATGGCCCGGCTCAAGTAGATTGGCCAAGTAGACAGCGCAATACGGTAGTTGTCGTAGTTGACGCCGGAGCGGGCTGTGTCTTTTGACACGGCCCGCCTCCGTGTTCATAACATTTCGACAGAGAATTCCAGCGCAGCGGACACCCGGCGCACACGCGCGGTACCACTGTGCTCACATGAGCCTCGCCTTTTGACGGGGCTCGTTCTTTATGCCCGTTTTATGTGGGGCGTGAGCCACTCGGAATCCCTGATTCCGAGTGTTTGGAATGGAGCCGCTCGACGTGCTGGAATTCCTCGAACTGCCGAGTAGTACGGCTCTGAACGAAACACGGCACAGCGTAGGTGCCGACGCCGAGAGGTTGTTGGTCGAGTGAGGCGAAGCAAGACGAGCTCCGCAGAGCAGCAGGAACGGGGCAACTTCACCCCGCCGCCGTCGCGCACCGCGGCGTCGCCTGTGGATGCGGCGGGAGCTTCCGGCACTTCCCCGGCCGTCGGCGGTTTCAGCGGCGGTTCCGGCGGCGGTTCCAGCCGCCTGTCCCCACGCAACTGGCGGGTGCCCACCCGGCTGAACGCGATCCTGCTGATACCCGTGCTCGTCGGCCTGATGATGGGCGGCTTCCAGGTCAAGCAGTCGATCGACACCTGGAGCGAGGCGCAGGACGCGGAGAAGACGGCGCTGATCGTTCGCGCCGCCTCCGAGTACGGCCAGGCCCTCCTCAACGAGCGTGACCTGACCGCACAGCCCCTGCTGCTGGCCACCAGCGAGGACGCCCGCCAGGTGTCGGTCGTCACCGAGGCGTACGAGACCACCGACGCGGCCGCGGTCAAGTTCGACGAGGCCGTCGAGAACATGCCCGACGGGCAGGGTCTCGAGCGCCGTCTCCAGCTGTTCCGGCAGGAGGAGCCGAAGCTCGACGATCTGCGCAAGGCGGCCTACACCAAGGCCCTCGACCCGGTGCAGACCGAAGAAGGCTACGTCAAGATCCAGCACGTGCTGATGGAGTTCGCCAACGAGCTCGGCCTCGGCACCGGCAACGTCACCAGCTACGGCCGTACCGTCTACGCGGTCCAGCTCGCCAAGGCCGCCGCGTCGCTGCAGCGCTCGATCGGTATGCACCTGCTGCTGCGGCCGAGCAAGGACGAGAACGTCCTCGAGAAGCAGACGATCGCCTTCAACTCGTACAACTACCTCGAGCAGATCGCGATCGGCGAGTACGTCTCCGGCGGTACGGAGGCCGACACCGCGCGGCTCAAGGAAATCATGACGGCCAAGGCCACCGAGGGCGGCAAGCGCCTGGCGGCCGCCGGCCTCGACCCGCCGAAGGGCCCCGACGGCTCGGTCTTCACCGGCATGGCGACCGCGATCGGCTCCGGCACCAGCCCGGACAAGCTGAAGACGCAGGACGTCACGCCCGAGACGTGGATGGGCGCCGCCACCGCCAAGTTCGACGGCTACACGGAGATCGAGAACGACCTCGTGGACCGGGCCGTGGCCGAGGCCGCCGAGATCTCCGACGACGCCCGCACCGACGCCATCACCACCGGCCTCATCGTCGTCATCGCCCTGCTCGCCGCCTTCATCCTGGCCGGCCTCATGGCCCGCCAGATGAGCCGCTCGATGCGCCAGCTGCGCACCGCCGCCTTCGGGATCGCCGAGCAGCGCCTGCCGATGCTCGTCGACCAGCTGTCCCGCACCGAGCCGGGCCGGGTCGACACCCGTGTGCAGCCGATCCCGATCAACACCCAGGACGAGATCGGCGAGGTCGCCCGCGCCTTCGACCAGGTGCACCGCGAGGCCGTCCGGCTCGCCGCCGAGCAGGCCATGCTCCGGGGCAACGTCAACGCGATCTTCACCAACCTGTCCCAGCGCAACCAGTCACTGATCGAGGGCCAGCTGACCCTGATCACCGACCTGGAGAACAACGAGGCCGACCCGGACCAGCTGGAGAACCTCTTCAAGCTGGACCACCTGGCGACCCGTATGCGCCGCAACGGCGAGAACCTCCTCATCCTCGCCGGCGAGGAGCCCGGCCGCCGCTGGAACCAGCCGGTGCCGCTGGTGGACGTGCTGCGCGCCGCCTCCTCCGAGGTGGAGTCCTACGAGCGCATCGAGCTCACCGGCGTCCCGGAGACCGAGATCCACGGCCAGGCCGTGACCGACCTCGTGCACCTGCTCGCCGAGCTGCTGGAGAACGCCACCACGTTCTCCTCGCCGCAGACCAAGGTCCGCGTCACCGCGACCCGGCTGCCCGACGGCCGTGTGATGGTCGAGATCCACGACAAGGGCATCGGCCTCACCGCCGAGGACTTCGCGGACATCAACCACAAGCTGGCCAACCCGCCGACCGTGGACGCCGCCGTCTCCCAGCGCATGGGCCTGTTCGTGGTCGGCCGCCTGGCCGACCGGCACGGCATCCGTGTCCAGCTGCGCCCCTCCGGCGAGCAGGCCGGCACCACCTCGCTGGTCATGCTCCCCGACGCCATCACCCACGGTGGCGGTGGCGAGGCGCTGCCGGAGGACGACTTCACGGTCTCGCAGATCATCCCGGAGCAGCAGTCGTACGAGTCCGCCCCGCTGCGGACCGCGGCGGAGCTCGGTTTCGACGACTCCCGCTACGAGCAGCCCTCCGAGGACTCCTCGGCCCAGCTCGACCCCGTGGGCCGCTCCCTGATGCGCGAGGAGCGCCGCGCGGCCCTGGAGGCCCAGGCACAGGGCGGCGAGCGGCCGCTGTACCGCGACGAGATGCCGTACGAGCAGCGCCAGGAGCCTCAGCAGGAGCACGGCTCCGAGTACGGCCAGGAGTACGCCCAGGGCTACGCGCAGAACCAGCAGCCGTCGTACGAGCAGAACCAGCAGTCCGGGTACGACCAGTACCAGGGCGGCTACGAGGACGCGTACCGGCCGGCAGCCGGCGGCTACCCGGAGCACGGCGGGCGCCAGGATTCGCACCAGGCATATGCGGAAGCCACATACCAGGAACCGCAGAGCGCCGAGCCGCAGTACGACGGCCAGTACAACACCCAGTCCCAGCAGGCGCAGTGGGCCGGTCAGGGCGGCTACGAGGACGCGCAGCAGCCGGATTACCGGGCCGAAGCGGAATCTTCAGCCGGCGTTCCCACGAACGGTCAGGACCGCGTAGGCTTCGACCGTCCGGGACCGTCTCCGAGCAGCAGCCACGAGCTGACGGATGCCGGCCTCCCCCGGCGCGGCGGCAGCCAGACGCCGCCGGCCCAGCAGTCGCAGTCGCAGTCGCCGTGGCCGCAGGGGTCCGAGCAGCCTCCCTCCACGGGGCAGAACGGGCAGACCGCGGAAGCGGACGGCAGCGACGCGGGCGGCTTCGGCGGCGAGGCGGGCTCCGACTCCTGGCGTTCGGCCAACGACGAGCGCTGGCAGCGGGCGGAGAAGCTTCGGGACCCGAAGGCGGGCGGGGTCACCTCGTCCGGTCTTCCCCGGCGGGTGCCCAAGGCCAACCTGATCGAGGGCACGGCCGAGCAGACCCCGCAGGGCGGCCCACAGGTCTCCCGTGCCCCTGAGGACGTGCGCGGCAGGTTGAGCAACCTGCGGCGCGGTGTCCAGCAGGGACGCAGCGCGGGAACGGACACGAACGGACCGGGCCACGGCCCGGGCAGTACCTACAACCAGGAGCGTTAGTGTGAGCCCGATGAGCCAGGCGGCGCAGAATCTGAACTGGTTGATCACCAACTTCGTGGACAACACCCCCGGGGTGTCCCACACGGTGGTGGTCTCCGCCGACGGACTCCTGCTGGCGATGTCCGAAGGTTTCCCGCGCGACCGCGCCGATCAGCTGGCGGCCGTGGCCTCCGGCCTGACTTCGCTGACCGCGGGAGCATCCCGGATCTTCGAAGGCGGCGCCGTCAACCAGACGGTCGTGGAGATGGAGCGCGGCTTCCTCTTCATCATGTCCATCTCCGACGGCTCCTCGCTGGCCGTCCTCGCCCACCCCGAGGCGGACATCGGCCTCGTCGGCTACGAGATGGCACTCCTGGTCGACCGTGCGGGCAGCGTCCTCACCCCAGACCTGCGTGCGGAGCTCCAGGGAAGCCTGCTCAACTGAGCGTTCGTGCTTCTTGATCAGTAGACAGACAGTGCGTTTCACGCCACCGCACCGTTAAGGTGCGGTGGCGCGGGCTCCACAGGGACAGGGACCGGCGACAGGCAGTCGGAGGAGGAATCGTGGCAACACCCCCAGGCGGGCGCCCTTACGAGGGTGGTCATCAGCCGCACGGTGAGCACACAGACAACCGCTTCAACTTTCCTCCTGCGCCGGGCAGAGAGGGCGCCCAGTCGCCCTATCAGCAGCCGCAGTCGCCCTACCAGCCGTCCTACGACCCTGCGTACGGTCAGCACCAGCCGGGTACGCCCACGGGGCCGCAGGGCCCCGGAGGAGCACCCAGGGACCAGCCGACGTCGCCGCGGCGGGCACAGGGGCCCTCCAACGCGTCGGGCGGCGGGTCCGGCAGGCACAACCCGCTGGTCCGTCCGTACGCCATGACCGGCGGCCGGACCCGGCCGCGATACCAGCTCGCCATCGAGGCGCTGGTCAGCACCACGGCCGATCCGTCCCGGCTGCAGGGGCAGTTGCCCGAGCACCAGCGGATCTGCCGGCTGTGCTTCGAGATCAAGTCGGTCGCCGAGATCTCGGCCCTCCTCTCCATCCCCCTCGGCGTTGCCCGGATCCTCGTCGCCGACCTGGCGGAGGCCGGACTTGTCGCCATCCATCAGCCCGGCGGCGACGAGTCCGCCGGCGGCCAGCCAGACGTGACACTGCTCGAAAGGGTGCTCAGTGGACTTCGCAAGCTCTAGCGGCGGTGCTGCCCGCTCAACCACCAGCGCGAAGATCGTGGTGGCGGGCGGCTTCGGCGTGGGCAAGACCACGTTCGTCGGCGCCGTCTCGGAGATCAACCCGCTGCGTACCGAAGCCGTCATGACCTCCGCGTCCGCGGGCATCGACGACCTCACCCACACCGGCGACAAGACGACGACGACCGTCGCCATGGACTTCGGCCGCATCACCCTCGACCAGGACCTGATCCTGTACCTGTTCGGCACCCCCGGACAGGACCGCTTCTGGTTCATGTGGGACGACCTCGTCCGCGGCGCCATCGGCGCCGTCGTCCTCGTCGACACCCGCCGCCTCGCCGACTGCTTCCCCGCCGTCGACTACTTCGAGAACTCCGGACTGCCCTTCGTCATCGCCCTCAACGGCTTCGACGGACACCAGCCCTACAACCCCGAAGAAGTCCGCGAAGCACTCCAGATCGGCCCCGACACCCCCATCATCACCACCGACGCCCGCCACCGCGCCGACGCCAAGAGCGCCCTCATCACCCTCGTCGAGCACGCACTGATGGCGCGTCTGCGGTAACCGTCCCTGCGGTCACCGGCGGCCCGCGCTCGCGCGCCGAACGCCTGTGACGAAGGCCCCGTGCTCCTGCCTGTGGAGTACGGGGCCTTCGTCGTGGGCGGGGCCGGCCGGGTCCGGCGCGAGCTGATGACCGCAACGAGAGGGGCCCTCTGGATCATGGCGGAGCTGCGGGCACGGACGGGACAGCGCCCGGAGGCGGAGCGACTTCGCAAGTACGGCGTCGAACCGGACGGCAGCGCCGCCGGCCCTTGGGAGGTGGAAGCAGGGGCGGCCGCCCTCGTGATGGCAGAGCGGCCGGTGCGGCATGCGTCAGGCCCCGCACACGGTCGTGTGCGGGGCCTGACGGGTCGGGGGATCAGCCCTGCCAGCTGTGGGAGGGGCGGAAGCCGCTCTGGCGTTCCAGGCGGCGCCAGCCGGCCGTGGTGCGGCCGCGGTGGGCCGGGGTCTCGTCGGGCCGGCCGGCCGCGCGGGCCAGCAGGACCGCGGTGATGGCGGCCAGCTCCTCGGGGTCGGCGTGACCCTTCTCGACGCGCAGGAGTGAGGACGGATCGCTGGGAGTGCTCATGATGTGGGGCTCCAGTCCGGTCGCAGGATCACTGCGGGGGGTTGCCGTGCTTGCGGGACGGCAGGTCGGCGTGCTTGGTACGCAGCATCGCGAGGGAGCGGATGAGCACCTCGCGGGTCTCGGCCGGGTCGATGACGTCGTCGACGAGGCCGCGCTCCGCCGCGTAGTACGGGTGCATGAGTTCGGCCTTGTACTCCTTGACCATGCGCTTGCGCATCGCCTCGGGGTCCTCGGCGTCGGCGATCTGCCGGCGGAAGATGACGTTCGCCGCGCCCTCCGCGCCCATGACCGCGATCTCGTTCGTCGGCCAGGCGTAGGTGAGGTCCGCGCCGATGGACTGGGAGTCCATGACGATGTAGGCACCGCCGTACGCCTTCCGCAGGATGAGCGAGATGCGGGGGACGGTGGCGTTGCAGTACGCGTAGAGCAGTTTGGCGCCGTGGCGGATGATGCCGCCGTGCTCCTGGTCGACGCCGGGCAGGAAGCCGGGTACGTCGAGCAGGGTGAGGATCGGGATGTTGAAGGCGTCGCACATCTGAACGAAGCGGGCGGCCTTCTCGGAGGCCTCGATGTCCAGCACACCCGCGAGGGACTGGGGCTGGTTGGCGACGATGCCCACGACCTGTCCGTCCAGCCGGGCCAGTGCGCAGATGATGTTGCGGGCCCAGCGTTCGTGGACCTCCAGGTACTCGCCGTCGTCGACGAGCTCCTCGATCACCTTGGCCATGTCGTAGGGCCGGTTGCCGTCGGCGGGGACCAGGTCGAGGAGTACGTCCGAACGGCGCTCGGCCGGGTCGTCGCACGAGGCAGTGGGCGGGTTCTCCCGGTTGTTCGAGGGGAGCATCGACAGGAGGTAGCGGACCTCGGCGATGCAGGTCTCCTCGTCGTCGTAGGCGAAGTGCGCCACGCCCGAGGTCTCGGCGTGCACGTCCGCACCGCCCAGGCCGTTCTGCGTGATCTCCTCGCCCGTGACCGCCTTGACCACGTCCGGACCGGTGATGAACATCTGCGAGGTGTCACGGACCATGAACACGAAGTCCGTCAGGGCCGGGCTGTAGGCCGCACCGCCCGCGCACGGACCCAGCATCACACTGATCTGCGGGATGACCCCGGAGGCCCTGGTGTTGCGCTGGAAGATCCCGCCGTAACCGGCCAGCGCCGACACACCCTCCTGGATACGCGCGCCCGCACCGTCGTTCAGCGACACCAGCGGCGCACCCGCCGCGATCGCCATGTCCATGATCTTATGGATCTTCGTGGCATGGGCCTCGCCCAGCGCACCGCCGAAGATCCGGAAATCATGCGCGTACACGAAGACCGTCCGGCCCTCGACCGTCCCCCAGCCCGTCACCACACCATCGGTGTACGGCTTCTTCGCCTCCAGGCCGAAACCCGTCGCCCGATGCCGGCGCAACTGCTCCACCTCACGGAACGAACCCTCGTCCACCAGCAACGCGATCCGCTCCCGAGCCGTCAGCTTGCCCTTCGCATGCTGCGCCTCGGTCGCCTTCTCGCTCGGTCCGCCCAGCGCCTGCTCACGGATCTCGTGCAGCTCGGCCACCCGGCCGCGTGCGTCGCTCGGCTCGCTGGTGGTCTCGTCCAAAACGGTCATGCATCGACCCTACGGATCCGACCAAGGAAACCCCGCCGTTGACTCCGTACAGTCTCGCGCCCGTTCTCCTGTCGGACTTGGACAGAACCATTGGGCCCAGAGCGCCAACCACCAGCTCAGCGCGGTGGCCCTTTGTTGAGGTCCGACAAGCTCTCCGGCCGAGAGTCACGTCACAGCCACGCCGGGCGCTGTGCGCTGCTCGGGTTAATCCGGGTGGGCGGCCCACCGTACCGGGCCGCCCACCCGGGGTCGTCAGCCGCCGCAGTGGAAGCGTGCGGCGCCCCAGTCGGCGTGATCGTTGCCGTTGCCGTCCCCGCCGTCGGTGACGACCAGCTCGACGTAGTCGGCGCCGGTGACGTCGGCGGTCAGCGACCAGGCCGGGTCGGCGGCGCGCAGCACCGGGGAGGCGGCCTTCTGCGTGCCGTCGGCACGGACCTCGAAACGCACGCTGCCGCGCGAGGTCTGCACGTCGTCCACACCCACCTGAGCGGTGAAGGACGTGCACTTCCCGCCCAGGTAGTAGCGGATCTTCGCGGGGGCGTGGCTGCCGAGGCCCTTCTCGTACGCCATTCCCCCGATCCGCAGCGGGGTGCCGTCACCGGCGCCGGTCTCGCCGTTGGACAGATCGCGTTCGACCGGGCCCCAGCCGTTCTCGGCGGACGTCCAGTCCAGATCGCTGGCCCAGGCGTCGGCGGCAGGTGGCGGCGGGAGGGTGCGGACCGAGATGGCGGCGGTGAGCCCGCGCGCCGAGCCGCCCACCGTGTAGTCGGCCGCGGCGCCGATGGAGTACGTGCGGTACTCGGCGTCGGCCGGAGGCGTCACCTGCCAGGTTCGGGTGACCTTGGCGCCGGGCGGGACCGTCTCGAACGACACCGGTCCGGCCGGCTCCGCGGTCCAGCCCTCGGGGAGCCTGAGGCCGAGGCGGACGTCGCCCGCCGCGGTGGTCTCGTCGTTGGTGAAGACGGCCTTGATCTCGTTCCTGTCGCCGGGTTCGAGGGTCTGTGGGGCGCTGACCGCCAGGGTGCCGCACGCGGTCTGCTGCGCCGCGGGGCCGAGGTCGGTGACCGTGAAGGCGTCCATGACGAAGTCGGCGCCGTCCGGAGCGTCCCCGCGCTTGCGCAGTCCGGTCCAGGTGTCGCCGCAGCCCGCGGTCACGGTCTCGGAGAAGCGGCCGGTGGTCCTCTGCTGTCCGACCGGGGTGCGCCGGGTCTCGACCGAGCCGCCGGTGGCCCGGTCGTAGCCGGTCACCCACTCGTAGGCGCCGGCGTGGCTGGACTGGTAGTCGTACTCGACCCGGTAGCTGCGGCCGTCCTTCATCGGTACGGTCCAGGGCGCCGTGCGGTACACGAGGCCGGTGTTCTCGTCGTGGGCCTTGAGGGACTCCTTCCCGCTGAGCACGTCGTCGATCAGCTTCCCGTTCCAGCCGGACTGGGTGTAGGGGGCGTGCAGTTGGCTCACATGGGTGCGGGGGTCGGTCACCCCGCCGGCGTCACCCTTCAGGAACGGGCCCCAGCCCTGGTCGACGGCCTCGAAGTCCTCGTGCACGAGCGTTCCCGGCCGGGTGGCGGGCGCGCCTGCGACGACGCGCACATCGTCGATCCGTACCCGGGCGTCGCTGCCGGGCGCGGACTCGATCCGCAGTGTCGCGGTGTCGTCCGGTGCGGTGAAGGCGACCTTGGCCCGCTGGAAATAGGTGCTGTGCCAGTCGGAGGCGGCGACCTGGTTCCTCGCCGTGGAGCGTTCGACGGTCACTGACTCACCGCCGGCGGACAGCGTGGTGCGGCGGGACTTCCCGGGTTCGATCTCTATCCACGCGGACGCGGAGTACCGCTTCCCCGCCTCCAGTCCCGTGATCCGCTGGGTGAGGGACGCGGCGCCGGGACCGCCGAGCGCTGCGCTGTTGCGGCCCCGGCCGTCGGTGTCGCGGCGGGCCGTGCCCTCCTTCGTCCAGCCGGCGAGGGCGGCGTCGTTGAAGCCGGGGTCGGCGACCGGGCCGCCCTCGCCCCAGCGGGCGTCGCGCTGCTCGGGCGCACGCTGCGGGTAGAGCACGTACGGCTGTCCGGCGGTCGCGGTGAGCGTGATCCGGCCGCCCTCCGGGCGGACGGTGCCGGTCTTCACCCGGCCGTTGTCGGTGAGCTCGTACACGGTGTACGAGCCGGGACCGTCCACGGCCCAACTGGTCGTGCCGCCCGCCTTGTTGTAGTGGTACCGCTTCTTGCCGCCGTCCCACGGGAGCAGGTAGCGGTCGCCGTCGAGGACCTTGCGGCCGTCGTCGTAGAAGGTGCGGCGGCCGTCCTCGACGGTGCCGCGCAGACCGCCCGTGAAGCGGATGTCGTTGCCGTCCCAGCGGGTGATCCGCTCGTGCTGGAGGTACTTGGCGGGCAGGTCGCGCTGCCAGATGTTGTCGTAGAAGGCGTTCCAGTCGGTCTCGCCGGTCCAGCCCTCGAAGTCCTCGAGGGCGGTCTGGCCGAGGACCGGGTGGTTGTTCCAGATGTCCTTCTCGCCGTTGCGGATGAAGCGGATGATCTGCGAGTTGAGGCCCTTGTTGGTGGCGCCGCCGTAGTCGAGGTCGTTGGCCCAGTGGGACCAGAGCGAGGCCCGCTCGAACTTGTCGGCCCATTCGGTGCCGACGTGCCAGCCCTGGTCCTGGACCGCCTGGACCGTCTTGTCGGCGATCCAGCCGTGGGTGTAGTAGACGTCGATGTAGAGGAAGTTCAGATTCGGGTGGGTCTCGTCTCGGAGCTGCTGGAAGCGGCGGGCGAGGTCACCGCTGTTGATGTCGCGGCGCTGGTCGATGTAGTAGCTCTGGTTGAGCCAGTTCCAGCCCGGCTTGTTCTTGTCGACGAGCTGCTCGTCGAAGGCGTTCGCCTCCGGGTAGGACTCGGTGGCGTTGACGTGCACGCCGAAGGTCGCGCCCCACTTCTCGCCGTCCTCGAGCAGCTTGTTGAGGTCGGCGAGCCCGCCGGCGCGCTTGTTGTAGTTGCCGCCGTAGTCGGGGTGGGCCGAGTCGTGGCCCTCGGAGCCGTAGCCCTTGAGGACGGCGAGCTGGCCGAGCCCGTCGGTGGCGAGCGAGATGCGCTTGACGTCGTCGAGGGTGCGCAGGAAGGGGTGGGTGGCCTGGCTGGCGAAGTTGAACGGGATGTGGGTGACGACCCGGTCCGGGGTGTCCTCGCTGCCGGGCGCGGTGACGCCGATGGTGCGGAAGGCGACCGCGCCGTCCTGCCAGTCGACCTTTTTGTCACCGTTGGCGTCGGGGGTGACGACGACCTTCGCCCACGGCAGGTTCCCGCCGCTCTCCGGCCTCGGAGCGCCGTCGCCGCGGTAGGTCCACTGGCCGGACCAGACGCCGACGCGCGTGGAACCGTCGGCTCCCTTGCGGGCCCGGTGCCAGAAGCGGGCGTCGTCGCCGCCGGTCGGGCCGCTGGGCCGGTCGTAGGAGGAGTTGGACTCGACGGCGGCGGCGAGGGAGGCGGTGCTGACGATGGCGTACGAGGCGCCGACGGGGCCGGCGTCGGCGGGGGTGGCGTCGGTGACGTCCGCGAACACGTCGGCGGTCCGCGTCGAGTCCGGGTCCAGCCGGGTGAACGCGGTGGCCGCGCCCCGGTCCGTGCTTCCGACGGACACCAGGTCGTGGCCGGGTATGTCGATGGTGCCGACCCGGAAGGCCTCGGTGTCACGCACGGCGGTGATCCTGAAGGTCACGGCACGGCCGGAGACGGTCAGCGCGGCGTCCATCGCCACGCCGGGCAGCTCGGGGAAGACGAGCGTGTAGTGCGCGGCGGACGACTCTATGCGGGGCGCGGCCGCGAGGCGGACCTCGTACGCCTTGCCGTTGAGGGTCACCGCGGTGACCGGGACCGTACTGCCGAGCAGCGAGGCTCCGGACGCGCGGTCGGTGTACGACAGGACGCGGGGGAAGTCGTCGGCGACGGCCACCGTGAGCCTGCCGGAGCTGAGGACGGGCCCGGCGCCGGAGGCGGACACGGCGCCGGGCCCGTCGTCCGGTGGGGCCGCAGACGCGGGCCCGGCCAGGGCGAGGACGGCACAGGGGGCGGCGGCCAGCGCGCAGGCCGCTCGGAATCTACGAGGCATGGGGACTGGGTAGCCCTCGGCTCTCCGGAGCGTCAACGAAGACGGCGGCTGGGGTGCCCGGCAGTCCAACAACCGCCGTCCGTAAGTCCAAGTGGCCTCTAATCGTGACGACTTGTGAATACACCCCCACACTGAGAGCGCTCTCAGTCATAACTATTGACGCCTGCCGGACCCGTCGCAAGAGTGGAAGTCCCCCACGACTCCCCCCCACAGCAGCAGGAGTTCACCCCGTGATATCCCGTCGTATGTTCCTGACCGGCGCCGCCGCGACCGCGACCGCGCTCAGCTACCCCGCGTGGGGAAGCGCTCTCAGCCCCGGCGCCGGAGCCGCGCCCGCCACCTGTGAACTGGCACTGGAGAACAAGTCACTGCCGGGCACCGTCCACGCCTATGTCACCGGCCACGAGGACGGCTCCGGGGACTGGGTGCTGCTGCGTGCCGACGGCAGCGTCCACAAGCCCGCCAACCCCTCGGCGCCGCAGACCCCGCTGGGCGTCGACTGCGCCATCCCCCTCAAGGGCGCGGGCGAGGGGCCCGTGGTCCTCACGCTGCCGCGGATGTTCGGAGCACGGGTGTACTTCGTGCGCGACGGCAGGCTGGACTTCTTCGTCAACCCCGGCCCGTCGCTGGTCGAACCGGCCTTCGCCACGCCCGCCGACCCCAACTACGGCCGCACCTGGTCGTTCTGCGAATTCACCTTCAACGCGCAGCAGCTGTACGCCAACATCAGCTACGTCGACCTCGTCACCGCACTGCCCATCGGGCTCACCCTGACCGGCGACGCGACCCATGCCGTCGCCCCGCTGCCGGCCGGGGCCATGGAGAGGATCGCGGACGACCTCACCGCCCAGGCGGCGAAGGACGGGCAGCCCTGGGACAAGCTGATCGTGCGCGGCGGCGACGGCCGGGTGCTGCGGGTGACCTCCCCGCAGACCGTCATGGCGCCGTACTTCGACCGCCCGGCCGAGATGCCGTTCCGGGACGCCTTCGACGGCTACATCGACCGGGTCTGGGAGAAGTACCGCTCCGAGGACCTGCGGGTGGACCTCCAGGGCGGGCGGGGCGTGATCGCCGGGCGGGTCAGCGGCGATGTCCTCACCTTCGCGGGCGGCCACACCTTCACCAAGCCGTCGTCGCGGGACGTCTTCACCTGCAACCACGGGCCGTTCTCCAACAACCCGGGCGACCCGGACGACAAGAAGGCGCTGCTGGCGCGGATCTCGGCCGCCTTCAACCGGACGACTCTGCTGACCCACCCCGACCAACCGAACGGCGCGACGGCGGCCGACTACTACCGCGACCCGTCGACCAACCACTGGGCACGCGCCGTCCACGCCGCCGCGCCCATCGGCTACGCCTTCCCCTACGACGACGTCCGCCCGGACGGGCAGCCGGACGTCTCGGGTGCGGCGCACGACGGAAATCCGAAGCGGTTCACGGTGAGCGTCGGGTCCTGATCCCGCGTATTCCACAGCAGCCCGTGCGGGCGTCCGGTCCGGGGGGCCGGACGCCCGCACGTCTTTGTGTGACGAGCGCCATACCTCGACAGATGTTGAATCTTCAACGGAATGCCTCTACAGTCGAAATCGTTGAAGCTTGAACAACAGCGCGGGGACTCCCCCGGCGCCCGTCCCCCAAGGAGCAGTCATGGGCCTCTTCAACCGCAAGGACGACACCACCACCACCGCCGTCGCCACCGTGGACCCCGCGCTCGCGGCGCTGACCGGCGAGTACGCGATCGACCCGGCGCACAGCAGCATCGGCTTCACCGTCCGGCACGCCATGGTCACCAACGTCCGCGGCAGCTTCGGCGAGCACGAGGGCACCCTGCGTCTCGACGGCACGGACCCGTCCCGCTCCTCCGCCTCCATCGATGTCGCCATCGCGTCCGTCGACACGGGCATCGCGGACCGTGACGGCCACCTGCGCAGCGGCGACTTCTTCGATGCGGAGAACTTCCCGAAGATGACGTTCCGCTCCACCGCCGCCGAGCAGCTCGGCGGCGACCGCTACCGGATCACCGGCGACCTGACGATCAAGGACGTCACGCGTCCGCTCAGCATCGACCTGCAGTTCCAGGGCGCGGCCACCGACGTCTACGGCAACGAGCGCGTCGGCTTCGAGGGCGGCGCCCAGATCCTGCGCTCCGACTGGGGCCTGACCTGGAACGCGGCGCTGGAGGCCGGTGGCGTGATGGTCAGCGACAAGGTCAAGCTGACCTTCGACATCTCCGCGATCAAGGCCGCGGCCCCGGCCGCCTGACCGGAGGCCGCCCGACCGGAGACCGTCCGGCCCGAGGCCGGCCCGACCGCACGCACCGCCACGGCGGGGCCGGGACTCGCCCGGCCCCGCCGGCGTGCGTCGTGCCAGGGCGGGGCCGGGGCGCCGGGTCAGAGTCCGCCGGTGTAGAGCAGACGGTTGGGCGAGCCGGGGCTGATGCCGGTCACCAACCCCTTGGTCGACTTGTCGATGATCCAGCCCGCCACCTCGGTCGCGTTCGCCGTCGGGTGTTCCGACTTGTAGAGGGCGGCGACGCCTGTCACGTGCGGCGAGGCCATCGAGGTGCCGTTCAGCGAGACGCTGCCGCCGCCGAGCCTCGCGGACACGATCGAGGCGCCCGGGGCGTAGAGCCCCAGGCAGGCGCCGTGGTTGGAGAAGTCCGTCTCCTGGTCGGAGGAGTTCGTCGCGCCGACGGTGAGCACGCGCTCCGCGGACGCGGGAGAGACGTTGCAGGCGTTCTGCGCCTCGTTGCCGGCCGCGACGACCGGCAGGACGCCGCTGTCGGCGAGCGCGTCGGCCGCGTTGTTCACGGCGATGGACCTGCCGCCGCCGAGGGAGGCGTTGAGCACGGCCGGCTGCACGGCGTTGGCCGCCACCCAGTCCATCCCGGCGATGACCTCCGACGCGGTGCCCCCGCCCTCGCAGTCCAGCACGCGGACACTCACCAGAGACGCCTCGGTGGCCACACCGTACGTCCTGCCTCCTACGGTGCCCGCGACATGGGTGCCGTGTCCCTGGCAGTCCTGCCCCCTGCGCCCGTCCCCTACGGCGTCGTAGCCGAAGGTGGCCCGGCCGCCGAACTCGCTGTGCGCGTAGTCGATGCCGGTGTCGAGGATGTACGCGTTGACCCCCTGGCCGCTGCCGCCCGCGGTGAAGCCGTCGTCGAGCGGCAGTCTCCGCTGGTCGATCCGGTCGAGGCCCCAGGAGGCGGCCGGGGCGAGCGACGACGGGGCGCCGGCGACCGCCTTGACGGTCGCGTCCTCCTCGACGGCCACGACACCGGGCAGCAGCCGGACCTGCCGCAACTGCTCGGCGCTCAGGTCGGCGGCGAACCCGCGCAGCGCGGAGCTGTAGGTGAAGAGCGCCTTGACACCGACCTCGCCCGTCATCGCGGCGGAGTCGGCAGTGTCCGAGAGTGTCACGATGTAGCGCCCCGGAACGGCGTTCGCCGACCGGTGCAGCGGAGCGAGTTCGGGAGCGGGTGCGGCGGACTGGGCCGTGGCGGACAGGGGTCCGGCCGCCGCCAGCAGGGTGGTGACGGCGACGGCGGCGACGGCTTCGAGCCTGGTTCGGTTGTGCATACGACCGACCCAAGCACGGAGCGTAACGAATCCCTACCGCCCGTAACGGTGTCCCGTCGCTTCCCCACACGGTTGCCGTACACGCGTCCCGGCCGCGCGGCTAGAAACCGCCTCCGCCGTCGAAGCCACCGCCACCGAAGCCACCGCCCCAGTCGCCGCCACCGCCGCCGCCGAAGTCGGAGGCGTCGAAGTCGCCGCCCGAGAAGTCGCCGCCGCCGTATTCACCGCCGCCGAACTCGCCGGCGCCGTATTCGGCTGCGTAGGCGGGGGTGGCGAGCATGTGGCCGAGCATCGTGCCCATCAGCAGACCGGGCAGGATGCCACCGCCGAAGTAACCACCGGCCCAGGGGCCGTACGCCGGACCCGCCTCCCAGTAAGGGCGGCGGCCGTAGCCGGTCTCCACGGTGCGGGCCATCGGGTCCTGGCCCTCCTCGATCCGGGCCGCGTCCGCCGCGCACACGGGGACGTCACGGACGGTGCCGCCGGCCGGCGCCCAGGAGATGTCCTTGACCGAGAGGCCGTGGCGCGGGTCGAAGAAGCAGGGCGCGCGGCGCTCCGGGACGGGCCGGCCCTCACGGCGGGCGGCCAGGACGGCGAGCGAGAACCGGCCGTCGTCCAGCGCTTCGGTGACACCTCGGACATCGCCCGGGTGCTGTGCGGCGCCCATCCGGGACTTCGCGGTGTCGTACGAGTCGAGCGCCCGTTCGTAGTCGGCGCGCATGGCGTCGTCCGCGCCCTTCTCGGAGGGGTGGAAGTCCAGCCGGTCGAGTTCCTCGCCGAAGGCGGTGATGTCCTCGTCGACGACGACGCGGAGCCGTTCGAGGGCCGCGCGCTCCTCCTCCGCCTTCCGGCGGCGCTTGGTGCGGACGACCGCGTAGGCGCCGGCACCGCCGGCGGCCACGACGCCCCCGAGGACGATCAGGGAGGCCACGTCGACGTCGTCTTCACCGGAGCCGGCATCCCAGGAGGCCGGTGCGCTGCCCCTGACCTGGGTGAGAGCCTGGTCGACAAAGTTCTCGAGCTGGGTCGGGGCGTCGACCGGTCCGCCGCCCTTCACCGCGCTGGTCAGGTTGTCGACCGCTCGGTTGGACATCACGACGGAGTCGGCCCCGGCGTCGAAACCGTCACCGAGCCGCACGCCGTACAGACCGGTGATACCGGTCTCGGTGCGCAGATTGCGCAGCAGGTCGTCGGGCGGGAACTCCGAGGTCTCCGGCAGCACCGCCACGAAGACGGGCTTGTCCGCTTCCTCGATCCGGTTCGCCAGGGCGTCCGCCTCGGACTGCGGCAGCTGATCGGCCATGGCCGGGTGGACATAGACCGGGCCCTGCTTCAGGGCGTCGGCGGCATCCGACAGTCCCGAAGCCTTGACCGCGGCGCCGGACGCCGGGGTCAAGATCAGGAGCACCAACAGGGTCAGCCCCGCGAGGGCCGACACAAGAGTGAACGGCCGTTTCCTCATACCACCGAAGTTACCCCAATCGGGTTAAGCGGGGTATATGAGCCGCCACCCGGAGACGCGGTTCGGCGGCGGCATCCGCCCTGCCGGATGCCGCCGCCGAGCGTGTGATCAGCCCGCTCGGTGGGCGGCGGTCAGCTTGGCGACCGCGTCCGAGGGCCTGCCGGTGAGCAGCAGGTGGTCCGCCTCGGCGAAGGGCTTCGCCGAGGCCTGGGCGATGTCCTGGCCGATCTTCTGCTGGACGATCAGCCGTGCCGTGCCGACCACCTTTTCGGCCTGCTCGGAACGGCCCTGACCGGTCGCCTGGAGGATCTTCGCCGCGAGGGCGAGCGCCTTGAGGGTCCGTTCACCGCCGCCGGGGATGTGCTGCAGCGTGGTCAGGCCCCAGCCGTAGGGGAACTGCGGGTCGTACTCGGCGTCGCCGACATTGACCGGCAGCTGTGCCTCGGACTTCGGCCAGGTCACCGGGAGCCGGCCGGTGAAGGGACGCTTGCCGTAGAGGACGTCCGCGACGCCGTCGCCCTCGGTGCCCGGCAGCCACGACGCGACGAGCGCGTCGATTCCGGCGAGCCGGTCGCCGAGCAGCTGCGGCCGGCCGGAGACGACCAGGACGGCGCACTCCATCACCGCGCACACCGTGTCGACGGCTGCCTTGTCCGCGGCGGTCAGCTCCAGGTCGTGGCCGTTGCCGACATCGCCCAAACCCTCGGCGTACGGGGTCTCGCCGACGACCACCACGCCGACGTCGTAGCCGTCGGTGGCGGCGGAGGCGTCCTTCGAGTAGTCGATCGTGGCGTCGGGCGCGGCCTTCCTCATGCCTTCGAGGATCGTGGTGCCGGTGGTGATCGCGCCGGAGGAGCCCTGCCAGCTGATGGTCCAGCCGCCGGCCTGGTTGCCGAGGTCGTCGGCGTTGGACCCGGCGACGTACACCTTCTGCGACTTCTTCAGCGGCAGCACGGCGCCGTCGTTCTTCAGCAGCACCTGGGACTTGGCAACGGCCTCGCGGGCCACCGCCCGGTGCTCGGCGGAGCCGATCTCGTCGAGGTGGGTGGTGTCGGCGTAGGGCTGCTCGAAGAGGCCCAGCTTGAACTTCTGGGTCAGGATGCGGGAGACCGCGTCGTCGATCCGCGCCTCGCTGATGCGCCCGGCCCGGGCCTCGTCCTGCAGCGTCCTGGTGAACTCCTGATAGTTCGTCGGGACCATGATCATGTCGAGACCGGCGTTGACGGAGGTGCGCACGTCGCTCGGGTAGTCGCCGGGGATCTGGTCGATGGCCTGCCAGTCGCTGACGACGAAGCCGTCGAAGCCCATGCGGTCCTTGAGGACACCGTTGATCATCTCGGCGTGGGCGTGCATCTTCACCGGGCCCGCGCCGTCACCGATGATGTCGAGCGACGAATAGGAGGGCATGACGGTGCCGGTGCCGCGCTTGACGGCCTCCGCGAACGGCGCGAGATGCACGGCCTCCAGCTCCTCGCGGGTGACCCTGGTGACGCCCTGGTCGATCGTGTACGACCCGGTCGTCGACGAGCCGAACTCCGTGCCGCCGTCGCCGACGAAGTGCTTGGCGCTGGTCAGCACCTTGTCGTTGCGGTCCAGGTCCTTGCCGTTGCGGGCGCCCTGCATGCCCTGGATCACCGTCTCCATGGCGGCCACCAGGGCCGGGTCCTCGCCGAACGCCTCGTAGGAGCGGCCCCAGCGCTCGTCGCGGGTCACGCACAGGCAGGGCGCGAAGTCCCACGGAATGCCGGTGGCCCGCACCTCCTTGGCGGTGACCCGGCCGGTCCGCCGGGCGAGCTCCGGGTCGCGTCCGGCGCCGATGCCGATGTTGTGCGGCATGATCGTCGAGCCGATGACGTTGTTGTGGCCGTGGACGGCGTCCACGCCGTAGATCAGCGGGATCTGGAACCGGGTGGCCTGCGCCCGCAGTTGGTAGGCGTCGACCATCTTCGCCCACGCCTCTGGCGCGTTCGGGGCGGGCACGGAGCCGCCGCCGGACAGCAGGGAGCCGAGGTCGTAGGAGGCGATGTCGCCCTGCGACCTGAGCGCGTTGCGCTCGGCCTGCGTCATCTGGCCGGCCTTCTCGGCGAGGGTCATCCGGGAGAGCAGGTCGGCGACGCGCTTCTTCACCGGCAGCCTGGGGTTCTGGTACGGCAGGCCGTGGGCGTTCACGACGACCTGCGGCGTCTCCGCGGGTGCCTTGGCGCCGGTGACGGTCAGGGTGAGCGGGATCGTCTCGGCGGACTCGGCGGCCCGGTCCTTCTTCGTGGCGACAGAGACCGTGCGGGAGGTGCCGGAGGCGGTACCGGCCGGGAAGGTGACGGAGCCGGTGACCGGTTCGTAGTCCTCGCCGGGTTCGGCGCTGCCGCCGTCCGTCGCGTAGCCGACGGTGACGGGCTCGTCGATGGGGCCGGATCCGGTGGTGGCGACGGCGATCTCCACCTGCGCGGTGCCGCCCTCGTCGACCGGGTGGACGGCGGCGCCGGTGACGACCTTGGCCTTGAGCGCGGGGTCGGCCCTGCCGTACAGCTCCATGCCGTCCATGGCGAAGGTGCCGGGGGCGCCGGTCGGCAGGGTGAGCGCCCAGCCCCACATCTCGTTCAGGCCGAGGATCTGGTCGATGCCGCCGACCGGCTGGTAGTCGGCGCGGTAGACGAAGTCGGAGAACGGGATCTCGACGAGGTGCCAGCCCTCCCAGTCGTCGGTGAAGGACGTCGTCCACAGCTCGGACGCGCCGCCGGACGTGCCGCCGTCCTTGATCTCGAAGTTGACGCGCCTGCCCGAACCGGGCGGCAGCGGCGCGGTGTTCTGGCCGTACCACCAGAAGCGGATGCCCTTGTGGGCGGTCCAGTCCCTGGGTGGCTCGTCGACGGCGAACTCGTGGCTGAGGCCGCCCCAGCCGCTGATGTCGTAGCTGCCTTCGAGGGCCTTGCCGCCCTCGGGGGCATCCTCCCGTTCCTGGATCCGCAGGGTGGGCGGGTCGTCGGCGTCGCTGCCCCAGGTGAAGATGCCGTCCGCCGGCGGGTCGGCGAAGGGCACCTCTCCCTCGAACCGGTCGACGGGGACGGGCGCGGGCTCGTCGGCGGCGGCCGCGCTCGGCAGCGCTCCGGCGAGCAGTGACCCGAGTACGGCGGTGGCTGCGACCAGCGCCGTACCGGCCCGACGCGGTCCGGGCCGTGGTCTCGGCCGGCGGGTTCCTGGCATGTGCGGCTCCTTCTGTACGGGACGGTCCCGCCGGGGCGGGGTGGACGTGCGGCCGTCGACGGCCGTGGCACCGGGGCCGCCTGAGCCCCGGGGCTGGTGCGGGTGGTGCGCTCGATCCGGCGCCTGTGCCCACGGCACTGGGGCGCGGCTCTGCCGGCGGTCCGGGAACCGGATCGGTCCGTCGGCACTCACCGGTCCTCGCGACAGTGGTCCACGGGGCACCGGGGTCCACGGGGCACCGGCTCCTCGCGACACCGGCCGCGGGACACCCGTCCCCGGGACGCTCGGCCGGGCGGGGTCAGCCGCCCGGCGCGGAGCCGCGGACGACGAGTTCGGTGGGCAGCACGACCGGCTCGTCCCCGATCGGCTCCCCCGCGAGCCGGGCGAGCAGCAGCCCCGCCGCCGTCTCGCCCATCTGCCGCATCGGCTGGCGCACCGTGGTCAGCGGGGGTGCGGTGTGCCGGGCCATGGGAATGTCGTCGAAGCCGACGACGGCGATGTCCTCCGGGACGCGGCGGCCCGCGTCGCGCAGGGCCCGCAGCGCACCTGCCGCGATGAGGTCGTTGTGCGCGAAGACGGAGTCGAAGGACATGCCGGCCGCCAGCGCCTGCTCGACGGCGTGCCGGCCGGACGCCTCCGTGAACTCGCCCTCGACGACGAGGCCGGTGGGCAGGACACCCGTGAATCCCTCGGTCCGCTCCCGTACGCACCCGAAGGCGGCCGGTCCGGTGACGAGGAGGGGCCGGGTGCGTCCGGCGGTGAGCAGATGACGGGCGGCCGACGCCCCGCCCGCCCGGTTGGTGGTGGCGACGGACGGGAACTCGGGGTGGTGCCCGCGGTCGTCGATGAGGACCACGGGCAGTCCGCGCCGGTGCATCGCCGTGATCGTGTCGAGGGTGTTCTCCGGTTCGATGACCAGCAAGCCGTCGAACGCCCGGGCGGAGACCTGACCGGTGAAGTGGTCCACGGACTCGGCGCCCCGGTTGCAGGTGAACAGCAGCAGCCCGTATCCGGCCGCCTCGACGGTGTCCACCACCCCCTGGAGCACCTCACCCATCCACGGCCAGGTGAGCGGCGGTGTCAGCATCGCGACCGTACGGCTGCGTCCACGGGCCAGGCCGACCGCGCCGGAGCTGGGCACATAGCCGAGGGTGTCGATCACTTCGCGAACACGCGCCGCCGTACCGGCGTCGACATCCGCCTTGGTGTTCAGCACCCGGGAGACGGTGGTCTTGCTGACCCCCGCCTCACGTGCGACGTCGGCGATGGTGACACGCATCGAAGGGCCTCCGCGTCGAGCTCTGGTACCGGTACCGGAACCGCTGCCGGAACCGGTTCCGGCGATGTGCGGTGAGTCAACCGCCGGGCCACGCCGCCGTCAATACTTCACGTCGAAATCGACGGAATCCCAAGTCTCCACGCAGCGCGGGGAGTTGTGCGTTCAGGATATGAATGCGCGAGGTCTTGACGGGTGCCCCCGGCGGGAGTTCACTCACGCCCCGTCCCCCACACCTCAGTCGAGAGGGCCGCCCCATGGCACCACGACCGATGAGAACCGTCCGCATCCTGCTGGCCGGCGCGCTCGCCGCGGCCGGGCTCACCGGCCTGACCGCCGGTACCGCTCAGGCGGCCGGCGAGCAAATCGGCATCTGGCTCACCACGACCGACGACAGCGGTGGCCGCCATGTCACCCGCGGACTCCAGCAGCAGACACCGATCAGCTTCCAGTCCGGGAACGGCAGTGGCGGCACCGTCATCGGCGTCGACGAGAACACCCGCTACCAGACCTTCAGCGGCGGGGGCGCGTCCTTCACCGACACCGCGGCCTGGCTGATGAAGGGCAGCGGCGCGTTGTCGCAGGCCACCCGGGACGAGACGATGCGCAAGCTCTTCTCCCCCACCGACGGCATCGGTCTGTCCTTCGTGCGCAATCCGATGGGCGGCTCGGACCTGGCGCGTTTCGGCTACACGTACAACGATCTGCCGGCCGGGCAGAGCGACCCCACCCTGTCGAAGTTCTCGATCGCGCACGATCTGCAGGACGTGCTTCCGCTGACCCGGCAGGCACGGCAGTTGAACCCCGACATGACGCTGGTCGCCTCACCGTGGACGGCCCCCGCGTGGATGAAGGACAGCGGGCAGCTGAACGGCGGCTGGCTGAAGGCCGAGAACTACGGCACGTACGCCGACTACTTCGTCAAGTACCTCCAGGCGTGGCGTGACCAGGGCGTCCCGGTCGACTACGTCACCGCGCAGAACGAGCCGACGTGCTGCTCCGGCTACCCGTCGATGAGCTGGAACGCCTCCGGGCTCGCGTACTTCACCAAGAACGAACTGCTGCCGAAGCTGGCGAACGCCGGTCTGCCTGCCAAGGTGCTGGCGCACGACTGGAACTGGGACACCTACGACGCGTACGCGGCGCAGACGGTGGACGACGCGGAGGTGCGCAGCCACCCGAACTTCGGGGGCGTCGCCTGGCACGGCTACGGCGGTGACGTCTCGAAGCAGACGGACGTCCACCACCGGTACCCGCAGCTGGACGCCTTCCAGACCGAGCACTCCGGCGGCACCTGGATCGCGAACCAGCAGCGCGAGGACATGATGAACATCATCGACTACACCCGTCACTGGGCGAAGTCGGTGACCAAGTGGTCCCTCGCGGTCGACCAGAACCGGGGCCCGCACAACGGCGGCTGCGGCACCTGCGACGGCCTGATCACCGTCCACAACGGCGACTCACGGCACGGCCAGGTCGACTACACGATCGAGTACTACACGATGGGCCACCTCACGAAGTTCGTGAAGCCCGGCGCGCACCGGATCGCGTCCACCGCGAGCTCCACGGTCCCGAACGTGGCCTGGCGCAACCCCGACGGCTCGAAGGCGCTCATCGCGTACAACGACTCGGCGAGCGCACGGACGATGACCGTCAACTGGGGCGGCGGGCACTACACGTACTCCCTGCCCGGCAGGACGTCGGCCACCTTCACCTGGTCGGGCACCCAGTCGGGCGGCTCTGAGCGGTCCGGCACGCTGGTGGGTACGGGCGGCAAGTGCCTGGACGTGGCGGGCGGTTCGTCCGCCGACGGTACGGCGGTCCAGTTGTGGGACTGCAACGGCTCGGCGGCCCAGCGCTGGACGCTGCGCTCCGACGGCTCGGTGCAGGCGCTCGGCAAGTGCCTGGATGTGACCTCGGGTTCGACGGCGGACGGCGCGAAGGTCCAGCTGTGGAGCTGCAACGGCTCGGGGGCACAGCAGTGGCGGTACGAGTCCGGCAGCGCGGACCTGGTGAACGTCCCGGCCGACAAGTGCCTGGACGCCTCCGGCCACACGTCGGCGAACGGCACCCGGGCCCAGATCTGGTCGTGCACGGGTGCCGCCAACCAGAAGTGGCACCTGACGGGATGACCTGCGCGGGGCGGTCCGGTGCGCCGGGCCGCCCCGCTTGCGGCTACTGGGTCGGTTCGACGCCGGCGCGCAGCAGACCGTAGGTGTACGCGTCCTCCAGGGCCTGCCAGGACGCGGCGATGATGTTGTCCGCGACGCCGACCGTGGCCCATTCGCCCGTGCCGTCGCCGGTCGTGATGAGCACGCGGGTGGTGGAGCCGGTGCCGTGGCGGCCTTCGAGGATGCGGACCTTGTAGTCGATCAGCTCGAACTTCGCCAGCTGCGGGTAGATCTTCTCCAGGCCCACCCGCATCGCACGGTCCAGGGCGTTGACCGGGCCGTTGCCCTCCGCGGTCGCGACGATCCGCTCGCCCTTGGCCCACAGCTTCACCGTGGCCTCGTTGGCGTGGGTGCCGTCGGGGCGGTCCTCGACGATCGCCCGCCAGGACTCGGTGCGGTAGTAGCGGCGTGCCCTGCCCTCCGCCTCCGCGCGCAGCAGCAGCTCGAAGGACGCGTCGGCGGCCTCGTAGGTGTAGCCCTGGAGCTCGCGCTCCTTGACCCGCTCGACGACCCGGCCGACCAGCTCCCGGTCGTCGCCGAGGTCGATGCCGAGCTCTTTGCCCTTCAGCTCGATCGAGGCGCGGCCGGCCATGTCGGAGACGAGCATCCGCATCGTGTTTCCGACGAGCTCGGGGTCGATGTGCTGGTACAGATCCGGATCGACCTTGATCGCGGACGCGTGCAGTCCGGCCTTGTGGGCGAAGGCGGAGACACCCACGTACGGCTGGTGCGTGGAGGGCGTGAGGTTGACGACCTCGGCGATGGCGTGCGAGATGCGGGTCATGTCCGCGAGCGCGCCGTCGGGCAGGACCTTCTTGCCGTACTTCAGCTCCAGCGCGGCGACGACCGGGAACAGGTTGGCGTTGCCGACCCGCTCGCCGTAGCCGTTGGCCGTGCACTGGACGTGCGTGGCGCCGGCGTCGACGGCGGCCAGGGTGTTGGCCACGGCGCAGCCGGTGTCGTCCTGCGCGTGGATGCCGAGGCGGGCGCCGGTGTCGGCGAGGACGGTGGAGACCACGGCCTGCACCTGGGCGGGCAGCATCCCGCCGTTGGTGTCGCACAGGATGACGACGTCGGCCCCGGCCTCGTGCGCGGTCCGCACGACGGCCTTGGCGTACTCGGGGTTCGCGCGGTACCCGTCGAAGAAGTGCTCGCAGTCGACGAACACGCGGCGGCCCTGCTCGACCAGGTAGGAGACGGTGTCGCGGACCATCGCCAGGTTCTCGTCCAGGGTGGTGCGCAGGGCGAGCTCGACATGGCGGTCGTGCGACTTGGCGACCAGCGTGACCACCGGCGCGCCGGAGTCCAGGAGCGCCTTGACCTGCGCGTCCTCGCTCGCCCTGGCGCCCGCGCGGCGGGTCGCGCCGAAGGCGACGAGCTGTGCGTGCCGGAAGGCGATCTCCTGCCGGGCGCGGGCGAAGAACTCGGTGTCCCGCGGGTTCGCCCCCGGCCAGCCGCCCTCGATGAAGCCCACGCCGAAATCGTCCAGGTGTCGGGCGATGGTCAGCTTGTCCGCGACCGTGAGGTTGATGCCCTCACGCTGGGCGCCGTCGCGCAGCGTCGTGTCGAAGACATGGAAACAGTCGTCGGCCTGCTGATCCTGGGCGCCTGCGTTGGTGGTCATGCTGTCCTGACTCCTGTCGGATGAGTGGCTCCGAAATGTCTGGCTCCACTTGCCCCCATCATCGCGCGCTGCTCGCCTGCGGCCGAGGGTGAGGCCGTAAAACGAAAAAACCCCTCGCGGGTGCGAGAGGTCTGCGCGCGGGTCTGGGGCACGATGCCGCCTGCCGCGGGATTGCTGTCCACGGGTCAGCGGTCACTGCGGACCGGCGCGCTCCTGCCGATAATCATGGCGAACGAGAGCACGGTGGCAGTGTGCCACAGGTTCGTGCGGGGCTGGACTCGAGTCTCACGATGCGGTCGGCGCCGCTGCGTGGAGCGTGCTCCCCTCCCCGCCCCTTCCCAGAACCGGGACAGACCCCGGACCCCGTCAGGGGGCTCGACCCCGGGCCCCTGTCCGCCCTCCGGGCGGTGTTTCTGGGGCTCCGCCCCGGGCCCCATCACAGGGCTCCGACCCGGGCGCCGTCACGGGCTCGGCCCCGGGCCCCTGTCCGCCCTCCGGGCGGTGTTCGGGGCCCCAGCCCCCGTCACGGAGCTCCACCCCGGACGCGTACCGCACTTCGCAACGGTGGTCTCAAGCTCCCCTACGGCCTGGCGGCCGTGGAGGTACCCCCAGCCGGGCTGACATGCAGCCTCGCCGGCGTTTGAGGCGCGGGGGTCCGGGGGCGGAGCCCCCGAATCACCGCGCGGAGCTGGTGGCGGGTCCGGGCGGAGCCCGGTTCGGGAAGGGGCGGGGTGGGGAAACGGCGCGCGCCGCAGGCGGCACGCGCCCCTGCCCTCACCTCAGCAGCGCGTCCGACACGAACTCCCCCACATGCGCCAGCACCTGCTCCCGCCCGGCCCCCGGTATGCCCACGGCGACATGCACGCTGAAGCCGTCCAGCAGCGCCCGCAGCCTCGCGGCGAACCGGTCCGGGTCCACCGGACGGAACTCGCCGCGGGAGATGCCCTCGGCCAGGAGCGCCACCAGGTCCCGGTGCCAGGCGCCCTCGATCGCGGCCTGGCGGCCGCGCATGTCGGCGTCCGCGTTCTGCGAGCGGTTCCAGACCTCGAGCCACAGCGTCCAGTGCGGGTCGCGCGGGCCGTCGGGGACGTACAGGTCGATGTACGCGTCGAGCCGTTCACGGGCCGGCGCCTGCCGGGAGAGCAGCGCGCTCCGCTCCGCACCGAGGCGGCCCTCGCTCCACTCCAGGGTCTGGAGCAGCAGTTCGTCCTTGCTGCCGAAGTAGTAGAGGAGGTGCCCGCTGCTCATGCCGACCTCCCGGCCCAGCCCTGCCATGGTCAGCGCGTCGAGCCCGTGCTCGGCGATGGTGGCCATGGCGGCGGCCAGGAGGCTCTCGCGCGGCGGTGCGGACTGGTGGCGGCGGCGGGGGCCGGCCGGGCTGCTGCTGGTCACTCGTACGTTCTACCTGATACCGCGGCTGTGGACCGCCCTGCCCGTCGCCCGTCGCGACTTCGGCCGGCCGTCGCGCCCGTCGGGGCGCCGCACCGGGGTGTACGGTGCCGGCGAGCGCACCTCATGGAGGAGTCCCCTTGCCCGAACACCGCCTCGCCCACCACGAGATACTCGCCCGTGCCGTTCGGGCGTCGGGCGGCACCTGGGACACCTCGCGTGCCGTCCAGGTGCTGCGCGACGCGGGTGTGACCGCCGCCGACGACAAGGCACGCGACAAGCAGGCGCGCGAGGCGCTGCGCCGGCTGCGCGACGCAGGACTGCTCGTCGCCTTCCCCGAAGACGGCAACACCGTCCGGTACCGCGCCTCGTCCTGGCGGCGGCCGGGTCAGACCTTCGGCTGCTGCTGGGTGATGCAGTGGATGCCGCCGCCGCCCGCGAAGATCGCCCTCGCGTCGACGAGCGTCACCGTCCGCTCCGGGAAGAGCCGCCGGAAGATGCCCGCCGCGATCTCGTCCCGGGGGTCGTCGAAGCCGCAGAGCACCACGCCGCCGTTGCAGATGTAGTGGTTGATGTACGAGTAGTCGACCCATTCGCCGTCCTCGTCGACCAGGACGGTGGGGGCGGGGACCTCGACGACCTCCAGGCGGCGCCCCCGGGCGTCCGTCTGGGCGGAGAGCAGCGCGACGTTGGCCTTGCCCAGTTCGTGGTCGGGGTGGGCCGGGTCGGGCTGGGTGTGGACGACGACGACGCCGGGGCGGGCGAAGGCCGCGACGATGTCGACGTGGCCGCGGGTCCCGTACATGCCGTAGTCGCCGGTCAGGCCCCGCGGCAGCCAGATCGCCTTCTTCGTGCCGAGCCGGGCGTGGATCTCGGCCTCGACCTCGGCGCGGCTCCAACCGGGGTTGCGCTCAGGGCCGAGCTGGACGGTGTCGGTCAGCAGGACGGTGCCCTCGCCGTCGACGTGGATCGCGCCGCCCTCGTTGACCAGCGGAGAGGGGTGGACGGGGACGCCCGCGAGGTCCGCGACATGACGGGCGATCTTCGAGTCGTGCTCCCAGCGGGCCCAGTCCGCCGCGCCCCAGCCGTTGAACACCCAGTCGACGGCTGCCAGCGCGGAGCCGTCGGTGACGAAGGTGGGGCCGATGTCGCGCATCCACGCGTCGTCCAGGTCCCGCTCGACGATGTCGATGTCCGGGCCGAGGAGCTCGCGGGCGGTGCCGGACTGGCCTGTCCCGGCGACGACGGTCACCGGCTCGAAGCGCCGCACCGCGCGGGCAACCGACGCCCAGGCCATACGGGCCTCCAGCAGCTCCTCGTCGTCGGTGAACGTCGGGTTGGGACCGGGCCAGGCCATCCAGGTGCGCTCGTGCGGGGCCCACTCGGGGGGCATGCGGAAGGTCATCGAAGGCATCCTCAGAGGAAGTAGAGGCGGTTGAGGGAGATCGACTCGGCGGGCTCGGAGCGGATCGGGTTCCCGTCGAGGGTGACCAGGCCGCTGCGGCCGTCCACGGACACGTCCCCGAGGCGGGAGTTGAGCAGCAGGTCGCGGGGCCCGATGCCACGCGTGCCGCGTACGGCGACCCGGCGTCGCCGGGTCGGCATCAGGTCGGAGCCGCAGTCCACCGCCGCCTGTGCCACGAAGGCGACCGAGATGTCGGCCGGCGTGGCCCCATAGGCGCCGAACTGGGGCCCGAGGACGAGCGGTTCGCAGGTGTCCGTCGCCGCGTTCGGGTCGCCGACCACCCCGTACGCGGGGAAACCGGACTTCAGCACCAGCTGCGGCTTCGCGCCGAAGAACTCGGGCCGCCACAGCACGATGTCGGCCATCTTGCCGACCTCGATGGAGCCGATCTCGTTCGCGAGGCCGTGGGCCAGGGCCGGGTTGACGGTCAGCTTGGCGATGTAGCGCAGGACGCGTGCGTTGTCGTCGTGCGCCCCGTCGCCCTCCATGGGGCCGAGCTCGGCCTTCATCTTCCCGGCCATGGCGAAGGTGCGCCGTACGGTCTCGCCCGCGCGTCCCATGCCCTGCGCGTCGGACGACGTGATGCCGATCGCGCCGAGGTCGTGCAGCACGTCCTCCGCGCCCATCGTCCCGGAACGGATGCGGTCGCGGGCCATGGCGGCGTCGCCGGGGAGGTCGGTCTTGAGGTCGTGGACGGAGACGATCATGCCGTAGTGCTCGGCGACGGCGTCCCGGCCGAAGGGCAGGGTGGGATTGGTGGAGGAGCCGATGACGTTCGGCACGCCCGCCATCTTGAGGACGTTCGGCACGTGCCCGCCGCCGCAGCCCTCGATGTGGAAGGCGTGGATCGTCCGGCCGTCGAGGACGCGCAGGGTGTCCTCGACGGACAGGCATTCGTTGAGGCCGTCGCTGTGCAGCGCGACCTGGACGTCGTGCTCCTCGGCGACCCGCAGCGCGGTGTCGAGGGCCCGGGTGTGCGCGCCCATGTCCTCGTGGACCTTGAACCCGGACGCGCCGCCCTCGGCGAGGGCCTCGACGAGCGGCGCCGGGTCGGAGGACGAACCGCGCGCCAGGAAGCCGATGTTGACGGGCCAGGCGTCGAAGGCGTTGAAGGCGTGCTTCAGCGCCCACGGCGAGTTGACGCCGACACCCCACACGGGGCCGAACTCCTGGCCGATGACGGTGGTGACGCCGGACGCCAGCGACGCCTCCATGATCCGCGGGGAGAGCAGATGGACATGGGTGTCGACGGCGCCCGCCGTGGCGATCAGGCCCTCGCCGGAGACGATCGACGTGCCGGTGCCGACGACGACGTCGACGCCGTCGAGGGTGTCCGGGTTGCCGGCCCGGCCGATCGCGTGGATACGGCCTTCCCGGATGCCGATGGAGACCTTGCGGATGCCCTGCACGGCGTCGATCACCAGGACGTTGCTGATGACGACGTCGCAGGTCTCCCGGACGGCGGCGGCCTTGAGGTGCAGGCCGTCGCGTGCGGTCTTGCCGAAGCCGGCGAGGAACTCGTCGCCGGGCTTCTGCGCGTCGGACTCGACCCGGACGACGAGCCCGGAGTCGCCGAGAACGACCCGGTCCCCCGCGCGGGGCCCGTGCACGGATGCGTACTCGTGCGGGTCCATGCGGCGGGGGATGGGGCGGTCGTGGTCGTGGTGGCGGGTGGGCCTGCTCATCGGGCCGCTCCTTCCGTCCCCAGGTAGCCGCAGGCGGCGGCCCTGCGGAGGGCTTCTTCCTTGGCGCCGGGGGCGTCGAGTGGTCCGTCGACGAGGCCGGCGAAGCCGATCGCGATCCGGTCGCCGCCCATGGGGACGAGGCCGACCTCCGCCTCGCCGCCCGGGTCGAAGCGGACCGAGGAGCCGGCCGGGACGGCGAGGCGCATGCCGTAGGCCGCTGCACGGTCGAAGCGGAGACGCGGATTGGCTTCGAAGAAGTGGAAGTGCGAGGTGACGCTGACAGGCACGGTCGCGGTGTTGCGCACGGTCAGGGTACGAACGGCGGCGGGCTCGTCGTGGGCCGGTCCGGGCAGCAGCGCGCCGGGGGCGCCCTGCCCCGAGCCCGCGCCGATCGGGTCGGAGACGACCGCGAGCCGGGACCCGTCGTCGAAGACGGCCTCCACATGGACCTCGGTCACCACGTCCGCGACGCCCGGAAGGACGTCGTCCGGCCCGAGGACCGAGCGGGCCGCCTCGATGGCCTCGGCGAGCCTGCGGCCGTCGCGGGCCGCCTCGCAGACGGTGTCCGCGATGAGGGCTGTCGCCTCGGGGACATTGAGCCGCAGACCACGGGCTCTGCGTGCCCGCGCCAGCTCGGCGGCGCCGAACAGCAGCAACCGGTCGCGCTCGGTCGGGGTCAGTCGCACGTCACCACACCTCCAGATTTGAGCGTCACTCTAACAATGCTTACCGGCGAACGAAACCATTGACTTAGGACGAGGCATGGCTCACATTGAGCAGCGTTCAATTAGAGCGTCACTCAAACTGCGAAAGGTAGGGGCAGCCCATGCCGGTGGAACAGCGCGGAGTCGACACCATCCCCGAGGCGGAGCGCACCAGCAGTCCGCGAGATCTCGTAGCCATCCTGCTGGGGTCGAACCTCTGCCTGGGGGTGATCGTCTTCGGCTGGCTGCCGGTCTCCTTCGGGCTCGGCCTGTGGCCGTCCGTCACCTCCGTCGTCGCCGGCACGCTCGTCGGCGTGGTCGTCACCGCACCGCTGGCCCTCGTCTCGCTGCGCACCGCGACCAACCTGTCGACCTCCAGCGGCGCCGCGTTCGGGGTGCGCGGCCGTCTGGTGGGCTCCGTCGTCGGCCTGCTGCTCTCGCTCGGTTACACCGCCCTGACGCTGTGGATCGGCGGCGACGTCATGATCGGCACGCTGGCGCGTCTCGTCGGCCTGCCCACCGGCGGCGTCGCCCACACACTCGTCTACGCACTGCTCGCCGCCTGCACCGTCGTCGGTGCCGTGTACGGATACCGGCTGCTGCTGCGCCTCAGCAAGGTCCTGGCCGTCGGCATGACCGCGCTCCTGCTGCTGGGCATCGTCGCCTACGCGCCCGCCTCACCACGGCCGCGCCGCCGGACACCCCGTACCTGCTCGGCTCGTTCTGGCCGACCTGGGTGCTGTCCGCCGTGGCCGCCGGCCTCAGCGGGCCGATCGCCTTCATCACCCTCCTCGGCGACTACACCCGCTACATCTCGCCGCTGCGCCACAGCTCGCGGCGAGTGCTCGGCGCCACCTGCCTGGGGCTCGTGGCCGGGCTCCTCGTCCCCCAGCTCTTCGGTACGTACACGGCCCTGGCGGCCCGCGCCGGGCTCGACTACGCCGGGCCCCTGGTCGCCGCGTCCCCCGCGTGGTACCTCGTCCCGCTGCTGCTCGCCGCCGCGGCCGGATCGGTCGGCAACGCGGGGCTGATGCTCTACTCGATGGGGCTCGACCTCGACGCCATCCTGCCCCGCGCCACCCGCACCCGGGCCACCCTGGTGGTGGCCGTGGTGGCGACCGCGTTCGTCTTCCTCGGCCACTTCGTGTGGAGCGCGCAGTCGGTCATGACCTCGTTCGTGCTGCTGCTCACCGCGGTCGGCACGCCGTGGGCGGTGATCACGCTGACCGCGCACGTCCGCTGCGGCGGCGCGTACGACGCGGAGGCCCTTCAGGTCTACAACCGCCGCGCACGGGGCGGCGCCTACTGGTTCCGCGCCGGCTGGAACCCGCGGGCGACGCTCTCGTGGGCGCTCGGCGCCGCGGTGGGGCTGGCGGCCGTCTCCACCCCGCTCTACGAGGGCCCGCTGCTCGCCCTGACCGGCGGGGTGGACTGCAGCTTCGTCCTGTCCGGGCTGGTGGGCGGCCTCGCGTACGCCGCGCTTCGCGTGCCGGCGGCGGGGGCGGTGGGCGCGGAGGGCGACGCGGTGCGGGAGCCCGCCGTGACGTGACCCGGGGGGTGCGCGGATTCCCCCACCCCGCCCCTTCCCGAACCCGGCTCCGCCCGGACCCGCTCCCGGGGGCTCCTCCCCCTAGGCCTGGCGGCCTGGGGGGACCCCCACCGAACCCCGCGCCTCAAACGCCGGCGAGGCCGCAAAGCAGCCTCGCCGGCGTTTGAGGCCACCGTGCGTCAGGCCAGTTCGTGCGTCCAGCCGTGGACGTCCTCCGCCTTGCCCGTCTGGATGTCCAGCAGCGCCTTGCGCAACTTCATCGTGACCTCGCCCGGCTGCCCACCGGACTGCTGCCACTCCCCGCGGGCGGACTTGACCGTGCCGACGGGGGTGATCACCGCGGCCGTGCCGCAGGCGAAGACCTCCTTCAGCGTGCCGTTCTCGGTGTCGGCCTGCCACTGGTCGATGGAGATGCGGCTCTCCTCCGACCCGTAACCGAGGTCCTTGGCCAGGGTGAGGAGCGAGTCGCGGGTGATGCCGGCGAGCAGCGAGCCCGTGAGCTCGGGGGTGACGATCCTGAGGTCACCGCCGGAGCCGGTCTCGTAGACGAAGCACAGGTTCATGCCCCCCAGTTCCTCGACCCACTTGTGCTCGACGGCGTCGAGGTAGGCGACCTGGTCGCAGCCCTGCTGCGCGGCCTCGGCCTGAGCGAGAAGGGACGCGGCGTAGTTGCCGCCGGTCTTGGCGTCGCCCATGCCGCCGGGGACGGCGCGGACCCGGTCCTCGGAGAGCCAGATCGAGACGGGCTTGACGCCGCCCGGGAAGTAGGCGCCGGCCGGAGAGGCGATGACGATGAAGAGGTACTCGTTGGCCGGCTTCACACCGAGGCCGACCTCGCTCGCGATCATGAACGGGCGCAGGTAGAGCGACTCCTCGCCGCCGTGGGCCGGGACCCAGCCCTTGTCCTGCTGGACCAGCGCGTCGCAGGCGGCGATGAAGGTGTCGACCGGCAGCTCGGGCATCGCCAGGCGGCGCGCGGAACGCTGGAAGCGCTCGGCGTTGGCCTCGGGGCGGAAGGTGGCGACGGAGCCGTCGGGGCGGCGGTACGCCTTGAGGCCCTCGAAGATCTCCTGCGCGTAGTGCAGGGTCATGTTGGCCGGGTCCATGGACAGCGGCCCGTACGGAACGAGCTGGCCGTCGTGCCAGCCACGCCCCTCCGTCCACTTGATCGTCACCATGTGGTCGGTGAAGTGGCGGCCGAATCCCGGATTGGCCAGGATCGCCTCACGCTCCGCGTCGGACAGCGGGTGCGAGGAGGGCTTGAGCTCGATCGTGGGCGTCGTCATGAGTGCAGTGTCCTTCACCGGTTGTTGTGACGGACCGCGCTCACGCCGACTGCTTGGACGTCCGAGCATCGCCGTGCACCACCACGGTCCACGTCCGATTATCGCCCGTGGGTGACCGTGCAGGGAACGGCGTGAATGCGGCCCAGGATTCGATGGTGGCACCCGGGGGCCGCACAGGAAAAGCCGCCGGGCGCGGTGGGAGATTGCGACCCGGCGGCTTCTGGGGTGTCCGGGGACGCCCCGGAATCGGTGTCCGGCGGGTCAGCTCGCTACTCGTACCGCGAGAGCGTCGCCGATCTCGTCCGTCGTGCGGACGGTGTCGGAGGTGCGCTCCGCCAGGTCGGCGGCGACCGCGTCCTCGATGCGGACGGCCTCGTTCTCGTACCCCAGGTGCCGCAGCAGCAGGGAGACGGAGAGGATGGTCGCGGTGGGGTCGGCCTTGCCGGTGCCCGCGATGTCGGGCGCGGAGCCGTGCACAGGCTCGAACATCGACGGGAATTCACCCGTCGGGTTGATGTTGCCGGAGGCGGCCAGGCCGATGCCGCCGGTCACGGCAGCGGCGAGGTCGGTGAGGATGTCACCGAAGAGATTGTCGGTGACGATGACGTCGAAGCGCTCCGGCTGGGTGACGAAGAAGATCGTCGCGGCGTCGACGTGCAGATAGTCGGTGGTGACCTCGGGGTACTCCTGGCCGACCTTGTCGAAGATGTTCTTCCACATGTGGCCCGCGTACACGAGGACGTTGTTCTTGTGGACGAGCGTCAGCTTCTTGCGGGGGCGGGAGTTCGCCCGCTCGTACGCGTCGCGGACGACGCGCTCCACGCCGTACGCGGTGTTGAGGCTGACCTCGGTGGCGACCTCGGCGGGGGTGCCGGTGCGCAGGGAGCCGCCGTTGCCCGTGTACGGGCCCTCGGTGCCCTCGCGGACGACGACGAAGTCGATGTCCGGCCGGCCGGCCAGCGGGGTGGCCGTGTTCGGGAACAGCTTCGACGGACGCAGGTTGACGTAGTGGTCGAACGCGAACCGCAGCTTCAGCAGCAGACCGCGCTCCAGCACACCGGACGGCACCGACGGGTCGCCGATGGCGCCGAGGAGGATCGCGTCATGGCCCTTGAGGGAGTCGAGCTCCGCGTCGGGGAGAGTCTCTCCGGTGCGGTGCCAGCGCCGGGCGCCGAGGTCGTACTCCTTGGTGTCCAGCTTCACATCCTGAGGCAGGACCGCGGCAAGGACCTTCAGGCCCTGCGCCACGACCTCCTGGCCGATGCCGTCACCGGGGACAACTGCGAGATTGATGCTGCGAGACATGTCGGCACCCTACTCCCCGTCCCATTCATTGACATGCAATGTCCACGATGCGGACGACCGCCCCGGTGTCCGGCGCGCGTTCGTATCAGTGGCCGGTGGAGCCGCCGTTGTCCCGGCGGTCGAGGGCGCGCTGCAGGGCCGCGGCGGCGTTCCTGCGGTCGGACTCGGTGGTGCGGGAGGCGTGGCGGACTCGGCGGACGGTCACAGCGGTCATGGTGATCGACTCCTTGAGATCAGAAGAGATTTCGAGGCGCCGGAAGGGGCGGGGAGCGGTGCCGCAGGGGTTGCCTGCACGGGGGCACGGGCTCGCGACCGCCATTCGCTGGATCGAGCGAGACGTTCGGCTCCCACAAACGTAGGACAGTCGGGCCGAGCTGTCTCCACAATTACTCGGACTTCCTACTATCTGAGACGCGATCATCGCCGGGGCCGGCGGAAACCGGCGAAGCGTCAGCACAGCCACCTAGATTGCATTCCTACCTAGCTGGTGATGAAATACAGCCATGGCCGCAGACCGCAGATCCAGCTGGCTCAAGGGCGTACTCGACCTGCTCGTCCTTTCCTGCCTCACGCCGGGCGAGAGCTACGGCTACGAGATCTCCAAGGCTCTCGCCGAAGCGGGACTCGGTCAGATCAAGGGCGGCACGCTCTATCCGGTGCTCAACCGTCTCGAGGAAGCCGGGCTCGTGGTGGGCGAGTTCAGGGCCGCCGAGCGCGGACCCGGGCGCCGCTACTACCGGCTCACCGACCGGGGCCGGGAGCACCTCGCAGCCGAGAGCGAGGCCTGGACCGACTTCCACACCGCCGTCAGGATCCAGCTGTCCACAGGGGGAACGAGATGACCACAGACCACACCGGCTACTTCGAGGAACTCGCCGCCGCCCTTCGCGCGGCACACGTCCCCGAGGACCGGGCAGCCGCAACCGTCGTCGATCTGACCGCGTATCTGGCCGAGACGGGCACCACGCCCGAGGAGGAGTTCGGCCCGGCCGCCGACTTCGCGGCGGCTCTGGGCGGCACCGCGCCCGAGGCGGCCGGACCGCCCGAGGCGGCGGAGACCTGGACCTGGACGGCGGACGTCTACAACGACCGCAGACTGCTCTCGGCCCACGGCGACCAGGGCTGGGAGGTGGAACGGCTGGACGCGCTCGGCCGGTTCGTGTGCCGGCGACCGCGCGGCACGGCGCTCCGCTGGGAGTACCGCCGCGAGATCGTGGGCGGCAAGCAGCGCGACGAGGTGCTCGGCAGGCTCGTCCCGGAAGGCTGGGAGCCGTGCGGCGAGTGGTTCTTCTACGCGTATTTCAAACGCCCGCGGGCGGCGAGCGCGGGACCGACCGCCACACTCGACGCGCTGCCCGCCCGCCCCGCACGTTCCTGGTACATCGGCGTCAAGGGGTGGATCGCGAGTGTGGGCTGGCTGACGGTCACAGCCGTGATCCTGACCGCGTACTACAGCCACAACCTCGACTTCGCCGTCGCGTTCCCGGTGCTGCTGGCCGGCACCTTCGGCATGACCTACTGGGTCAGGCGCACCGTCGCCAAGAGCTGCGGCGACACCGCCTGAGGGGGTCGCGCGCGGGGACGGTCACAGCACGTCCCCGTCACGCCGGTCGAGGACGAGCGCGCCGGCGGCGGGGGCGGACAGCCGGGAGCCCGCCGCCGGGCGCCGGGAGCGCACCGAGGTCGTACCGCCCCGTCGGTCACCGTCAGGACCGGCGCCTCAGAGCCTGCCGCCGGTAAGGCGGGAGAGCGGGCCGCGCTGCCGCAGGCCGACCCGGCGGCCGAGCGCGTACGAGCCGGCCACCGCGGTGACGACACCCGTGCCGGCCCCGGCCACCACGGCCTTGCGCGCCTTGACGACGGTCCAGACGGCGCCTGCCGTCTCCGCGGCCGTACCGGCCGCGGAGGCCGCCGTGCGCTGCACGGTCCGCGCGGCGTCCGCCGCCTTACGGGTCGTGGCGTCGCCGATGCCGCGCACCGACTCGGCCGTCCGCCGGCCGGTGCCGTCCGTGGTGGCTCCGGCCGTGCTCTTCGCCGTGTCCTTCGCCGTGTCCCTCGCGGTGTCGTCGGCCTGCCGTGCTCGCGTGCCGGCGTTGCTCGTACGTGCCCTGGTCGTGTTCTTCTTGGTCTCAGCCATGCCACTCGGGTATCCGGCACGCGACGCCGCAAACTGAGCCGTCGTCAACACCCGCCCGGGTCGCACATGGAAGCCGCCCCCGTTCCGGCGTGGGGGCCGGGACGGGGGCGGAGCCTTGGGGCGACCGGTCGGGTCAGCCCATGTGCGGGTACGTGTAGTCGGTCGGAGCGACCAGCGTCTCCTTGATGGCGCGGGTCAGCGTCCAGCGCATCAGGTTCTGCGGGGCGCCCGCCTTGTCGTTGGTGCCGGAGGCACGGCCGCCGCCGAAGGGCTGCTGGCCGACGACGGCGCCGGTCGACTTGTCGTTGATGTAGAAGTTGCCCGCCGCGTAGCGGAGCTTCTCCATCGCGTCGGCCGCGGCGGCCCGGTCACCGGCGATGATCGAGCCGGTCAGCGCGTACGCGGACACCGACTCCATCTGCTCCAGCATCTCCTCGTACTTGTCGTCCTCGTAGACGTGGACGGCGAGGAACGGGCCGAAGTACTCGGTGGTGAAGACCTCGTTGGCCGGGTCGTCGCACTCGACGACGGTCGGGCGGACGAAGTACCCGGTCGAGTCGTCGTAGCTGCCGCCGGCGACGATCGTGCAGGTCGGGTCGGCCTTGGCGCGGTCGATCGCGGCCTTGTTCTTGGCGAAGGCCCGCTCGTCGATGACGGCGCCGATGAAGTTCGTCAGGTCGGTGACGTCACCCATCTTGATGGCGTCGACCTCGGCGGCGAACTCCTCCTTGAAGCCGGAGTTCCAGATCGAGGCCGGGATGTACGCCCGCGAGGACGCGGAGCACTTCTGGCCCTGGAACTCGAACGAACCACGGGTCAGCGCGGTCTTGAGGACGGCGCGGTCGGCGCTCGGGTGGGCGACGACGAAGTCCTTGCCGCCCGTCTCGCCGACGATCCGCGGGTAGGAGCGGTACTTCTCGATGTTGTTGCCGACCGTCTTCCACAGGTGCTGGAAGGTCTTGGTGGAGCCGGTGAAGTGGATGCCGGCGAGCATCGGGTGCTCGAGGGCCACCTCGGAGACGGCGATGCCGTCACCGGTCACCAGGTTGATGACGCCCTTGGGCAGACCGGCCTCCTCCAGGAGCTGCATCAGCAGCACGGCGGCGTGGGTCTGCGTCGGGGACGGCTTCCAGACGACGACGTTGCCCATGAGAGCGGGCGCGGTCGGCAGGTTGCCGGCGATGGCGGTGAAGTTGAACGGGGTGATCGCGTAGACGAAGCCCTCGAGCGGCCGGTGGTCGAGGCGGTTCCACACGCCCGGCGAGTTGGCCACCGGCTGCTCGGCCATCAGGTCACGCGCGTACTTGACGTTGAAGCGCCAGAAGTCGATGAGCTCGCACGGGGTGTCGATCTCGGCCTGCTGGGCGGTCTTCGACTGGCCGAGCATGGTGGAGGCGGCCAGCGTCTCGCGCCACGGACCGGACAGCAGCTCGGCGGCGCGCAGGATGATCGCGGCGCGGTCGTCGAAGGACATGGCGCGCCAGGCCGGCGCGGCGGCGAGGGCGGCGTCGATCGCGTCCTGCGCGTCCTGCTGGGTGGCCGTGGCGAAGGTGCCGATGACGGCCTTGTGGTTGTGCGGCTGTACGACGTCGACGCGCTCGCCGCCGCCCATCCGCTTCACTCCGCCGATGGTCATCGGCAGCTCGATCGGGTTCTCGGCCAGCTCCTTGAGCTTGGCCTCGAGGCGGGCGCGCTCGGGCGAGCCGGGGGCATAACCGTGCACCGGCTCGTTGACCGGGGCGGGGACCTGGGTGACAGCGTCCATGGGTTCCGTTGCTCCTTAGCGAGGGGTGGGAGGGGCTCAGCCCTTGGTGATCATCGAGCGGAGGAAGAAGAGCAGGTTGGCCGGCTTCTCCGCGAGACGACGCATGAAGTAGCCGTACCAGTCGGTCCCGTACGCGGTGTAGACCCGCATCCGGTGGCCCTCGGCCGCCAGCCGGAGGTGCTCGTCGCTGCGGATGCCGTACAGCATCTGGAACTCGTACTCGTCGAGCTTGCGGCCGGCGCGGTGGGCCAGCTCCTGGGTGATGGCGATCAGACGCGGGTCGTGCGACCCGATCATCGGGTAGCCGTCGCCCTCCATGAGGATCTTGAGGATGCGGACGTACGCCTTGTCGATCTCGGCCTTGTCCTGGTACGCGACGGAGGCGGGCTCCTTGTACGCGCCCTTGACGATGCGCACACGGCTGCCGGCCTCAGAGAGGCGGCGGGCGTCGTCCTCGGTGCGGAACAGGTAGGCCTG
The DNA here is from genome assembly GCF_025854275.1 of Streptomyces peucetius. NCBI lineage: Bacteria > Bacillati > Actinomycetota > Actinomycetes > Kitasatosporales > Streptomycetaceae > Streptomyces > Streptomyces peucetius. Next base: position 5,674,682 of record NZ_CP107567.1, on the reverse strand, counting down.
GATCACGCATCCGGTCTGCGGGAAGTCCTTGCGGAGCTCCTCGTGGATGGCAAACATCGAGTCGAGGGTGGTGTGGTCCTCCGCATCCAGCGTAACCGTCGTGCCGATGGCCGCGGCGGCCTCGACGACGGGGCGGACGTTGGCGAGCGCCAGCTCGTGGCCGCCCGGGAATGTGGGGGCGGGCCCGGAGGGCCCTCCGTTGAGGGTGGCGGCGGGAGACGGGAGGGACTGGCCGAACATGGAGAGTTTGACCGACATCTCGGCCCTCGCCCCGAGGCCGAGATCCGCCAGGTGCTCGACCAGGTCGAGGTAGGCGTCACGCGCGGCGGCGGCCTGCTCGGGGGTGGTGATGTCCTCGCCGACGACGTCGAGGGTGACCTCGAGGCCCTTGGCCGCGGCGTCCTTGACGATCGGGACGACCTGCTCGACCGTCTCACCGGCGATGAACCGGGCGACGACCTGTTTGGTCCCCGGGGCGGCCGACACGAAGCGGCGCATCTTGTCGCTGCGCGAAGCGGCGAGGATCACGGGACCCAGCACGGGGCACCTCCACGGAACAGGTGTTGAAGTGGCCGGAACCAAACGTTTGGAGACGGCACGAAGAACCACCCTGAACCTAAGGATGGCGCCGGGCGTCTGCCATCGACAGCTGTCACGCATCCGTGTCCGGGATCTCAGACATATGTCTGAAGGGTGCGAGAATGGCTGCGTGAAGGGCGATTACCAGGATCTGGTCGACGAGATCTCCGCGCTGCTGGCCATGCCGGCGACTTTGGAGAACCGCGACTTCGGGCTGATCGCCTTCGGAGCGCACGACAGCGACAGCGCCTTCGACGAGACCACGCTCGATCCGGTCCGCACCCGTTCGATCCTGACCCGGAAGTCGACCCCGGCGGTCCGTTCCTGGTTCGAGGGCTTCGGCATCACCCGCGCGACCGGCCCGGTCCGCATCCCGGCCGCCCCGGAGGCGGGTGTCTACCGCGACCGGATCTGCCTGCCGGTACGCCACCGGGGCGTCGCCCTCGGGTACGTGTGGCTGCTCGACGCCGATCCCGGGCCGACCGCGGAGCAGCTGACGGCCGCCATGGAGGTGACCGAGCGGATCGGCGTCCTCCTCGCGGACGAGGAGCGCGCCGGGGCGGACCTGTCCCGGGAACTGCGCGCGGTCCTCACGGCGGAGCGGGGCTGGCAGTACGACATGGCGGTGGCGGAGCTGGCCACCGGACTGGGCCAGGACGCGGAGGGCCTGCACGTTCTGGTGTGTGTGACGCCGTGGACCGCCGACGACGCGCCTTCGGTGCGGGCCCTGCCGGGGGCGTCGGCGCTGTGCACGGTGACGCTGCCGGCGGCGGGATCGTTCGAGGCGGACGGACGGCGCGGCGGCACACGGGCCGGGAGCTCCGCGCCGGCCGGTTCCGGCGGCGCCGGGTCACCGGCCGCGGGCCCTGCCGCCGCGCCGATGGCGTCGGCAGCCGTGGCCGCGCTGGTCCGGCTGCGTTCGGCCGGCAACCCGGCTCCCGCCGAGACGGTCGCCTCCCGGCTGCGGGAGGCCGCGGCGCGCGCGGCCTCCGGCGAGCCGGACACGGGCATCCCCCTGCCGCGCGCGGCGGCCGCGGGACTGGCCGAGGCCCGGCACGGCCTCGCCGGGCTCGGCAGCGCCTGGCGGGAGGCGGTGTCGGCGGCGCGGGCCGCGCATGCGCAGGCAGGGCTGGGACCGGTCGCCCGATGGGCGGACCTCGGGCCGTACCGCATGCTGACGGCCCTGCCCGTGACGGTGGCGGAGGACCCTGCCGTACGGGAGCTGCTGGTCCCGGCGCACGCCGAACTGGCGCGCACCGCCGAGATGTTCCTCGACTGCGCGGGCCAGGCAGGCCGCACCGCCGCGGCGCTGGGCATCCACCGCCAGACGCTCTACTACCGGCTCTCGCGCGTCGAGCAGCTCACCGGCCTGGATCTCGACGACGGGGAGCACCGGCTGCTGCTGCACATGGCGCTCAAGGCCGCACGGCTTTAGGCGCCGGGGACCGGCGCCTGAGGCGCGGCCGGGTCAGGACTCCCCCGTCGCGACGTCCCGGGCCGACCTCGTGACCCGCCGCAGCCCCTCGGCGAGTTCGTCCGCCGCCGCACCGGCGGAGAAGGCCGGCTCGGCGGCTTCGGTGCTGGAGACCGGGCAGGAGTTCGGCGGCGCGTCGGCATGGCGTTCCTCGGCAGCTTGGGTACGGCGGTCTACCGCCGGGGGTCACCGACGGCGCTCCCGCCGGCCTGCCGGACGGCGCGCTCGACACCGCCCGCGAGACGCTGGGCGGCGCGAGCACGGTCTCGCCGGGCGGCTTCCGGGCGCGGCGGGCGAATCGCTGCTGGCGGTCGCCCGCGAGGCCTTCGTCAACGGTATGCGCGCGGCAGCGGTGGGCGGCGCGGCGGTGCTGGTCGGGGCGGCGGTGCCGGCGGCGGTGTGGCTGCGCCGACGTGGCGCGCGGTGCGACAGCGGGGCCGAGCCGGTGAGGGCGGAGGCGGCGGCACTCGGGAACCAGCGGCAGACGCTCTGAACCCCTTCGCGGGTCGAGCGGCCCACCGGCCCCGATCAGCGGCAGCGGCCGGTGCGTCGCCCTCGTCGGACCGTGCGGCGTCAGTCCGCCGTCGGCAGGCCACCACCGGTCCGCCGCTGTGCGGCGGAAGGGCGGCGGCCGGTGGCGGATTCGTCGGCCCTGGCCGCGTCGGCGAGCGCCTCGGCGGCGGCTTCCGCCGCCTGCGCCGCGTCGTCGGCGGCCTGGGCGGACCTGTCGTCCGAGGACGTCTCACGGGTGGCCGGCGACTGGGGCAGCACCTCGCCGAAGGCGCGGGACACCCCCTCCAGTGCTGCGGTGACCTCGCCGGGGATCACCCAGAAGGTGCTGCCCGGTCCCTGGGCGAGCTGGGGCAGCGTCTGGAGGTACTGGTAGGCGAGCAGCTTCGGATCGGGGTCGTTGCGGTGCACCGCCTGGAACACCTCGTCGATGGCCCGGGCCTGGCCCTCGGCCTTGAGGATCTCGGCGGTGCGATTGCCCTCCGCGCGCAGGACGGCGGACTGCTTGTCGCCTTCCGCGGTCAGGATCTGCGACTGGCGTTGCCCTTCGGCACCGAGAATCGCGGCCCGCTTGTCCCGCTCTGCCCGCATCTGCTTCTGCATCGCGTCCTTGATGGACTGCGGGGGGTCGATGGCCTTGATCTCCACCCGGTTGACCCTCAGCCCCCACTTGCCGGTGGCGTCGTCCAGCACGCCGCGGAGCTGGCTGTTGATGGTGTCGCGCGAGGTCAGCGTCTTCTCCAGGTCCATGGACCCCACGACGTTGCGCAGGGTGGTGACGGTGAGCTGCTCGACGGCCTGGAGGAAGTTCGCGATCTCGTAGAAGGCCGCCCGGGGGTCCGTGACCTGGAAGTACAGCACGGTGTCGATCTCGACGACGAGGTTGTCCTCGGTGATGACCGGCTGCGGCCTGAAGGAGACGACCTGTTCCCGCAGGTCGATCACCGGGTGAACACGGTCGATGTAGGGGATGACGAGGTTGAGACCGGGCTGGAGCGTGCGGTGGTAACGGCCGAGTCGTTCGACGTTGCGCGCACGCGCCTGGGGCACGATCCGTACCGCGCGCACCACGGTGAAGACGGCGATCAGCGCGACGATCAGGCCGGCGACGAGGGCTGCCGAGGCTTCCATGGATCACTCCCGGGGGTAGACGAGCGCGGTGGTGCCGCTGATCTCAATGACGTCGACGGTCGTTCCCGGAGGAATCACCAGCGTCTCGTCATACGCGCGGGCCGTCCATTCCTCGCCGCCGATGCGAACCCTGCCGCTCAGGCCCGTCACCTCCGAGACGACATAGGCACCCTTGCCGACCAGCGCGTCCACGCCGAATCGTTCCCTCTGCGGCTGGAACACGTGGCGCAGCGCGAGGGGGCGCAGGAAGAGCATGCTCGCCGTGGCGACGACGGTGAACACCAGCAACTGCCAGGGCAGCGGAAGGCCGATCGCGGCGGCTCCTGCCGTGACCAACGCGGCCCCGCCCAGCAGCCCCAGTGAAGCGGTGAGCGTGAAGATCTCCGCCACGACCAGCAGCGCCGCGACGATCAACCAGATCAGCCATGCGTCCATGGCGTGCCCCTCCTGACCTGTGCAGGTGAGCGAACGGCCGGACCGCTGACTGGCTGCGGACACCGGATACCCGGCCGCCAGTACGGGGCTGCGGCGTACCTCTGGAGACCCCGTGCAAGGAGCGGGGTCGTACGGCAGGCGCCGCGACCTCAGGCGGCTATTGCCCACTTTTGAGTAATTTTACCCGTTGGGCGAGAACCGGCTCGCGCCCTGCCCCGGGAGCGGCGGCCCGAACGGCGGGCCGGCCGTTCGCTCGGCCGTCCGGACACGCGCCGGCCCCCGGTCGCGGGCACGAGGCGGGCGACCGGGGGCCGGGGCGATGGAGCGTACGGGTCAGTCCGTGAGGTTCACCGAGCGGGCGGACGCCGCGCCGATCTCCTCGGCGATCTCCGTGAGCACCGTCGCCGGCACAGTGTCGTCCACCGTCAGGACGACGAGCGCCTCGCCGCCCTCCTCCGCACGGGACACCTGCATGCCCGCGATGTTGAGACCGGCCTCGCCGAGGATGCGGCCGACCGTGCCGACGACGCCGGGACGGTCGTCGTAGCGCAGCACGAGCATGTGGTCGGCGAGGGCCAGGTCCACGTCGTGCTCGCCGATGGCGACGATCTTCTGAAGGTGCTTGGGGCCGGCCAGCGTGCCGGAGACCGCGACCTCCTCGCCGTCCGAGAGCGTGCCGCGCACGGTGACGACGTTGCGGTGGTCCGGGGACTCGGAGCTGGTCGTCAGGCGGACCTCGACACCGCGCTCCTGCGCGAACAGCGGCGCGTTGACGTAGGAGACCGTCTCGTCGACGACGTCCTCGAACACGCCCTTGAGCGCGGACAGCTCGAGCACCTTGACGTCGTGCTGGGTGATCTCGCCGTACACCTCGACGTCGAGGCGGACCGCCACCTCGCCCGCGAGCGCGGTGAAGATACGGCCGAGCTTCTCGGCGAGCGGCAGACCGGGCCGTACGTCCTCGGCGATGACGCCGCCCTGGACGTTGACCGCGTCGGGGACCAGCTCACCGGCGAGGGCGAGACGGACCGAGCGGGCGACGGCGATACCGGCCTTCTCCTGGGCCTCGTCCGTGGACGCACCGAGGTGCGGGGTGCAGACGACCTGGTCGAGCTCGAAGAGCGGGGAGTCGGTGCACGGCTCCTTCGCGTACACGTCCAGGCCCGCGCCGGCGACCCGGCCCTCCTTCAGCGCCGAGAACAGCGCCTCCTCGTCGACGATCCCGCCGCGGGCGGCGTTGACGATGCGGACGGCCGGCTTGACCTTGTGCAGCGCCTCGTCGCCGATCAGGCCGAGGGTCTCGGGGGTCTTGGGCAGGTGGACGGTGATGAAGTCGGAGACCTCGAGCAGCTCGTCGAGCGAGAGCAGCTTGACGCCCATCTGCGCGGCGCGCGCGGGCTGCACATAGGGGTCGTAGGCGACGATCTTCATGCCGAAGGCGGACATGCGCTGCGCGACCAGGACGCCGATCCGGCCGAGGCCGACGACGCCGAGGATCTTCTCGCTGAGCTCGACGCCCGTGTACTTGGAGCGCTTCCACTCGCCCTTCTTCAGGGCGGTGTTGGCCTGGGGGATGTTGCGCGCGGTGGCGACGAGCAGGCCGCAGGCGAGCTCGGCGGCGGTGACGATGTTGGACGTCGGGGCGTTGACGACCATCACACCGGCCTTGGTGGCGGCGGACACGTCCACGTTGTCCAGGCCCACACCGGCACGGGCGACGACGCGCAGCTTCTTGGCGGCGGCGATGGCCTCGGCGTCGACCTTGGTGGCCGAGCGGACCAGGATCGCGTCGACGTCGGCGATCGCCGGAATGAGCTCCCCGCGGTCGGCGCCATTGCAGTGCCGGATCTCGAAATCCGGGCCCAGCGCGTCGACGGTGGCGGGCGACAGCTCTTCAGCGATGAGTACGACAGGTTTCGAGCTCACGTGAGTCCTCACATGTCCGGTGCAGACGGCCGTCCCGACGGCCGCAGCGGTGGAGGGGGCTAGCCGCGTGGAAGACGCACGACACTGTGGGCCTGACGCGTGTGTTGATGAGTGTAGTGGTGCCGCACGGTGCGTCTTGCGCCTCGGTGGCAGGATCACCCGTCCGTGGCTGGACGAAGTGGAGAAGCGGTCCGACGTACGGGTGAGGGGGCCGTGGACCGGCCCCCTCACCCCGAGGTTCACGCCTCGTCGTTGTCGACCCAGCTCATGAGCTTGCGCAGCTCCTTGCCGGTGGTCTCCAGCAGGTGCTCGGAGTCCTGGGTCTTGTACTCGTTGTACTTCTTCAGGCCGCCGTGGTACTCGTCCATCCAGTTCTTGGCGAAGGTGCCGTCCTGGATCTCGGCGAGGACCTTCTTCATCTCGGCCTTGGTGTCGTCCGTGATGATCCGCGGGCCGGTGACGTAGTCGCCCCACTCGGCGGTCTCGGAGACCGACCAGCGCATCTTCTCCAGGCCGCCCTCGTACATGAGGTCCACGATCAGCTTCAGCTCGTGGAGGCACTCGAAGTACGCGATCTCCGGCTGGTAGCCGGCCTCGGTCAGGGTCTCGAAGCCCGCCTTGACCAGCGCCGCGGTGCCACCGCACAGGACGGCCTGCTCGCCGAAGAGGTCGGTCTCGGTCTCTTCCTTGAAGGTCGTCTTGATGACGCCCGCGCGGGTGCCGCCGATGCCCTTGGCGTACGACAGCGCCAGGTCGAAGGCCTTGCCCGTGGCGTCCTGCTCGACGGCGGCGATGCACGGAACGCCGCGGCCCTCCTCGTACTGGCGGCGGACCAGGTGGCCCGGACCCTTGGGGGCGACCATGGCGACGTCGACACCGGCCGGCGGCTTGATGAAGCCGTAGCGGATGTTGAGGCCGTGGCCGAAGAACAGGGCGTCGCCGTCCTTCAGGTTGTCCTTGACGGACTCCTCGTAGACCTGGGCCTGGATCGGGTCCGGGACCAGGATCATGATGACGTCGGCCTCGGCGGCGGCCTCGGCGGGGGTCACCACGCGCAGGCCCTGCTCCTCGGCCTTCGCCTTGGACTTGGAGCCCTCGTGCAGACCGACGCGGACGTCGACACCCGAGTCACGCAGCGACAGCGCGTGGGCGTGGCCCTGGCTGCCGTAGCCGATGACCGCGACCTTGCGGTTCTGGATGATGGACAGGTCGGCGTCGTCGTCGTAGAACAGCTCGGCCACTTGGTTGTCTCCTTGGTGTGCACGTCTTTGGAATGACGCTTTGCGTCCCACCGTACGGCGGGAGAGGCGGGAAAAGTTTCACGGTCTCGCCAGGCGAGAACCGGGGGCTATGCGGAACGGTCCAGGGCGCGCAGCGACCGGTCCGTGATGGAACGGGCGCCACGCCCTATGGCGATCGTTCCGGACTGGACGAGCTCCTTGATGCCGAACTGCTCGAGCATCTTCAGCATCGCCTCGAGCTTGTCGCTCGATCCGGTGGCCTCGATGGTGACGGCCTCGGGCGAGACGTCGACGGTCTTGGCGCGGAACAGCTGGACGATCTCGACGATCTGCGAGCGGGTCTCGTTGTCGGCGCGGACCTTGACCAGCACGAGCTCGCGCTGGATCGCGGCGGCCGGCTCGAGCTCGACGATCTTCAGGACGTTGACGAGCTTGTTGAGCTGCTTGGTCACCTGCTCGAGCGGCAGGTCCTCGACTCCCACCACGATGGTGATGCGGGAGATGTCGGGGTGCTCGGTGACACCGACCGCGAGCGAGTCGATGTTGAAGCCGCGGCGGGAGAACAGCGCGGCGATCCGGGCGAGAATGCCGGGGGTGTTCTCGACCAGCACCGAGAGCGTGTGCTTGGACATGTTCTTATCGCTCTCTCTCAGTCGTCTTCGTTGTCGCCGAAGTCGGGGCGGACGCCGCGGGCGGCCATGACCTCGTCGTTGGAGGTGCCGGCGGCGACCATGGGCCACACCTGGGCGTCCTCGTGGACGATGAAGTCGATGACGACCGGACGGTCGTTGATGGCGTTGGCCTCGGCGATGACCTTGTCCAGGTCGTCCGGGGACTCGCAGCGGATCGCGTGGCAGCCCATGGCCTCGGACAGCTTGACGAAGTCGGGGACGCGGGTGCCGGCGCTCCTCTCCAGGCCGGTGGCCTCCGGGCCGGAGTGCAGCACGGTGTTGGAGTACCGCTGGTTGTAGAAGAGGGTCTGCCACTGCCGGACCATGCCGAGGGCGCCGTTGTTGATGATGGCGACCTTGATCGGGATGTTGTTCAGGGCGCAGGTGACCAGTTCCTGGTTGGTCATCTGGAAGCAGCCGTCGCCGTCGATCGCCCAGACCGTGCGGTCCGGGGCGCCGGCCTTGGCGCCCATCGCCGCGGGGACCGCGTAGCCCATCGTCCCGGCGCCGCCCGAGTTCAGCCAGGTGGCCGGCTGCTCGTAGTCGATGAAGTGGGCGGCCCACATCTGGTGCTGGCCCACGCCCGCCGCGAAGATCGTGCCCTCGGGGGCGAGTTCGCCGATGCGCTGGATGACCTGCTGCGGGGCGAGGCTGCCGTCGGCGGGCTGCTCGTAGCCGAGGGGGTAAGTCTCGCGCCAGCGGTTGAGGTCCTTCCACCAGGCTGCGTACCTCTCCTGGGCGGAGGCGCCGGCCTTGCCCTCGGTGTGCTCGGCCTGGACGGCCTGGACCAGGTCGGCGATGACCTCGCGGGCGTCACCGACGATCGGCACGTCCGCGGTGCGGTTCTTGCCGATCTCCGCCGGGTCGATGTCGGCGTGAACGATCTTGGCGTACGGCGCGAAGCTGTCCAGCTTGCCGGTGACGCGGTCGTCGAAACGGGCTCCGAGGGCGACGATCAGGTCGGCCTTCTGCAGCGCGGTGACGGCGGTGACCGCACCGTGCATGCCCGGCATTCCCACGTGCAGCGGGTGGCTGTCGGGGAACGCGCCCAGCGCCATCAGGGTGGTGGTGACGGGGGCTCCGGTGAGCTCGGCGAGCACCTTCAGCTCGGCGGTGGCGCCGGCCTTGAGGACGCCGCCTCCGACGTACAGGACCGGGCGCTTGGCGCCGGTGATCAGCTTGGCGGCCTCGCGGATCTGCTTGGCGTGCGGCTTGGTGACCGGGCGGTAGCCGGGCAGCTCGGTCTGCGGGGGCCAGCTGAAGGTCGTCCGCGCCTGGAGGGCGTCCTTGGCGATGTCGACCAGGACGGGACCCGGGCGGCCGGTGGAGGCGATGTGGAAGGCCTCCGCGACGGTGCGCGGGATGTCGTCCGCCCGGGTCACCAGGAAGTTGTGCTTGGTGATCGGCATGGTGATGCCGCAGATGTCCGCCTCCTGGAAGGCGTCCGTACCGATCGCCTTGGAGGCGACCTGGCCGGTGATCGCGACGAGCGGCACGGAGTCCATGTGCGCGTCGGCGATCGGGGTGACCAGGTTGGTGGCGCCGGGGCCCGAGGTGGCCATGCAGACACCGACCCGGCCCGTGGCCTGCGCGTAACCGGTGGCGGCGTGGCCGGCGCCCTGCTCGTGGCGGACGAGGACGTGGCGGACCTTCGAGGAGTCCATCATCGGGTCGTACGCCGGGAGGATCGCACCACCCGGAATGCCGAACACCGTGTCGGCCCCTACTTCCTCGAGAGAGCGAATCAGGGACTGCGCACCCGTGACGTGTTCGACGGTGGCGGACGGCTGTCCACCGCTACGGGCCCGCGGCTGCGGATGGTGGGCCCCGGAGGCCTGCTCGGTCATCGGCGTTCTCTTCTCGAAGCTGAGGTTTTCGCGAGGGTTTGGTACGGATTCGAATCGTGCCGGTGCAACAAAAAACCCCTCGTGCCGCGAGGCAAGCGAGGGGAGCGCGTCGGGGGTGTTCGCAGAGCTGACTGTGCGGCCCTGCTAGCCGACGCGCTTTCCAAGTACGAGAATTCGGGTGCGCATGGCAATGACCCTCCCCCCGGCGCGCCACCACTGTCAAGTGGGTGGGACGCGAGTCTCACTATTTGAGCCGTCTCGGGCCGGTGGGATGCCTGCCGTGAGCACCGGGAGGGGAAGGGCCGCGGGCACCGGATAATCGCCTCCGACCAGGGCGCGCCGCAGCCGGTACTCGTCCAGGGGCCCCGAGAAGGCCATGCCCTGGCCGTGTGTGCACCCCATGGCGCGCAGCGCCAGCACCTGCTCCGGGACGTCGACCCCGTCCGCGACCGACTGCATGCCGAGATCGCCGGCGATACGGAGCAGCCCGCTGGTGATCTTGTGCAGTCTGGCGGACTCGACGACGCCTTCGACCAGGCCTCTGTCCAGTTTCAGCACGTCCACCGGGAGCCTGCGGAGGGCGTTGATCGCCGCGTAACCGCTGCCGAAGCCGTCCAGCGCGATCCGCACCCCCATCCGGCGCAGGGCGGTCAGCCGCTGCTCCAGCTCGTCGAATGAGATCCGCGGGTCACTGTCCGCGAGTTCGATGACCAGGGCGCCGGACGGCAGGCCGTGCCGTGTGAGCAGCGCCTCGATGGAGCCGAGCGGCAGGGATCTGTCCAGAAGCAGCCGGGCCGACAGGCGCACCGACACCGTTGTCCCGTGGCCCAGGCGCCGCCGCTCGGCCGCCTGGCCGACGGCCTCCTCGAGCAGCCAGCGGCCGAGTTCGGCGCTGCGGTCGCCCTCGTCGGAGACCCGCAGGAACTCGGCGGGCGTGAAGAGGATGCCCTGGGCGGAACGCCAGCGGGCCTGCGCGGAGACCGCCGCGATGCGGCCGGTGGCAAGGCTCACGACCGGCTGGTGCAGCAGCGCGAACTCGCCCTCGTGCAGGGCGCTGCGCAGCCGTGCGGCCAGCTCGGTGCGGCGGACCACCTCGGCCTGCATCTGGGGCGCGTACAGCTCGACACGGTCCTTGCCGCCGGCCTTGGCCCGGTACATGGCGAGGTCCGCGTTGCGCATGAGGTCGGTGGGGCTCATGGCCGGCTCGGCGAAGGCCACACCGATCGACGCGGCGACCCGCACCTCGCCGCCGTCGATGCGGTACGGCTGGGAGAGCATGAGCCGCAGCCTGTCGGCGATCTCCAGCACCTGGGACTCGCGGGCGGCCCGGTCGCCGGAGCCGTCTCCCACGATGAGGGCCGCGAACTCGTCGCCGCCGAGCCTGGCGGCCGTGTCCCCGGCCCGCACGGAGTCGGCCAGCCGCCGCGCCGCCTGGATCAGCAGCTCGTCGCCCGCCTGGTGGCCCAGCCGGTCGTTCACGCCCTTGAAGCCGTCGAGGTCGATGAAGAGCACGGCGGTGCCCTCGTCGCTCACCCTGCGGCCGGTGAGGGCGCCTCTGACCCGCTCGGTGAACAGGGCGCGGTTGGGCAGGTCGGTGAGCGGGTCGTGCTCCGCGTTGTGCTGCAACTGGGCCTGGAGCCGCACCCGTTCCGTGACGTCGCGGCTGTTGAGGATCAGACCGCCCTGGTGGCGGCTGACGGTCGACTCCACGTTGAGCCAGTCGCCGGAGCCTGACCTGAAGCGGCACTCCATGCGGGTGGTCGGCTCCCGCGCCGGATCGGCGGCCAGGAAGCGGCGCAACTCGTGGACCACCCGCCCCAGGTCGTCCGGGTGGATGAGGGTGGCCAGCTCGGAGCCGACGAGCTCCTCCGCGTCCCGCCCGTAGACGCCGGCCGCCGCGGGTGAGACGTAGCGCAGCACCCCCGACGGCGCGGCGATCATGATGACGTCGCTCGATCCCTGCACCAGTGAGCGGAAGTGGTTCTCCTTCTGGGCCAGTTCGTGGGTGAGCGCGATGTTGTCGAGGAGTATGATGCCCTGCCGTACGACGAGGGCGAGGACGACGGTGCAGCCCGTGAGCACGACGACCCGGTCGACGCGGCGGCCCTCGATGACGTTGTAGAGAATGCCGAGGGTGCACACGGCGGCGGCGAGGTACGGGGTGAGCGCGGAGAGCGAACTCGTGATGGGCCGGCCCGGATGCCTCATGCCCCGTGGCGGCCGTGCGGAGTCCGACATCCTGCGCGCTCCCCAGGGGGCGTATGCGAGCACCAGCGAGCCCGCGAACCACCCGGCGTCGAGCAGCTGGCCGGAGCGGTAGCTCTCGCGCAGCAGCGGTGAGGTGAACAGGGCGTCGCAGAGCACGGTGAGCGCGAGGCCGGCGATCGCCGTGTTCACCGCCGACCGGTTGTCGGCGGAGCGGCGGAAGTGCAGTGCCAGGACCATGCTGACCAGCACGATGTCCAGCAGCGGGTAGGCGAGCGAGAGTGCCGCCAGGGCCACGCTCTCGCCCTGCGCGTGGGCGGTGTGGGCGAGCGCCAGGCTCCAGGAGAGGGTGAGAAGCGAGCCGCCGATCAGCCAGGCGTCCAGCCCGAGGCAGACCCAGCCGGCCTTGGAAACGGGCCGCTTGGCGAGCACCAGGAGCCCGACGATGGCGGGCGGCGCGAAGCAGAGGAAGAACAGGTCGGCGAGGGACGGGCTCGGCACCGGGCGGCCCAGCACCACCTCGTACCAGCCCCAGACGGCGTTCCCCGCCGACGCCATCGCCGAGGACAGCGCGAACAGGAGCCAGGCGGGCCGGAAGCGGCACGCCGGGGTACGCGCGTAGAGCAGGCAGGAGACGGCGGCGACCAGGGCGGCGAGACTGAGCCCGAAGTCCCCCATGATCAGCGCCAGTCGGTCCGATCCCCAGCCGAAGGCCGCGCCCAACCCGTATCCCGCGCAGACGAACGCCAGGACGATCTGGCCGGCCGCCCCCGCGCCGCCGCGCGGCACCGCGTCCCGGAGGACCAGCATCTCGGGGGCGGTCATCGCGCGGTCCAGGGCCGGCCGGCCGGCCGCGGAGGGTTGGGCTGCTGGATCGCGGGCGGCACTGTCGCGCTGCGCGGCACCGTCGCCCTGCGCGGCACCGTCGCCCTGCGCGGCGGAGTCCGCGGGATTCGTCGGCGGCTGCCCTGCCGCGTCGGTTCGGTCCATCGACCCTGCATCGCCCGTCGCCCCCCTCACGTCTGATCGGCAATCAGTTCGCGCCACAGCACCACCCCTCGCACAGTGCAGCCCCCAGGTCGGGACGATACACCAATATCGTCACTCAGGGACATAGGCCCTCTACTCTCAGTGACGACCTGCGACGATTAAGGCACGCGGTGCATTCGAGTGACTTCGAAGAGTGTTCGGAGCGGTTCTACCGAGGGTCGTTATTCGGTCGTCACGACCACATTCCGCAGTGCCTCGCCCGCCGCGAAGCGGGTGACCTGGGCCGCCAGCAGCCGCTTCGCCCGAGGCATGAACGCCGAGGTCGAGCCGCCGACATGGGGACTGATCAGCACCCCCGGCGCATGCCAGAGAGGGTGACCGGCGGGCAGCGGCTCCGGATCGGTGACATCGAGGGCGGCGGTGATGCGTCCGCTCTCCACCTCCGCGAGCAGCGCCTTTGTGTCGACGACCGGGCCACGGGCGACGTTGACCAGCAGCGCGCCGTCCTTCATCCGGCTCAGGAACTGGGCCCCCACCAGGCCTTTCGTCTGCTCGGTGAGCGGCGTGGAGAGGATCACGACATCGGCGCCGGGAAGCAGCGCGGGAAGGTCGGTGAGTGCGCGCACTTCGCCGCGCTCCGTTGTACGGGCGGAGCGCGCGACGCGCGCCACCCGCGCGCACTCGAAGGGCGCGAGCCGGTCCTCGATCGCGGCGCCGATGGACCCGTACCCGACGATGAGCACGGACTTGTCGGCGAGCGCCGGGTAGAAGCCCGCGCGCCACTCCTCCGAGTCCTGGCCGCGCACGAAGCCGGGGATGCCGCGCAGCGAGGCGAGGATCAGGGCCAGGGTCAGCTCGGCGGTCGACGCCTCGTGCACGCCCTTGGCGTTGCACAGCCGCACGCCCGAGGGCATCGAGGCGAGCCCCGGCTCCACGTGGTCGATGCCCGCGGACAGCGTCTGGACGACCCGCAGGGACTTCATGGAGGCGAGCGGCCGTATGGCCACCTCCATGCCCTTCATGTACGGCACGGCGTAGAAGGCGCAGTCCGCGGGGTCGGCCGGATAGTCCGGGCCGCCGTCCCAGAAGCGGTAGTGCAGACCCGTCGCGGAGGTCACGGGGAGGCCATCGATCTCGTCGGCCGGGATGGGGAGCCACACGTCAGCAGTCATGCTCAGGAGGCTATGCGAAGGCCGCAGCCGGCCATTGGTTAGTTTTGGGGAGCGGCCGAGGGAGAGGTACGGGGAGTTGGAGCGCAGGGCGATCGGTGCGGCGGGCCTCGAGGTGGGCGCCGTGGGGCTCGGGTGCATGCCGATGAGCTGGGGCTACAGCGGCTCCCAGCAGCGTGGGGACCGCTCGCTCCGTACCGTCCACAGTGCTCTCGACGCCGGGTCGACTCTCCTGGACACGGCCGACATGTTCGGGCCGTTCACCAACGAGCTGCTGCTCGGCCGGGTGCTCAAGGAACGGCGCACGGACGCCTTCGTGTCGACGAAGGTGGGACTGCTCGTGGGCGACCAGCACATCGTCGCCAACGGACGGCCCGGCTATGTGAGACGGGCCTGCGACGCCTCGCTGCGCCGCCTCCAGACGGACGTGATCGACCTCTACCAGCTGCACCGCGCCGACCCTGAGGTCCCCGTCGAGGAGACCTGGGGCGCCATGGCCGAGTTGGTGCGCGCCGGCAAGGTCCGGGCACTCGGGATGTGTGCCGTCGGTGCGCGGGCGTCCCGCCGGTCGGGCGGCCATCTGCACGAGGGAACGATCCGCCAACTCGAGCGGATGCAGCAGGTGTTCCCGGTGAGCGCGGTGCAGGCGGAGCTGTCCGTGTGGTCACCGGAGGCGCTGGAGCGGCTGCTGCCCTGGTGCGAGACGCGCGGAGTGGGGTTCCTGGCGGCGATGCCGCTCGGGAACGGCTTTCTGACCGGGACGCTCACCCCGGGACAGGGGTTCGAACCCGACGACGTACGCGCGCGCCACCCGCGGTTCACGGCGGAGATGATGGCGGCCAACCAGCCCGTGGTGGCAGGCCTGCGCCGGATCGCCGCGCGGCACGGCGCGGGCGCCACGCCGGCGCGGGTGGCGCTGGCCTGGGTCCTCGGCCAGGGGCGGCACGTGGTCCCGGTGCCGGGGACGAAGCGGCCCCAGTGGGCGGTCGAGAACGCGGGCGCGGGGGAACTGAAGCTCACGGCGTACGACCTGGCGGAGATCGCGGGCCTGCCGGCGGCGCGTGGCTCGTGGGACTGAGCGCGGCGGGGGTTTTGGGCGGGCGCCGACGGGTTTCCGGGGGCGCCGGCGAGGGTTTCCGGCAGGCGCCGACGGGGATTCCCGGCAGGCGCCGACGAGGTTTGCGGCATGCGCCGACTGAGGTTTTCGGCAAGATCGGGAACCTGAGCGGCGGCTGCGGTGTAAGAAGAACAGGAAGGCAGCAGCACCAGCCGCCGTCGAAGGGATCAGAACCGTGCAGCGTCCTGCAGTGACCGCCGTGATGGCCGCCCTCGTGCTCCTCTTCGCGGCCGGATGCTCGTCGGGTGGCGAAAACAGCCCCACCGACGGGACCCCCGGCTCGTCCAAGGGCGCCGCCACCCCGTCGGCCACGGCGTCGAGCACCGCGCCGAGCCCCTCCGGCCCGCCCGCGAAGGGATCGGTGAAGGTCCTCTCCACCCTGACCGAGGACCTGAAGTCGCCCTGGGGCGTGGCCGCTCTGCCGGGCGGCGACCTGCTGGTCTCCTCGCGGGACGAGGGCACCATCACCCGGATCGACGTGGAGAGCGGCAAGAAGACCGAGATCGGCTCCGTGCCGGGTGTGGAACCGGGCGGGGAGGGCGGCCTGATGGGCCTTGCCCTCTCCCCCTCCTTCGCCTCGGACCACCAGGTCTACGCCTACTTCACCACCGCCTCCGACAACCGCATCGCGCGCCTGCTCTACGACGAGCAGAAGCCGCCCGGCCAGCAGCTCGGCGCCCCGGACACGGTGCTCCGCGGCATTCCCAAGGGCGTCGTGCACAACGGCGGCAGGATCGCCTTCGGCCCGGACAAGATGCTGTACGCGGGCACCGGCGAGACGGGTGACACGGGACTGGCCCAGGACAAGAAGTCCCTCGGCGGCAAGATCCTCCGTATGACCCCGGACGGGCAGCCGGCCCATGGCAACCCGGAGCCCGACTCCGTCGTCTACTCGTACGGCCACCGCAATGTGCAGGGGCTCGCCTGGGATTCCGAGAAGCGCCTGTGGGCCGCCGAGTTCGGGCAGAAGACCTGGGACGAGCTGAATCTGATCGAGCCCGGGAAGAACTACGGCTGGCCCGAGGCCGAGGGCAAGGGCGGCGGGTCCGGCTTCGTCGACCCGGTGGCCCAGTGGAAGACGGAGGAAGCGTCGCCGAGTGGTATCGCCTACGCCCAGGGGTCGATCTGGATGGCGGCGCTGCAGGGCGAGCGGCTGTGGCGGATCCCGCTGTCCGGGGCGGAACCTTCCGCGGACCCCCAGGCGTTCCTCGATGAGGAGTACGGCCGCCTGCGCACGGTTGTCGCCGCGGGCGGAAACAAGCTCTGGCTCGTCACCAGCGAGACGGACGGTCGGGGCACACCTGAGCCGGGCGACGACAAGATCCTCCAGCTGGAGGTGCGATAAGGGGTGGTGGCTCCGTGTTCAACGCCTTCGAGGAGATCTTCGCGCCAGGCCGTAAGCACACCGACGACGAGCGCAACCGTCTGGCGCTGACACGGGTCGACGTCGCTGACGGGGACCCGGGCCGCGGCCCGATAGACCTCGCCTCGGGCAAGGTCACGGTCCGGGCGCAGGGGGTGCCGGGCCCCGAGGACGACGTCGCGGCGGACGCGGCCGCCGACGCCGGAGCCGAGGGCACTGTCGGGGCCCACGAGCAGCCGCCCGCGCCGCCGGCGGACGCCGCGACCCATGACGCGCCGGATGCGCCCGCTCCCCGGCGACCGGGCGACGGGGACGACGACGTGGACGGGGCGGCCTCGAGGTAGGCGGCCCCCCCCGACCGTAGAGGACTCCGGCTCCGGCGTCAGGTGGTCCCGGCTGCCGTCAGGCCGGGACGTCCTTCGGGTCCGGGAAGAGACGGAGACGATGGGCGAGCGCGGCGGCCTCACCACGGCCGGAGACTCCCATCTTCGCGAGGATGTTGGAGACGTGGACGCTCGCCGTCTTCGGTGAGATGTAGAGCTGCTCGGCTATCCGGCGGTTGGTGTGACCGGCCGCGACCAGGCGCAGCACGTCCTGCTCACGCCGGGTCAGCCCGAGAGCCGGCCCGGCCTCGGGGGCCTCCGCCACGGTGTCGGAGTTCTCCGCGAGTGTGAGGCGGGCACGCCTGGCCAGCAACTCGACGTCCTCACCCAACGGACGGGCGCCCAGCTGCCCGGCGACGGCCCGTGCCTGGCGCAGCAGCTCCCCGGCATGCCGGCGGTCCGGGTCGCCCGACCCCGCACCGGCGGACCGCAGCAGGCACTCGGCCCACCGCAGACGGACGCCCGCGAGGTCGTACGGGCGGTCCAGTGATTCCCATGCCGCTGCGGCCTCCGCCCAGTCGGCGGCCGTGTCCGCTCCCTCCACGCGCCGCAGCTCCGCACGGACCCAGAGTTCATGGGCCCGCCACAGCGGCACCCGCGTCACCAGGCCCTTCGCTGCCTTCAGGATGCACCGCACGGCCTCGGCACGACCCCGCCCCGCCGCCGGCAGCCCTCGGGTGTCGGCCTCCAGGACCGCGGCGGACCGCAGCAGCGGCCAGGCGTAGCGCTGGGTGCCGGGCGGGAAGCCGGACGCCACGGCGTGTTCGAGTTCGAGGCGGGCGTCGAGGACGCGGCCCTGTGCCGCGGCGATCCGCAGGGCGATCGTGTGCGACGGGAGCGTCGCCTTCGGCATCGGGTCGTGCGTACCGAAGTGCCGCCGCGCCTGCGCGAGACGGTCGGCGGCCTTCACGATGTCCCCGCGCTCGAGGGCGACCGCGGCGAGCAGCACTGCGGCACGCCCGCTCGGCAGGGGACTCAGCGCCACCCGGAGGGCATGTGCCGCGGCCTTCTCCGCCTCGTCCCATCGGCCGAGGGACAGGCAGGACTCGGCCAGGTTGTTGCGGATCCAGGCGTGGCTGTCCAGCAGTCCGTACCGGCCCACCATGTCCACGCCCTCGTCAAGGACCCGGATCGCCTCGTGCGAGCGGCCGACGCTCTCCAGCACGGACGGCAGGTTGGTGTAGATGCGGCCGATGTGTCCGGTCAGCCGGAGGCAGACGGCCCGTTCCTTGACCGCGTACATGGCCGCCAGTCCGCCGGCGACGTCGCCCGCGTCGGCCATGAGAGAGCCGAGGGTGAGGCGGGCGCGGAGCTCGATGTCCTCGGCGCCGACCATGCGGGCGTACTCCACGGCCCGCTCGGCCGTCGCCAGGCTGTCCGCGCCGGGATCGTGCATCTTGCTCCAGGCAGCGGCCTCCGCGAGCACCTCGGCGTGCACGGCGGACGGTGCCAGACCGCGTACGAGGTCCTGCGCGGCGCTCAGTTCCGCCCATCCGTCGCCGCGGCCGAGGGCGGACACGAGCCGGGAGCGCTGGACGGAGAACCAGGCGGCACGCAGCGGATCGTTCTCCGCCTCGGCCAGCCGCTGACCGCGCTTGGCGGTCTTCAGTGCCCGTTCGCGTTCGCCGCAGAGCCGGCCGGCGACCGCCGCCTCCGCCATCAGGTCGAGAAAACGCAGTGGAGTGGTGCCAGGGTCGCAGCCGCACGGAGGGTAGGCCTCGGCGTGGTCCACGGGGCGCAGTCCGGCGCGCACGTCGTCGGGGGCGCTGTCCCACAGCTCCATGGCCCGTTCCAGCAGCCGGAGTTGCTCGGCGTAGGCGTGGCGCCGCCGCGCCGCCACGGAGGCCCTGAGCACGGCGGGCAGCGCCTTGGCGGGGTCACCCGCGCGGTACCAGTACGTGGCGAGCCGGGTGGCCCGCTCGTCCTGCCGTACGAGGCCGGGGTCGGCCTCCAGTGCCTCGGCGTAGCGGCGGTTGAGGCGGGAGCGCTCGCCGGGCAGCAGGTCGTCGCTCACGGCCTCACGGGCGAGGGAGTGCCGGAAGCGGTAGCCGTCGCCGTCCGGTGCGGCGAGCAGGATGTTGGCGCCGACGGCGGCGCGCAGCGCCCCGATGAGGTCGTCCTCCGGCAGCCCGGCGACCGCGTGCAGCAGGCCGTGCTCCACGGTCGATCCGCCCTCGGCCACGATGCGCACCACGCCCTGCGCGTCCTCCGGAAGCGTCTCCACGCGCACGAGCAGGATGCCCCGCAGGGAGTCGGGCAGAGCGGGGCAGTTGCCGCCGCTGAGGCCCGCGGCGAGCTCCTCGACGAAGAACGCGTTGCCGTCGGAACGCTCGAAGACCTGGTCGATCAGGGCCGGGGCCGGTTCCGCCGCCAGGATGCCGGTCATCTGGCGCCGTACTTCGGCCCGGTTGAAGCGCGGCAGCTCGATGCGCCGCACCGTGCGCATGCGGTCGAGTTCGGCGAGGAAGGGGCGCAGCGGGTGCCGCCGGTGGACGTCGTCGGAACGGTAGGTGGCGATCAGGACCAGCCGGCCGCGGCGCAGGGTGCGGAACAGGTAGGAGAGCAGGTGCCGGGTGGAGGCGTCGGCCCAGTGCAGATCCTCCAGCACCACGACCACGGTGTGGTCCGCGGAGACCTGCTCCAGCAGCCGGGCGGTGAGTTCGAAGAGGCGTGCCGTGCCCTCCTCGTCGTGGCGGCCCTGGTCGCCACCCGCCGGAGCGAGTTCCGGCAGGAGCCTGGCGAGTTCGTGCTCCTGGCCGGCGGCGGCCGCGGCCAGCTCCTCGGGCAGCCGGCGGTGCAGGGAGCGCAGTGCGGTCGAGAAGGCGGCGAACGGCAGACCGTCCGCGCCGATCTCGACACATCCGCCGACAGCGACGACAGCCTCCTGGCGGCACGCCTCGCTCAGCAGTTCCTCGATGAGCCGGGTCTTGCCGACGCCCGCCTCACCGGCGATGAGCAGGCCCTGCGGCTCGCCCCGGGACGCGGCGGCCGGGGACGGGCCACCGGCCGCGCGGCCGAGCGCGTCGGTGAGCATCCCCAACTCACCGGCGCGGCCGACGAACACCGGGCTGACGGACCTTGTTTCCACGCCGCCGAGCATCGCACAACCGTCCCGGGGCACGGCAGCCCCGATCGGTCCTTCCGTCGTCACGCGGGGTCATGCCGCCCGCGTGAAGCGGCGGCGGTCCGGACGGCTCACCCGCCCCTCCCCTTCGTCACCGGCGGACGGACGGCGCCCGGCGCGACGGGTGCGCGGCATCCGGGGGACACGGCGCTCCGCCTCGGCCTCACGGAGCAGGTCGGCGCGGCGCAGTTGCTGCATCTCGTAGTCGAACATGTCGTTCCTCCTGTGTCGGTGGGGCCTTTCCTCCGGCCCCTGACGCCTGTCCAGACTCGTCCCTCAGGAAGGCCGGCCGCATCGGGCGACTGCCGCATCTTCGGGAGCCGGAGCGCCTTAGGCGGCGTCCGTGGGCCTCAGGTCCCCCTCGGCCTCCGGCGCGGCACGTACGGCATCCGCCGGGGGGCGCCTGAGGTGCGGGGTCAGGGCGAGGGTGACCGTTGCAGAGGCGGCGGCCATCACGGTCATCGCCGTCGCGGGAGTGGTGAACTGCGCGATGCCGCCGGCGACCGCCGCGGCGACGCCCTGCATGGTGAGCATCCCCGACGAGTGCAGCCCGAAGGCGTGCCCGCTCAACTCGCCCGGGGTCAGGGCCATCAGGCGTTCCTGGAGCAGCAGGCTTGCCGAGAAGCCGGTCGACGCGACCGTCACGGCGACGAGGGCCACGGGCAGCGCCGGTCGCAGGGCGAAGACCAGGTACGGGAGGGCGAGCAGCAGGAGCAGAGGTGGCGCACCGAACCGTTCGCGCCACCGCACCGGCAGGAAGCGGCCGGTCAGGGTGTCACCGGCGAGCATGCCCCCCGCGGCGAAGGCGAACAGCAGGCCGGCGTGACGGGGCGCGTAGGAGACGAAGAGGGACTCGGCGCCCACGACGAGACCATTGGGCACCCACAGGGCGAGGTAGACGTGGCGCCGCGGTCGCGCCGACCAGAGGCGCGCGTTGGTCCGCCAGGTCTCGGCGGCGGACGGACGGCCCTTCGCGCGTGGCGGCCGCCCCGCCAGGCCGCAGCGGGCGACGGCCGCGGCGACCACGTACAGGGCGGCGCCGGCGAGCAGCGCGCCGCGCGGCGACAGCACGGCGACCAGCACGCCGCCGACGGCGTAGCCGCAGATCTGCAGGCTGCCCGCGCACAGGTTGAGCACCGACCGGCCGAGCAGGTAGCCGTCGGCGGGAAGGATCTCGGTGAGGAGCCCGTACCGCACGCCGCCGCCGACCGAGCCGAGCATGCCGTGCACCGCCAGGATCGCGAAGACCGCGGCGACCGGCAGGCCGGGGAGGGCGAGGGTCGCGGTGCCGGCGGCGAAGCAGAGCGCCAGTCCGACGGTCGCGGCGCGCGGCGGCAGCCGGTCGGCCGCCGACAGCAGGAGGCTCGCCCCGATCATCTGGGCCAGCAGCGGGCCGAACATGCTGAGGGCGGCGAGGAGCGGGGACCCGGTCGCGTCGTAGACCAGGGTGCCCAGGGCCAGACTGCTCACCGTCAGCGCCGCCACGTGCGCGGCGGACGCCGCGAGCAGCGGGAGGAACTCCGGGGTTCTGAAGAGCTCTTGATAGGTGCGCATGCGCCTCAGCTTCCGCAGCGCTTGAGGGGCGGCGTTAATGTTTCGCGGGGAGGCGAAACCATTGGGCTGGTGGGAAGTCAACGCGGACACGCTCGCGAACAGCCGCTTCGTCACGTCCCCGCTGCTGGAGACGGCAGCGGCCCTGATGCTGCTGGAGAAGGGCACGGCCGCCCACCCTGCCGAGCGCCGCTGGCTGGACGCCCACCGGCCGGCCTACCGGGAGCGGCTGGCCGCCGACCTGGTCACCGCGCTGCTGGTTCCCGTGGCGCTGGGGCGGCACCGGTGGATCGCCGACTTCGTCACACCGGTGCCGCCCCGCGGCAGTGATGCGCGAGGCACAGCGGCGTTCGACGAGGAGCTGGCCCGGGTCCGGGGGACGCCGGCCGACGCCGCCCTCGCCGACCTGGAGGTCGCGCACCGGGGGCCGCTCCCCGCGGCGTTGTGCCGCCCCGACCTGCCGGAACGCGTCGCGGATCTGCTCCAGTGGGTGTGGGACACGGCCGTCGCGCCCTCCTGGCCCCGACGGCGGCGTGTCGCAGAGGCCGATGTGGTGGCGCGCACCGGCCAGTTGAGCCGGGCGGGCTGGGCGGCCGCTCTGGACGACATGCATCCGGAGATGCGGTGGCTGGGCGGCAGCCGGCTGCGGATCAACTCCCGCACCCACCCGCCCCGGCAGCTGATGGGCGCCCAGTTGCTGTTCGTACCGGTCACGCCGCGCATGGGCTGGATCTCCACGGAACGGCCGGACCCGGACGGGACGGTGCACCGGTACGCCGTCGTGTACCCGTGCTCGGGCGCGCTCGCCGAACCGGGACGGGCCGCCGCCCCCGAGGCGCTGGCCAGGCTCCTGGGTGCCGGGCGTGCGGGCGTGCTGGTGCTGCTCGACGCCCCGATGAGCACCACGCACCTGGTGGCCGTGACGGGCCAGGGGCTCGGTTCGGTGGGCCGCCATCTCAAGGTGCTGCTGGACGCCGGGCTGGTGGGCCGCCGCCGCGCGGGGCGGTCGGTGCTCTACTACCGCACCGGCGCCGGTGACGTGCTGGTCGCCGCCCAGGGCCCGGAGCGGTCAGGAGAACCGGCCCGGCTGCCGGCTCACGGCTCGTAGACGTACGGCGTCGTGGTGCACAACGCCGTGAAACCCAGTCGTTCGAGGATGGGCCTGCTGTCGTCGGACGCGTCGACCTGGAGGTGGCGCACGCCCTTGGCGACGGCGAGCCGGGCACGGTGGGCGACCAGGGCGCGGTAGATGCCGCGGCCGCGCCACGCGGCCAGGGTGCCGCCGCCCCACAGGCCGGCGAAGTCGGTGCCGGGGTAGCGCTCCATACGGGCCGAGCACACCGGCAGGTCGCCGGCCATGGCCAGCGTGATGTCGACCGTGTCGGCATTCTTGGCCAGTTGTACGAGCAGTTGTGCGCGCAGCCGGTCGCCGGAGGTGCCGAACGCCTGCTCGTGCACCTGCACCACGAGATCGACGCCCGCCGCGTCGGTCACCGGCTCCAGCCGTACCCCGTCGGGCAGTTCGACGTCGACGGCCATGCGCGCGGCCTCGCCGGCCATCACCGTCTCCTGCGCCTCCGGCACGAACCCGGCGGCACGCAGCCGTGCGCCGAGGTCGTCGGGCGTGTCGTAGCTGTACAGCTTCCATTCGAAGGGCCGGCCGAGCGCCGAGAAGTGCCGCACCTGGCGGGCGATCGCGGCGTCGGCCGTGTCCGGTCGCAGCGAGGACCAGAGGACGCCGCTCCAGTCCCCGTCGTCGCCGGACTGCCGTACGACGTCACCGTCGCGTTCCCCGGGATGGGCGTCGCGCCGCAACTGGCGGTCGAAGAGGGCGAGGACGGCCGTGTGATCCTGTCGGTGCATCCGGGCATTCCAGCACCGGCCGTCCACCGGCCACCAGCGGTTTTCCCCGCCCGGCCGTGAGCCTGGCCGCGCCGTGGCCGGCTTCTCACCCGCGCTGAGGCCGCCGCGCCTGCCATTCCGGGGCCAGCACCGACCAGATCTGCTCGTCGTGCCGCTCGCCCCGGTACAGGTACGGCTCCCGCCGGGTGCCCGCGTGGGTCATGCCGAGGCGCTTGGCGACGTTGATGCTCGCCTCGTTGGCGGAGGCGACGATCCACTCCACGCGGTGCATCCCGCGCGTCCCGATCGCCCAGTCGACGAGGACCGTCACGGCACGGGTGACCAGGCCGCGGCCCACCGCCGAGGGCTCGAGCCAGCAGCCCGCCTCGCAGGTGCCCTGGTCGACGTCCATGGTGCGGAGCATGACGCCCCCGACAAGGGTGTCCGCCAGCCAGATGCCATGGATGCGGCCGGTGTCCGCGGCCTTCTTGTCGGCGTACCGCTGGAGGAATCCGCGGGCGGCGTCGACGTCCGTGACGATGTCCGGCAGGCCCACGTAGCGGCCGATGTACTCGCGGCCGCGTTCCATGTGGTCGAAGAACTCCTCGGCCTGCCAGGGTTCCAGCGGACGCAGCTCCGCCCCGTCGTCGCCGAGGTCTGTCGCGAACACAGTGCTCCTTCGATGGCCTGCGGGCCGTTACGGCACGAGCTCGCCGCTCTCGCTCGCGCGCCCCTGCGGGAACCTCGCATGCGCGGCCTCGCGGGACGCCGGCTTTTCGATGCTGATCCGCGGCAGCAGCCGGTCCACTCCGCGCGGCAGCCACCAGTTCGCGCCGCCGAGCATGTGCATGAGGGCGGGCACCAGCAGCGTCCGCAGGACGAACGCGTCCAGTGCCACCGCGGCCGCCAGTCCGATGCCGAACATGGCGATGACCCGGTCGCCGCTGAGCACGAAGGCGAGGAACACCGAGATCATGATGACGGCGGCGGAGTTGATCACACGGCTGGTCTCCGCGAGGCCCACGCGTACCGCTCGCCGGTTGTCGCCGGTCTCCAGCCACTCCTCGTACATCCGGCTGACCAGGAAGACCTGGTAGTCCATGGAGAGCCCGAAGAGCACCGAGACCATGATCACGGGCAGGAACGGTTCGATGGGGCCGGCTCTGCCGAGACCCAGCAGTTCGCTGCCCCAGCCCCACTGGAAGACCGCCACGACGACGCCGAAGGCGGAGGCGACGGCGAGCACGTTCATCGCCGCGGCCTTCAGCGGGATGCCGACGGAGCGGAAGGCCAGGAGCAGTAGCAGACAGCCGAGCGCGATCACGACGCCGACGAACAGCGGCAGCTTTCCGACGATGATCTCCGCGAAGTCGTCGTAGCTCGCGGTGACGCCGCCGACGTGCACCTCGAGCGAGGTGCCCTTCTCGGCGACGGGCAGGACGTCGGTGCGCAGGCGGTCGACGAGCTCGCTCGTCGCCTTCGACTGGGGCGCGGTCTCGGGGACGACGGTGAGCACCGCCGTGTCGCCGCTGCCGTTGTACGTGACGGGGCCGACGGACGAGACGCCGTCGGTGGCCTGGAGGTCGTGGCGGAGCCGGTCCATGGCCATGTGGTCGTCGGGGCCCTCGAGCCCGGCGACCAGGGTGAGGGGCCCGTTGATGCCGGGGCCGAAGCCTTCGGCGAGCAGGTCGTACGCCTGCCGGGTGGTGGCGGTGTCGGGGCCGTTGCCCTGGTCGGAGGTGCCGAGGTGGAGCGAGAACGTCGGCAGGGCGAGCGCCAGCATGACGGCCGCGGCGACGGCGCCCAGCAGTTTGGGCCGGCGTTCGACGAAGGCGGACCAGCGGGCGGCGAAGCCCGTCGGCAGCTCCGGCTGCGGCCCGTGCCCGGCCAGCCGGCGCCGTTCGCGACGGCTCAGCGCACGCATGCCGATCAGCGAGAGCAGGGCGGGCAGCAGCGTCACGGAGGCGGCCACGGTGAGGACGACGGTGAGGGAGGCGGCGATGGCGACACCGTTCAGGAAACCGAGCCGCAGGATCAGCATGCCGAGCAGCGCGATGCAGACGGTGGCGCCCGCGAAGACGACCGCCCGGCCGGTGGTGGTCACGGCGTCGCGCGCCGCCCGGTCGACCGGCACGCCGCGTTTGAGGCCCTGGCGGTGCCTGGTGACGATGAAGAGGGCGTAGTCGATGCCGACGCCGAGCCCGATCAGCAGGCCGAGCATGGGTGCGAAGTCGGCGACGGTCATCACATGGCCGAGGAGCACTGTCCCCGCGTAGGCGGTGCCGACGGAGACGAGCGCGGTGGCGATGGGCAGCACGCTGGCGGCGAGGGAGCCGAAGACCAGGAAGAGGACGACGGCCGCGACCGCCACGCCCACGATCTCGGCGAGATGGCCGCCGGAGCCTTCGGTGAGGGCGACGGCGCCACCGCCGAGCTCGACCGCCACCCCGTCGGCCCGGGCCGCTCTCGCCGTGTCCACGACGGCCTGCGCCTGAGCCGGTGGGATGTCCTCGACAGGGTCGTCGAAGGTGACGTACGCGAACGCGGTCTTCGAGTCGGCGCTGATCTGCGGGGCGCCGTCGCTGCCGTAGGGGCCGGCGACGAGGGCGATGCCGTCGAGTGCGGCGACGTCGTCGAGCATCGCGGACATGCGTTTCTCGATGTCGGGGTCACGGACGGTGCCGCTGTCCGTGTGCCAGACGATGGTGTC
The DNA here is from genome assembly GCF_025854275.1 of Streptomyces peucetius. Taxonomy (NCBI): domain Bacteria; kingdom Bacillati; phylum Actinomycetota; class Actinomycetes; order Kitasatosporales; family Streptomycetaceae; genus Streptomyces; species Streptomyces peucetius. The sequence goes on along the minus strand of NZ_CP107567.1, from coordinate 5,648,414 downwards.
GCTGTCCCCGCTCCGCCGGTCGAAGCCCTCCTGGAGCACCGCGGTGGCGCGGCCCGATTCCGTGCCCGGGACCTCGTAGTCGTTGGAGTACGAGGTCCCCGCGACGGTCGCCGCGGACGCCGCGCCGACCAGGGTGACGAGCCAGAGCAGGACGACGACGAAGCGGTGCCTGACGCACCACCGGGCGATTGCTGCCAACGGACCGCTCCCTGGGTGGCTCAACGGATCTTTGGTCGGGAACGGCCCGCAAAGAACTCATGACCTGCAAGGAAACACCCTGGCAGCCAATCGTGATCATTTGTCCTGTTCGTGGCGTTAGTCACACAGTGCGCTCTGGGCCGAGGGGACCGCGGTCACCGTCCCGCCGGCCCCGGGCCACGGGCCGCACGTCAGCCGGAGACACCGGCGCGGCCGTTCTCGATGTGGCCCATCAGCCGGCGCCTGAAGCCGGGCACCGCCGCCGGCTCCGGATCCACCCCCTCGACGGTCACCTCGATGTCGTACCAGCCGTGGGCGTCGGCCGCCGAGTGGACGACCGTGCGGCTGCGGCCCGGCCTGACCGTGATGCGGCGGGTCCAGTCGTGCAGGTCGGCTTCCTCCACATAGCCAAGGGGCCGCACGGTGAAGGTGAGCGGCGCGCTGCCGTTGTTGCGCAGAGTGAGGTGCAGGTCGCGGTCGCGGGGGTCGACGGCGGAGGCGACCTCCGCCGCGCCGCCCGCCGGACCGGCGAACTCCCGGCGGAAGCCGTTGGGGCCGGTGATCGTGAAGCGGTAGGCGTCACCGGTAAGGGGCACCGTCCATTGCGCCTTGCCCCTTACATCGCGGTGCTGGGGGACGTCGAACTCCCCGGCGTACGGGTAGAGCGCGAAGTGCGCGCTCGCCCGGCCGCTGTTGCGCAGCGCGACGGTGACGGCGTCCGCCGAGACCGTGGCGTCGGCGTCGGGCTGGTACGGCAGCGGGCGGGCCGGCCGGTTCCCGGGCTCCTGGACGGGCATGGACTGCACCGCCGGCGGCTGCGGCCGCCAGCGGCCCGTGAACGGCGGGATCTCCCCCGGCCGCGCCACCTCCGGCTGCGGCCCGGCGCGGCCGAAGTCGAAGGCGGAGGTCAGGTCGCCGGTGACGGTACGCCGCCACGGCGAGATATGAGGCTCCTCGACACCGGTCCACTTCTCCAGCAGCCGGATCACCGAGGTGTGGTCGAAGACCTCCGAGCACACATAGCCGCCGACGGACCAGGGGGACACGACGAGCATCGGGACGCGGACCCCCAGGCCGGTCGGGAGCCCCTGCCAGCGCTCGTCCGGGTCGTCCATGGGCGGAACGGGCGGCGGGACGTGGTCGAAGAAGCCGTCGTTCTCGTCGTAGTTGATCAGGACCACGGTGTGCCGCCAGACCTCGGAGTGCGAGGCCAGGGCGTCGAGGATCCGGTAGATGAGCGAGGCGGAGGCGATCGGCGACGAGGCACCGGGATGCTCGGAGTCGGCGGCGGACGGCACCAGGTACGAGACCTCGGGGAGCCGGCCGGCGGCGACGTCGGCGCGGAAGCTGTCGGCGAGGGTGCCGGTCTCGACGCGCCGCAGTCCGCGCTCGAACAGCGACCGCTCGCTCTGCGTCAGAGTCGCCACGCCCTCCTCGAGCGCGGCGAGCAGAGCGGCCCGCTCCCCGGGGTCCTGCGTGCCACGGACCTTCGCGTAGAAGGCCTCCATGTAGGTGAATTCACCGGCTCCCGCGTCACCGGTCCTGGCCAGCGCCTTGCGGGCGATCTTCTTGAAGCTGGTGAAGAACTCGATGCTGTTGTCGGTGAAGTTCTCCCACTCCGTGTACGTCTTCCAGCTGCGTCCGGCCTTCTCCAGGCGCTCCGCGTACGTGGGCCACGGATAGCCCGGGTGGGTGCCCTCGGCGTACGCGGCGTTGGTGACGGCGCGGCTGCCGTCAACCTCGTATCCCGTCCAGCCGCTCCACAGGTGGTTGCGGTTGGGGTTCGTCGAGGTGTGGACGGACGAGTGGTAGGCGTCGCAGATGGTGAAGGTGTCCGCGAGTTCGTAGTGCAGCGGCAGGTCGCGCCGGTCGTAGTACGCCATGGTCGCGGCGGTCTTCGCCGAGACCCAGCCGTCCATCCAGCCGTCGCGCCATGCCCTGGCGCCGCCGCCCCACGAGTGGTCGAGGTCGCCGATGTACTGGAGGTCCTTCTTCTGCGTCTCTGCGGCGTCCCGCACCGGAAACGGCAGGACCGTCCCGCTGTGCGGCGCGGGCTGCGCGTAGACCGGGCTGCCGGTGGGGAGTTCGACGGCGTTGCGGTCGCCGAAACCGCAGACGCCGCGCAGTGTCCCGAAGTAGTGGTCGAAGGACCGGTTCTCCTGCATGAGGACCACCACGTGCCTGACCGCCCGCAGCCCGCCGCTCGGCGGTTCGGCGGCGAGCGCCGCCCGCAGGGACGGCGGCAGCAGCGAACCGGCCGCGGCCGCACCGAGTGCGCCGGTCCCGAGCGCGAGCACTCTTCTGCGCGATATCTCCGGTGACACAACCGACCTCCCGTCGACGGTCAATGGTTCGTCGTCGATCCATTGCCGGGCTCGGACGGTAGCCAGGGCCGATGTCGGCGAGAAGGCCTGACGACGTCCGCGTGGTGAACGTCCAAGAGGCCACGACGGAAGTCCAATCGGGTTCCGGCCACGGCACGACGGCGGCGTCCGCCCCGGGACGCACCGGCCCACACCTGCCCGCACCGCCCGGGCCGTCCGGGCGGATCAAGGTCCTGCGCGCGTCGTGCCCCCGTACCGGGTCTGCCGGAAGAGCCCGGCCGGCCCCGGGCGACAGGAATCGGCCGTGGTCCGCAAGACCACGGGAATTGTCGGCGCCGGCTGGCACGATGGCCGACATGGAATACAGGGGGATCCACCAGACGGCCCTGACGCCCGCGGACGCCGCGGAGTTCGCCCGCATGCTCCATGACGCGCCCGGCCCGCATCTGGGCCGCGCCCCCGTGCCCGTCCTCGTCCATGAGCCGGGCACGACCCCGGCGGGGCGGCGCGGAGCGCTCCAGGTGGTGTACGACGCGATCGTGGCCCGGATCGGCGAGCCGACGCTGTACGGCGGCTCCGCGTCCGGCCCGAGCGTGCGCTGGCGCGACTGCCACCGCATCCTGCTGCTCGCCGGGGACGCGCAGCAGGTGGGGCTGTCGGTCCACGACACCCTGACCCTGGAGAGCGAGGAGCGGCGCGCCTTCGAGTGGGGCGGCCCCTGGTCCGGCGGCCGGCCCTACGACCAGGCGTTCCTGCCGTACGTCTGGCAGCTGGACCGCAGCGGCCCCGGCGAGCGCCCGACGGCGGGCCCCGGCAGCCGGCTCGCGGCGGACCTGGTGCAGTTCCAGTACGGGCTGGAACTGCTGCTCGGGGCCTGGGTGGAGCAGCTGCCGGTGCAGGTGGGCACCGACTGGGCGAGCTTCTGTCTGACCAGCTCCGCCGACCGGGGCCGCCAGCTTCTCGTGTCCTACAGCGTCGAGGACGGGCTCCACGCATCGATCGACGACCGCGACGGGGAGAACAATGAGGACCGTGCCCGGATGATGCTGGCACGCGGCTGGCAGAGCCGGGACCGCGGCTGGTGGCAGACCGACTTCCCCGACCCGGCACGCCAATCCGCGGCGGCGCTGGCCGCGCTGGTCGTCACCGAGTTGTACGCCCGCGGCACCAGGGCACCGGAGGAGCTGCGCGCACGCGACGTGAGCTGCAAGGACCGCGGCGAACTGTGGCTGCCGGGCCTCGGCATCCGCCACTGACGCCACCTGCCGTGCCGGCCTCCGGAACGGACCGGGAACAACTGCCGGGCCGGCGCCCGGCACAGTGCGGAGGACTGCCCGACCCATGGCCCGGCAGTCCCCCGGCGAGGCGCGGCTAGGCGCCGAGCAGGCCCGTGACGGGCGCGGCCTGGCCGGTCAGCGGGTCGAGCTCGCCCGGCACCTCGGTCAGCCGGTTGAGCCCGGACAGCTGCTGGGACGCGTTCGGCACGTGCTCGCGGTGCTCCGGCGCGACGGAGCTCTCGGCGAGCGTGTCGACCGTGTCCATGACGGACAGCGTCCCGGCGGGAAGCTCGGGAGAGGCGGCGCTCGCAGCGGGGGCTGCGAGCGCGGAGGCGCCGGTGGCGAGGGCAATGGCGGCGAGTACACGCTTTGCATGGGTCATGCCGTGTCAACGCCCCACTCGGGTGATCGGTCACGGGGCCGTCCACCCCCGTCCAGCGCGTACACGGAACGGGCCCCGGCGCCTGGTCCGGTCCCGGGAACCCCGAAGGGGCGGCGCGCACCCCGGGGTGTGCGCCGCCCCTCGCGGAACGGAACGTCGGGCCGTCAGCCCTCGGTCACGCCGAGCTTCTCCAGGATCAGCTCCTTGACCCGCGCCGCGTCGGCCTGGCCGCGCGTGGTCTTCATGACCGCGCCCACCAGCGCGCCGACCGCCGCGACCTTACCGCCGCGGATCTTGTCCGCGATCGCCGCGTTGCCCGCGATGGCCTCGTCGACGGCCGCGCCCAGCGCACCCTCGTCGGAGACGACCTTGAGGCCACGCTTCTCGACGACCGTGTCCGGGTCGCCCTCGCCGGCAAGCACGCCCTCGATGACCTGGCGGGCCAGCTTGTCGTTGAGCGAACCCTCCTTGACCAGCGCGGTCACCCGGGCGACCTGCGCCGGGGTGATCGCCAGCTCGTCGAGCGCCTTGCCCGACTCGTTGGCGCTGCGGGCCAGTTCGCCCATCCACCACTTGCGGGCGGCGCCCGCGTCCGCGCCGGCCTCGATCGTGGCGACGATCAGGTCGACCGCGCCCGCGTTGAGGATCGACTGCATGTCGTGCTCGGAGACGCCCCACTCCTCACGGAGCCGGTTGCGCCGCACCCGCGGCGGCTCCGGCAGCGTGGCGCGCAGCTCCTCGACCCACTCGCGCGAGGGCGCGACCGGGACCAGGTCGGGCTCCGGGAAGTAGCGGTAGTCCTCCGCCTCCTCCTTGACCCGGCCGGACGTGGTGGAGCCGTCGTCCTCGTGGAAGTGACGGGTCTCCTGGACGATCGTGCCGCCGGACGAGAGGACCGCGGCGTGCCGCTGGATCTCGTACCGGGCCGCACGCTCGACGCTGCGCAGCGAGTTGACGTTCTTCGTCTCGGAGCGCGTGCCGAACTTCTCGGTGCCGTTCGGCCGCAGCGACAGGTTCACGTCGCAGCGCATCTGGCCCATCTCCATGCGGGCCTCGGACACGCCGAGCGCCTTGATGAGCTCGCGCAGTTCGGCGACGTACGCCTTGGCCACCTCGGGGGCGCGCTCGCCGGCACCGACGATCGGCTTGGTGACGATCTCGATCAGCGGGATACCGGCGCGGTTGTAGTCCAGCAGAGAGTGGGAGGCGCCGTGGATGCGGCCGCCTGAGCCGCCGACGTGGGTCGACTTGCCGGTGTCCTCCTCCATGTGGGCGCGCTCGATCTCCACACGGAAGACCTCACCGTCCTCGAGCTGGACGTCCAGATAGCCGTTGAAGGCGATCGGCTCGTCGTACTGCGAAGTCTGGAAGTTCTTCGGCATGTCCGGATAGAAGTAGTTCTTCCGGGCGAAACGGCACCACTCGGCGATCTCGCAGTGCAGTGCCAGGCCGATCTTGACGGCCGACTCGACGGCGACCGCGTTGACGACCGGCAGCGAGCCGGGCATGCCGAGGCAGGTGGGGCAGGTCTGCGAGTTGGGCTCGGCGCCCAGCTCCGTGGAGCACCCGCAGAACATCTTGGTCTTGGTGCCGAGCTCGACATGGACCTCGAGGCCCATGACGGGGTCGTAGGACGCGAGGGCGTCCTCGTACGACACCAGTTCAGTGACGGTCACGATGAAACTTTCCCTCTCAGCCCAGCAGAACGTCGTCGTCGCCGAGCCGCTTCAGCTCGCGGTAGAGGATGGCCAGGCCGGTGACGATGGCGGCGGCGGACACCGCGGCGTCGATCAGCCGCAGCACATCGCCGTCCTCGCGGGCCAGCTTGGCCTGCTTGGCGACGCTGATCGCGCCGAACGCGGTGCTGCCGAGCGACACATACAGCCCGGTCTTGGACTTCTTGAAGCTCTTGGCCTTCTTTGCCATGGCACTCACAGCTTTTCTCCGTTCTCCCCCAGCGCTGACGCCTGGGAGGTTCCCCCATCTCCGCCCACGCGGCGCAGAGGTGCGGGCATCTTCGCCTGCTGCGGCCCGGCGGCCGCGCGTGCGTCGCTCACAGTGAAGGAGCCTCCTCGAGCAGCGGGTGTCCCCAGCGTTCCACGAACGCGGACTCGACGGCGGCACCGACCTTGTACAGCCGGTCGTCCTTCATGGCCGGGGCGATGATCTGCAGGCCGACGGGCAGGCCGTCCTCCGGTGCGAGACCGCAGGGCAGCGACATGGCCGCGTTGCCGGCCAGGTTGGTCGGGATGGTGCACAGGTCCGCGAGGTACATCGCCATCGGGTCGTCGGCACGCTCGCCGATCGGGAAGGCGGTGGTCGGCGTCGTCGGGGAGACGATCACGTCGACCTGCTCGAAGGCCTTCTCGAAGTCCCGGGTGATGAGGGTGCGGACCTTCTGGGCGGAGCCGTAGTACGCGTCGTAGTAGCCGGAGCTGAGCGCGTACGTACCGAGCATGATGCGTCGCTTGACCTCGTCGCCGAAGCCCGCCTCACGGGTCAGCGCCGTGACGTCCTCCGCCGACTTCGTGCCGTCGTCGCCGACGCGCAGGCCGTAGCGCATGGCGTCGAAGCGGGCGAGGTTCGAGGAGCACTCGGACGGCGCGATCAGGTAGTACGCGGAGAGCGCCAGGTCGAAGGACGGGCAGTCCAGCTCGACGATCTCGGCGCCGAGCTCCTTCAGCAGCTCGACCGACTCGTCGAAGCGCTGCACGACACCGGCCTGGTACCCCTCGCCGCGGAACTGCTTGACGACGCCGACGCGCATGCCCCGGACGCTGCCGTTGCGGGCGGCCTCGACGACCGGCGGGACCGGCGCGTCGATGGACGTCGAGTCGAGCGGGTCGTGCCCGGCGATGGCCTCGTGCAGCAGCGCGGCGTCGAGGACGGTACGGGCACAGGGCCCGCCCTGGTCGAGGCTGCTGCTGAACGCCACCATGCCGTAGCGGGACACCCCGCCGTACGTGGGCTTGACGCCGACCGTCGCGGTGACGGCGGCGGGCTGACGGATCGAGCCGCCGGTGTCCGTGCCGATGGCGAGCGGCGCCTCGTAGGAGGCGAGCGCGGCACTGGAGCCACCGCCGGAGCCGCCCGGGATACGGGTCAGGTCCCAGGGGTTGCCCGTCGGGCCGTACGCGCTGTTCTCGGTCGAGGACCCCATGGCGAACTCGTCCATGTTGGTCTTGCCGAGGATGACGACGTCGGCGGCCTTGAGCCGCTGGGTGACCGTCGCGTCGTACGGCGGGATCCAGCCCTCGAGGATCTTCGAACCGACGGTGGTCGGGACGCCCTCGGTGGTGAAGATGTCCTTCAGCGCGAGCGGCACACCGGCGAGCGGGCCGAGCTTCTCGCCCTTCGCCCGCTTCTCGTCGACGGCGCGGGCCTGGGCGAGTGCGCCCTCGCGGTCGACGTGCAGGAAGGCGTGGACCTTCTCGTCGACGGCCTCGATGCGGGCCAGGTGGGCCTCCGTCACCTCGACGGCCGTGAGCTCGCCGGCGGCGATCTTCGTGGCGATCTCGGCGGCGGTGAGCTTGATGATGCTGTCCGACATGGTGATTAGTCCTCCCCCAGGATCTGCGGCACCTTGAAACGCTGCTGCTCCTGGGCCGGGGCGCCGGAGAGCGCCTGCTCGGGGGTGAGCGACGGACGGACCTCGTCCGCGCGCATGACATTGGTCAGCGGCAGCGGGTGGGAGGTCGGGGGTACGTCTTGGTCGGCGACCTCGGAGACGCGGGCGACCGCGCCGATGATGTCGTCGAGCTGTCCGGCGAAGTGCTCGAGCTCTTCGCCGGACAGCTCCAGACGCGCCAGCCGAGCGAGGTGGGCGACCTCCTCGCGCGTGATGCCAGGCATGCAGCGATCCTCTGGGGTGAGTGTGATGGTTTTGGCCCAATCCTATGGGGCGGGTGCGGGTGACCGTGAAACGGTTTGCTTTCCCCCTCCCCGCCCTCCCCCGAAACCGGGGCTCCGCCCCGGACCCCGTGGCGGCAGCCGACGCCCCGCCCGCCTGCGCGAGAAGCTCCGCGCCCGCGCCCGTCAACCACGCCGGCCCCTCACCGCGCCGGCAGCTGCCGGGGCGGTGAGTCGGGGGCCTGCCCCGCCCCCGGCAGGGGCCAGCCCGGGACAACCGCCCCCGGCGGGGGCTACGAGACCGCGCGGCCGGAGGCGCGGTCGGCGCGGGGCTGGGGCGGGGGGAGTTCGCCGGACGGGAGGGCGGGGCGGTGCCAGCCTCGTTCGCCGCGGGCCAGCAGCCACGCCGTCGTCTCCTGCGGCGGCATCGCCGCGGCGACCAGCCAGCCCTGCACCGCGTCACAGCGCAGGTCCCTCAGCCGCTCCCAGGTCTCGTCGTCCTCGACGCCCTCCGCGACAACCAGCAGGCCGAGCGAGTGGGCCAGGTCGACGGTGCAGCGGACGATCTCCGCGTCCTCGGTGTCGATCGCGAGCCGGGCCACGAAGGAACGGTCGATCTTCAGCTCGCTGACCGGCAGCCGGCGCAGGTGGACCAGCGACGAGTAGCCCGTACCGAAGTCGTCGAGCGACATCTTGACGCCGTGGTCGGCGAGACCGGCCAGCGTGTCCGCGGCGCGCTGCGGGTCCTCCAGCAGCACGTGTTCCGTAATCTCCAGCTGGAGCGCACCCGGAGGGACCCCGTGCCGGGCGAGCCTCGCGGCCACGGCGCCGGCGAAACCGGGCGTGTGGACGTCGCGCGGGGAGACGTTGACGGCGACCGGCACCTCGAGGCCCTGCGCACGCCACTTCGCGACCTGTCCGAGCGCGGTCTCGAGGACGTACTCGGTCAGATGCGGCATCAGCCCCGAGGACTCGGCGATGGCGATGAACTCGTCCGGGGGGACCCGCCCCCGTTCGGGGTGGACCCAGCGGACGAGCGCCTCCAGTCCGGCGACGTGCCCGTCGAAGCGGACCTTGGGCTGGTAGTGGAGCTCGACCTCGCCTGCGTCCAGCGCCCGGCGCAGGTCGCCCAGCAGCCCGAGCCGGTCGGGGGTGTTGCTGTCGCGCTTGGACTCGTACACCTCGACGCCGGTGCGGTCGCGCTTGGCCTGGTACATCGCCACGTCGGCGCGGCGCAGCAGCCCTTCGGCGTCCAGGGCGTGGTCGGGGAAGACGGCGAGTCCGGCGCTGGCCTCCAGGACGAGGGTGAGCCCGTCGAGGTCGAGGGGCGAGGAGAGTTCGGCGACGAGGTGTCTGGCGACGCGCTGCGCGGAGGTCGTGGAGTCCGCCGTCGGCAGCAGTACGGCGAACTCGTCTCCGCCGAGCCGGGCCGCCTCCGCGCCGCGCGGCAGCGCCTGCCGCAGGCGCTCGGCGATCTGCAGCAGGAGCCGGTCGCCCGCGAGGTGCCCGAGGGTGTCGTTGACGGACCGGAAGCGGTCGAGGTCGATCAGTACGAGCGCGGCCCGCGCGCTGCTGCTCTCCGCGTCCTCGAGCGCGGACCAGGTGCGCTCCAGCAGCCACTGGCGGTTGGGCAGACCGGTGAGCGGGTCCCGCAGCTGCTCCTCCGCCCTGGCCCTGGCGATCCACACCGTCGAGTCGAGCGCGATGAGAGGTACGGCGAACAGGGGCAGGAACATCGGTCGCGCGACGGCGACGACGCAGATCAGCGGCGCGATGCCGACGAGCGCGACGGCAACGAGCCCTTGCCTGAGCAGCGCCGTGCGGGCGACGGTCGGCAGTCCGCCGCCCTGGGGCGCCAGCACGTACCAGAGCAGCAGCCGGGTGACACCGAGATACGCCGTGGCGGCGAGGATCACCTCGGGCGCGGCCTCGAGCTCCCAGCCGAGCGGGTCCCAGGGCCGCTCGACGCTGGGGACGACGCCGAAGAGGGCGAGGCCGAGCGCGGCCGCGCCGATGCCGAGGACATCGACGGCGCCGTGCAGCACACCCTGCCGCCAGCGGTTGCGGCAGGCCGTGCCGACGACCGCGACGACGGCGAGGCTGACCAGACCGGCCGGCACCCAGCCGTACAGCAGCAGCGTGGCGAGCGTCAGCGCGGTGCCGGAGCCGGTGCCGCCCCACCAGCGGTCGCGGCCGAGGGCGACGAGGTGGCCGACGATGATCCCGGTGAGCAGGGCGAGCGACCATCCGTTGGCCGCCGCGGGGAACAGCGCGTGGCCTTCGACGACGGTCCGTACGATTCCGGTGGCGAGCAGGAGCGCGGCGCACGCCACGACGACCGCGGGCAGGCCGGTGACCCTGCGCGCCAGGGCCGCGAGTGCACGCGGCCGTGAGACCGGGGCAGCGCTCTCGGTCGGTTTCATTCCCGTCCCTCTCACAGCCGGCGGTGCCTGCCTCGCGATGGCTCCGTTGTCATGCCACCACGACTGAAATCCCACCACGCAGCCGTGCACGACAGGCGCGCATCTCAACAGTAGGCCGCAGGAGGCTCGTACGGGCAGCGCTCTACAGCTCTTGCCCGAATGCGACCCGGCCACCCTTATCCATCTGGTATGCGCTGAACGGGTGACCCGTACTGGGCGTTCCTGCGGTGCTCGGAGCGTCCGGATCCCGCCCCTCGTGTCGTGGTGGCGCTCTTCGTGCGCCCCCTTCGAGCGCCCGTCCGAGCCCCTTTTGTCACGTCTCCTGCGTCACAGCCGCCTCACGAGCCGCGTCAGGTCCCTGTTCGAGCAGCACGGCGAAGCCCGTCTCGTCCAGAACCGGCACCTTCAACTGCACGGCCTTGTCGTACTTGGAACCGGGGTTGTCACCGACCACGACGAAGCTCGTCTTCTTCGATACGGAACCGGCCACTTTCGCTCCGAGGCTCTGGAGCGCTTCTTTTGCGCCATCCCTGGTGTGGTTCTCGAGCGTGCCGGTGACGACGACGGTCAGTCCTTCGAGCGGCCGGGGGCCTTCGTCCTGTCCGGCCTCCTCCTCCATCCGGACGCCCGCGGCACGCCACTTGCGCAGGATCTCCTGGTGCCAGTCCTCCGCGAACCACTGCTTGAGCGCGGCGGCGATGGTCGGGCCCACGCCGTCGGTCGCCGCGAGTTCCTCCTCCGTCGCCTGCTCGATCCGCTCGATGGAACGGAACTCACGGGCGAGTGCCTGGGCCGCGACTGGCCCGACATGACGGATGGACAGACCGTTGATGAGCCGGGCCAGGGGTGCCTGCTTGGCGGCCTCGATACCGGCGAGCATCGCCAGGGCGTTCTTCTTCGGCTCGCCCTTCTGGTTGGCGAAGACCGTGACGACCTTCTCCTCGCCGGTCTTGGGGTCGCGCTTGGGCAGACCGCTGTCCTGGTCGAGGACGTACGCCTTGATGGGGAGCAGCCGTTCGATGGTCAGATCGAACAGATCGCCCTCGTCCGCCAGCGGCGGCTCGGCCGGCTCCAGGGGCCGGGTCAGCGCGGCGGCGACCACCTCGCCGAAGTGGTCGATGTCCAGGCAGTCCCTGCCCGCGAGATAGGAGACCCGCTCCCGCAGCTGTGCCGGGCAGGAGCGCGCGTTGGGGCACCGCAGATCGATGTCCCCCTCCTTCATGGGGCGCAGCGCCGTCCCGCACTCCGGGCACTCGGCGGGCATGACGAACTCCCGCTCGCTGCCGTCCCGCAGGTCCACCACCGGGCCGAGGATCTCGGGGATGACGTCACCGGCCTTGCGCAGCACCACCGTGTCGCCGATGAGGACGCCCTTGGCCTTGACCACGTCCTGGTTGTGCAGGGTGGCGAACTCCACCTCCGAGCCGGCCACCGTCACCGGCTCGACCTGCGCGTACGGCGTGACGCGGCCGGTGCGGCCGACGCCGACACGGATGTTGACCAGCTTGGTGTTGACCTCCTCCGGCGCGTACTTCCAGGCGATCGCCCAGCGCGGGGCCCGCGCCGTGGAGCCGAGGCGGCCCTGCAGCGGGATCTCGTCGAGCTTGACGACGACGCCGTCGATCTCGTGCTCCACCGAGTGCCGGTGCTCACCGAAGTAGGCGATGAACTCGCGCACCTCCTCCAGCGAGCCGACCACCTTGTTGTGCCGCGCCGTGGGCAGGCCCCACTCGCGCAGCAGGTCGTACGCCTGCGAGAGACGGTCGATGGTCAGGCCCTGACGGGCGCCGATGCCGTGCACCACCATGTGCAGCGGCAGCTTGGCGGTGACCTTGGGGTCCTTCTGACGCAGTGAACCGGAGGCGGAGTTCCGCGGGTTGGCGTACGGCTGCTCACCGGCCTCCACACGACGGGCGTTGAGCTCCTGGAACTGCTCCATGGGGAAGTAGACCTCGCCGCGGATCTCCACGAGGGCGGGGATACGGTCCCCCTTCAGCCGGTCGGGGACGCCGGCGATGGTGCGCACGTTCGGAGTGATGTCCTCGCCGACACGGCCGTCGCCGCGGGTGGCCGCGCGGGTCAGCCTGCCCTTCTCGTACGTGAGGTTGACCGCGAGGCCGTCGACCTTGAGCTCGCACAGGAAGTGGTATCCGGGGGCACCGACCTCGCGCGCGACGCGGTCCGCCCAGGCGGCGAGCTCCGCGTCGTCGAACGCGTTGTCCAGGGAGAGCATCCGCTCACGGTGCTCGACCTTGGACAGCTCCGTCTCATAGTCCCCCGCGACCTTCTGGGTCGGCGAGTCGGGCGTACGCAGCTGCGGGTACTGCTCCTCGAGCCCTTCGAGCTCGCGCAGCAGCTTGTCGAACTCCGCGTCGGAGATGACGGGGCTGTCCTTCACGTAGTACCGGAAGCGGTGCTCCTCGATCTGCTCGGCGAGGAGCGCGTGCTGCTCCCGTGCCTGTGCGGGCAGGGTCGTCTGCTGTTCGCCGGCCACCGTTTCGTCCTCCCGTTGTCCGTGCACCCGTTACTCAGGGTTGTCCGCGAGTGATGTCGCGGCACGGACGCAGTGGGCGAGGGCCGCGCGGGCGTACGCGGGCGAGGCGCCCGCGAGCCCGCATGTCGGGGTGATCACCAGTGACTCCGCGAGAGTCCCCGGATCCAGCCCCAGCCTGCGCCACAGTGTCCGTACACCCTTGACGATATCGGCGCCCACTGACAATCCGGCCGACGCGGCGTCGGTGGAGGGGACGACGCCCGCGAAGAGCTTGGTCCCGGCCTCCACCGCCTCCCCGATCGACTCCTCGTCACGTTCGGTGAGCAGCCCGAAGTCGAACGAGATGCCCTGCGCACCGGCACGGCGCAGCAGCGCGAACGGCACGTCGGGCGCGCAGGAGTGCACGACGGCCGGCCCGTCCGCCACCGCCATGACGTCCCGCAGCGCGCTCTCGACGACCTGGCGGTCCACGGCGCGGTGAGTGCGGTAGCCGCTGGCGGTCCTGATCCGCCCGCGCAGCACGGCGGTCAGGGACGGCTCGTCCAGCTGGAGCACGACGTGAGCACCCGGCACCCGGCGGCGCACGTCGGCGAGATGCTCGCGCAGCCCTTCGGCGAGCGAGGCCGCGAGGTCACGGCAGGCGCCGGGGTCGCCGAGGGCCACCTCGCCGCTCCGGCGTTCCAGCGCGGCGGCGAGCGTCCACGGGCCGACCGCCTGCACCTTCAGCGGGCCTTCGTAGCCCTGGGTGAACTCCTCGAGTGCGTCGAGGTCCTCGCCCAGCCAGGACCGGGCCCGGCGGGTGTCGCGGCCGGGCCGGTCGCTGATCCGCCAGCCGCTCGGCTCCACATGGGCGTACATCTCGACGAGCAGCCCGATGGTCCGGCCGATCATGTCGGCGCCGGGTCCGCGGGCCGGCAGCTCGGCCAGGTGCACAAACTCCTCGAACGTCCCGGTGACCGTCCTCGCCGCCTCGCGCGCGTCGCCGCCGGGCATGGACCCCACACCGGTGGCGGGGCCCCAGGGAAACTCGTTCTTCTCGCTCACCCGGGAAGCGTACGCGGGCCGGACGGCCCCGGCGTGACCGGACAACGCCCAGCCCGCACGCGGCACGGGCCCGGCACGGGGCCGGGGCCCGCGGGGCCGGGGCCGTGGCCGAGCCGCAGGGCGGCGCCGACCAGGCTGGAAGGCCGAGGCCGGCCTGAGGCCAAGCCCGGGGCCGGGGCCTGGGCCGGCCTGACAGCTGGAGCCGACACGGCCGGCACCCGGAAGGGGCGCGGCCCCGGCCGGGCCGAAGACCGGGCCCGAGCCGGAAACCAAGTCCGGGGCCGAAGGCCAAGTCCGGGGCCGAAGGCCAGCCGGAAGCCAGCCGAGTCGGCCGGAGGCCGGGGCCCGCGGGGTCGACCGGGCCCAAGGCCGACGAGCGGTCCGCCGAAGCCCATGGCCGGCGGAGCCGGCAGGAGGCCAGGGCCGACCGGGACCGGATGCGGGCGGGGCACGGCGCGCTTCGCGCGCCCTGGTGGGGTCAGCGGCCCGGGCGCACCGTCAGGTCGTTGATCTCGGCGTCGCGCGGCAGGTCGAGCGCGGTGATGATCGCCGTGGCGACCGACCCGGGGTCGATCCAGCGGGAGGCGTCGTACTCCTTGCCCTCCTGCGAGTGCACCTTGGCCTGCATCGGGCCGGCGGTGCGACCCGGGTAGACGGACGTCACGCGCACCCCGTTCGCGTGCTCCTCGTGCCGCAACGAGTCGGCGAGCGCCTTGAGGCCGTGCTTGGAGGCCGCGTACGCACCCCACTCGGCGTGCGCGTTGAGCCCGGCGCCCGAGTTGACGAAGACCACGTGGCCCTGGGCGGCGCGCAGTTGCGGCAGGAACAGCCGGGTCAGCTCGGCCGGGGCGATCAGGTTCACGTCGAGCTGCTGCCGCCAGGTCCTGGGGCGCAGTTCCGCGACCGGCCCGAGGTCGACGACGCCCGCGATGTGCAGCAGCGTGTCGACGCTCTCGGGCATGGACTGGTGCCCGAGGGCCCAGGAGATCCGGTCGGGGTCCGCCAGGTCGGCGACGAGGGTGCCGGCTCCCGGGTACCGCGCCTCGAACTCCTTGGCCCGGCCCGCGTCGCGCGCCACGAGGACGAGATCGTCGCCCCGCTCGTGCAGACGGCGCGCGACGGCCGCGCCGATGCCTGATCCTGCGCCGGTGATGAGATGCGTGGTCATGCCCGACATGCTCGCACTACTGCACGCCGGCCATCTCCTCGAGGTAGGCCATCGCACCCGCGCCGTCCTCGGCGAAGAAGACCAGCTCGGTGAGCGGCAGCGGCAGGAACCCCTCGTCCTCCATCCGCTTGAACTGCTGCTTGAGACCGTCGTAGAACCCGGCGGCGTTGAGCAGGACGACCGGCTTGGTGTGGTGGCCGTGCTTCTTCAGCTCCAGGATCTCGGTCGCCTCGTCGAGCGTCCCCGTGCCACCGACCATGATCACAACGGCTTCCGACTTGGCGAGCAGCAGCGCCTTGCGCTCGGCGAGATCCTTGGCGACCACCATCTCGTCCGCGTTCCTCCGCGCCTTGGCCTGCAGGAACTCCACGGACACCCCGACCAGCCGGCCGCCGGACTCCTGCACGCCGTCCGCCACGACCTTCATGAGGCCGCTTTCGGAGCCGCCCCACACCAGCGTGTGCCCGCCCTTGCCGATCAGCTCGGCGAATTCACGTGCGGGGCGGGTGTAGCGCTCGTCGAGGTCGGCGGCCGAGAGGAAGACACAGATGTTCATGGAACCCACCGTACGGGCGCCCACCGACATCCCCCGAAATTCTTCTCCGGCTTTCTCCGCGGTGAGCGATGAGTTCCGACGACCGGCCCGGTCACTCCTCCTATGGACACCACGAGCACGGCTGTGAAGAAGGCCGGATCCGCGGACGGCACCCTCGTCGCGTACGAACAGCGGGGCGACGGCGCCCCGTTGGTCATGGTGAGCGGCGCGCTGTGCACGTCCGCGTCGGAAGCCCCGCTGGCCGAGCTGCTGGCGCCGCACTTCACCGTGTTCACGTACGACCGCAGGGGCCGCGGCGCGAGCGGCGACCGTGTGCCGTACGCGGTGGAGCGCGAGGTCGAGGACCTGGCCGCCGTCATCGCCGCGGCGGGCGGCAGCGCCGCCGTCCACGGCATGTCCTCCGGCGCGGCGCTCGCTCTGCGCGCGGCGGCCGCCGGGGTGCCGATCACCCGGCTCTCGCTCTACGAGCCCCCGTTCGAGACGGACCCGGCGGCACGGGACCGGAACACGGAGTACACCGGCCGGACGACGGCCCTGCTGGCGCGGGGCCGGCGGGGCGACGCGCTGGCCGAGTTCCTCGGCGCGGTCGGCATGCCCCCGCAGGCACTGTCCGGGCTCCGGCTGCTGCCCGTGTGGGCCGACATGGAAGCGCTCGCGCACACCTTGGCGTACGACCACGAGGTGATGGGCGACGGCCTGGTGCCGACCGGTCTCCTCGGCACGGTCTCCGTTCCGGTGCTGGTCGCCGACGGCGGCGCGAGCCCGGCGGGCATGCGGGACGCCGCCGTCGCCGTCTCCCGCGCCCTCCCCCACGGCCGCCATCGCACCCTGACGGGCCAGACCCACGAAGTGGCCCCCCACGTCCTGGCGCCGGCGCTGCTGCAGTTCTTCACGTCCTGAGCGGGCGCAAGGGCCGCCGCGAGGGCGGCGAAGGGCCGCCAGGTGCCCCAACTCCACTCCGTGCCAGGGTGATTGCCGATCATGCCGCTGATGACCCTTGTAGGGTTCCGGACATGAGCCCAGTGACCGTCAACGGTGCCGCGATCCACTACAGCGACCAGGGCCCGGCCGACGGTCCGCCCGTGGTCCTCGTCCACGGACACCCCTTCAACCGCACCCTCTGGGCGCCCCAGGCCGAGGCGCTCGGCGCCGCGGGCTACCGGGTGGTCACCCCTGACCTGCGGGGCTACGGGGAGAGCGCGGTGGTGCCGGGGAAGACCCTGCTCTCCGACTTCGCCGACGACATCGCGGGCGTCCTCGACCATCTCGGCCTGCGGCGTGCCGTGATCGGCGGCGTGTCGATGGGCGGGCAGATCGCGATGGCGTTCCAGCAGGCGTACGCACCTCGCGTGCGGGCGCTCGTGCTGAGCGACACCTCTCCGGTCGCGGAGACGGAGGAGGGCAAGGCGTTCCGCAGCGGCCTGGCCGACCGGCTGCTCGCCGAGGGGATGGACGGGTACGCGGACGAGGTGATCGACAAGATGCTCGCCCCGTACAACGTCGCCGCGATGCCCGATGTCGCCGAGCTCGTGCTGACGATGATGCGCACCACCGCCCCGGAGGGCGCGGCGGCCGCGCTGCGCGGCCGCGCCGAGCGCCCGGACTACCGTGAGACGCTCGCCGGGGTGAGGACCCCGACGCTGATCGTGGTCGGCGCGGACGACGTCTACACCCCGGTTGCCGACGCGGAGGCCATGCTCGGTCTGATGCCCCGTGCCGTGCTCGCGGTGATCGACGACGCCGGGCATCTCCCCGGCGTGGAGCAGCCCGAGCGGTTCAACGAGGCGCTGCTGAAGTTCCTCGGCACGCACGTGGCTTCGGACGACAGCGACGCCTGAGACCGGACGCCCGGTGCCGATCGCCCCGTACGGAACCGGCGGCGCCTACGCGACCGCGGTGGACCGGCGGGTCGTCGTCGCGATCGTCGCCGAGCCGACCACGCGGGTGCCGTCGTAGAGCACGATCGCCTGGCCCGGGGCCACGCCCCGCACCGGCTCGGCGAAGGCGACCCGCAGCTCGGAGCCGTCGACCAGTTCCGCCGTGACCTCGGTCTCGCCCCCGTGGGCGCGGAGCTGCGCCGTGTACGTGCCGGTGCCCGTCGGGGCGGCGCCGCACCAGCGGGGCTTGATCGCGGTCAGGGCGGTGACGTCCAGCGCCTCCGCCGGGCCGACGGTCACGGTGTTGTTCACCGGGGAGATGTCGAGGACGTAGCGCGGCTTGCCGTCGGGGGCCGGGTGGCCGATGCGCAGGCCCTTGCGCTGGCCGATGGTGAAGCCGTACGCACCGTCGTGGCTGCCGAGCCTGGCGCCGGACTCGTCGACGATGTCGCCCTCGGCCCGGCCCAGCCGCTTCGCGAGGAAGCCCTGGGTGTCGCCGTCGGCGATGAAGCAGATGTCGTGGCTGTCGGGCTTCTTGGCGACCGCCAGCCCGCGCCGCTCGGCCTCGGCCCGGATCTCGTCCTTGGTGGTCAGCGTGTCGCCGAGCGGGAACATCGCGTGCGCGAGCTGCTTGTCGTCGAGCACGCCGAGGACGTACGACTGGTCCTTGGCCATGTCGCTGGCCCGATGCAGTTCACGGGTGCCGTCGTCGTTCACCACGACGGTGGCGTAGTGGCCGGTGCACACGGCGTCGAAGCCGAGCGCGAGCGCCTTGTCCAGCAGCGCCGCGAACTTGATCTTCTCGTTGCAGCGCAGGCACGGATTGGGCGTGCGGCCCGCCTCGTACTCGGCGACGAAGTCCTCGACCACGTCCTCGCGGAAGCGTTCGGCCAGGTCCCACACGTAGAAGGGGATGCCGATGACGTCCGCTGCGCGGCGGGCGTCGCGCGAGTCCTCGATGGTGCAGCAGCCGCGCGCTCCGGTCCGGAACGACTGCGGGTTCGCGGAGAGTGCCAGGTGCACGCCGGTGACGTCGTGACCCGCCTCGGCGGCACGGGCGGCGGCGACGGCGGAGTCGACTCCGCCCGACATGGCGGCGAGAACACGGAGGGGGCGCTGGGAGGTCTCAGTCATAGCGGTACCAGGGTACGGGCCCCGGGGAACCGAACGCTCGCGCGTTTGCGTTGTCACCGGCATGGGGAGCGAGAAGAAGCACGGCAGAGGCGGCCGCGGCGTGAGCCGGCGGACCGTGCTGATCGGCACCGGCGCGGTGCTCGTGGGCGGTGGCCTGCTGGTACAGGACGAGCTGCGGCAGGCCTGGTGGCGGCTGCCGGGCATGGCCAAACCGCGCAAGGAGGGAGAGCTGGACCACGCGGGCGCGGAGTGGACGGCCGCGTCGCGGGCGAACTGGCGGCTCGCCGACCGCCCCGACGACTTCGGCATCGACATGGTGGTCATCCATGTCGTCCAGGGCAGCTATCCCTCGGCCCTGAGGGTCTTCAAGGACCCGGGCCACGGCGCCGCGACGCATTACGTGGTGCGCAAGGACGGCCATGTGGCGCAGATGATCCGCGAGCTGGACGTCGCCTTCCACGCGGGGAACCGCTCGTACAACGAGCGCAGCATCGGCATCGAGCACGAGGGCTTCGTGGACCGTCCACAGGACTTCACGGACGCGATGTACCGGTCGTCGGCGAAACTGACGGCCGGTATCTGCGTCCGCTACGGCATACCGGTCGACCGCGAACACATCATCGGTCACGTCGAGGTCCCGGGAACGGACCACACCGACCCGGGCCCGCACTGGGACTGGCCGAAGTACATGAAGCTGGTCGCGGCGGCGATGCCCGCCGCGCGGAAGGCGGCAGAGGCGGCGGAGGCAGCCGCGAGGAACTAGCTCAGGCCCGCCGTGCGGGCCCGTTCCACCGCAGGGCCGATGGCCTGGGCGACCGCTTCCACGTCGGCCTTCGTCGAGGTGTGGCCGAGGCTGAAGCGGAGGGTGCCGCGGGCGAGGTCGGGGGCGGTGCCGGTGGCGAGGAGGACATGGCTGGGCTGGGCGACGCCGGCGGTGCAGGCGGAGCCGGTGGAGCATTCGATGCCCTGGGCGTCGAGCAGCAGGAGCAGGGAGTCGCCCTCGCAGCCGGGGAAGGTGAAGTGGGCGTTGGCGGGCAGTCGGTCCGTGGGGTCACCGTGGAGGATCGCGTCGGGGACGGCGGCGCGCACGGCGCGCACAAGGTCGTCGCGCAGGCGGCCGATGTCACGGGCGAAGTCCTCGCGGTGCTCGGCGGCCAGCCGGCCGGCCACCGCGAAGGCCGCTATGGCGGGGGCGTCCAGGGTGCCGGAGCGTACGTGGCGTTCCTGGCCGCCGCCGTGCAGAACCGGAACCGGGCTGTACTCGCGGCCCAGCAGCAGGGCGCCGATGCCGTACGGGCCGCCGATCTTGTGGCCGGACACGGTCATCGCGGCGAGCCCGGACGCGGCGAAGCCGACGTCGAGCTGCCCGAAGGCCTGAACCGCGTCGGCGTGCAGCGGGACGCCGAACTCGGCCGCGACGTCGGCGAGTTCACGGACCGGCATGACCGTGCCGATCTCGTTGTTCGCCCACATGACGGTGGCGAAGGCCACGTCGTCCGGGTTCCGTTCGAGGGCCGCGCGCAGCGCCTCTGGCTGGACCCTGCCGTAGGAGTCGACGGGCAGGTACTCGATGGTCGCGCCCTCGTGCTCGCCGAGCCAGTCCACCGCGTCGAGCACGGCGTGGTGCTCGACCGGGGAGGCCAGGACTCGGGTCCGGGCAGGGTCGGCGCCGCGGCGGGCCCAGTACAGGCCCTTGACGGCGAGGTTGTCGGCCTCCGTGCCGCCCGAGGTGAAGACGACCTCGCTGGGCCTGGCGCCGAGGGCTTCCGCGAGGGTCTCGCGGGCCTCCTCGACGGTACGGCGGGCCCGGCGCCCGGCAGCGTGGAGCGAGGAGGCGTTGCCGGTGACGGCGAGCTGGGCGGTCATCGCCTCGATCGCCTCCGGCAGCATCGGAGTGGTCGCGGCGTGGTCGAGGTAAGCCATGGTGGCCCCGATTCTACGAGGCCCGGCGGGGGCACGGACGCGGCGCAGGGGTGCACGGCCACCGCGGGTGCGCGCCGGGAGCGGCTCGGACCCCCGGCCGGCGCACGGGTTGTCAGCCGCCGAGGCTCCAGACGACTGTTCCGTCGAGGGTCACGAGCACGGCGAGCACCACGAGGTCGGCGACTCCGAGGGTCAGGCCCAGCAGGGCGCGGCCACGGCGCGCGGTGCCGCGCCGCAGGGCGAGGGCCGCGAGCACGACGGCGGCCGGGCCGAGTGCGATGTTCATCACGAGCAGTCCGACGAGGCCGAGCACGAACGCGGCGACGGCCATCCCGTCGGCGTCCTCGCGGCGTTCCGCGGCGGGGCCCTTCGCGGTCACGGTGCCGGCCGTGGCGGCGGTCCGGTCGTCGCCGCGGGGCTGCGGACGTACGAGTTCGGCGATGCGCATGACGTCTCTCCTTCCGGTGGCGGTACGAGGACTGTGCGGGCGTACGAGGATGTGCGGGCGGTTCAGTCGCGGCGGGCACGGCCGCGCTCGCGCACGGCGAAGACGAGCAGCCAGCAGCCGATGACGGAGGCGGCCACCAGCGAGACGGACGCGGGGAGGTGGACCACGGCGCCCAGCATGATTCCCATCAGAAGGAGTGCTGCTACGAGGGCGAACATCGTCATCCTTTCGGCGACTTCTCGGTGAACAGTTGTCGGTACGAGTGTTCACTGACTGGCGAGTCTACTCTTCCCTTCTTCGGAGAACGGTTGTTTACTCGATGCCATGAGTCACACGGTGGGCGTCCGGCGGGCCCAGAAGCAGAGGACCCGCCAGGCCCTGCTCGACGCGGCACTGCGGCTGTTGGAGGAGCAGAGCCTGAGCAGCCTGGGACTGCGTGAGGTCACCCGGGCCGTGGGCGTCGCCCCGACGGCGTTCTACCGGCACTTCCGGGACATGGCCGATCTCGGAGTGGCGCTGGTGGACGAGACGCTCGGCAGTCTGCACGTACCGATCGGCGAGGCGCTCCACGCGGACGACGACGAGCAGCGCATCGAGCACGCGGTCGCGTTGATCGCCGGCCTGGTCCGCACCTCTCCGCTCCATGTCCGCTTCGTCGCCCGCGAGCGGCACGGCGGTGTGGCCCCGGTCCGCGCGGCGATTGCCGAGCAGCTGCGGCGGTTCACCGACGAGGTGGCGCAGTTCTGCGCGGACGAGCCGGAGTCGGCCGGCTGGACGGAGGAGGATCTGCGGATGCTGGCCGCCGTGTACGTCGACCACATGATGGCGGCGGGATACGCCTTTCTGGAGGCGGGCCCCGAGGGCGAGGGACGGGTGGCCGACACGACGCGTCGTCAGCTGCGGCTGATCAGTCTGGGCCGCCGTCACTGGCTGGACTGACCGCCGGACGGCGGCCGGAGGCGCGGGCCGCACGCGGCGGTGCGGCGCCGGCGCGGCTGCCGCGGTACAGGTCCACGACGGCGGCGGCCGCAGCAGCGAGGGTCTCGCGCGCCTCTGCCGGTTCCAGCACCTCGACGCTCTCGCCGAACGCGAGCAGGCTCCGCACCGCTCCGGGAGCCGGCAGCACCAGCGGTACCCGCGACCAGCCGTCGCCGCACGCCATGGGCGCGCCCGCCACCTGCGCGGCCTGGATGCGCAGGAACAGGTCCAGGCGCTCCTCCTGCACCAGCACGGTGACCCGCGTCCCGGCCGGTCGTTCCTCGACCTGGCGGCGCAGCACCTCCCACACGTCGGCCAGTTCGCACCCCGGCCGGCGTCGCACCGGCTCCTCGGTCACGCGCGCGGAGCCCACCCGATCGACGCGGTACAGCCGCGGCGCGGCCCGGTGGTCGGCCACCAGGTACCAGACCCCCGCCTTCACGACGAGGCCGTACGGGTCGACGGTGTACCTGCGGAGCCGGGTCGTGCCGCTGTGCCGGTAGCGCAGCACCAGGCGGCGGTCGGCGAAGACGGCCGAGCTGAGCGTGTCCAGCTCGGCCGCCGCCCCGGGGGCCACCATCCAGCGGTCCGGGTCGACGAGAATGCGGCGGCTCGTCAACTCGGCGGCGGGCCGGTGCGGTTCGGGGAGCGCCGCCATCACCTTGCGCAGCGCGGAACTCAGCGCCTCGTCGAGCCCGAGGGCGCGGTGGGCCCCCTGCGCGGCGAGGACGAACAGCGCCCGGGACTCGTCGGCCGTCAGCCCGGTGACGTCGGTGCGGTAGCCGGGCAGCAGAGCGATGCCGCCGTTCCGGCCGCGCTCGGCGTACACCGGGACACCGGCGGACGACAGCGCCTCGACGTCCCGGTAGACGGTGCGCACGGAGACCTCGAGCCGCTCGGCGAGCTCGGAGGCCGGGACGAGGCCGCGGGTCTGCAGGAGCAGCAGGATCGACAGCAGCCGGTCGGACTTCACGGGCCCTCCGGAAACATGACGGAAGGTGTCAGGTTATCCGGGCATCGTGCTGTCCGTCACCGCAGCACGGACCGAAGGAACCGGACATGACGAACGACCCTCGCCCCCTGTACGCCCGCACCGCCGCCCAGTTCACGGAACTGCTGCGGACCGTCGGCCCCGGGGATCTCGCTCTCTCCACACCGTGCGAGGAGTACGACGTACGGCAGCTGATCTCTCATCTCGTGGGCGTCACCCGCCGCTTCGCGGTGGTCGGAGAGGGCGGCGACGGCATGGCCGTGCCGATCCGGACGGACGGCGTGGCGGACGACGGCTGGAGCGCCGCCTTCGAGGAGGTGCTGCGGCAGGCCGCCGCGGCCTGGGCGGACGACGCGAAACTCGCCGGCGAGTACACGGTGCCGTGGGGCCGCGTACCGGGCGCGGCGGTGGTCGGGGGATATGTCATCGAGACCCTGGCCCACACCTGGGACCTGTCCCGGGCGCTCGGACACCGGATGCCGCTCGACGAGGAACTGGCCCTCGCCGTCCTGCCGCTGGCCCGGCAGGCACTGCCCGCGGACCGCCGCGGCGAGCAGGTGCCGTTCGCCGCCGTGCGCGAGGCCCCGGCGGACGCCGATGCCTACGACCGGCTGGCGTCGTGGCTCGGCCGCGAGGTGTGAAGGTGTGAGCGCCCGGCCCCTGGTGCGCCATGACGTGGGGCGGCCGCGGGACTCTCCGCGCATGGCGGGTGCCCCTCGCCGACGGACCCGCCGCCCCTGCGGACGGGCCCGCGCGGCGGCGAGCACGGCGCGGCCCGGGGTCTCACCCGGCGAGAGCGGCGCAGCCCCCGGGTGTCGCACGGCGAGAGCGCGGCCCCGAGGCGTCAGACCCGGTGAGCGCTGCGCGCCTGCGGCGCCGGGGCCGGTGAGCACTGGCCGCCCCCGGAGACGTCGGCCGACCCCGCGCCCCGGGGGCGGGGCGTGTCAGCCCCTGGGGGTTTTGGCCAGCTGACGGGACTGGGCGACGAGGCGGTCCGCGGAGTCCCAGACGTCCGCGTCCTCCTCCAGGAAGCCGCCCGCCAGGTTCCGCGTCGTGATCGAGACGCGCAGCGGTCCCGGTGCCGGGCGGCAGCGGATGTGGGTGGTCAGTTCGACGGTCGGGGTCCAGCCGGTGAGGCCCAGTTCGAACGAGGTCGGCGGCAGCGCGTCCACCGTCAGCAGCAGCGACAGCGGGTCGGCGTCACGCCCGTCGGCCAGCCCGAACCACCCGCGCATCTCGCCCTTGCCCGACGGTGCGCCGACCGCCCAGCCGACCGTCGCCGGGTCCAGCTTGATGTCCAGCCGCTCGGTGATCGCCGAGCTGCCCGGGATCGGCGCCGGCCCGTCGGCCGGACCGAGGCAGTGCTCGATCGGCGGGATCGCCGGCGGCTTGGCGGTGGTGCGGACGTCGTCCGGGAGGCTGTCCAGGTCGCCGTACGTCGCGAGCACACGGATGCGCTCGACCTCGGTCCCGTCCTCCGCGTACTGGAAGAGGGACGCCTGCCCGGTGGAGAGGGTGCGCCCGGTGCGTATCGTCTCCGTGCGGATCACCGCGGGGCCCGACTGGGAGGCCGTGAGGTAGTGCGCCGACACCGAGAACGGGTCGGGGTGCGGCAGCGCGTCGCCGAGCGCCCGGCCCAGGAGTGCCAGCAGATAGCCGCCGTTGACGGCGTGGATGATCGTCCAGCCCGCCGAGAGCTCCGCGTCGTAGACGCCCGGCTCTCGCAGGGTGACCGCCGTGTCGCGGTCGAACTCGCTGTTGCCGACGGTCGCCCGAATCACTGCTTCTGCCATGGCGGTACCGTACAACAAGCAACTACTAAGCGGTAGCTTTGTGCTCGTCCTCACTCGCCTCGGAGCGCCGGTTCCACGCTCGCGGCGCGCGCCAGTGGTAGCGCATGGCCAGCAGCCGCAGCAGGAACGCGGTCACGGCGGCGAGTCCGCTCGTGAAGGGGTTCAGGACGTCGAACCGGATGCACAGCACGACCATCGTCGCGCCCACCATCGCGGGCACCGCGTACAGATCGCGGTCCCAGCGCAGCAGCGACGGCACCTCGTTGGCGAGCACGTCGCGCAGTACGCCGCCGCCGACGGCTGTGGCGAGACCCAGGGTCGCCGACGCGGTGAGCCCGAGGCCGTACTCGTACGCCTTGGTGGCGCCCGACACGCAGAACAGGCCGAGGCCGGCCGCGTCGAAGACGTTGACGGCGACCTGGATCCGCTCGACGTGCGGATGCAGGAAGAACACCAGTCCGGTGGCCACCAGCGGGGTGACGAAGTAGCCGAGGTCGGTGAAGGCGGCGGGCGGTACGGCCCCGATGATCAGGTCACGCAGCAGACCGCCGCCGAGCGCCGTGACCTCGGCGAGGACCGCCATGCCGAAGACGTCGAAGTTCTTCCGCACGGCGAGCAGCGCCCCCGAGATCGCGAAGACGAAGATCCCGACGAGCTCGAGCGCGTGCTGGACGGAGGGCGTGAACAGTTCTTGGAGCACCGGACAGTTCTACAACGCCCGGTGCTCCAAGCTCCGCGGCAGTCCGTCAGGCGGTCGTGCTCGACTCCTTGACGGAGGCGTCCGACTGCGGAGCGTCGTCGCCGTCCGCTGCCGGCCCGTCGGCCTCGGCCTCGGCGTTGTCCTCGGTCGAAGCGGTGGCCTGAGCGGTCTCCTCGGCCGTGCCCTCGTCGGAAGCGGCGGCCGCGTCCGAGTCACCGCCGTCGCCGTCGGGCTCCTCGTCGGTGTCCGCGTCACCGGCCACCGCCGCCGACGCGTCCTTGCCGGACGCCTGCGCCGGCACCTCGGCCTTCGGCTCGTCGGGGCCTTCCGCCGCGACCTCCTCGGTCCGCGTGACGGCCTCGATGCCCGTCTCCCGCGTCATCCCGATCGTTCCGGCCTCGATCTCGGCCGCGAAGTGGCAGGCCACCTTGTGCCCGTCGCCGACGTCCGTCAGTACGGGGCGTTCGACGGCGCACTTGTCCTGCGCCCAGGGGCACCGCGTGTGGAAGCGGCAGCCGGTGGGCGGGTTCGCCGGGGAGGGCAGGTCGCCCTGGAGCAGGATCCGCTCGCGCCGGTCCTCGACCTCCGGGTCGGGCACCGGCACCGCCGACATGAGCGCCTTGGTGTACGGGTGCTTCGGCCCCGCGTACAGCGCGTCGCTCGGCGCCTCCTCCACCAGAGAGCCCAGATACATGACGCCGATGACGTCCGAGATGTGGCGGACGACGGCGAGGTCATGGGCGATGACGAGGTACGTCAGTCCCAGCGACTCCTGGAGCTCCTCCAGCAGGTTGATCACCTGCGCCTGAACCGACACGTCCAGCGCGGAGACCGGCTCGTCGCAGATGATCACGTCGGGCTCGAGGACCAGCGCGCGGGCGATGCCGATGCGCTGACGCTGACCGCCGGAGAACTCGTGCGGGTAGCGGGAGAGCGCGTTGGTGGGGAGGCCGACCTTGGCGAGGATCGCCTTGATCTTCTCCCGGCGCTCGTCCTGGTCCTTGCCGATCCCGTGCGCGGCCATGCCCTCGCTGAGGATGGACTCGATGTTCTGCCGCGGGTTGAGGCTGCCGAGCGGGTCCTGGAAGACCATCTGCAGACGCCGGCGGTACCGGCGCATCTCCTCCTCCGGCAGCTTCGCCAGGTCGGTGCCGTCGAAGACGACCTCGCCGTCGGTGATGTCGACCAGCCGCAGCACGCCGCGGCCGAGCGTCGTCTTGCCGCAGCCCGACTCGCCCACCAGCCCGTAGGTCTGACCGGCCTCGACCTTGAGCGACACGCCGTCGACCGCGTAGACGTGGCCGACCGTGCGGTCGAAGATGATGCCCTTCCTGACCGGGAAGTGGACCTTGACGTCGTCGAGTTCGAGCAGACTCATGCCGAGACCTCCGCCTTGGACTTGGGAAGGACCGGGTTGACGCACCGGACCTGGTGTCCGGCCGCGCGTGGTTCGGTCAGTTCGGGTGTGCCGGTCAGGCACTCCATCGTGTACCGGTCGCAGCGGGGCGCGAAGGCGCAGCCGTC
Source organism: Streptomyces peucetius (assembly GCF_025854275.1). NCBI lineage: Bacteria > Bacillati > Actinomycetota > Actinomycetes > Kitasatosporales > Streptomycetaceae > Streptomyces > Streptomyces peucetius. Next base: position 5,621,331 of record NZ_CP107567.1, on the reverse strand, counting down.
GGCCCAGGCGATCCGGTCGTTGATGGATCCGCGGATGGGGCTGAGCGGTTCGCCGCGCGGCGCGTCGAGCCTCGGGATGGAGCCGAGCAGTCCGTGCGCGTACGGGTGGGTGGGGTGGGCGAACAGATCGCGGCGGCCCGCGGACTCCACGGCCCGGCCCGCGTACAGGACGTTGACCTGGTCGCAGAGGCCGGCCACGACACCGAGGTCGTGGGTGATCATCAGGAGGGCGGTGCCCTCCTGGTCGACCAGTTCCTTGAGGAGTTCGAGGATCTGCGCCTGGATGGTCACGTCCAGCGCGGTCGTCGGCTCGTCGGCGATGAGCAGCCGGGGTGCGCAGGCGACCGCCATGGCGATGAGCGCACGCTGGCGCATACCGCCGGACAGCTGGTGCGGGTACTCCTTGAGCCGCCGGTCCGGGTCGGGGATGCCGACCCGGTCCAGCAGGTGGGCGGCCTCCTTGCGGGCGACCTCCCCCTTGAGGCCGCGGTGGCGCTCGAGGATCTCGGTGACCTGGACGCCGATGGGGATGACCGGGTTCAGCGAGGACAGCGGGTCCTGGAAGATCATCGCCAGCTGGCTGCCGCGCATGTCCCGCAGCTTGCGCGCGTTCATGCTCAGCAGGTCCTGGCCGTCGTAGACGGCCCGTCCGCCGATCCTCACGCCCTTGGCGGGCAGCAGCCCCATCAGGGCGAGCGAGGTCACGGACTTGCCGCAGCCGGACTCTCCGACGAGGCCCACGACCTGGCCCTGGTCGACGTCGAAGGAGACACCGTCGACCGCGGTCGAGTCCTTGCGGCCCTTGGCGGTGAAGGTGACGCTGAGTTCTTCAACAGAGAGCAGTGCCATGGGACTTCAGCCTCGCAGCTTCGGGTCGAGGGCTTCGCGCATGGCCTCGCCGAGCAGGGTGAAGCCGAGAGCGGTGATGATGATGCCGATCGCGGGGTAGGCCGCCATCATGGGCTCGTTGTCGAAGAACCGTTCGGCCTGGGCGAGCATGACGCCCCACTCGGGGATCGACGGATCGGGATTGCCGAGGCCCAGGTAGGACAGCGCCGCCGCCTCGATGATCGCGGTGGCGAGGGAGAGCGTCGCCTGGACGATCACCGGGCTGAGGGAGTTCGGCAGGATCTGCGTGAAGACGATCCGCTTCTTCCGGATGCCGAGCGCCTTGGCCGCGAGCACGTAGTCGGAGCCGCCCTGCACCAGCATCGAACCGCGCAGCAGCCGCGCGAAGATCGGGATCTGGACGACACCGACGGCGATCATCACGGTTGTCAGGGACTGGCCCATCACCGCGGCGATCGAGACGGCCAGCAACAGCGACGGCAGCGACAGCATGATGTCGGTGAAGCGCATGACCAGGGTGTCGATGCGCTGCCCCGTCCTGCCGCCGAGGGTCGCGGCCGCCCCGGAGAGAACGCCGACGCTCGCGCCGACGATCAGACCGATGAGCATCGACACCACACCGACCAGCAGCGTCTGCCGGGCGCCGACCAGGATCCGGGAGAACATGTCGCGGCCCAAGTGGTCGAGGCCGAACCAGTTCCCGTCGCGTGCGCCGACGAACTCGCCCCTATTGACGAAAACCTCGCCTCGCCACGTCTGGGCGGACGGGCTGAACGGGGCGATCCACGGGCCGACGATCGCAAGGAGCACGAACAGCGCGATGATGACGCCGCCGATGATCGCCATCTTGCTGGCCCGCAGCCGTCGCATGGCCTCACGCCACAGGCTCGCGCCGCTGGTGACCTCCGACGTGTGCATCAACTCGGCGAGCCGATCGATCTTGTCGGCCTTCTTCGTCATGGTCGTCACGTCAGTGCACCCGCACTCTCGGGTCGATGATGCTGTACGCGAGGTCGACGAGCAGGTTGATGAGGACGTACACCATCGCGATGAAGAGGATGAACCCGACGAGCACCGGGTAGTCACGGGCATCGATCGAGGTGCGGATGAAGTTGCCGATGCCGTTGAAGGAGAAGACCGACTCGGTCAGCACCGCGCCCGACAGCAGGCTTCCGGTCAACAGACCGACGGCGGTGATCACGGGAAGCAGCGCGTTGCGCAGCACATGGCGGCCACGAACGACCTTCTTCTCGAGTCCCTTCGACTCGGCGGTGCGGACATAGTCCTCGCCGAGAACCTCCAGGACGCTGGCCCGGGTCATCCGGACGATGACGGCAAGCGGGATGGAGGCAAGCGCGACCGCAGGCAGGATCAGATGGTGCAGCGCGTCCACGGCCGCGTCGAACTCACCGGTCAACAGGCCGTCCAAGACGGCGAACCCGGTGACGGTGGTGGCGTCCATCCCGTCGTCGAGCCGTCCGTACGTCGGGAACATCCCCAGCTTGATGGAGAAAATGCTCTTGAGGATCAGGGCGAGGAAGAACACCGGGATGCAGATCCCGATCAGCGATCCCGAGACCGCGGCGACATCCGTCCAGCCGCCCCTGCGCCTGGCCGCGAGGTAGCCGAGTGGGATCCCGACAACGATGGCAATCAGGATCGCGACGATGCTCAGTTCCACCGTGGCCGGGAACCGCGTCGTGAATTCGTCCCACACCGGCTGACCGGTCTGGACGGACGTGCCGAGGTCCAGTTCGCAAACGCGCTTGATGAAGCGCCAGTACTGGACGTAGACGGGTTGGTCGAGCCCCAGCGCCCGGTTGATGCGCGCCACTTCGGCTTCGGTCGCCCGCTCGCCCAGGATCGCTGAGGCGGGTCCGCCGGGCAGCCGGTTCAGCCACAGGAACAGCAGAACCGACAGGCCGAGCAGGGTGGGTATGAGCTGTAGCAGTCTTCGTACGACGAGTCGCAGCACCCCGCATGCCCCTTTCTTACGTGCGTCGATGCGGGTCCGCCCGGCCACCGAGGTTCTGTGGCCGGGCGGACCCGCTGGGGTTTCGATTACTTGAAGGAGACCTCGGCGAAGTTCTCCTGCGTCAGCGGGGAGACCTTCGGCGGGTTCACGTTCTTGGCGAACGCGATGGCCGGCGGCGAGGACGAGATCGGGAGACCGGGCAGGTACTCCATGATCGTCTCGTTGGCCTTCTTGTAGGCCTCCACCCGGTCACTCGGGTTGGCGATCTTCGACGCGGCGTTCACGGCGTCGAAGACCTTCTTCTCATCGAAGCCCCACTGCTTGTCCTTCTTCGCGAACCAGGTCCCGATGAAGTTGTAGCCGTCGTTGAAGTCACCGGTCCAGCCGAGCATGTGCAGGGCGCAGGAGCCGGTCTCGGTGGCGTCCAGGTAGTCCGGAGCCCACTTCATGGCCTTGGGCGTAACGGTGACGCCGGCCTTCTCCAGGTCGGCCTTCATGCGCTCGAACATGTCCTGCGGAGCGGGCATGTAGGGGCGGGTGACCTCGGTCGGGTAGCAGAACTCGATCTTGAGCTTCTCCTCACCCGCCTGCTTGAGGAGCGCCTTGGCCTTGGCGGTGTCGAACGGGTAGGTCTTCACCTTGTCCGAGAAACCGGCGACCGTGTGCGGCATGAACTGGGTCGCGACCTTGCCGCCCTCGGGCAGCTGCGTCTTGACGATGCCCTCGCGGTCGATGGCGTGGGCGATGGCCTGGCGGACCTCGGGCTTCTTCAGCGCCGGGTTCGCGGTCTGCGTCATACCGACGTAGAAGAGGTTGAAGACGTCACGGGTCGGGACCTCGAAGCCATCGTTCTCGAGCGTCTTCACATCGGCGGGGGCGACCAGGTCGTAGCCGTCGATGTCACCTGCCTGCAGCGCCTGACGGCGGCCGGACTCGGTGTCGATCGTACGGAAGATCAGGTTCTTGACCTTGGCCTTCTCACCCCAGTAGTCGTCGAAGCGCTCCAGGGTGACTTCCTTGTTGCCCTTGTTCCACTCCACGATCTTGTACGGGCCGGTACCGGCGACCGTGCCGGCCTCCTGGCTGTACTTCGGGTACGTGATCGCGTCGCCCTTGGCGGTCGCGTCCTGCTTCTCGTACTCCTTGATGGCCTTCGGCGAGTGGATCGCCAGCGCCTGGAGGGAGAAGCCGCCGGGCAGGTTCGCCGAGGGCTCGTTGACCTCGATGACCGCGGTGTGCTCGTCCTTCGCCGTGCAGGACTTGTAGTTCGCCGGCGGCGCCTCCGGTGCTTCGTTCTCGGCGAAGCCACCCATGATCTTGCGCCAGTAGTAGGAGACCGCGTCCAGCTGGTAGGTGCCCTTCCAGTTGAACCAGTGGTCGTAGTTCGCGCAGACCGCCGCGGCGTTGAACGCCTCTCCGTCGTGGAACTTCACACCCTTGCGCAGGTTGAACGTCCAGACAGTGCCTCCGGGGTTGCTCGACCACTTCTCGGCGAGACCGCCGACGAGCTCACTGCCCCCTGGCTCGTGCTCGAGAAGCGCCTCGAAGGCCTGACGGGTGACCCGGAAGGTCTCACCGTCGCTTGCGAGGGCGGGGTCGAGAGAACCGGGGTCGCCGGCGCCGGCGAACACGAAGGTGTCCTTGTCGCCCCCCTTGTCCCCTTCGCCCCGCTCGCTGGCGCAGCCGGTGGCGATCAGGCCGACGGCCACCGCCGCCGTGATCGCCCGGACAGCTCCGGACTTGAATATTCGCATGGGTCCACCCCAGGGTTCCGCCGTGTGGAGAGGTATTGACGGCCGAACACTACAGACGGGAGACACCCGGGAGAACAGTCCGGATAACGGTGATACCTACTCGAGACCCGGACACTCAACAAACCGGGCAGATACGGGACATCCTTGCCTGGCAAGTTAACACCCTTGACATCGGCCGGAGTTCCCTCCCGCTGTCCGCCGCGACGTCGCAGCTCAGCCGGTGTGCGGCGGCGGGTAGCCGTAGCCACCGCCGGCGGCCGGGGCCCCGGCGTGGGCGTCGCGGTCGTAGAAGGGACGTGCGTTGACCCGCATCCACATGGTGACCGGGTCGTACTCGTCGGACATGGCCACCGTCGACACGGGCAGGCCGTCCGGGACCGCGGCGACGGACTGCTGCATCATCACGCGCACCGCCTCGACCGACTGCGGGGCGGTGTCGTACAGGTCGAGGCCGATCGCCAGGTACGCGGGCCCGATCGACGGCTGCACCCAGGCGCGCCGCAGCGACCGGACGGCAGGCGTGCGGTGCGCGTTCTGCGTCAGCAGGGCGTAGAACTGCGGGATCTCGATCGCGGGCTCGGTCAGCCGCAGCGGCCCGGCGGGCATCCGGTCGAGGCCCGTGGCGATACGGCGCAGATCCAGCCACGGGATGCCGACGCCGCCGCCGGGCGCGTGCGGGTTGAGCCAGATCCCCCAGCGGTCCGGATAGAGGGCGCGGGCGACGTCGCGGCCGCTGGTGACCTCGTGCCCGCGGTTCCAGCCGGAGACGGCGAGTTCCTGGGCGGAGGTGACGCACGGCGCGTAGCAGACGCCGTCGACCTCCATGTTTCCGTACTGGGCGTCGGGCGAGCCGGGCTGCCCGTGCCACAGCAGCATCCAGATCCGGCCGGCCGAGGGATCGGCGAGGGCATGCAGCAGCGCCTCGTACGCGTCGTAGCGGCCCGGAGTCACCTGGCGCAGCATGTGCTCGACCTGCCCGGCCGCCGCGGTGCCTGACGCACTCACCCTGTTCCGCCCCTCTTCGGTCCCACCGTTTCGCCCACCGTTCGCCCACCGTCCACGCAGCGAATCGCGCGCCGATCCGCACGGCCGCTGTCAGGCTGGTCAGGCCATCAAACCAGCTTAATCGGCCGCGCCGGCAAAGACTTGACCACTATGCGTGCTGTCGCTCGTAGAACGGTCGCACCCGCTCCAGCATCCAGTCACCCACCGGGTCCTGCGCAACGTCGAGAAGCACCAGGTTGACGGGCCACGGGAGCGGGACCCGGCCCAGGGCCCTGCCCAGGGCGTCCATGGGGGCGTTGCGGTCGGCGCCCTCCCACGACGACAGCTGGACGCCGATGAACAGCGTCGGCGCGTCGCCCTCGACGGAGGCGAGCGTGCGGCGGGCGGTCGTGACGACGCCGGTGCTCTCGAACTCGCCCGCGGCGGCGGCGAGGAAATCGACCGGCTCCTCCTGCCAGTCCGGCTCGAAGAGCCGGACCCGGCCACCGGAGGCGACGCTGTCGAGCGGAGTCCGCCCGGCACGGCACAGTTCGGCGACAGCGGGCGGAGGCAGCGGCACGCCGACGGCACCGCCCGGGTTGACGGCGACGCCGAGCTGCGGCGGCAGACCGCGGGCGAAGTCCCTGGCGGGGGCGACGGTGAACGACATGTGCCCGCCGACGCACTGGAGGAACTGCTGCTCGGAACTGAAGACGGGCACGAAGGCGGCGCCGTCGATCTCCATGGTGGGGAGATCGAGGCTGCGGCTGTCCGGGCCGCCGCCGTTCGGGAGCGGTATCCATACCTGGCTGCGCCCGAGCACCTCGACGAGGCGGCCTCCGGCCGCGGGGTTGCCGAGGGAGGCGGCGAGCACCTCTTCGAGCTCGTTGGCCGGCCAGGCGGGGGGCGGTATGTCCATGCGCGCGATCGTCCTTCGTACGTGCGTACGTGCTGTGCTGCCCCTGCCCGGTCGCGCGGGGCATGCCCGCCCCGACCTTAGCGCCGCGGGCGACCGCGTGTGGGGCGGGCGGGCCGCTGCGCGGAGCCGTTCCCCTCCCCGCCCCTTCCCGAACCGGGGGCTCCGCCACCGTGTCCCCGCGCCTCTCCCCCTACGGCCTGGCGGACGTGGGAGAGCGAGGCTGGAACTTGCCGGCCCCGTCGTGGCTCCGCCCGAACCCCGCGCCTCAAACGCCGGCGGGGCTGGAGTTGCCGCCGCAGCTGGTTTGCCGCGCGGCGGCATTTCCTGCCCGGCCGGCGCTTGGGGCCACCGCGCGAAGCGCGGTACACCACCCGCAGGGCGGCACCGGGGTCCGGGGCGGAGCCCCGGTTTCGGGAAGGGGCGGCGAGGGGGCAAGCACCGCGCAGCGGCCCCCTCCGCCACGCCCCCACCGTCACCCGAAGCCCAGCCGCCCCAGCGCCCCCGCCGCCTCGCGGTCCAGCAGGACCGCCGACGCGCAGCCCCACGGCAGCCGCCCCGCCTCCGCGTCCGCGACCAGGCGGGACACGGCCCGGCGGTGGCGGGCGAAGGCGTAGCCGGAGACGCCACGCCCGCGCTCGCGCTGGCCCGCTCGCGCGACCTCGGGGGTCACGTCGAGCAGCACCAGGTGCAGGGACGTGCCGCGCCGCCGCGTCTCGCGGGCGAGCCAGCGCCGGACCCATGCCTGTGTGCCGCAGTCGTGCACGACGACGCTCTGGCCCGAGCGCAGCGCGCGCCGCAGCCCGGTGTAGTGGGCCAGCCGCACGAGCGGGCGGTAGACGGCGTACGGCAGGAGGCGCGGGGCACGGGCGTCCCACCGGTCACGGGTGTCCTGCGAGTCGATGCCGAGGCCCTGCGCCGCGCGCCGCATCAGCGTGGACTTGCCGCTGCCGGGGAGGCCGGAGACCACCACCACGTCGCCCGCGCCGAAGACCAGGCTGTGCGGGCTGCGCCCGGCGCGCTCACGCAGGTCGCGCAGAACCGGGACGAGGGACGGCGGCGCCGTCTCCGCCGGTGCCGGGGCGGCCTGCATGGCGGGCGGTGCGGGCACCCCCGTGGTCGTGGCGTATGCACCGGTCGGCTGCAACGTCATGCCTCCCCCTTCGGGTCATCCCACACCCTTGCCCATGAAGTGTAAAGAAGTGGTAATGCGGCTCAAGTGATTTCAGGGCGGCCTCTCGCTCCACTCTTCCCCGATGCGTGCAATGATGTGCGCGCCAACTCCATACCGGCCGCTTGAATCCGCGCGGGAGAGTCCCTGCCACCTGTGTGGCGGGCGCCGAAGGAGCAAGTTCCTCCCTTGAATCTCTCAGGCCCCGTACCGCGCGCGATGAGGCAGATCTGAAAAGCGAGCCGTCTCGAGCCGGCTCCACCCAAGGTGCAAGTCACGACTACCCGTACGCGTGGTCGGGGCGAACCTCTCAGGTTCCGATGACAGATGGGGAGGATTGTCCTCGACCCATGCCCTGGGAGCCATATCCATGACCACCCCCCCTCGTCTCACAGCACTCGACGCCCTGCACAGGTCGCTGGGCGCCACCATGACCGACTTCGCCGGCTGGGACATGCCCCTGCGGTACGGCAGTGAGCGTGACGAGCACAACGCGGTCCGCACCAAGGCCGGTCTCTTCGACCTCTCCCACATGGGTGAGATCACCGTCACCGGCCCGCAGGCCGTCGACCTGCTGAACTACGCCCTGGTCGGCAACATCGGCACCGTGGGCCCCGGCCGCGCCCGCTACACGATGATCTGCCGGGCCGACGGCGGCATCCTCGACGACCTGATCGTGTACCGGCTCCAGGAGCAGGAGTACATGGTCGTCGCCAACGCCGGCAACGCCCAGATCGTGCTGGACGCCCTCACCGAGCGCGCCCAGGGCTTCGACGCAGAAGTCCGCGACGACCGTGACGCGTACGCGCTCATCGCCGTCCAGGGCCCCGAGTCCCCCGGCATCCTGAAGTCCCTCACCGACGCCGATCTGGACGGCCTGAAGTACTACGCGGGCCTGCCCGGCACGGTCGCGGGCGTCCCGGCGCTGATCGCCCGTACCGGCTACACCGGTGAGGACGGCTTCGAGCTGTTCGTCGAGCCGCAGCACGCCGAGAAGCTCTGGCTGGCGCTGACCGAGGCGGGCGCGCCGGCCGGTCTGATCCCCTGCGGTCTCTCCTGCCGCGACACGCTGCGCCTGGAGGCCGGCATGCCGCTGTACGGGCACGAGCTGACCACCGGACTCACCCCGTTCGACGCCGGCCTCGGCCGGGTCGTGAAGTTCGAGAAGGAGGGCGACTTCGTGGGCCGCGAGGCGCTCGCCGCAGCCGCCGAGCGCGCGGAGACCGCGCCCCCGCGCAAGCTGGTCGGCCTGATCGCCGAGGGCCGCCGCGTGCCGCGCGCCGGGATGCAGGTCGTCGCCGGCGGCCAGGTCGTCGGCGAGGTCACCTCGGGAGCGCCGAGCCCGACCCTTGGCAAGCCGATCGCGATGGCCTACGTCGACGCCGCCCACGCCGCGCCCGGCACCGAAGGTGTCGGCGTCGACATCCGCGGCACCCACGAGCCGTACGAGGTCGTGGCGCTGCCGTTCTACAAGCGCCAGAAGTGATCCTGCGGTGCGGGACGTGATCGTCCGCACCCTCCTCCCGTTCACCAGCACTCCCCCGCGTACAGGAGAATTCACGTCATGAGCAACCCCCAGCAGCTGCGCTACAGCAAGGAGCACGAGTGGCTGTCGACCGCCGAGGACGGCGTGTCGACGGTCGGCATCACGGAGCACGCGGCCAACGCGCTCGGCGACGTGGTGTACGTCCAGCTCCCCGAGGTCGGTGACACGGTGACCGCGGGCGAGACCTGCGGCGAGCTGGAGTCCACCAAGTCGGTCAGCGATCTGTACTCCCCCGTCTCCGGTGAGGTCACCGAGGCCAACGAGGACGTCGTCAACGACCCGTCGCTGGTGAACTCCGCCCCGTTCGAGGGCGGCTGGCTGTTCAAGGTACGTGTCAGCGAGGAGCCGAAGGACCTGCTCTCCGCGGACGAGTACACCGAATTCGCCGGCTGACCGAGCGCTGACCAAGACCTTAGGGACCGAGTGATGTCGCTTCTCAACACCCCTCTCCATGAGCTGGACCCGGATGTCGCCGCCGCTGTCGACGCCGAGCTCCACCGTCAGCAGTCCACCCTCGAGATGATCGCCTCGGAGAACTTCGCTCCGGTCGCGGTCATGGAGGCCCAGGGCTCCGTCCTCACCAACAAGTACGCCGAGGGCTACCCGGGCCGCCGCTACTACGGCGGCTGTGAGCACGTCGACGTGGTCGAGCAGATCGCGATCGACCGCATCAAGGCGCTGTTCGGCGCCGAGCACGCCAATGTGCAGCCCCACTCGGGCGCCCAGGCGAACGCGGCCGCGATGTTCGCGCTGCTGAAGCCGGGCGACACGATCATGGGCCTGAACCTGGCCCACGGCGGTCACCTGACCCACGGCATGAAGATCAACTTCTCCGGCAAGCTCTACAACGTGGTCGCGTACCACGTCGACGACGCCACCGGCCAGGTCGACATGGCAGAGGTCGAGCGGCTCGCCAAGGAGTCCAAGCCGAAGCTGATCGTCGCCGGCTGGTCCGCGTACCCGCGTCAGCTGGACTTCGCGGCCTTCCGCCGGATCGCCGACGAGGTCGGCGCATACCTGATGGTCGACATGGCCCACTTCGCAGGCCTGGTCGCCGCGGGTCTGCACCCCAACCCGGTGCCGCACGCCCACGTCGTCACCACCACCACGCACAAGACCCTCGGCGGTCCGCGCGGCGGCGTGATCCTGTCCACGGCCGAGCTCGCGAAGAAGATCAACTCCGCGGTCTTCCCAGGCCAGCAGGGCGGCCCGCTGGAGCACGTCATCGCGGCGAAGGCGGTCTCCTTCAAGGTCGCCGCGTCCGAGGACTTCAAGGAGCGCCAGCAGCGCACGCTGGACGGCGCCCGCATCCTCGCCGAGCGCCTGGTCCAGGCCGACGTCACCGAGCACGGCGTCTCCGTCCTGTCCGGCGGCACGGATGTGCACCTGGTCCTGGTGGACCTGCGCAACTCCGAGCTGGACGGCCAGCAGGCCGAGGACCGTCTCCACGAGGTCGGCATCACGGTCAACCGAAACGCCATCCCGAACGACCCGCGGCCGCCGATGGTCACCTCGGGTCTGCGGATCGGCACGCCGGCGCTCGCCACCCGCGGCTTCCAGGAGGCGGACTTCCGCGAGGTCGCGGACATCATCGCCGAGGCGCTGAAGCCGTCGTACGACGTGACGGCGCTGCGCGCCCGGGTGACGGCCCTGGCCGAGAAGCACCCGCTCTACCCCGGTCTGTGACGGATCTCCCGTAACAGCCCGGAGCAAAACAAAAGGGGCACCGCGCACACTGGAACCGTGAGCGCGGTGCCCCGCACCACGTCAGCACCACGCACCCACGCAATGCCTCTGCACCACCCGGCAGACAACGGCGTCTACCACCCCACAAGGAGTTTCCCGTGGCCCTCTCGGTCTTCGACCTGTTCTCGATCGGCATCGGCCCGTCCAGCTCCCACACGGTGGGCCCGATGCGCGCCGCCCGGATGTTCGCCCGGCGCCTGAAGAACGAGGGCCTGCTCGCCCACACCACCTCGATACGCGCCGAGCTTTACGGCTCCCTGGGCGCGACCGGCCACGGCCACGGCACGCCGAAGGCCGTCCTGCTGGGTCTGGAGGGCAATTCCCCCCGCACCGTCGACGTCGAGACCGCCGACGAGCAGGTCGAGCGGATCAGGACGGCCAAGCGGATCAATCTGCTCGGCGCCCACGAGATCGGCTTCGACTTCGACGAGGACCTGGTCCTGCACCGCCGCAAGGCCCTGCCGTACCACGCCAACGGCATGACGGTCACCGCCCGCGACGCCGAGGGCGCCACGCTGCTGGAGAAGTCGTACTACTCCGTCGGCGGCGGCTTCGTCGTCGACGAGGACGCGGTGGCGGGCGACAACCCGATCATCCCGGACGACACGGTCCTCAAGCACCCCTTCCGCACCGGTGACGAGCTCCTGCGCCTCACCAAGGAGACCGGTCTGTCGATCTCGGCGCTGATGCTGGAGAACGAGAAGGCCTGGCGCACCGAGGACGAGATCCGCGAGGGCCTGCTGGAGATCTGGCGGGTCATGCAGGCGTGCGTCTCGCGCGGCATGTCCCGCGAGGGCATCCTTCCCGGCGGCCTCAAGGTCCGCCGCCGCGCCGCGACCACGGCGCGCAAGCTGCGCTCCGAGGGCGACCCGCAGGCGCTGGCCATGGAGTGGATCACGCTCTACGCTATGGCCGTCAACGAGGAGAACGCCGCCGGCGGCCGGGTCGTCACCGCCCCCACCAACGGCGCCGCGGGCATCATCCCGGCGGTCCTGCACTACTACATGAACTTCGTGCCGGGCGCCGACGAGGAGGGCATCGTCGACTTCCTGCTCGCCGCGGGCGCGATCGGCATGCTCTTCAAGGAGAACGCCTCCATCTCCGGCGCCGAGGTCGGCTGCCAGGGCGAGGTCGGCTCCGCCTGTTCGATGGCCGCGGGCGCGCTCGCCGAGGTCCTCGGCGGCTCGCCCGAGCAGGTCGAGAACGCCGCGGAGATCGGCATGGAGCACAACCTGGGCCTCACCTGCGACCCGGTCGGCGGCCTGGTCCAGATCCCGTGCATCGAGCGCAACGGCATGGCGGCGGTCAAGGCCGTCACCGCGGCCCGGATGGCGATGCGCGGCGACGGCAGCCACAAGGTGTCGCTGGACAAGGTCATCAAGACGATGAAGGACACGGGCGCGGACATGTCGGTGAAGTACAAGGAGACGGCGCGGGGCGGGCTCGCGGTCAACATCATCGAGTGCTGAGCGTGGCAGCCGGGCACTGAAGGATGGCGGCTGAGACCCGTCCGCCTGACGGGTCGAAAGCGATGCTGTCCGCGGCTACGGACCTGCTGTATCTGACCGGCTACATGGCCGTGGACGAAGGACTGCACGGGCCTGGCACAGCACTACTACGACAAGGCCCTGAAACTGGCGGGCGCGGTCGAGAACCACCTGACATGCTGCACCACGCCGCGGCATGAGCGTCCAAGCAGTCGACCTCCACCAAGGGGCCAAGGCCATGGAGCCGGCCAACGCCGCTGCCTCCCCGAACGCCGGACCCCCGGATGTGGGCATGCCTCGCCGGCCACCAAGCACACGCCGTTGCGCAGACCGGCGACCGCGCAGGCGTACTGCGGTACATCCGCGAGGCGGAGGAGCCATGGATCGCGCCGAGTCACGCGGCAAGGCGTTCGGCTCGTACGATCCTGCGGCATTCAACTACCCCATCAGCCAGGTCCGCTATGAACTCGTGGATGTTTCCGGTGCCATCAAAGCCATGCAGGAGTCGGACGAGGTGCGCTACAGCGTCTACCAGCGCGCCCGTGTACGGCACCGCGCCACTCTGGCTGAGCGCCCACTGGAGACCGACCACCTGTAAGCGGCCTGCGCCCATGGCACCAGTCCGCAATCCATGGATGAGACACCGAGCCGCAGTCGTTGAGACTCCCGCAAGGGGCCTTGGTCAAAGGTTCGTCAATCGATCCATTGGGCTGTCGGATTTACCACCACCATTGGTCGACAAACGGCGAGCGCCCCGCACCTGAACTAACAACGATTCCGCGCGAAGACCAAATCACTGGGATCGCCTCCGAGTGCATCACAAGAAAAAATATCGGCCGGGTTGAATTCTACTCACTTCCGAACGATTTGCTCAAAGCCAAGTTTGACTATGCCGGGCAAGGATTCGACACGAAGATCACCCGCGAACCCACATGCCACAAGAATCCCCAGAGACCGGCCGATTTCGTCTCCCGCGATATCGACCAGTTCTTCATCCTTAACCGAATCCGTTAGCACCCGCAACACCCGAGGGTCCTTCCAGTGCACGAGATCGATAATCGCCTCGCACCGAAAGTCGAAATCCTCTGAATCGTCCCGGAGTATCGCAATCAGTCGCTCCGCACGCCAATCCCAGTCCAGTTGATCAATCTTATGCAGACTTTCCAGGAACTCCCTGGGAGGACAGTACCCATGCTCGTCCACATAGTGCAGAATCATGCTCGGAGCGGCATAAACCTCTCCACTCCTACAATAGTATCGATACTCCCCGTTGCCTTCAAAGGGGAGATCTGCGGGACAGAATTCGCATTCGTGCGTTCCCAGCGTGACGCTCCCCAAACGCCGCGAGGCGCCCTTGAATCTTTGCATATCGGCGACAGTCACATTCTGCGCACCGCCGCCCTGCACGCCAAATCGACGCCCCAACCACCCGACCGAGCGCATCGGGAGGGGGAACTTCCTGTACTCGTAGGGCGAGAGGTCGAGAAACTCCATGCCACTTCCAAAAATAGAACTCCCACGGAGAGGCATCAAGCCTTCCCGTGGGAGCGCTGAACAATTCAGCCCTGGCCCATACTATCTGGGGTTTCTACCCCCTCGACAGGCTGCCCAATGGCAGGTTCCCATGTTCGGCTGAAGCAAGTCACTGAGCAGCGTCCTTGCCTCAACAACAGTTGATCCGTTCCGGAATGTGAACCCCGGACCCAGCGGTGCCAGAGTGTAGTTGGGGATCTCATCCCCTGGGCCGGCAACTGCAACCGGTGTCATCCGCGGGCCCCCAGGGCCAGAGATCCTCATCCCCTGTTGCCTGGAGATCGTAAATCCGTGCTCCCCGTAGAAGGCAACGAAGGTGCCTTCAGGGACTGTCACTGTTCCGTTCTCAGGACGCCAGGATCCGTGACCGTGAAGAACAGTCTCGCCGTCGCCGCGGTAGGGCATGTCCGTGCGCGTCGCACCACCGGATGTGCCCCCACCGCTATCCGACAAGCTGTCGGAGTCACCGGTCCCACAGTTATGGGCGAGAACCGGCGTAGCCCCCGCCAGCACATAGTACGTGTGGACGTTGGAGACGGTCAGGTTGTGGACCGTGGCGCCCTGACTGGTCCAGCGGGTGACGGCCGTGATCTGGACGTGGGTGCCGGCGCTGGTGCGGAGCCACTGGCCGGAGCGCAGGTCGGTGGCGTCGATCCACTCACCGAGCTCGGGGACCCAGAAGGGGTGGCCGTCGGTCGCGGTGACCTCTGCCGTCTTCGTGCCGGATGAGCCGTCGACATCGATGACGACCTTGACCAGGTACTTGAGGCCCTCACCCTTGATCTCGGCGGTGACCGTCTCGACCCGGGTCTCACCCGTCTTCGGGTCCGTGGCCAGGACCTTGTCGCCGGCCTTGACGTCCTCGATCGGCTTGGTGGTGCCGTCGGCCATCAGCACCTTGGTGCCCGGGGTGAAGCTGTTCCTCGTCGAACAGCCGCCGCTGCCCTCGCCCGTCTTGCCGCTGCCGCCGCTTCCGCTGCTGCCGCCCGAGGATCGGGAGGAGCCGCCGGACGAACCGCCGGGCTTGTCCGCGCTCTTGCCTCCTCCGCCGGAGCCCTTGCCACCGTGGGTCGCGGATGCGGAGGAGCCCTTGGGGTTGGACTTGGCCTGGGCCTGCTTCTGGACCGGGTTACCGGTCTTCTTCGTATTGTTGACGGCCTTGTTACTGGTCGTTTGTTTCTTGTCTGCGGCCTTCTTCTTGGCGGCCTGCGCCGCCTTCTTGGCCTTCTCGATCGCCGCCTTCTTCGCTGCGAGCGCAGCCTTCTCCGCCGCCCGCGCCGCGGCCAGGACGGCTTCGGCCGCCTTCTTCGCCGCTCGGAACGCCTTGATCGCGGAGATCGTCCGGTCGATCGCCTTCAGCACCGACGGGATCTTGCCCAGCTTGGTCCAGGGGATCGCTCCGAGGATCAGGCTGCCGCAAGACCACATGTCCCCGCCGAAGCAGGCCATCGCGTCCCCGAGGCCGATGAAGTCCGACAGCACACCCCACGCCGCCGCAAGGATCACCGAGGTCAGCGACTTGCCCATGGTCGCCTGCGCCTGCGCGACCTGCGCCGGGCTCAGGCCCGCGCCGGCGAGTGCCGCTGCCCGCTCCGAGGCGTTCAGGGCCACCGCCAGACCGGTCGGATCCGACAGCGTGACCGGGTTGTTGTGGGCGTAGGCGTAGCCGTTGGCCTGGACCGGGTCGGCCAGGTCGAGGACCGGGTCGGCGGAGAGGAAGCGGCCGACGACCGGGTCGTAGAGGCGGGCGCCGAGCGGGGTGTAGCCGGAGGCGTCGTCCCGGACGGCGCCCAGGAACCCGGTCCGGGTCTGCATGTTGACGCCGACGGTGTCGGTGCCGCGCTGGTTGCCGAACGGGTCCTGCTTGCGGATCCGGACCGTCATGTCTCCGCTGAGGGCGACCTCGGCGTACGGGCTGCCCTGGTGGTCGCCGGCGAGGGCGACGAGCGACTCGGCGCCGTTGCCGTTGCCGTAGCGCATGACCGAGCCGCCGGGAGCCCCGTAGGAGCGCTGGGTGTTGACCAGGGCGCCGCCCTTCTGGACGGTGACCTGGGCCTCGCCGAGGTTGAGCGTGGCTTGCCGGCCCTGGATGGTGAGCAGCCGGGAGCCGTCGGGGCCGTAGATGTGACGGGTCTCGTTCTGCGGCTCCCACTGCTGGGCCGTCGAGGAGGCTGAGCAGGTCGTCAGCACGATCGGGGTCTTGTCGACGCCGGCACCGTCCTTGACCGCGAGGCACAGGCCGGAGGCGACGTGCGTCAGCTGTCCGGCGGCGGTGCGCTTCAACCGCTGGGCTGCGGAGCCGTCGCACTTCTGCAGCTGCAGCGCCGAGCCCGCGGTGCTTCCGGTCGGCTGGACGCACCAGTTGTCGTAGATGGTCAGCGTGCCGAGGTCGGCGTCGGCCTGGCCCGGCACAGGGGTGAAGGTCCAGCTCTGCGCCGGGGAGGCGTTGCAGCCGTGGAGCAGGATCGGCTGGCCGGGGTCGGTGCGGCCGAGCCACAGGTCGAGGCACTTGTCCGCCAGGCCGACGTACGGGGACTTCCCGTTCCCGCCCTGGCCGGTGATCCGCTCGACCTGGCCGTCGTACGTCCAGGACAGCTCCTGCTTGTCGCCGTTGTCCAGCGAGGTGACGGACTTGGTCTCGCCGGTCAGCTCGTACAGCCGCTCCGCCTCGGCGGTGACCTGCGCGCCGCCCGGGGCGACGTAGTTCTTCGTGACCTTGGTGAGGGTGCGGGGCTGGTTGCCGTCCTTGCCGTAGGTGTAGGTGGTCTCGGCGTTCTTGCCGGTGACGCCGGCCGGGTTCTTCTCGGTCAGCTTCGAACGGTTGCCGAGCAGGTCGTACTCGTACTCCTGCCAGTAGCCGGAGCCGTCCTTGCCGTCGGAGACGTTGACGGTCCCGTCGGTGCCGATCGGGCCGGGGGCGCAGTCCTCCTGGTTCTTGGAGGTCCAGGCTTTGGTGAGCTGGCCGAGCGGGTCGTAGGTGAAGCACTGCCGCTCGTCGATGCCGAGGGCGTGCTCCCGGATCGAGGTGACGTTGCCCGCGTCGTCGTAGCCGTAAGCGCGCTTCGAGACGAGGTTTCCGCCGACGACGGCCTTGTCCCCGGTCTGCTCGCGGTACACCTGCTGGTCGAGAAGTGCGCCGCTGGCCTCGTCGTAGGTGTTCTGGGTCCAGACCCGGTTGGGCTGTGCGCCGAGCGTTGAGCGCTGCACCTGCCCGTACGGGGAGTAGACGACCTCGGCGCCGTACCAGTCCTTGCCGGACACGGACAGCGGGAGGCCCTCGCTGTTGAAGCGAGTGACGATCTTCTCGGCGTCGAACCCGCCGACGGCCGGGAGTGTGGCCGACTCCAGTTGGCCCTTGTCGTTGTAGCCGTAGCTGTACGTGTAGGAGGAGTCGAGGCCCCAGGTGTCGGCGAGGGTCTGCGGCAGCGTCAGCGTGGTCGACAGCGGTGCGTAGTCGTCGGTGTAGCCGCCGACCTTCATGGTGTACGGCTGGCCGTCGGTGTACCGGGCGACGGAGGCCGGCAGGCCCTTGCCGCCGGGGGCCGTGTCGTAGGTGTAGGCGCTGAGGAGAGTGCCGCCGGAGCTGTCGAGTCGCTGCTCCTTGGGGCGGGACAGCTCGTCGTAGCCCGTCCAGACGGTGATGTTGCGGGCGTTGGTGACGGTCTGCGGCCGGTCCCGGTGGTCATAGGTGGTGCGGGTGGTGCCGGTGTCCGGGTCGGTGGCCGTGACCATGCGACCCCGGTGGTCGTAGGTCCAGGTCCAGGGGCTGTCCGGGGCGGCGGAGTTGGTGACCCTCCGCAGCATGCCCCGCTCGTCGTACGTGTACCGCATCGAGGTCTTCTCGGTGCGGGCCGCGTCGGTGAAGGTGTCGAGGCGGGCGGTGCGGCCGAGGGCGTCGGAGTACATCCGGTAGGAGGCGGCGCCCGACGGGTTGATGACGGTTGAGTGGTCTGCCCCGTACTCGTAGCGGGTGGCACGTGCGTCGTTCGCCACGCCGTTCAGGATCGGCAGTTCCCGCACGACGCGGCCCAGGCCGTCGTACATGTAGCGGGTGGCGTTGGGTACGGCCGTGTCGGCCAGCGGCGTGAACAGCACGCCCTCGGGTGCGCCCTCGGTGTAGTAGGCGTTCCTCGTCTTCCACACTTCGCCGGAGCTGTTGTAGAGGGTGTCGGTGACCAGTCGGCCGCCGCCTGTGGCCTGCTCCTGGGTCTGACGTTCGCGCCCGAGGCCGTCGTAGATGGCGACCGAGGTCTCGATGCGGTTCTCGTGACCGCGTGCGCGGGTGGTGATGTACGGCGGCTCGCGGTCCTCGTCGTCAGGATTGAACTTGGGAATGGTGTAGACGGCCTCGAAGTCCGGTACCCCGGACTCGGAAGGGGTGCGTCCCGGTGACCATGCCTTGACGAGGCGGCCGAGGGGGTCGAACTCCGCGTGGCTGACGTGACCGTTGGTGTCGGTGGTCTTGAGAGCGACTCCTCGTCCCGGGTCGAGTTCCTGAATCCGCTCGTGCTGGAGGGAGTTGCGCTCGATGACCTTGAACGCCTGACCGGTGGGCGGATCGTAGGTGATCGTGGAGGACTTCTGGTCCGGGTCGGTGTGCCGGACCACGCGGCCGATCGCGTCGAAGCCGGTGGTTCCGTCGCTCTGGAAGCCTGAGCCGTCAGCCTTCAGTGACCAGGTCTGGGTGGCGAGACCGCGGGAGGACGTGGTGAGCGCCGTGCCGTATGCCTTGCCGTCGTAGGCGGTGCGGAGGGCGGAGCTGAGCGTGGCCAGGTCGTCGAAGGTGGCGTCGGCGCAGGTGGAGGCGCTGGTCCGGGTCTGCCTGGTCAGCCCGATGATGTTGCGGTTGGGCTCGTGCTGGTACTCGAGGCGGGTGCAGGACTCGTCGCCGGCCTTGTCCTTGTCGCCCAGGAATTCGATCTGGGTGGGCAGACCGTAGGTCGACTCGTGGGTGGTGCGGGTCTCGACGACGCGTTCCTTGCGCACGTCGTCGCCGGTGCCGGAGGACTTGGTGTACGAGACCTGACGAGGCTCCGTGACCCGCCAGGCGCGCAGCGGGCTCAGGCCGGTGCCGCGTTCGCGCGCGGCCAGGAGGGTGGCTTCGGGGTGGGTGACGCTGCGCGTCAGCCAGTCGCTCTCGTCGGCAGCGGCGTCGGCGTAGGTGAGTTCCTCGGCGATCCGTCCGGCGAACGGCTCCTCGTCCTTCGCTATCTCGTTCTGGGAGAGGCCGGTGATGTCGAGCAAGGGCACGTCGCCGCCCATGCCGCGGAAGTAGCGCGTGACGGCCTTGGAACGCTTGCTGCCGATCACGTCGTCATTCGCGCCGGTGAGCACGGTGACCTTTTCGACGCCCGCGAACCGGGAGTAGGTACGCGTGGCCTTCTTGGTGAACTCCTGCTCCGCGAGCTTCCAGGCCGGGTTCTCGTACGAGTAGTCGGTCCTGGTCCCGTACGAGCCGTTGATGTTGGGAAGTTCCTCGACGCTGCTGACGACGTACTTGTGGAACCAGTCGATGTCCTCCGCCCCCGCGTCGGGGTGCCAGTACACGGGGTAGCAGAAGCGGTCGTTGGCCTTCAGCGCAGCGGTGTCGCCCTTCGCGGGCAGACCGGTGCCGGTGGCGCACTCACCCGTGGGTGTCCGGTACGTGATGACGGTCTCGCCGCCGTATTCGTTGATGACCCGGGAGATCCGCTGGCGGGCGAACTCCGGCCGGTTGTCCCGCTTGACCCGGTTGGGCATGTCCTGCGCCTCGAAACGGACGCCGTTCAGATCGGTCTTGGGGCCGGCCGCGCCGCTGCGCCCGTAGCCGGTACGGGTGATCGACTCCAGCCAGAGGGCGGTGTTGGGTCCGGTCGTGAGGTCCGAGAAGGACTGCGTGAGCTTGTACTCGTCCACTTCCTGCCGGGCAGTGGTGCCCGGCTGCCGCTGGACGGAGGTGGTGATCGTGTCGAGGCGCATGCGGGACCAGAACGACGGACCGGCGTTCCAGCACTTCTGCTGGGCGGCACAGCGCAGGTCGGCCGGGGTGTCGTACCAGATGCGGTACTTGCCGGGGTCCTTGGCCGTGAAGTTGGTATCAATGCAGGCCAGCGAGCCCTCTGCGTAGCAGCGCTCATCCACGGAGAAGCTCACGCGGGCCGGGGCGGGGGCGGAGAAGATGCTGTCGCTGCGCTGCCCGTAGTCGATGTGGCTCAGGTAGCCGTCGCGGTGGTACTCCACCGGGGCCTTGAAGTTGAAGTTCCGGGCGTAGTGGTTGGTGTCGCGCTTCCACCACAGGGACATGGCGTTGCCCTGGATGTCCTCGACGTAGTCGAGCCCCCAGCGCCAGGCCTGGGTGCAGTGGGATCCGGCCCAGTTGCCCGCCTTGTAACAGGGCTCGCCCGGGTGGTTGCCGTAGACCGGGACGGTGAGGACGGAGTCGGTCGTCGGATCGTCCTTGTTGTCCCCGTTGTCGTCCCAGCCGGGCAGACGGTGCAGACCGAAGTGGTAGCGCGTGCCGTCACGGGTGGTGACGACCCAGTGCTCGCCGTCGCCGTCACCGTTGTCCAGGTCGGTGTTCTTCTTCAGCTCGATCTTGGAGCCGTCGCCGTTGGCGGTGAACCACTTCTGCTTGTCCTTGTCCCAGACGAGTTCGGTGGTCATCCCGCCGAGCGAGAGCGTGGCGTTCTCGGAGCCGTAGCAGAGATCGGCGGTGCGGTGGGTACGGTTGTTGGGCTCCTGCTCGCTCTCGTTCGGTACCGCGTCCTGGCGGCAGTTGGCGTAGGTACGCGAGATGAAGCCGGGGTTGTAGTCCCAGCCGTCACCGATCCACGAGGCCTGGTTGTTGGTGGCGGAGGTGCGGCCGTCGACGGACTGCGAGGAGTAGGACAGGGCGACCCTCGGCATCAGGCCACCCGCGACCTCCGGCGTCTGCACCTGGTACGAGTAGGTGAACGCGCCGGAGGAGGACCCTGCCGCCCAGGAACCCGACGACAGCAGCGGCGTGGCCGTGAAGTCACCGCCCGCCGAAGCTCCCGTGTCCAGGGCCCCGACGACGCGGGGGCTCGCGGAGTCGACCGCCGGCAGTGCGGCGGTGCGCACCGAGGCGCCGGTGGCCGTGGACGGAGCCGCGCCGCCCAGCAGTGGCCCGACGGGCACCGTGCCGGTGACGACGCTCCTCGTCGGTGCCTGCTCTGCACCCTCGGCCGTGGCGGAGGCGTCCTCGGCCGGGGTCACCTCCACGGTGCTCTGCACCGGCTCGAAGGTGTCGTCAAAGTCGCCGGACAGGGTTTCGGTCCCGCCGTCGGCGGAGCAGTCGCCACTGTCGGGTGACGTGATCACACATTCCGGCAGCAGCATCAGGCCGAACCGGTCGGCTGCCTGCGGCCCGTACAGGTCGGCGAAGTCGGTGGTGACGACGCTGAGGGAGACCTCTGCCGCCGGGTCGACGGTCGCGGGCGGCGTCACCTGCATGATCAGACCGGCGACGCCCGCGGTCTGGGATGCCTCCGGAGCGGCGAGGTCCACCTTCCACTCGCCGGCGAGAGTGGCGGGATCTGCGCCCTCGGGAACACCGAGTTCCACGGGGAGGTCGGCCACCGGAAGCGTGGAGCCCGGCTGCAGGCCGGTCAGGTCCACCGTGCCGCTGTCCTCCTGCCAGGGCGTCACGGCCTGCGGCACGTATGGCTCGGCCGGGACCTCGTCGGCGGTCGTCAGACTCGTCTCGGCGGCCTCGTCCTGTTCTGTGGGCTCGCTCTCCGGGATGTCCGGCAGATCGACCTGCGTCTGCTCACGGCTCATTCCGTCGCCCGGGATCGCCCAGGCCTGTGCACCGAGGCTGGTCGCCGTCAACACGGACGACAGGAGGACCACAGTGGCCGTGCGGCCGAGCCTGCGACGTCGTCCGACCGAGGCCGGCACGGACAGGCGACCACGCCCCATCCACGACAGCGGACCTGAAGCACGCATACGCGTCGACTCCCACCCAGGCACAAGAAGAGGTTCTGCAAAGGACTTGTGAATACAGCAAAGAGCACACGCCGGTTGCGGCATGTGCCCTGGCACCCTCTGCCATGACCGCAGCGACACGCAAGATCACCCAAGGTCGTGGCGAAACGATCGAAGTGACATGCGTCACTGAACGAAGTGGATCAGAAACCGACAACGTGCAGAGTTCGGACGGATCGTCAAGATCAACCCATCTACGCCATTACGCTCGCGGAGAAGCCGCGAAAGAGCGGTTGTCGGGTGCGGCCGAGTCAACCACCCCGCACCTGTAACGGATTGGTGAATTTCGTGTAGGTGGACGTATCTCCGACCGCGTGTGACCGTGTGCGCGCCTCTGCCCCGCGGTCCGCCGTACGGGGCCGTCCGTGCTGCCCCTTTCCGCCTGGTCCCCACGGGAGTAGACCGCCGTGACCGCGCCGCCGCCCCGCCTGCTCAGTCCGTTCGTGCGCACGCGCACCAGGCTTTCCTTCAGCCTCGGCCTCCTGTTGGCCGCACTCGTAGCCGCCCTGCTGCCGTGGTGGCCGGGGGGCGAGACAGAACCGCAGGGAACTCGGGCCACTAAGGCCACACCTGCGAAGACCGGTCCCCGTGACGAGGCGGCCGCCATGGCCCTGGCGGTGCGCAGTGGCAAGCAGGTCCTCGTGGACACTGCGACGACCGCCACCAACCTCACCTGGGCTCTGCCGAACGGACAGTTGCGCAGCCGGATCCACGCGCTGCCGCAGCGCGTGAAGCAGGCTGACGGCACATGGTCGGCGATCGACACCGAGCTGAGGCGCACCGCCAAAGCCCCGGGCGCGCTCGGCGTCCGGCCGGTGAACGCCCCGCTGCCGGTGCGCTTCTCCAACGGTTTCCCGGACGCCTCCAGGGCCAACGGACGCGCGGACCGCTCGTACGGGCGCGTGCCGTTGACCGTGCGGGCCGACGAGGAACCCGGCGGTGAGACCGGGACGACCGTCCTGGCGGAGGTCGACATCGCCGGGCACACCGTCGCCTACACCTGGCCCGGTGCGCTGCCGGAGCCGGTGCTCGACGGGCCGAGGGCGCTCTACTCCGAGGTGCTTCCCGCGGTGGACCTGCTGGTGGTGGCTCGCGAGGAGGGCGGCTTCGGTCAGCTGCTGATCGTCAAGACCCCGGAGGCCGCCGAGCAGAAGGAACTTGAGGACATCACCTTCGGGCTGCGTTCGGCGACCGCACGGTTCGAGCACGACGCGACCACCGGCGGGGTCCAAGTGGTGGACAAGGAATCGGGAGAGGAAATCACCTCCATTCCGACCCCCTTCGTCTGGGACTCCGCGGGGCGCAACCCCGAAGCCCCGGAGGCTCCCGTCAGCACCTCCGTGGCCACTGCGGCCGACGTGTTGAAGCTCTCCGGACTCGCCGGCGTCGAACCCGGGGCGCACCAGTCCCCCATGCCTTCACGGCTCGACGGCGATGGCACCGGCGATGCCCTGCTGCACCTCGACGCGGCGGCGACCGGGGTGTTCGACGACCCGGAGGTCCGGTTCCCCGTCTTCGTGGACCCGACACTGAGAAGCGGCTGGAATGCCTGGACGACCGCGTACAAGCCCTATCCCAACACCAGCTTCTACAACGGCACCAACTTCAACTCCGGCACGTCGGACGCCAGAGTCGGCCACGAGGACGACACCGGGGGAACGGCCCGTTCCTTCTGGCGCATGGGGTACTCCAGCAGCCTCAAGGGCGCAAAGGTCACCCGAGGCGTCTTCAAGGTGCTCAACAACCACTCCTGGTCGTGCGATCCCCGCCAGTTCCAGCTGAAGATGACCGGCGCCATCTCGTCCGGCACCACCTGGAACAAGCAGCCGAGTTGGGGCACGCTGCAGGAGGCGAAGTCCTTCGCACACGGCTACGGCTCCGGCTGCCTGGACGAGTACGTGGAGTTCAACGTGCAGAACGCCGCGCAGAAGGGCGCCGACGCCGGGTCGTCGAGCATCACGCTCGGCATGCACGCCACCAGCGAGAACGACACCAAGACCTGGCGCAAGTTCCGCGCGACCTCCGCCACCCTCGAGGTCGACTACAACCGGGCGCCCCAGGAGCCCACAGGCGGTACGACCACTCCGGGAGGCGCCTGCGTCCCCGGTCCGGGTCTGGGTCGGACGGTCGGCAAGACCGACCTGACGCTGTCCGCGTCGGCGACCGACCCCGACGGAAACCTGAAGAGCCTGCGGTTCCGCTTCTGGAAGACCGGCACTCCGGCGCCCGCGGGCAACCTCCGAACACCCCTCAGCAACGGCAAGGCCACCCTGGAGGTCCCCTCCGAGTCGCTGGCCGACGGCGTCACCTACGCCTGGGACGTGCGCGCGGAGGACACCGAAGGCGCCGTCTCCAGCTTCTTCCCGCCGGGTACGGAGCCCTGCCGGATCACCGTCGACGGTGATGCCCCGCCGGCTCCGGACATCGAGACCGAGGTGTTCAAGCAGGCGACTGACGACGGCATGACCTGGGCGACGGTGAAGTTCGGCGAGACCGGCTCCATCACCTTCAGCGCCCAGGACGCCGCGACGTTCCACTACGCCTTCGAAAGCGTCGGGTACAAGGTGGTCGAGGCCACGAACGGCCGGGCCACGATTCCGGACCTGAAGCCTCCGCACTCCGGCCCGACCACGTTGACGGTCTACGCCTTCGACGCCTACGGCAACCGCAGCCAGCGCACCAACTACACGTTCTACCTACCGCCGGGCGACATGCCTGACGGCCCGGGCGACACAAGCGGTGACGGGCGGCCCGATCTGCTCATCATCAACGCGGCCGGCGAGTTGCAGACTCTGATGGGCGGCATCGACGGTGACCTCTACAGCTACCTCGACGCCTCCTACACCTCCGACAACAAGCTCAACCCGGCCGGTCACTGGTACGACCCCGCCAACGGAGAAGCGGCTCTGATCGCCAAACACTCCGACACCTACCCGGGCGACGGCACGACCGATCTGTTCGCCCGGACACCCGACGGTGGCTTCTGGCTGTACCCCGGGGACGGCTACGGCAGCTTCAACGTGGACAAGCGCCTGCGCGTCCGGCTGCCGTCGAACGCCCCGGCCCCGTCGACGTGGACACAGATCAAGGCGGTCGGGGACGTGACCGGCGACAAACTGCCGGACCTGTTCCTGCGCGCCGGCAACGCCTACTGGGCGCTCACCGGGTACACGGGCGCGAGCTTCCAGCAGGCGACCCTGATGAACGGCAGTGCCTGGGGACCGGGCCGGGAGATCGTCAACGTGGCGGACGCCGACCTCGACGGCACACCCGACCTGGTGTGGCGCAACCCGGACAACGGCAACGTGTACGTCCGCCACGGAAAGCCGGGCCCGCAGGCGGACAGCGTCGAACTCGCGTCGCTCACCACGGCGGCCGCGTCCCGCGACGGTGATGTGCTGTACGGGACCGGGTGGACGCAGTCACAGGTGTCGGCGATCATCGGCGTACCCGACCTCAACGGTGACCGGGTGCCCGACATGTGGGCCCGGTCCGGCACGGACGGCAAGACGTCGGTCCATCACCCGTCGAAGACGAGCGTCGGGTCACCGACGCCGAACGTGATCCTTAGCACGGATTGGAGCGCGGTCAAGAGCTTCGGCTGAGCTTGACGCAATGCCGCTGCCCCGCCCCCGACGTCGGGGGCGGGGCAGCCGTGCTTCGCCTCAGGCCTTGTTCAGGTGCGCCCAGAACTCGTCGAACGACAGCAGTTTGTCGCTGTTGGTGTCCTGTGCGGCGATCACGGCCTCGGCCACCGACTCGGTGACGTTCCAGTCGCCCATCTGAGCCATGGCCGTCTTGTACTCGGCCGCGGTGATGAAGCCGTCGCCGTCCGCGTCGTAACGGTCGAACGCCTTGCGTGCTTCCTCGATGTCCGCCACAGGTCCACCCCTTCTTGGTGCATTGCTGACGGGGGTCAGATTATCGGCCCGTGTCGGCGATCATGGAGGGGAGGGCGCAGGGCGAGCGGGGAGGTACGGGATGAGTGAGGCACTGGCGAGCATTCTGGCGGAGGCCGCGGAGGGGCGCTTCCCGCCGGCGGACGGCGCGGTGACGGTGGTCGGCCGGCCCGGCGCCCGCGAGGAGGGCGTGGTGGCGTTCACCGCGCACTCGGTCGTCTTCACCGCCGAGGACCCCGAGTGGGTACGGGCCGAGCTGGCGGCCACAAACTCGGACCGGCTGGCCGCCACGATGAATCCGGGTTTCCTGGCGGCGCTGATGGCCCGCACGGGCCGTCGGATGGACACCATCGACCTGGTGACGGTCGCGGACGCGCTGCCGGGCTCCCCGGAGATCGGGCTGCGGGAGATCGAGGACCGCGAACACCCTCGCGTGGCGGCCGCGTTGAAGCGGCGTGACGAGGTGCGGGTGTGGGCGGCGGACGGCGGCGTGCTGGTCCTGGGCCGGGGGCTGGCCGGCCGGTGGGAAGTGTCGGTCGAGGTCGACGAGGAGGCACGCGGCGGGGGCCTCGGGCCGCGGCTCGCGACGGCGGCCCGGCACCTGGTGCCGGGCCCGGTGGTGTGGTCGCAGCAGTCGCCGGGCAACGCCCGCAGCGTGCGGGCGTTCCAGCGGGCCGGTTACCGGCCGGTGGCCTCGGAGGCGGTTCTCACGGCCCGCTGAGGCGGACCGTGCAGGTCAGAGGCGCCAGGGGAGGTTCGGGTTGTCCTTGCACCTGGTCACGATCTCGCGCTTGGTCTCGTTGTCGACGGGCACGCCCCGACGACGAAGTCCCGTGCGACACCCCCGGGGAAGGCGACCTCGACCTGCGCGGCCCACTTGTGGGTGTCACCGATGGTCTCGTTGGCATCGACGCCCCCGGGGGCGTCGACGTAGTAGTTCCAGGCGCTGTTCCACTGCTTGTAGAGGTCGTGGTCGTACGTGGTGGCCGTCACCCCCCGATGGGCGCGTTGGGCACCGGGTCAACGGAACACTCCGGTGTGGCCGAGGGAGTAGCGACCGGGCTGGGGGTAGACCGCGAGGCCGTGCGGGCCGCTGCCGACGGGAATGCGGGCGAGCTGCTTGCCGCTCCTGGTGTCGATGGCGTACACCTCCGCGTCGTAACGCCCGGACAGCCACAGCACCTTGCCGTCCGCGGAGACGCCGCCCATGTCGGGGCTGCCGCCGTCCGGGAGCCACCACTTCTTCGTCAGGTCGTCCTTGGCGAAGTCGAACACGGAGATGGAGCCCTCGCCGCGGTTGGGGATGTACATCTCCTTGGAGTCGCGGCCGATGTAGAGGCCGTGGGCGCCCTTGCCGGTGGGCAGCAGCTTGGGCTGGGTGAACTTCTCGCCGTCGAGCACCCACACGCCGTGGGCCATCATGTCGGCGATGTAGAAGGTCTTGCCGTCCGGCGAGAGTTTCACGTCCTGCGGCATGGCGCCCTCGAACGGGAGCTTCTGCTGGGCGACGACCTTCATCCTCTCGGTGTCGACCTTGAGGAGTTCGGCGGAGAACTCGCAGGAGACGATGAAGTACCGGCCGTCCGCGGAGAAGTCTGCGTGGTTGACGCCGTAGCAGGAGACCGGCTCCGTGTGCTTGATCTCCATGGTGTGCGGGTCGCGGAAGACGAGTTCGCGGTCCAGGGAGGCCATGACGACGGCGTACTTGCCGTTGGGCGTGAAGTAGAGGTTGTACGGGTCGTGCACGTCGACGGGCTTGCCCGCCTCGCCCGTCGCCGGGTCGATCGGCGTGAGCGTGTGGCCACGATTGTTGTTGACCCACAGCGTCTTGAGGTCCCACGACGGCACGACGTGCTGCGGCTGCACCCCGACCGGGATGGTGTCGATGACCTTGTACGTTCGGGGGTCGATGACCGAGACCGTGTTGGAGTTGGTGTTCGGTACGTAGACCCGGGACGGGAAGTCCTTGACGACCGGGGAGAGCATGCCGGGCCGGTCGGCGGCGTAGACGTCCTCGGGGTCGAGGACCGGCGGCATACCGGGGAGTGCCGTTCCGACCGATGCCTTCTTTGGCCCGGCGGGCGTGGCGCTCGCGACGGCCGCCGGGGTGCCGCGCGCTCCGGCCCCCTCGCCGCCCTGGGCGCAGCCCGCGAGCAGTACGAGGAAGGCGCCCGCGAACAGTGCGGCGGTCCGCTTCGTCAGGGGTGTCTTCACGGGACAGCACAGTAGGGCGCAGAACGTGGAAAAGTAATGATTCACACAATTCGGTCGCTCGCGCGGGTCGCGCGACCGCATCGGCCGAATCGATCACGCGACCGAAGGATTACTCCGCTGTCGGGATACCCGTTCATGGAATGACAGGCAAGTGTGGCATCTCACCTACGATCCCTTGAGGAATTGTCCGGTTCTTCTGAAAAGATAGGATTAGCGGGTTTGGAGATGAGGCGTCCGTCTGTCATAGTCGACGACACGACCCCCATTGACCCGGGCCGGTCGACATCAGCCGCCGTGGACACACCCCCCCCGATCCACGGCGCTCCGCACAGAAGCCCCCGCGGCGCCGTCACCCCGGCGCAAGGGGGCTTCTGTGCGTCCGGAAGCGGCACCGCAGGGCGGCCGGGTCCCGGGTCAGCGCTCGGTGACGCGCATCTCGAACCAGGTGGTCTTGCCACGCGGCAGCAGATCGACGCCCCACCGGTCGGCGAGCTTGTCGACGAGGAAGAGGCCGCGGCCGCTCGTGTCCATCTCGGTGACGGGCATCAGACAGGGCAGCCCCCGGGACGGATCGCGGACCTCGATGCGGATCCAGCCGCGGCGGCGCAGCATCCGCAGGCCGAAGACCCGCGCGCCGGTGTGGCGCACCGCGTTGCCGACCAGTTCGGAGACGAGCAGCACCGCGTGCTCGCCGGTCTGCGCGGGGAGCGACCACTGGCGCAGCACCACGCACTGGGTGAGCCGGCGGGCGGTCGCGGCCGATTCGGGACGGGAGGGGAGGCGCACTTCGCCGTCGACGGGACTGCCGAACAACTCGAGGATCCTGAGGGCCTGTTCGTCGTCGGCGACTGGTGCCCACCGTGCTGCGGTGGCGCCGACGCGCTGCCGCGGTTGTCCCACACCCTCGAGGCCCGCCATGCCTCCATCATGACCCGGCTCGACCGTCCGTGTAGGCGTTCCGAGGGAAAAGGCGCCCCGGAATGAAGCGTTCCGGGAGGGTGGATCGGCATATGACTCCGGCCTCATGCAGCCACTGATACCCGCGCTGAGCTGCGCCGATGCCACACTTACGGATGACACCGGCGCTCGGCGGAGCCACTGCGCCCCGAGGTTGCCACTTGGCGGGACCTGTCGGCTCATGCGATTGACGCATCGCCGACGACGTCCGTCGCACGGCCCGTCAGGTCCCGCCCGGAGCGCCCTGAGACCACTGAATCCGAGGACCCTCAGGGCCACGGCAGCCCAGCCGGGCCGCCACTCGGAGAACGAGGCCGGACAGCCCCGGTCAGAGGAACTTGGCCTTGCCCGGCCCCTCCTCGACGAAGCTGCGCATGCCGCGCTCCCGGTCCTCCGTGGCGAACAGCCCCGCGAACCAGTTCCGTTCCACCGCGAGCCCCGTCTCGATGTCCGTCTCGAGACCGGCGTCCACCGACTCCTTGGCCGCGCGCAGCGCCAGTGCGGGGCCCTTGGCCAGCCCCGCGGCCCACGCGTGCGCCTGCTCGTACACCTCCGCGGCGGGGACGACCCGGTCCACCAGGCCGAGGGTGAGCGCCTCTTCCGCCTTCACCATGCGGCCGGTGAAGATGAGGTCCTTGGCGCGCGAGGGGCCGATCAGCCGGGACAGCCGCTGGGTGCCGCCCGCGCCGGGGATCAGGCCGAGCAGGATCTCCGGCTGGCCGAGCTTCGCGTTGTCGGCGGCGATCCGGTAGTCGGCACAGAGCGCCAGCTCGCAGCCGCCGCCGAGGGCGTAGCCGGTGACGGCCGCGACGACGGGCTTGGGGATGCGGGCGACGGCGGTGAAGGACTCCTGCAGGGCACGGGAGCGCACGACCATCGCCGTGTGGTCCATCTCCTGCATCTCCTTGATGTCCGCGCCGGCCGCGAACACCTTCTCGCCGCCGTAGAGGATGACGGCCCGCACGTCCTCGCGCCGGCCGGCCTCCTCCGCGAGCTCACGGAGCCGGTCCTGGACGGCGATGTCGAGGGCGTTCATCGGGGGGCGGTCGAGCCTGATGGTGCCGACGCCTTCGGAGACTTCGAGTGAAACGGTCATGGGGCGAAGGTTAGTCCGCGTTAACGCGAGCGGGCCCGGTGCTGTTGCTCACAGCACCGGGCCCGGCGGGGTGTGCTACTTCGTCCACTCGGCCCAGGACATGTTCCAGCCGTTGAGGCCGTTGTCGGGGGCGATCTGCTTGTCCTTGGAGTTCTTCACGATCACCACGTCACCGATGATCGAGTTGTTGTAGAACCAGGCCGACGGGGTGTTCTTGTCGTACGCGCCGCGCACGTCGCGCAGCCCGACGCACCCGTGGCTGACGTTCGCCGAGCCGAACGTGCCCGGCGAGGCCCAGTAGTTGCCGTGGATGAACGTGCCCGAGGTGGACAGTCGCATCGCGTGCGGCACGTCCTTGATGTCGTACTCGCCGCCGAAGCCCACGGTGGCACCGTTCATGCGGGTCACCTTGTACTTCTCGCTGATGACCATCTGCCCGTTGTACGTGGTCGTCGACGGCGCGCCCGCGGTGATCGGGATGTTCTTGATCTCCTTGCCGTCGCGCACGACCTTCATGGTCTTGGCGCTCGCGTCGACGGTGGAGACCTGGCTGCGGCCGATGGTGAACGAGAAGCTCTTGGCCTGCTTGCCGTACACACCCGGCCGGCCCTCGACGCCGTCGAGGTTGAGCCTGACCGTCACCTTGGTGCCGGGGGACCAGTACTTCTCGGGGCGGAAGTCGAGGCGGTCGTTGCCGAACCAGTGGCCCTCGACCGGCACGGACGGCTCCGTGGTGACCGTGATGGCCTTCTCGACGGCCTCCGGCTCGGTGATGCCGCGGGTGAAGTTGATGGAGACCGGCATGCCGACGCCGACGGTGGTTTTGTCCTCCGGCGTGTAGTGGCCGATGAAGGTGTTCTCGGGCACGAGGGTGGTGAAGCTCGTGTCCTTGGCCGACTCCCGGCCTTCCGCGTCCTCGGCGATCGCGTGCACCTTGTACTTGGTCGAGCCGGCCAGATGGTGCAGCGGTTCCCAGCTCGCGCCGTCCGCCGCCAGTTTGCCGTCGATCTTCGTGCCCTTGTCGTCCTGCACGACGACCGTGGTCAGCTTGCCCTTCGCCGCGGTGACCTTGAGCGCGCCGCTGGTCGCCACCGCGTCCGCGCCGTCCTTCGGCGTGATGGTGACCACCGCCTGCGAGGCCGCGTTCTCGACCTTCCCGCTGCCGTCCTTGCGGCCGGGATCCGTGTCACCGCCCTTGCCGGAGCCCCCACCCCCGCCGCAGGCGGTCAGTACCAGCATCGCCCCCATGACCAGAGCGGACAGCGCGGCGCCCCCGCGCCAGCGTCCGGTTCCGGCCGATGCCCCCGATATCGGCTGCCCGTTCACCGTCGTGTTCTCCCCTCGCACGGCCTGGCAGCGCCACGGCCTGCACCCCCGCGCGCTTCACGCGCGCACGGCGATAGACAATCACACCGCAGGTCACCACATGTGCACTCGAACGTCACTGTTCGGTCCCAGATCTGCGGGTGCGTCAGGCCGGCGAGGGACCCGGCGGGGTCAGCGCAGTGCGGAACCCGCCTTCCACCGCTCCCAGTCCAGGTTCCAGCCGCCGAGGCCGTTGTCCGGTGCGACCGTCTTGTCCTTGGAGCCGACGACCTCCACCACGTCACCGATCAGGGTCCGGTCGTAGAACCAGCCGGCCGGCGACTCGCTGCTGCCGCCCTTGTCGTCCCGCAGCCCCACGCAGCCGTGCGAGACGTTGGTGGAGCCGAACGTGTCGGCGGGCTCCCAGTAGTTGCCGTGCAGGAAGGTGCCGGAGGTGGTCAGCCGGATGGCGTGCGGTACGTCCTTGATGTCGTACTCGCTCCTGCCGTCCTTCTTGGTGAAGCCGACGGTCGCGCCGTTCATGCGCGTCACGTCGTACATCTCCGTGACCACCATCTTCCCGTTGTACGTCGTGGTCTTCGGCGCACCGGCGGTGACGGGGAGCGTCGCCAGCAGCTCCCCGTCGCGCACGACCCGCATGGTGTGCTCCGACGCGTCGACACGGGACACCTGGGACCGGCCGACGGTGAAGGTGACGGTCTTGTCCTGGATGCCGTACACGTCGGGCGCGGCCTCCACGTCACGCAGCCGCATGTCGACGGTGACCTCGGTACCCGGTTTCCAGTAGGTACGGGGACGGAAGTCGAGCCGCTCCTTGCCGAACCAGTGGCCGACGACCTCCACCGGCGGCTTCGAGCTGACGCGGATGGCGCGTTCGACGGCCGCCCGGTTCTCGATCTCCCGGTTGAACGCGAAGGAAACGATCATGCCGGTGCCGACCGTCTGACGGTTCTCCGGTTTGAAGTAGCCGATGAACCGGCTCTCCGGCACCAGGGTCGTGAACGTCGTGTGGCGGGCCGCCCGGCGGCCGTGGCCGTCCAGTGCCACCACGTCCACGCTGTACTTGGCGGCGGGTTTCAGACGGCTGCCCTCCTTGGGTCTCCACCGGAGACCGTTCTCGGAGATCTCGCCCTCGACCTCGGTCCTCGCGGCGTCCTCGATCCGCGTGACGGTGACCCGCTCCAGCCTGCCGCTCGGCAGCCGCACCTCGACGGTGTCGTCGGGGCGCACCTTCTTCGCGCCGTCCTCGGGAGTCACCCGGATCGTGTCCTCCACTCCCGGCTTGTCCCCGATACCGAAGGTCCCGCCGGAGCAGCCGACGAGGCCCGCGATCAGTCCTGCCCCTGCCAGGGCGACGGCGGCCCTGCGTCCTGCCCGCATCAGTACATGTCTCACGTACCGGTCAACGACGAGCACCCTGCGCGGGCAACGTCGCCGGCGGGCGATGTTGGGACGGGGGCGGCGCGGGCAGAAATGGTGGGAGGACCACGAGTGGGGGCGCCGCGGCCGGGACGCCGCGGGCCGGCTCCACCGGAGCCCCGGGGCCTGGCAGTACCTCCAGCAGGGCCCGACGAGCCGCGGGAGGCCGGCAGGTGTCGAGCGCAGCCGAGCAGGAGACGGTGCGGGAGGAGGTGCCGGGCGGGCCGCCCGGCACCCGTTCGGCGGTGGCCGGGGCGGCCGCGGGCCGCCTGGGGCGGGACGGCCGCGGACCGGACACGGCCCGTGGCCGGCCACCGGTGTGGCCGGGGGCGCCGACGCCGCTGGGGGCGCGGTACCGGGTGGGGCCCGACGGGGTCGCGGGGACCAATTTCGCCCTGTGGGCGGGCGGCGCGGAGGGCGTGGAGCTCTGCCTCTTCGACGAGTCGGGCGAGGAGACCCGGCTGCCGCTCACCGAACTGACCCATGAGATCTGGCACGGCTTCGTGCCCGGCGTCGGCCCCGGCCGGCGCTACGGCTACCGGGTGCACGGCCGCTGGGACCCCTGGACGGGTGCGCGCTGGAATCCGGCCAAGCTGCTGCTCGATCCGTACGCCCGCGCGGTCGACGGGGACTTCCGGCTGCCGCCCGAGGTGTACGGGCACGTCCGCGACTGGCCGGAGCAGCACGTCGCCGACACCGTGCGCGACGACCGGGACTCCGCCCCGTACGTGCCCAAGGGGGTCGTGGTCCACGACGACGCGGGCGGCGACGAGTGGATGGACGACCGCAGGCCCAAGACGCCGTGGGCGGACTCGGTCATCTACGAGGTGCACGTACGCGGGTTCACCAAGCGCCACCCCGGCATCCCGGAGGAGCTGCGCGGCACATACGCGGGGCTCGCCCACCCGGCGGCGATCGAGCACCTGGTGCGGCTCGGGGTGACGGCGGTGGAGCTGCTGCCGGTGCACCAGTTCGCGCACGAGGACCATCTGCTGCGGCGCGGGCTCGTCAACTACTGGGGCTACAACTCCATCGGCTACTTCGCCCCGCACGCGGCCTACGCGGCGTCGGGCACCGCGGGCCAGCAGGTCGGCGAGTTCAAGCGGATGGTGCGGGCGCTGCACGCCGCCGGGATCGAGGTCGTCCTCGACGTGGTCTACAACCACACGGCGGAGGCGGGCGAACTGGGGCCGATGCTCTCCCTGCGCGGCATCGACAACCGCGGCTACTACCGACTCCAGCCGGACGCCCGCAGGTACGCGGACTACACGGGGTGCGGCAACACCCTGCATGTGGTGCAGCCGCAGGTGCTGCGGCTCATCACCGACTCGCTGCGCTACTGGGTGACCGAGATGGGCGTCGACGGCTTCCGTTTCGACCTGGCGGCGGCCCTCGCCCGCTCGATGCACGACGTCGACATGCTGTCCCCGTTCCTGGCCGTCATCGCACAGGACCCGGTGCTGCGGCGGGTGAAGCTGATCGCCGAGCCGTGGGACGTGGGCAACGGCGGCTACCAGGTCGGCGCGTTCCCGCCGCTGTGGACCGAGTGGAACGACCGCTACCGCGATGCCGTACGGGACTTCTGGCGCGGCGCCCTGCCCGACGTCCGCGACCTCGGCTACCGGCTGTCCGGCTCCAGCGACCTGTACGCCTGGGGCGGCCGGCGGCCGTACGCGTCGATCAACTTCATCACCGCCCACGACGGCTTCACCCTGCGCGACCTGGTCAGCTACGAGCGCAAGCACAACGAGGCCAACGGCGAGGGCAACCGCGACGGGACGAACGACAACCGGTCCTGGAACTGCGGCGCCGAGGGCGAGAGTGACGACCCGGACATCAACGCGCTGCGCCGCCGGCAGCTGCGCAACCTGCTGACCACGCTGCTGCTGTCGACGGGCGTCCCGATGCTCGTCGCGGGTGACGAGATGGGCCGCACCCAGGGCGGCAGCAACAACGCCTACTGCCAGGACAACGAGGTCAGCTGGCTGGACTGGTCGCTCCTCGACGAGCCCGGCCCGGCGGGTCTGCTGGAGCTCACCCGGCGGCTGCTCGCACTGCGCCACCGCCATCCGGTGCTGCGCAGACGCGCCTTCTTCTCCGGCCGGCCGCAGACGGCGGACGGGCTGCGGGACCTCGCCTGGTTCACCGCCGACGGCAGGGAGATGACGGAGGGCGACTGGTACGCCCGGTCCGCCACCCTCGCCCTGTACCTCTCGGGCCGCGACATCCCCGGCCGCGACGCACGCGGGCAGCAGGTCACCGACGACAGTTTCCTGACGGTGCTGCACGCGGCGGCACAGCCGGTGGACTTCCGTCTGCCGGGCCCGCCGTGGGCGGAGGCGTACGAGCTGGTGGTCGACACCTCGCAGGAGGATCAGGCGGCCCCGCCGGGCACGGTCCACGAGGGGGGTGCGGTGGTGCGGGTGCCGGCCCGGTCCGTGCTCCTGCTGCGGGTGCGGGCGTAGGGCGCTCGTACAGGAGGCGGTTCAGCCGAGGATGCCGCGGTCGTACGCCCGTGCCACCGCGGCGGCACGGTCCTTGGCGCCGAGCTTGGCGAAGGTGTGGGTGAAGGCAGCCCGTCGCGCCGGCCTCGATGGCGGGCAGCGTGTCGGCGTTCGTGTCGTACGTGGTGAGCACCAGGACCCGGGACCGGGCGCCGCGGCGGGCCGGCTCCGCGATGGCCGCCACTCCCCCGCCGCCGGGCATGCGCAGGACCATCAGGACGACATCGGGGTCGAGCCGCAGCGCGAGGTCCACACCCTCCTCCCCGTCGGCGGCCTCGCCCGGGACCCGGAAGCCGGACGCCGACTCGAA
Organism: Streptomyces peucetius; assembly: GCF_025854275.1. NCBI lineage: Bacteria > Bacillati > Actinomycetota > Actinomycetes > Kitasatosporales > Streptomycetaceae > Streptomyces > Streptomyces peucetius. The sequence continues at coordinate 5,585,659 of NZ_CP107567.1, read as the reverse complement.
CATGCCGCGCAGGCCGTCCCGTACGACGGGGTGGTCGTCGACGACGATCAGGCCCGCACTTCACGATCTTCATGCCCCGAAGACTCCCGCGGGGCCGGCGCCCGCGGCATCGCCCATCGCGCTCGAAGCGGCATCGTCCGATCGGTTGACACGGCACTGCGACCTCGGCCGTGGACGGGCGCTGCGCCGGGACGTGCCCCGCGTGCGGGAAGCACCCGGGCCCAGCCGGCACGGCCCCGCCTGATCCGGGGTGGGCCCGGCCGGCCTGGTGGCCGCACGGCGTGGCGGGACGCGGGCCCGCACGGCGTGGCGGGGCTCGGACGGTCGGCCCGGCCCGAACTGCTCCCGCGGAAGTACCGGCCGGTCGCTCCGGGCCACGACAAGCCGAACCGGGTGTGCTCCGCCTGGCGGAAAACCACGTGAGCCGTGTCAGTGGTCACTCGTAGGCTCGCACCTGATGCCCACAACACATTCGGATACCCGGGACCGCTCCGCCGTGCGTTCGCTCCTGCGGCTGTGGCCGTACGTCCGGCCGGTCCGTACGCGTCTGTTCAGCGCCGCCTTCGTCGCCGTCGTGGCCTCGTGCCTGAGCCTCGTCATCCCGCTGGTGCTGAAGTGGATCGTCGACGGGCCGGTCGCCGGCCGCGACCCGGGCGGGGTCTGGTTCGGCGCGCTGCTCCTGCTGGCGCTGGGCATCGCGGAGGCGTTGCTGTTCGGATTCCGGCGGTGGCTGGTGGCCCGGCCGCTCGCCGGCGTCGAAGCGGCGATGCGGGCGGACCTGTTCCGGCATCTGCAGCGCCTCCCGGTGGCCTTCCACGACCGGTGGGCCTCGGGTCAGCTGCTCTCGCGCGGCACCACGGACCTGATGCTGCTGCGGATGTTCCTGGCGTTCCCCCTGACCTTCCTGCTCGTCAACGGCACCACGATCCTCGTCGGGTTCGTCATCCTGCTCGGGCAGGAGTGGACGCTCGGGCTCGTCCTGCTGCTCCCGGTCGTGCCGCTGGTCTTCGTCTGCTCGCTCTTCGAGGCCCGGTACTCCCTGGTCGCCCGGAAGGCGCAGGACCAGGTGGGGGACCTGACGACCGTCGTCGAGGAGAGCGTCCTCGGCATCCGGATCATCAAGGGCTTCGGCCGGCACCGCAGTCAGGCCGAGGCCTTCCGCGCCCTGTCGGAGCGGCTGCGCGGCACCGAACTCGGCAAGGCCCGCCTGCTGGGCAGCGTCTGGGCCCTGATCACGATCATCCCGGAGCTCGCCATCGGCGCGGCGCTGGTGCTGGGCACGATCCAGGTCGCGGACGGCGGCCTCTCCGCCGGCACGCTCGTGGCGTTCCTTTCGACGGCTCTGGCACTGCGCTGGCCGGTCGAGTCGATCGGCTTCCTGCTGGCCATGAGCCAGGAGGCGGCGACCGCGGCGGACCGGTACTTCGAGGTGCTGGACGCGGAGGAGGAGCAGGAGACGTACGACGCCGTCTCGCAGCCGCCGTCCCGGGGCACGGACGGGGGACTGCGCTTCGAGGGCGTCGAGTTCCGCTACCCCGACGCACCCGCGGGCACCGCGCCCGTCCTCGCCCGCATCGACTTGCACGTGCGCCCCGGCGAGACGATGGCCCTCGTCGGCGGCACGGGCAGCGGCAAGACCACGCTCACCGCCCTCGTACCGCGGCTGTACGAGCCGACCGGCGGGCGGATCACGCTCGACGGGCAGGACATCACCACCATGCCGCGCGAGCGGCTGCGGGAGCTGGTGTCGGTCGCCTTCGAGGAGCCGACGCTGTTCTCCGCGAGCGTCGGCGAGAACGTCCTGATGGGCGGCGCGGGCGGCGCCGACGACGCGGAGCTGCACCGCGCCCTGGACATCGCGCAGGCCGGCTTCGTGGACGCCCTGCCGCACGGCGCGGCCACCCAGGTCGGCGAGCAGGGCCTCAGCCTGTCCGGCGGCCAGCGCCAGCGCCTCGCGCTGGCGCGTGCCGTCGTCGGCCGGCCGCGCTTCCTGGTCCTCGACGACCCGCTCTCGGCGCTCGACGTCCACACGGAGGCGCTGGTGGAGGCGGCGCTGCGCCGGGTCCTCGCGGACACCACCGCGCTGGTGGTGGCCCACCGCCCCTCGACGGTGATGCTCGCGGACCGTGTCGCGCTGCTGTCGGGGGGCCGCATCGCCGCAGTGGGCACCCACCACGAACTGCTGCGTACGAACGCGGAGTACGCCTGGCTGATGTCCGGCACGGACGCCGAACGCAGCGCCGCCGAAGGGAACACACCGTGACGACGACGCCCCCGACGACCGCCCAGGACACCCCCGACGGCATCGAGGCCCCCGCCGGTACGGGCGTCGTCCCGGGACGCACCGACGCCCCGGCCCCTGACGACCCGTTCGACAAGGACGCGCTCCCGGCGCCTCCGGGCGCGACCGGGGCGCTGCTGCGCTCGCTGCTCGCGCCCCGACGCGCCCGTGTCGCGCTCGCCGCCGTGCTGCTGCTCCTCCAGCAGGCGGCGGTGCAGTCCGGCCCGCTGCTCGTGGCGTACGCGATCGACCGCGGCGTCCCGGCGTTCCGCGCGCACGACTACGGCCCGCTGATCGCCGTCGGCGTGGGGTACGCGCTGTGCGCGGGGGCCGCGGGCGCGTTCCAGTACGCCTTCATCCGCGCGTCCGCCCGGGTCAACCAGGACGTGCTGCTCGATCTGCGCGGCCGGATCTTCCGTCACGCGCAGGCGCTGAGCGTCGACTTCCACGAGCGGTACACCTCCGGCCGGCTGATCTCCCGCTCGACGACGGATGTCGAGTCGCTGCGCGAGCTGCTGAGCGAGGGGCTGCAGGAGCTCATCGGTGTGGTGCTCGCCTTCGTGTACATCTCGGCGATGCTGCTCTGGCTGGACCTAGGGATCGGCGGCATGGCCGTCGCGTCGTTCGTCCCGCTCTACCTCCTGGTACGGCTCTACCAGCGCCGGGCCCGGGCGGTCTTCATGAACCGCTCCACGGCGATCGCGGCGGTCATCGTCAAGTTCGCGGAGACGATGAACGGCATCCGCCCGGTGCGCGCCTTCCGGCGTGAGCGGGCCAACGACGCCGACTTCCGGGTGCTCAACCACCGCCATGAGCGCCGCAACGGCGACGCGCTGCTGGAGATGGCCCGCTATGTCGTCGGCTCCCGGCTCGTCGCCAACACCGCCGTCGCGGCGATGGTCCTGTGGGGCGCGTACCGGGTCGCGGGGGGCACGCTGGCGCTGGGTGTGCTGGCAGCGGCGGTGCTGTATCTGCGGCGGCTGTACGACCCGATCGACCGGCTCGGGATGTTCCTCAACTCCTACCAGTCGGCGGCCGCTTCGCTGGAGAAGATCGCGGGCCTGCTGGCCCAGACACCGACGGTGCGGGAGGCGCGCGAGCCCCGCGCCCTGCCGGAGCGGGAGTCCGGCAGGCCGGGCCGCGAGGTCGTGTTCGAGCAGGTCCGCTTCGCCTACCGTACGGGCGGGGAGGTGCTGCCCCGCTTCGACCTGACCATCCCGGCCGGGCAGACCGTCGCGGTCGTCGGCTCGACCGGCGCCGGCAAGTCGACGCTGGCCAAGCTGCTGGCCCGCTTCTACGACCCGACCGATGGCCGGGTGCTGCTGGACGGCACCGACCTGCGCGATCTCGCCGTGCCCGAACTGCGGCGCGGAGTGGTGATGGTGACCCAGGAGGCTTTCCTGTTCTCCGGGACGGTCGCGGAGAACATCGCGATCGGGCGGCCGGAGGCGTCCCGGGCGGACATCGAGCAGGCGGCGAAGGCGATCGGCGCCCACGACTTCATCGCTTCCCTGCCCGAGGGGTACGACACGGACGTGCGCAAGCGCGGCGGCCGGATCTCGGCGGGGCAGCGGCAGTTGGTGGCCTTCGCCCGGGCACTGCTCGCCGACCCGGCGGTGCTGATCCTCGACGAGGCGACGAGTTCGCTGGACATTCCCGGCGAGCGGGCGGTGCAGCGGGCGATGGACACGGTCCTGGAGGGCCGTACGGCGGTGGTGATCGCGCACCGGCTGTCGACGGTCGAGATCGCGGACCGGGTGCTGGTGATGGAGCACGGCCGGATCGTCGAGGACGGCGCGCCTGACGAACTGATCGCCGGCGAGGGCCGGTTCGCGGGCCTGCACCGGGCGTGGCGGGACAGCGTGGTCGGCTGAGCCGGGGCGCCGCCGGGACGGGCGGCGCGGCCGGGGCACGGGCGATGCCGCCAGGGAAGCGCCCCGGCACCGGGTCGGCAGTGTCGGTGCAACGGCGCGCCCGCAGCGCGCCGCGCGCGGTGCGGAATGAGCCACACCGGTCGCAGCCGCCCCCACCGGAAGCCCCGTTCCGTTCAACACCGTCTTCACAGAGGCAGACTTCCGTGTGAACTTCCGTTCGCTCTATGGGACAGGCCCGGGCGAATGGACCGCCCACCAGGGCAACGGCCCGCGAAACGTCCGCTTAACGAACATGACCTATCGGGCAACGAACGAATTCCGGCCAACTTCTTGTCGCGCCCCTGACAGAAAGCGTTCACGGCTGTCACTCTTCCTGCGATCCACGCACCACCGCTCCGCATGCTCTGCCCGGCCGGCCCACCCAGCCGACCGGTACCCCCCTCGCAGAAGGAGTCCGCGTGAGACCCACGCATCGCCGGCGCGCCACCGCGACCGGAGCTCTCGTTGCCACTGCCGCCATGCTCGCGGTCGGCTTCCAGACCGGAACCTCCGCCGCCGCCCAGCCGTCGGCCCCCGCCGCGGCGCAGGCGGGCAAGGCCGACCCCGGCGCGCTCCCCAAGAACCTGTCCCCCTCCCAGCGCGCGGAGCTGATACGCGAGGCGTCCGCCACGACGGCCGCCACCGCGAAGGAAATCGGCCTCTCCGCCAAGGAGAAGCTCGTCGTCCGGGACGTCACCCAGGACCGCGACGGCACGACGCACACCCGCTACGAGCGCACCTACGAGGGCCTGCCGGTCCTCGGCGGCGACCTCGTGGTCGCCCAGTCCGCGACGGGTGCGACCGAGGCGGTCACCAAGGCGAACCGCGCCGCCCTGAGGAACGTCGACACCCGCGCCGACGTCGCGCCGGCCACCGCCGAGAAGCAGGCCCTCGGCGTCGCCAGGGCCGAGGGCTCGAAGGACACGGAGGCCGAGCGGGCGCCCCGCAAGGTCGTCTGGATGGGTACGGGCACCCCGACCCTCGCCTACGAGACCGTGGTCGGCGGCCTCCAGCACGACGGCACCCCGAACGAGCTGCACGTCGTGACCGACGCCGCCACCGGCGAGAAGCTCTTCGAGTGGCAGGCGATCCACAACGGCACGGGCAACACCCAGTACAGCGGCCAGGTCACCCTCGGCACGGCCCCGTCGTACACGCTCACCGACACGAACCGCGGCGACCACAAGACGTACAACCTGGGCGGCCGGACCTCCGGCACCGGCACACTCTTCTCCGGGCCGGACGACATCTGGGGCAACGGCTCGCCCTCGAACGCCGAGACGGCGGGCGCCGACGCGCACTACGGCGCGGCCCTCACCTGGGACTACTTCAAGAACGTGCACGGCCGCAGCGGCATCCGCGGTGACGGCGTGGGCGCCTACTCCCGGGTCCACTACGGCAACAACTACGTCAACGCCTTCTGGTCCGACAGCTGCTTCTGCATGACGTACGGCGACGGCGCGAACAACAGCAAGCCGCTGACCTCCATCGACGTGGCGGCGCACGAGATGACGCACGGCATCACCTCCAACACCGCCGGCCTGGTCTACAGCGGCGAGTCCGGCGGCCTCAACGAGGCGACCAGCGACATCTTCGCCGCGGCCGTCGAGTTCAGCGCGAACAACTCCCAGGACGTGGGCGACTACCTCGTCGGCGAGAAGATCGACATCCGCGGCAACGGCACCCCGCTGCGCTACATGGACAAGCCCAGCAGGGACGGCAACTCCAAGGACTACTGGTACTCGGGCATCGGCAACGTCGACGTCCACTACTCCTCGGGCCCGGCGAACCACTGGTTCTACCTGCTCTCCGAGGGCAGCGGCGCCAAGACGATCAACGGCGTCAGCTACGACTCGCCGACCTCCGACGGCCTGCCGGTGACCGGCATCGGCCGCGAGAAGGCCGCACTGATCTGGTACAAGGCGCTCACCACGAAGTTCAACTCCCGTACCGACTACGCGGGTGCCCGTGCCGGCACCCTCGCGGTCGCGACGGAGCTGTACGGAGCGAGCAGCGCCGAGGTCAAGTCCGTCACCGACGCCTGGGCCGGCATCAACGTCGGTTCCCGTCCCGGGGACGGCGGCGGCGACCCGGGCGACGGCACGGTCTTCGAGAACACCGCCGACGTGACCATCCCGGACGCCGGCGCCGCCGTGACCTCGTCCGTCAACGTCACCGGCCGCTCGGGCAACGCCCCGTCCGCCCTCAAGGTCGGCGTGGACATCGTCCACACCTGGCGGGGTGACCTCGTCATCGACCTCCTCGCCCCCGACGGCACCGCGTACCGCCTGAAGAACCCCAGCGGCTCGGACTCCGCGAACGACGTCAAGGAGACCTACACGGTCAACGCCTCGAGCGAGACGGCCAACGGCACCTGGAAGCTGCGGGTGCAGGACGTGGCCCGCTACGACACGGGCTACATCAACAGCTTCAAGCTCACGTTCTGAGGCTGACGCCTCGTATCTGATCCAGGGCGCTGCCCGGGACGCCGTCACGGCTCCCGGGCAGCGCCCTTCCAGCCCCCGGTCAAACCCGGCAACTGCTGACCGACAGTCCAAGGTCAGGAGTCAAGGCCTGCCCCCTCTTTGGGGTGGACCGACACACGGGGCGCGGGAAGTTCGCCGTACGTCGTGTAGCTGCCGTAGCTGTCGCTCTGGGATGTCGCAGCCATGTTGAAGACGGTGCCGAGGATGCGGCTTCCCACGCGTTCCAACGCTTCGGCGGCGGTGCGAACCTGGTCACGACTGGTCTTGGAGGCACGGACGACCAGTAGCGAGCCCTGGGTCAGTGGGGCGAGTCCGACCGTGTCGGCGACCGGCAGCAACGGCGCGGTATCGACGATCACCGCTTCATAAGTGGTTGCGAGCTCACCCAGGACCTCGCCCATTCGCGCCGAGGCCAGCAGCTCGGTGGGGTTGGGAGGCGTAGCGCCGCTGGCGAGCACCGAGAGGCGACTGCCGGCCCGCTGCATGACTTCTTCGACGCGGCTCTGTCCGATGAGCACGGTTGTCAGTCCGGCATCCTCGACAAGACCGAAGGTCTTGGCCACAGTCGGGCGGCGTAGGTCGCAGTCGACCAGGCAGGTGGACACGCCTGCCTCGGCGAGGGAGAGAGCCAGATTCACCGCGGTGTTGGTCTTGCCCTCGCCGGGCAGCGAACTGGTCACCATGATGATCTGGGGGCGGTCGTCGACCTGCGCAAACTGCAGATTCGTGCGCAGCTTGCGGAACGCCTCGGCGCGCCCGGAGTTCCCAGTGACGGCGGCGAGCGGCTGTTTGGGTGCATTCCTGTCGTACGGGATGGATCCGAGGCTGGGCAGCCCGGTGCACTCGCTCAGCGCCTGACTCGTCTTGACAGTGGTATCGAGGGTCTCGCGCAGGACGACGAGTCCGGCACCCAGCAGCAGTCCGCCGAGCACTCCGGCAGTCAGATTGAGCAGCGGGCGTGGCGAGACGGGATCGGCGGGCACAACCGCCGGCTGCGTGACGCCCAACGACACGGGGGAATCAGGCACATCCGGTCCGCCCGGCTCGTATGCTGAGGGTTGCCGGTTCAACTGCGTAGGTCTCTCGAGTCGCTCGACGACGGCGGTAAAACCCGCGGCGACGGCGTTTGCGATCTTGGCGGCACGACTGGGAACGGTGTCCCGGACGGTGATGTTGATGAGCACGGTGTCGAGCGGGGCCTCGGCGGTGACCCTCGATGCCAGCTCCTCCGGTGTCATGCGCAGCTTCAGCTCACGCACCACGGGCTCAGTCACCCGACGGGTCGGGACGATGGCGGCGTAGGACTGCACGCGGGCCTGCGAGAACGTCTGCCCCTGGCTCAGTTGAGCGGTGTCCTCACCAGTGCGGGTGGCGACGAAGAGCTGAGTCCTGGCTTCGTAGACGGGGGTGGTCAGGTTCGTGGCGGCGAGCGCCGTCCCGACCGCGAGAACCAGGCAGACCAGAACGGTCGGCCAGCGTCTGGCAAGAGCCTTCAGGAATCCGTGGAGATCCAACCTGTACCCCATCATAGAACCGAGGAAGCCGCACGAAGATGACGCTTGCTCCCTATTTGCACACTGAAAATAGGGGCTCGAACAACTCAGTCCGGGTAGCCACCCCCATGTCGGCCCGACAAACAGCCCTGGTGGCAGACACGCGTCCGTCGGCGGTCCGGCCCACCGTCTAAAGTGCGTGTGCGCCGAGGCAGAGCGAGCGCTACACCATCTGGTGGCTTCTGAGCAACGCCGCACTGTGCGGCAGTCGTGCGCGCTGATGGTCCGTGTATTCAGTCTTGGTCAAGGCCGTCGCCGCGCCGCCCGGCCCGTACATGACCGAGGAGAGTGAAGAAATGGACTGCTTGCTCGCTCCGAACTGCTCACGGCCCTACGTGAGCTTGTCGCGCTGCGGCGGTCGGCCGACCGACGGGACCCGGGAGCGGCTCTCGCGGCAGCTCGACCGCGGCACCCCGGCCATGACCGGCGCCGCCGTCGCATCCGGGATCCTGCCGCTGATGCTCGGTGTGCCTGGGAAACGGCGCTGCTTCGTCACATCGCGGAACATCGCCGAGACCTCCGACCTCGTCCGGACGCCGGACGGAGGGGGTACCTGTCGTGCCTGAACGCCTGCGAATCGCCGTGGCAGCCGTGCTCTGGGCGGTGCTGCTCACCTCCTGCGCGGCGGGGGACACGATGGAACACACCACGTCCGGCGCGGCCGCCGGGAGCAGGGCAGCGGAGAGCGAGTCGATCTCCGCTGACGACGTCGAGCAGTTGCGGGTCAAGGTGCTCGAGGTTCTTCCGCACGATCCGCAGGCGTTCACCCAGGGACTGGAGATGGCCGGCGACACGCTGTACGAGGGCACCGGCCTGGCTGGTCGGTCCTCGGTGCGGGCGGGCCCGCCCGGCGGGCGCCCGACCGTCCGCACAGCGCTGCCCGCGCCGTTGTTCGGTGAGGGGATCACCGTGCTCGGCCGGAAACTCTGGCAGCTCACGTGGCGGAACCGGATCGCCATCGAACGCGACGCGAGGACGCTGTCGGAGGTGCGTCGTGTCCCGTACCCCGACGAAGGCTGGGGAGTGTGCCACCAGCCGCCCGGGAACCGGCTGGTGACGAGCGACGGATCGTCCCGGTTGACGTTCCGGGACCCCGGGACGCTTGCGCGGACGGGCGACATCGCCGTCACCCAGGGCGGCCGACCGGTGACGAAGCTCAACGAACTGGAGTGCGTCGGCGAGGCCGTGTACGCCAATGTCCTGTCCACTGACCGGATCGTGCGCATCGACTCCGCCACCGGTGTGGTGACGGCGAGCATCGACGCCTCGGGCCTGCTGCGCGAGGACGAAAGCGTGCGCGGATCCGTGCTGAACGGTATCGCGGCCGTTCCCGGCACCAACCAGTTCCTGATCACCGGCAAGTTCTGGCCCAAGACGTTCCGCGTCCTGTTCGTCCCGGCGAAGCGGGGGCCCCGCTGACTCGTCGAGGTGCCGACGACTCGAGCGCACGACGTCCCCGGCCCGAGGGACCGTAACGCCACCCGATGGTCAGTCGTCACACGGACCGTACGGCCGAACCGTGGCGTGCAGCGGACGGACCAGCGGCTGACGCAACACGGTCGGGGGCAGCTCGCTGCGCTGCTCCAGCAGGTGCAGCACCAGGGTACGGGTGGACCCCACGGGCATCTCCAGGTCCAGGATGTACACGGGATGGCCGCGTTCGCCCCCTGAGGCCAACTGCACCGGGCGGCCGTCGAGTGTGGCCTTGGTCAGCGCGGACTGCTTACTGGCGAAGTACGAAACGAGCAGCCGGTTGTCGCCGGGCCGGGTAGGGTAGGGCGGCTCGTCCACCCGCTGGGTGACATACGAGGGCAGCCCCGAGGCCGGTGCCCGGTTGGACAGGCGTACGGTCACGGTGACTTCACGCTCCCCAGCCCTGCACGCGCCCGGTTCCCACACCAGGTGTCGGTCCAGGTAATAGTCCAGTTTGGTGCCCGCCGCGTTGGTCACCACCAGCCCGGCGAGTGGCGCGGGCCCATCCGGCAGGGCACCTCCGAAAGGACGCTTCAGCACCTCACGCTGCTCCTCGGGGTGAGCGCTCCACACCTTGATCCGTCCCTCCTGCAGCTGCTCCCGCAGGGCCTTGAACAGTGGCAGGCGGCGCGCCGGATCGTCCATGGCTCCCATCAGCCGATCGGCGACGGCACGCGCGACGTCGAGGAAGAACGCCTTGCGCTCCTCGATGTTCTTGTACGCCGCATAGCTGGTGCGCTGAGTGAGATCGACCACGTTGGCGCCGGTGACGACCGTCCCGTCGGCCAGCGAGGCGGATCCGGACTGCGCGAGCAGACCGGACAACGCACCGGGGTCGAGCGAGATCGCACCGTCCAGTCGCCGGCCGTTGTGCGCGCGCCAGGCAGCGGTCCAGATGCGGGCGGCGTACGGGAAGTGCGGACTCAGATTCGTGTTGACCCACGTGCTCGTCGGAGCGTTGGGGCCATAAAGGCTGACGTACTCGTCCGGCAGGTCGACCGTGGCACGGATGTCGGACAGTTCGGTGTCATTGCCGAAGTCCTCGAAGCGCAGCCGACCCTCCTTCGCGGTGAGCACCGCGAACGCCCCGGGAAGCCCGCCGGTGCCCCGGGCCTCGGCGGCGTTCTCGAACACCACCAGATAACGCCTCGGCCCGTCCGTTCCGAGCATGGGCGGAATCACCCTGGCCGCCATGGCGGCGTCGTCAGTGGCGGTACTGATCGGACCGAGCTGCTGGGCGAGCCGGGCCCGGGCATTGTCAGCGGCCGACATCCAGGTACTGCGGGGCAACTCGTCGACGTCCGTGCGCACTTCCGAGGCGCTGCGCGCGGCTCGTTTCAGAGCGGGAGCTGCGTGGCGCAGCGCGGCGAGATCGAGATGTCCGACGTCGCCTCCCGCGTCGGCCCCCACGTGGGCAGCGGTGCGCACCAGTGGAGGAAGCACCTCGTGGGTCAGCCGGTCGGAGGCTTCAGCGACACCGCGCACGGTGCGCAGCGGTCCTCCGAGAAGGGGCAGGTGGGCCGCGGAGTACCAGGCCGGCCCGGTGGTGAGGCGGTGCGCCCGGGCTGCGTGTTCCGCAGCCCGGTGCACGGCGGCCTCAACAGTTCGCAGGCGCTGGGCGGAGCCCCGGGGGGGCGAGTCAGCGGCAACCTGCCCGCGCAGAGACTCCAGACTCCGTTGGGCAGCGAGCAGTTCGCTGCGAGCGAGCACACCGGTGACGGCGATCCAGCCGGCTCCGGCCAACAGCAGGACGGCGGCGGCGCACACGGGCAGGAGGACGTGGCGCTGTCGAAGCAGGCGGCCGACAGTACGGAGGTTCGGGCTCTTCAGACGCGGCATTCTCACACGCTGGCCCTAGTAGGCGCCGTTACCGCGCAGCACGGCAGGCAAGGTGCGGAAGAGGATCGCCAAGTCCAGCCGGATGGACCACGTGTCAACGTACTCCAGGTCCAGACGCAGGGCGTCCTCCCATGCCAAGTCGGACCGGCCGCTGATCTGCCACAGCCCGGTCAGTCCCGGCCGGACCTGAAGGCGACGGCGTGCCTTCCCGGTGAACGACGAGTCCTCCACAGGCAGAGGCCGGGGGCCGACCAGGGACATCTGCCCGTTCAGTACGTTGATCAGCTGCGGTAGCTCATCCAGGGAGAAGCGGCGCAACCAGCGCCCGACCGCGGTCACCCGCGGATCGTCGCGGATCTTGAACAGGTGCCCGTCGGCCTCGTTGCGAGCCGCCACGGCCCCGCGCATCCTCTCGGCCCCGACCCGCATCGTGCGCAGCTTGAGGACGTGGAACTCCTCGCCCTGCCAGCCCGTGCGTCGCTGCCGGAAGAGCACGGGGCCCGCAGTGTCGACTTTCACAGCAACGGCCGCCGCCAGGAGAACCGGCGCCAGCACCAGGAGCAGGACACTGGCCCCCATCAGGTCGATGACCCGTTTGGCTGCCAGGCCTCCCCACGCCGCCTGCCGATCCAGGGGCTGCCGATCGTGTGACATCTCTCCAGCGGATACGAGCATTCCATACCCCTTTGTAGGCAGAATGGGTGAAAAGCGATCTGATTCGATGTCATATTCCCGCTCAAGGTCCCCAATCAGCAGATAACTGACCAATGGATGGAAACACGACATCAACCTGAGCTTCAGCAATGACACTGCTACTTGCCGCCTGTCCCCCTGGGGCGCGGCGGCCGAGAGGACACGCATGCGTGCGGTAGTGACGGGCGGGGCCGGCTTCATCGGGTCCCACCTTTGCGAGCGGCTGCTCCATGAGGACCACGAGGTGGTCTGCGTGGACAACTTCCTGACATCCAGCCCCCACAACGTCGAACACCTCAAGGAGAATCGACGCTTCCAGCTGAACGACCGGGACATCACCCATGGGCTCGAGGTGGCGGGCCAGGTGGATGCCGTGTTCCACCTGGCCTCCCCTGCCTCGCCCGCCGACTACCTGCGGCTGCCCCTGGCGACGCTTCGTGTGGGGTCGGTCGGCACCTGGCACGCCCTGGACCTGGCCGCCGCGAAGGGCGCGCGCTTTCTGCTCACCTCGACCTCCGAGTCGTACGGGGACCCGCTGGTCCACCCCCAGCCGGAGAGCTACTGGGGCCACGTCAACCCCGTCGGCCCCCGCTCGGTGTACGACGAGGCGAAGCGCTTCGGGGAGGCGCTGACGATGGCCTACCGCAGATGCCGAGGCGTCGATGCCAAGATCGTGCGCATCTTCAACACGTTCGGCCCGCGGATGCGCGCAGACGACGGGCGGGCCATCCCCACCTTCATCAGCCAGGCACTGCGGGGAGAGCCGATCACGGTCACCGGCGACGGCAGCCAGACCAGGTCGCTGTGCTACGTGGACGACGTGGTCGACGGACTGCTCCGCATGGCGATGAGTGACCACGGCGGTCCGGTCAACCTGGGCAACCCTCATGAGGTGTCCATGCTTGAACTGGCCCAGTGGATCGGCAAGCTGTCCAGGACCACCTCCGACATCGCACTGATCCCACGCCCCCAGGACGACCCGGAACGACGGCGCCCGGACATCACCAAGGCTCGGGAACTGCTGGACTGGGAACCCACGACTCCGGTGGAGCGGGGGCTGTGCGACACGATCACCTACTTCCGCCGCCTGGGTTCCGGGGACTTCACCGAACGCTGGAACGGCCCCATCTCCTCGTCGCCGATCCCTCAAGCCCGCTCATGACGCCCCCGACCAGTGCCCAGCGGGCCCCTGCGGCCCCAGCCGCTCCCGTGGTCGAGTGCCTTGGCGTGCCCATCACGGCGCACACCCGGGAGAACGCGGCCCGCCATGTGCTGCACCTTGCCCGCAGGGTTCGCGAAGCGCGCCATGCCGACGCTGATGCTTCGGAGGCGGCCACCACCCGGCAGGGCAGCGACGTCCATCTCTCGAACGCCTACACGCTCGCGCTTGCGGACCGGGACACCGAACTTCGCAGCCTTCTTCGCTCGGCCTCTCTGAACCTCCCCGACGGTCAGTCAGTCGTCTGGGCCAACCAGCTTCTCCACCGGGGCACAGCGCTGCCGAGCACTCGCGTGTACGGGCCGGACCTGCTGCTGGACGTCTTTGCCCTGAGCCAGAACACCGACGTGCGCCACTACCTCCTCGGCTCCACACCGCAGGTGCTGGACGGGCTTCACCGGGAACTGGTCCGCCGCTTCCCCGGGACGCGGATCGTCGGCACATGCTCTCCTCCGTTCGGCCCGCTGAACGCCGAGGAACTGTGCCGCCAGGCCGAAAACATCCGCACCGCCGGTGCGGACATCGTATGGGTGGGCCTCGGCACCCCCAAGCAGGACCGCTGGACCGCAGACCTGTGTGCCCAACTGCCCGTGGTGGCCGTCGCGGTGGGCGCGGCCTTCGATTTCATCGCGGGCACCAAACGCCAGGCACCGCCCTGGATGCAGAACAACGGGCTGGAATGGTTGTTCCGGCTCGGCCGCGAACCACGTCGTCTGTGGCGGCGGTATCTGTTCGGCAACGCGCGTTTCGTACGCGGGGTGGTACGGCAGGCGGTTCTGACAACGCAGCCGAGCGACGAGTGCGTCAGGTCGCCGATCACCTGAATTCCGGCCGCCGCGTGCGCCGCGGAACATGACATGCCACGTGGAATACCTAAGGTGACTCGCCATGACGACAACTCAGGCCAAGCCCACGATGATGGAGCTGCAGGAGCGCGAGCACGGCCTCGGGCACGACTACGCCGAGGGCTCGCCGCATATTCGCCATCACACGATCCGAGGCCGACTCATCTCCTGCTTGCATACTCTCGTGCGGGAGGTCATCGACCAGCACGGGCGATGCCGAGTACTCGAACTGGGCGCCGGCCACGGCACCTTCACCGATCATCTCCTGGCCGCCGGTGCGCAGGTCACGGTAACGGAGATGAGCGCGCCCAGCGTTCGCATCCTCCAAAGCCGCTACCGCCACAATCCGGATGTCACCGTGATCCACGACCGGGACGGCACCGGCTCCTGGCAGGTCGGGGGTGTCGACGCAGTGGTGTGCATCTCCGTCCTGCATCACATCCCCGACTATCTGGGAACGATCGAAAGGGTGGTAGGTCAGATCGCTCCGGGCGGATCCTTCTTCAGCGCCCAGGATCCTTTGTGGTATCCACGGCGTTCACGGATGTCGATGAACCTCGACCGCAACGCGTACTTTCTGTGGCGCCTGGGGCAGGGTCACCTCCGCCGGGGTCTCGCCACCCGCCTGCGCCGAATCCGTGGCGTGTACGACGACACCAATGAGGCCGACATGGTCGAGTACCACGTCGTCCGCGACGGCGTCGACGAGGAAGCACTGCGTGACCTCCTCGCGCAGAACTTCGAGGCAGTGGAGGTGCAGCGCTACTGGTCCACGCAGTCCGGAGTCCTTCAAACAATCGGAGAGCGGTTCTTTCCTCCGACCACCTTCAATCTGGTGGCTCGGCAACGCAAGTGACGCCGAGCGTTTGACGGATCGGAAGAGAACGCGCCTGAACGACATCACGGGGTGCCGTTGTGACCTACACCATCGCTTTTGTGCACAGCTTCTACGGATCCGGGAGCCCGAGCGGTGAGAACTGCGCCGTACTGGCCCAGTTGGAGGCGCTGAGGCGAGCAGGCCATGACACCCACCTCGTGGCCGCTCACACCGACGAGCTGAGCCGCACACCGCTCTACCCACTTCGGGCCGCGATCACGGTCGCCACGGGGCATGGCCTCACGCCGCTTCCAACGCTTCGACAGCTTCGTCCCGATGTGGTGCACGTGCACAACCTGTTTCCCAATTTCGGGCGCAGGTGGCTGGCTCGTTGGGAAGGCGCAGTGGTCGGCACCCTGCACAACTACCGGGCTCTGTGCGCTTCGGCAACGTTCTACCGCCATGGAGCCACATGCACGCGTTGCCTGGACGGGGACCCTTGGGCCGGGTTGCGGTACGGATGCTATCGAGGCTCGCGAACCGCCACGGTCCCACTCGCGTGGGCAGGCCGTAAGCAGGCTGCAGCCAACCCGCTTCTGCACCATGCCGACAGGCTGGTGGTCCTGTCCGGAACCAGTCGGCAGATGTACCTGAGGGCCGGCATCCCACAGCAGCGGCTCGCTCTGGTGCCCAACTTCACCGCGGAGCCCCCCGAACTTGCCGCTGGTCGCGGATCGGGTTCGTCACCTGCGGAAGAGACGTGCTCGCGGTGGGTCTTCGTGGGACGGATCAGCGAGGAAAAGGGCCTGGTGGAACTCCTTCGCCGGTGGCCGGCGGATGAGCCCCTGGACGTCATCGGCGACGGCCCACTGGCCGAGGAGTGCCGTCGAGTCTCTCCGCCGACGGTGCGCTTCCTGGGTGAACTGCCGCACGATGAACTACGCCGTCGCCTGCCGTCCCAGAAGGGACTGGTCTTCCCCGGCCGCTGCCTGGAAGGGGCGGAACCCCTGGTCTACATCGAGGCTCTGGCCGCAGGGTTGGGGGTGATCGCATTCACCGGTTCCACGGTGGGGGACCTCGTGCGTGAGCAGGGCACGGGGATGACCATCGGCACGGACGAACCTCTGCGGCCCGCACTGCTGCGAGCCTCCGAACACTTCCCCACGCTTCGCACTCATTGCCGGAAAGCGTTCGCGGATCGATACGCGGAAAGCACTTGGACTGCATGCATGGAGAAGGTCTATGCCGCTGCCATCACCCATCGCCGGTCCCGCGTACTCGAATGACGGCGGCGACCAGGTTGCACAACCACGATCAGTGATGGGACGAGATGCCGAAGAGTTCGAAACGCCTGCGACGGATCGCCGTGGTGCAGCCCTATGTCCCCCACTACAGGACGGCCTTCTTCAGTAGTGTGCAAGAACGCCTCGAGGCCGCCGATTGCACCCTGAACGTCCTTCACGGGCCACCGCCGCCCAGCGTTGCGGCACGCCGGGACGCCGCTCGCTGTGCCGGCGCGGTAGAGGTTCCGACCTGGCGCCTGACCGTACCGGGCGGACCGTCTGTGTTCTGGCACGAGGTGCGTCACAGGACGGCCACCGCTGACGTTGTCGTGCTGGAACAGGCGCTTCACAACCTCGAGACGTACTGGCTACTGGCGAGGCGACGGATGAGATCGACCGCGGGCCACTCCCCCCAGGTCGCTCTGTGGGGCCACGGCCGTACTTATACGAAGGGTATGAGCCGCTTCCAGGAAGCGGCCAAGGACGTCGTCACGCGCCGCGCGAACTGGTTCTTCGCCTACACCGAGGGGGGAGCAGCGCACGCGTCGTCTCGCGGCTTCCCCGTCGACCGGATCACCGTCCTGCGCAACTGCGTGGACACCACGGAACTGGCGGTCACACGCAGCCGCGCGGAAATCCCTGGAACACCCGAGCACGCCGAGGCCGCCGAACTCCGCAAGCGCCTGCGCCTTGTGCCCGGACGCACCGCTCTCTTCGTGGGTGGGCTCGACGCTCCGAAGCGAATCCCCCTCCTACTGGATTGCGCCCGCCACCTGGCGGCTGCTCTTCCCGGCTTTCGACTGCTGGTGACCGGAGACGGCGCCGACCGTCATCTGGTGGAGGCCGCATCTGTCGCTGACGGCCCGGTGGTGGCCCTGGGCCATCACTCCGGTAGGCGTGTGGCGCTGCTGGGCGCGGTATCCGACGTCATGTTGATGCCAGGACGAGTAGGCCTGTGCGCGGTCGACTCATTCGCCCTCCGAACACCCGTTGTGACCACCAACTGGCCGTGGCACGCCCCGGAGTTCGAATACCTGGAGAACGGACGCAACGCCGTGGTCACACCGGATGATCCAGCGGCATACGCGGCTGCAGTTCAGGAATTGCTCAACGACCGCCCCCGTCTGGCATCACTCCGCGAAGCATGCCGAAGAGAGTCCGTAAATTACACGATCGACGGCATGGCGGCGCGTTTCTGCAATGGCCTGCTCGAAATGCTCGAGCGGGAAGCGTGAGCGGAGAACGCCGAGTCCAGCGGGCCGGGCGGGCCGAATTTGGGCGCAGACAGAGTGTCCGCTCTATACGCTCGGAGGGTTCATGCCACACTGTCGTCATGTCACTGCCCAAGGAGACCATTAAATTCGCATTGGCTGCGGCGAATCGTCCGGTTGCTCGTTTTCGACTTTCCCGAGCTCTGACGTCGGCGACATCCCCCTGCAAGATCGAGATCGGCGCCCACCGAACGAGACGCCCCGGATGGATCGGCACTGACGTCAGTTGGTGTACGCGCCACTACCTTGATGCGACAGAACGCTGGCCGGTGCCGACTTCATCGGCCAGTCACATCTATGCCGACAATGTGATCGAGCACCTGCGCATGCAGCCCAACAGAAGGCTGTTCCGTGAAGCGTA
Organism: Streptomyces peucetius; assembly: GCF_025854275.1. Taxonomy (NCBI): domain Bacteria; kingdom Bacillati; phylum Actinomycetota; class Actinomycetes; order Kitasatosporales; family Streptomycetaceae; genus Streptomyces; species Streptomyces peucetius. The sequence continues at coordinate 5,567,625 of NZ_CP107567.1, read as the reverse complement.
CCGAGCACTCGTCCCTGGCGGAAGAATTCGACTGGCAACGCCGGACGTCGAGTATCTGGTGGAACGCTACACAAAGAGAGACCACGAAATGCGACGCCTCATCGCATTGTCGAACACGAAGAATTATGAAGCCCATCATCCCGTTGACCTGCTCCGTGTCGCCTTTCAGGAGTGCGGCCACCACACTGGATACCTGTGGGACTTCCAGGCACTGCGTGACGAACTGACCCTGGCCGGGTTCACCGACGTCCGCAGGTTCGAACCGAGGCAGAGCGACGATCCTGATCTGAGGGACATGGAGATCCGTGAGGAGTTCGCCCTCGTCGTGGAAGCAGTAGCCGTCAAGAATCCATCCTGGGAACGGTCCACGCAGCAGACGGTCCAGGGCCTCGCTCGTTGACACGCGCCTGAAGGACGAACAGCGGCATCTGGCTGACCCGACGGTCGAGACCTGGCTGCTCGGGTTCAACCCAACGGAGGTCCCGAATGGAACACGGCCGATATGGGCGCAGGAATGTTCACGTTCTGCACGTTCTGAACCGACTGCGGGCCTCGGGAGCCGAGGTGATGCTCCATACGGCCGCCGGGCAGTGGAAGCATCACGGCATCGAGGTGGACGTGCTTGCTGTGGGGCCCGAGCCCGGCCCCTTCGCGGCCGACCTACGAGATGTCGGCTACAGGGTGCTCCACGAGCCGGACCGACAGCTGTTCCGTGTACCGCCACGGCTCGCCCGCCGGGTGCGCGACGGCGGCTACGACGTGGTTCACCTGCACCCCGAGCGAGCCAGCTTCTACTTCGGCCTCGCGGCCCTCAGCGCTGGAGCAGGGGTCGTCCGCACGGTGCACAGCGTCTTCGGATTCGGCGGCATGCTGCGTACACAGCGAAAGCTGCAGCGCCAGGTCCTTCGCCGCATGGGCGTCGTTCACGTAGGCGTGAGCCATGGGGTGACCGACAATGAGAAGCGTCGTTTCGGGAACCCGTCCCAGGTCATTGAGAACTGGTGCAGCAAGGAGTTCACACCCCCGACAAGGCATCAGCGGAACCAGGCCCGGCAAGCCCTGAACCTTCACGACCACGACTTCGTGGTGGTCAGCGTCGGGAATTGCGGGCCGGTCAAGCGCCATGAGGCGATCCTGGAAGCGGTCGCTCAAATCTCCGGGTTGCCGGACTTGGTGTACCTCCACGTGGGAGATGAGGACGGAACCGGCAAGGAGCGACGCCTCGCCGAACAGTTGGGCATCTCACGCCAAGTACAATTCCTGGGAAACAGGCATCCTTTGCAGGCATTGCACGCCGCAGATGTGTTTGTCATGACCTCCGCGTACGAGGGACTCGGGCTGGCTGCTGTCGAAGCGCTCATGACCGGTCTGCCGTTGGTGCTCGCAGATGTTCCCGGACTCAGGGATGTAGCAGGAGCCAGCCCGGCTGCATGGTTGACCGACACCGGCCCCGCGCAGCTTTCCGCCGCCATCGAGAAGGCTGAACATTTCTGCAGGAGCGGGCCTCCTATGGGTGCGGATCAATCATTTGGGGATCGATTTAGCCTGCAGCGGGGCGTAGCCGACTACGCCGAGATCTATCATCGCCTGGTGCGTCCTGGGAGTGCCCATGGCCACCGTTGACGTGTTGATGACATGCAGCCGGCGCGCGCTGCACGATCCCGGGACCGGGGCACGTCCTTCTCCTCGCCCCGCACCAAGGTCCGGGCCAACGGGGCATTCGCTCGCATCATTCACGTATCAGGTCCCGTGTGAGCAGCGCCCAACAACCAGGAAGGATGGCCATGCGAGTAGCTATCGCTGCGCCGGTTGATCTACCGCGGCTTGCACGTCTGCTCGACCAGTCCACGGAGCAGACCACACCCAAAGGTCTGGGAGGACCCGGCACAGCAGCAATGGTCGCGGAGCTTGCGTCACGAGGTCATGACGTGACCCTGGTGACGCTGAGTCTCGAAATCGACAGACCTGTGCACTCACGCATCGGTACCGTCGATGTCCTGACCGGCCCCTACCGCCATCGGCACCGCGCCAGAGACGCCTTCCGGCGGGAACGCGAGGCCGTTCGCACACTACTCGACTCGGTAGATGTCGACGTGGTGCACGCCCATTGGACATATGAGTTCGCGTTGGGAGCTCTGTCAGGACGGCATCCCGCGTTGGTCACTGTACGTGACTGGGCGCCCGCCATCCTGAGACACCAGCCGGACGCCTATCGGATGGTGCGGCTCGCCATGCAAGGCCGATGTCTGGCGAAAGCGAGACACCTCACGGCGGTCTCGCCCTACATCGGTGATCGATTGCGGCGATGGTGCCGAGGCAGGACCACCGTGGTGCCAAACGGCCTCCCCACTTCTGCGTTCAGACTCGAGCCGCCAAGGACGCATCAGCCTGTTCGACACCTGTTGTCGGTGAGCTCCGGATTTTCGAAGGGCAAGAACACAAGCGCCCTCCTGCGCGCCTTTCCTGCCATTCGTGATGAGCTGGGGGATGTCGAACTGACGCTGATCGGCGGCGGACACGGCCCCGGAGGTCAGGCTGAACGCTGGGCACTCAGCCATGGACTGGCTGACGGAGTAACCTTCGTCGGCGCTATGCCGGCAGAGCAAGTGCTCGCCGCCATGGACACCGCAGATGTCTTTGTGGCACCCACTCTCGAAGAATCCTTCGGGATGACCGTGCTCGAAGCCATGGCACGAGGACTGCCGGTAGTGGCTGGCCGCTCCTCGGGAGCGGTGCCCTGGCTCCTCGATCTCGGCCGCGCCGGCGAGTTGGTCGACGTGCGTCGACCCAAGTCGATCTCCCAGGGCGTTGTGCGGCTGGCGAAGAACGCCGACCTCCGTGCCCAGCTGAGCCAACAGGCTCTTGCGCGGGCTCGGCTCTTCGCCTGGCCCAACGTCGTACCAGCCTACGAAGCCGAGTACGAACAGGTTGCCCGACGTGCTTCAGCCTTGCGGGTGCTGCCCGGCCAGCCCAATTAGCGCTCCGGTGCCGAGCCCCGGCTGGCCTGCTGGTTGGAAATGATGTCTGCCGGCCGAGGGTGAACAGCGGCTGGCGGTACATGTATGGACGGCCGATCCGGCCGCGCGTGCATGCCCGGCCCGCGGCGCCGTCACCTCCGTCCCAAGTGGCGGCGCTATGAAGGCATCTGGGGCGGACGATGGCCGATGGCGGATGCACCGTCGTGCAGGCCGACGGCGATCTGGGAGCACCGTGGACCACGATGCTGCGGGCCCTCGAGGCGTACGCCGCCGGGGCGTCGCCCGACGAGCCCGCCTTTGCCGAAGCGGCCGGCACGGACGAGACCGCCGCGGCAAGCCGGTGTGGCGGCAGCGTGAGGGGGACCATTTCCCCCAGGGCCGGACAACGGCGTCAACGAGGAGCAGTTCGGTTGACCACCCCGCACTGATTCCTGGCCCGTCCTTGGGCCTTCCTCAAACTGCTGTCATCGCTTGCGGAAGTGAATGACCGGGCTGCGGTAGTCCAGTTCCATGTCCGGATCCAGAACCTCGTAGCCCAACTTCTCCAGGAGTTCGCAGGTGCGCGTGCCGCCTGCGTTGTACCACCGGCCCGGACGTGCCACGTCGTCCTCCGAGAGATTCAGGGGGCGCCAGGGAGCTCGGTTGCGGGCGCGTGTCTGCAGCGGCAGCAGGTAGACGTCGACCAGGCGCTGCTTCAACTGCCCACTGTTCTTCGCCAGCAGAGTCCGCGTCACGTCGAAACGGGGTAGGTTCTCCACGAAGCTGTTGTACTTGGCGTAGTCCGCCACCATGATGAAGCCATGTGCCCCTGACCGGAACTTCGGAAAGAGGCTGGCCATATAAGCGGAGATACCGTCGAAACTGACGTGGCACAGCGCGTCGAAACTGAACAGGTAATCGACGCTGTCGTCGGCCAGCATGCTGCAGCTGAAGTCCTCGACCTTGAAGTACCGAAGGTTCTCGCGCCGGCCGACGTATTGCCAGAAGCCGTTGTGCTCGGCCGAGAGGGCATCCAGGCAGGTGACCTCGCCGGCACCGACCATGGCACGCGTCCAGGCTCCCCGCCCAGGGCCGATCTCCACGGCACTGGTCTTGCTGTTGATGTACGGCTTGATGCAGGCCAGGTAAATGGCGTGCTGCATCGATGTGTAGCCCCACAGCCCGTACAGGGAGTCCAGTGGTTCGAGCGGGTCTGCCCCGAAAAACCCTCCCTTCCAAATGCTCCGGAACGATTCAAGTTCGGTAGCCAGCTTCGCCGCCACTTGCTCTCCCTGTCGGCCGCTCGGTCGGACCTTTGTCATATCACGGCAGTGTCGTCGAGCAGATGAGAACCTCTGGGGTGTTGCACAGGAAATAGGGTGAGGCATGGGAACCTCTGGGCATCCCCCACTCATTCTCAAGCGATGCCTCGGTGAAATCGCACCTGATTCCGCATGGTGTCGCTTCCTTGGGCGGGAGGCTCCGATTGCCATACGAGTCACCGACTCTTTCGGGCGCTGTCGCTCCAGGATGAGGACGGCTGCTGCGACTGACGTCAAGGGCCGCATCATTCTTGCAGGGCTCCCCTCACGGCCGGGGAACCGGAACGGTCGCGGATTGTTTCACTCTGCGACCTGGGCGGCGCAGCAGTCCGATCTCGGCGGCTGCCTGGTAGGCCGGCAACCGACCGCGCAGTAACAGACCCCCCAGCAGCACCGGAGACATGGCGAGCACCGCGCCGGGCAAACCGCCCAGCGCGCGGTCGCCCCAGTTGCCGGCCACAGCAAGAATGGCCCCGGCCGCAAAGTGCGTGAGATGGGCGCGGCCCACGCCGCCGGCGTCAAGCGTGTCGGTTCTGTGCCAGCGGACCAACTGGGCGACGTGGCCGACGGCCAGCCCAGCCACCCCGGTCACGATGAACGGCAGTGGCTCACGCCAGCCGACGGCGCCGATGAGCCCCACTCCAGTGACGACGAGCAGAACCAGCTGCGCGCGGATGAGGTCGCGTCGGGCCCCACGGGCAAGATCCAGCGAACACCCGGCTGCATATACGACCTGCAGTGCAGCCCACGCGGCGAATGCGGGCACCAGCGCTACGGCCCCTTCCCAGCCGGGTCCGAGCAGCAGGGTGAGCGCAGCGGGTCCGGCGCCGGCCAAAGCACCGAAGGCGACGAAGCCCGCAGAAGCGGCATACAGCAGATGCTGCGCGGGCCGGGTCAGTGGCAGTCCCTGGCTGCGGCGGTCGGCGAGCAACGGTACAGCCGCCTGATTGAGGCCCCTGAGCAGGATGTTCACCGGTACGTCGGACAGCATCTGGGCGCGGGACCAAAGCCCGGCCGTGCCGGGACCGAGCAATCGGCCCGCCACCCACAGCGGAGCGCTGGCCCCCAGGGTGCGCAGCAGCGCGAAGCCGGTGAGGAACCCGGACAGCCCCAGCAGAGAACCGGATGGAGCGCCCGAGTCCCTCGCCAGAACGAGCTTCGCCGCCGATCCGCTCACGGAGATTCCGAAGGTGATGAACGCCGCGACCGGAAGTGCCAGGCCAAGGGCGGCCGGAGAACCGGTGCGGGTGAGTACGACGGCAGCGACCACGCAGCCTGCCACCTGCCCGGTGAGCTCGGCGACCGTTGCGTAGCCGGGCAGGCCGGCCCGGCGCAGTGCGGCCAACAGCACGCAACCTGTCGGCGCCACCAGATACTGGCAACCCAACAGCCTGAGAAGCACCGTCAGTTCGGGCATGTCCCACAGCACCGCACACCATGGGGCAGCGACCTCGACGACCACCCAGCAGGCCACGCCGGTCAGCATGGAGAGCCGGAGCGCGGAGCGGAGGAGTGCGCGGCTGAGTCGCTCGGCACGCAGGACGCAGGTCGCCAGACCGGCCGTGGCGATCAGCCCGGGCAACTGCGTCACCGTGAGGGCGATCGCGTAGGCGCCGAAGGCGCTGTGCGGCGCCACGCGCGCGGTCCAGGCGGTGTAGCCGAGCTGGAGAACCACGGCTACGGCAGCGCCGCCGTAGCTCCAGCTGAGCACTGACCGGACGCGACCTGCGGTTTTCGGAGCATCGGTCATGAAGGGGGGAAGGGGGGCGTCGTCAGCAGGAAGTTCTGGTGGCGCTGGGGAGGGACGAAACCGGGTGGTACGGCGACGGGTCCATGCGGAGTGAGGTGGTGGACACGGTGGTAGCCGAACTCGGCGGCCGTGGAGCGCAGCCGTTCCAGGGCTGCCCGGTCGAGGCACTCGGCGATCACGGTCGGACGGTGGGCGGCCAGAATCCGGGACATGCCACGCAGCACGTCCGGTTCGAGACCTTCCACATCGATCTTCACCAGGTCGACGGGCCTGTCGCCGACCGCGAGGTCCGCCGTGGTCACTTCCACGTCGACGCTGCTGCGCCCGGGGGCGTGGGCTCCGTCGCGCAGGGTGGCCGTGGTGATGCGCTCCGGCACGGTCAGCCGCGCCCGGCCCGGTGCCTCTGAGAGGGCCTTGTCAATGACGTGCACCCTGGGTCCAAAACCGTTGACGTCGAGATTGCGGCGGAGCATCCGGACCACGACGGGGTTCGGTTCGACCGCGACGGCGTGCAGCCGCGGGTTGGCCTGACAGGCCAGCAGGGTGTAGAGGCCGGCATAGGCCCCGACGTCCAGGAACCCGCGCGCGGTGCGGGCGAGCCGGTAGAAGAGCGGATGGGTGGCCTCCTCCCACAGCCGCAGATCCGTCCAGACCACCGGCCCGGCGAGTACGTCGTCCGGGTCGCAGTGGTAGTGGAATGTGCTGCCGTCGGGTGCGTGCACCTTCCAGACGCCGGTGGGGTGCAAGTGCCGCCAGACGGTGAGCGGCACATGGCCGCGTACGGTTCCGCCCCGTACCGCCCGCTGAAAGGTACGCGAGCGCATCAACAGGTCACGGGCACCGCGCAGCACGGGCTTGACATGGCTCAGCTGCTGGACGGCGGCGGTGGTCATCGCTCAGGCTCCCGTCAGCGAACGCTCGCGAGCCGGAGCCGGGACGGCAGCCAACTCGGCGTCGACCATGATCCGGGCCAGTTCCGGAGCGTGCACGGTGGCCTTCCAGCCCAGTTCACGTTCGGCCTTGGAGGCGTCACCGACCAGATCGGGGACTTCGGAAGGGCGCAGATAGCGCTCGTCGAAGCGGATGTGCTTCTCCCAGTCGAGGCCCGCGTGCTCGAAGCAGAATGTCAGGAAGTCGCGCACGCTGTAGCTGGTGCCGGTGGCGACCACGAAGTCGCCGGGCTCGTCCTGCTGGAGCATGCGCCACATCGCGTCGACGTACTCGGGCGCGTAGCCCCAGTCCCGACGGGCCTCCAGATTGCCGAGATGGAGGGCGTCCTGCTCGCCGCGGGCGATGCGGGCCGCGGCGCGGGCGATCTTGCGGGTCACGAAGGTCTCGCCGCGGCGCGGGGACTCATGGTTGAAGAGGATTCCGTTGACGGCGTGGACGCCGTACGCCTCACGGTAGTTGCGGGTGATCCAGTACGCGTACACCTTGGCGGCGGCGTACGGCGAGCGCGGGTGGAAGACCGACGACTCCGACTGCGGGGGCGCGGTCGTCCCGAACATCTCGGAACTGGAGGCCTGGTAGAAGCGGCACGGCAGCCCGGTCATCCGGATGGCTTCGAGGAGACGGGTGGTGCCCAGGCCCGTGGTGGTCCCGGTGAACTCGGGTTCGTCGAAGGAGACCCGGACGTGCGACTGGGCGGCCAGGTGGTAGACCTCGTCGGGCTGGATGCCCTCCAGCAGGGCAGCGATGCGGGAGCCGTCGGCCAGATCTCCGTAGTGCAGCCGGAGGCGGGCGTCGGGCTCGTGCGGGTCCTGGTAGAGGTGGTCGATCCGCTGGGTGGTGAAGGTGGAGGAGCGGCGGATGAGGCCGTGCACCAGATAGCCCTTGGAGAGCAGGAGCTCGGCTAGATACGAGCCGTCCTGGCCGGTGATGCCGGTGATGAGTGCGGTTTTGTCAGACATGGCGACTCCTCGATGGTGGGGGGACGACAGGCGCCGCGCCGCTGTGCGCAGGCCGTCAACAGACCGAGGATCACGGCCTGTTCGGGAGTAAGGGAGTAGGTGATCATGTAGACCAACTGGCTACAGATGAGCAGCCGGAGCATCAGTTTGTGCTCACTGTCCGCTCCTGCCGCGCGCCATGCCGTGGCATACACCAGGAGGAGTACCGCAACGCCGAGGAGGCCGAGACGCAGCAAGACCTCCAGGTAGTAGTTGTGGGGCGACACAGCGACGAATACTCCGTTGATCACGCGGTCGTACCCGGATCCGAAGGGCAGACCCATTAGCCAGTCCGGCACCTCTTTGAGCCGCGGCAGCAGAGCGTGCCAGCCCTCCATCCGCCACACCAGCGTTCGATCGTCTTCACTGGAGGCGGTGAGTTTTGAGGTGACCCCGCCGGCGGCTCCCCACGAAACGGCCAGCATGGAGAGCATGCCGAGCGAGCCCAGAACGGCCAGTGCCGCAGCACGGGATCCCGTCTGCCGGTGGCGGGACAGCAGCCAGCCCGTGATCATGATGCCCACGGCCAGCCAGATGGTGCGGTGCTGGGCCAGAATGACAACCACCAGGAGCAACGAAGCCAGCGCCCTGACCCGCGCGGAGCCACGACCACACAGCAGCATCATGGCCGCCTGGCCGATGACCAGTGTTTGAGCAGCACTTACCGGGCGGGCGTTGGTGAGCACTCCGTCGACCATGATCTGGTCGGAGTTGGAGCCGATACCGACGTTCAGCCAGCCCAGCAGAGCAAGGCATGACAGAGCACAGGCTGCCAGCACCCAGATGTGGGTGACCGCGCGCACCAGGTTCAGACGGGTGGAGAGGACGGCGACGAAGAGTGCGGCGCAGAGGAGCTGAATGAAGTTGGTTCGGGCTTCATTGCCCGCCGCCTGGATACCGAAGACCCCGAACCCGCGGATCAGTGCGTAGCCGGTGAGTACCAACAGGGCGAGAAGCAGGGCCGGGGCGCCGCGCCATCGCCCCCTGAGCATGATGAGGGCAGCGAACAGCAGACACACGGTCAGCACATCAGTGGGCAACAGATTCAGGCCCGCGCCCGGGAGTGACTGACGCACGTTCTGTTGCGTCTGCCAGAGCTGGACGGCGATATACAGGCCGATTCCCCAGACGGGCCAGCGGACGAAGCTTGCGGTGAGTGCCGCGCAGCCGATGAGCGCGGCGCAGCCGAGCAGCAGTGTCGTCGGATCGAGTAGCAAGGGATCACCTCCCTGCGGGAAAGCGACGGAAGGAGGCTCGCGCCGCGGTCTTCACATAGGGCGAGAACATCAGCAGCGGGGCCCGCGGCCAGCCGTGCCGCAGGCAGTAGACCCACCATTGACGGGGCGGCAGTTCACGCTGCGAGGTGATCCGGCGCAGCGCCTCGCGCACACCGATGCCCGGTTCTCGAGACCCGGTGTGCGGTGGGTTGCGGTCACAGATGCCGACATGACAGGGCGTCACATAGGCGGCGATACCGGCCTGGCGGACGCGGAATCCGTGATCGTAGTCGCCGATGCCGTGCTGGAAGACCTCGTCGATGTCGCCGACCCGTTCACACACCGCCCTGGGCAACAGCACCACGTTGCCGTTGTACGTGTCACAGCGCTCGGGGCGACCGGTGGGCTCGACCAGCGCGAGTGCACGGCCGCGGCGTCCCGAGTACGTGGTGCGGTCATCGGCCGACGCACGCACGGCGCCGACCACGACGTTGCCGGGGCCGACCGCGTGTGCGGTGCCGAGCAGCACGGTGAGGGCGTCGCCATCCAGCGTCACATCGTCGTTGAGCCAGAGCTGGTAGTCCCAGGCCGGTTCGCCGCTTCGCCGACTGTTGCGGCTCGCGATCCGCATACCGTGGCTCCAGTAGATGTCAGGGCCGACCGTGGTGACCTGCACCTCGGGGTGGGCAGCGCGAATCGCCTCGGGTGTGCCGTCGGTGCTGCCGGCGTCCACCAGGTAGGTGCGTACCGTGGTGTCCTCCGGCAGCCCGCGCTGTTCGGCGAGCGCGGCGAGTGCGGCGAGGGTTTTCTCCTGGCGGTTGTGACTGGTCATCAGCACCGCGATGCGGACTGGTGGCACGTGAGACTCCTCAACTGGAAGGCCTCATCCTTACGGGGTGAATCGCCCGTAAGTCCTCAACCAGGCCGCGCGCTGATCCGAACGAGCTCGACCACGTGACGGCGCCGAGGAGGATGACCGGCGGACCCGCCCCTTGTTTTCCGATCACAACGCACTGGGCACATGAAGGCGGGGTCACAGGACCTCGACCTGTTCCGCCCGACAGCGGTTGCGGGTATCGAAAATGTACGCCCCGGCCTGCTCGACGAGCGCATAGTCGAATTCATCGTGATCTGTTGCCACGACGACCACGTCGGCCGCCCGGACTTCGGCTTCGGTCAGTTCCACGCAGACGATGTCCGGGGGAAGAAGATAGGAGTCGGTGTGTGGTTCCACCGCCACGACCCGGGCGCCGAGGTTTTGCAGTGACCGGGCGAGCATGATGGACGGTGACTCGCGGATGTCGCCGGTGTTCTTCTTGTAGGCCAGGCCCAGTTGCAGGACCCGCGAGCCATTGACCGACTTGCCGCGTTCGTTCAGGCCCCGGCTGATTCGCCAGACGACGTGGTCCGGCATACGATCATTGATCTCGTTCGCCAGCGCGATGAACCGGACACTCTGCTTCAGCAGCCGCTTGACCTGCCAGGAGAGATAGGACGGGTCCACCGGCAAGCAGTGCCCGCCCACACCGGGGCCCGGCCTGAACGCCATGAAGCCGAAAGGCTTGGTGTCGGCGGCCTCGATGGCTTCCCAGATGTCCGCTCCGAGCCCCCTCGACAACGTCGCCATCTCGTTGACCAAGGCGATGTTGACGTGACGGAAGGTGTTCTCCAGCAGCTTGGTCAGCTCCGCGGTACGGCAGGAGGACACGGGCACGGTGCGCTCGACGATGCGTGCGTAGAAACGCTCGATGTCCTGCAGTGACGCCGGGTCGATCCCGGAGATCACCTTGGGAGTGTTCTCCAGCTGCCACTGTGGATTGCCCGGGTCGATACGCTCGGGGCTGTAGCCGAGGTGGAATCCCGCACCGGCCTTCAGTCCGCTGCCGTTCTCCAGCAATGGCCGCAGCAGACTCTCCGTGGTGCCGGGGTAGGTGGTCGACTCCAGAACAACGGTGGCGCCAGGGGTGACATGAGAGGCGATGCTCCGGGCGGCACATTCCACGAAGCTCAGATCCGGCACGCCCTCACGCAGCGGCGTCGGCACGGTGATCGCGCAGACGTCGAAGTCGGAGATTTCGTCGTAGTCGGTGGTCACCTTGTAGCGGCCACTGTCCAGAGCCGTGATCAAGCGCGTATTGCTGACTCCCTCGATGTACGAATCGCCGGACGCCAGACGCTTGACCCGGAACTCGTCCGTGTCCACGCCGATGACGGAGAATCCCGCTTCCACCGCGCGCATGGCCAGCGGGAGACCTACGTATCCCTGACCGACGACGATCAGCTTGCGCTGGTCCCGGATTGGGGGAGGACCCACACTTACCACCCCGGATTTTCAGAATGGAGTATCACGATCCCAACGTCGCATGCCCGGCCCGCTACGACTTCCCTTCTCCCCATGTGTCTGCCGGGGGATCACTCTGATTCCGTAACCGGCGCCGAACGGCACCGGCGCAATGGGTGAATACGCGCCTGATGGTGGGCGCGTAACCGAAGAGCACCAGCTGCCCGGTCTTACGTTCCGGGGTATGACGCCGAAGCTGCGCGAACTGACAGCCCGCGGCAGAGTTCTGATGGCAAGGACCGCCAGCCAGGCTTTGCTCGGACCGGTCTCAGGAGGAATGCCGCGGGTCTACGTGCGCTCGATCGCGGAACGTATGCACGAGCCCAGGATCGCCAGGCATGTGAGCGAGTCCTTCACCAGGACCGAGGCCGTGGTCGAGCGCTACGACTTCCCCGTCGGCTTCCCACCGCGGTTCCGCCGGTCCAAGGCGTTCGACGAGCGCCATGCGTACCGACTTCACGACGTGCTGCTCAGCCCGCACAGCGGCCTCATCTGGCTGCCCGGCGGCCCCGTCCTGGAAGAGAGCTACGGATCCCTCATCCGGTCGCTGGGCTGGGGCGACGTCCGCCACGAACCGTTGCTCCCGGTCAGGCGACTCGCTGGTCGTCCCGTCATCGCCTTCGCGCCGACGGGCTACTACCACTGGCTGCTCGAGGTACTCCCCGCCGCCGTCTTCGCCCTCAGTGTCGAGCCTGAGGCGCTGCTCTTGATGCCGAGGAGCGTGCCGGCCCATGTACTGGCGGCTGCGGAACACCTGGTCGGACCCTCCAGAATCGTTCGCCTGGACGACATCGCACACGTCGACTCGTGCGTCCTCGCCGCCGTCGAGCCCATGTCCGGCTTCGTTCAACGTGCTGAGATCGACCGATTGCGCGCCGCCTTTCCTGCGGACCCCGCCGACGTCGACGCCGTCTACGTAAGCCGCTTGAAGGATTCCAAGCGAGCATTGTCAAACGAGGCAGAGGTCGAGCGCGCGATGCGGCAGGCGGGAGTCACAGTGGTGTACGCCCAGGACCTGTCCTTCGAGGAGCAGCGAGGGCTGTTCGCCGGCGCCCGTACGGTCATTGCTCCGCACGGAGCCGGTCTGGCCAACCTGGTGTGGGCTCAGCGGGCCGAGCATGTGATCGAGATTTTTCCTGACTCGTGGTTCAACGACTGCTATGCCCGCTTGAGCCGCAACCTCGGCATCGACTACGACTACGTCGTCGCTTCGCCCGTCGCACCACTGGATCGGCTCGACGCGCTCGTGAACGAGGGGGCGGGCGCCGGGTGCTGAGCTGTGCCACAACGGTCGGGTGCCGGAGTCCGGCGCCGGAGTGAATTCGGCCGCCCCGCGCAGCAACACACCTCACAGGCGAACCTTGCGCCATATGCCCTGATTATGCTGCCGCCCGTGCCCTCCAAAGACATCTTGACCAGCACACGCGACCTCTTCCTCCGCGTTCCGGGCTGCCAGCGGGCTGTTCGGGCCGCGGCTCTGCGCGGCGTAGTGCCCCGCGCGGTGTGGAGACGCCTGCATCCGACGGGAGAATGGAGCCTACGAGCCCCCGACGGACGCACCTTCCGCTACGTCAGCAGCGACGCGGACATCCTTGCCCGGGGCCTGATCTGGACCAACATGCGGCACTGGGAGGAGACCACCCACCCGCTCGTGTACCAACTCGCCCGCACCGCACGCCGGTTCGTCGACATCGGTGCCTTTTCCGGCATCTACACGCTCCTCGCCTGCAGGGCCAACCCGCACCTGGAGGCTCTGGCCATTGAACCCAACCCGGCCGCAACCCGCATGCTGAACCGCAACATCCGGGCCAACCGGTTCGAGAGCCGTGTCACCGTCATCGACAAGGCACTCTCGGATACACCTGGGCGCACCCGGCTGAAGATCCCCGCCAACGCGACGAAAGCCTCGCTGCTGGACAGGTGGCCCGCGCAAAGCATCGCCGACGTGGAGGTCACCACGGGGGACGAGGTACTCGACGGCCGTGCGGTCGACCTCATCAAGATCGACGTGGAGGGACTCGAACCGCAGGTGCTGCGCGGCCTGGAGAAGAGCATTCGCGTCCACCACCCCGCCATCATCGCGGAGTGCCTCGACGAGGCAGCCTTGAGCAAGGTCCGGGAGACCGCGTTCGACCTGGGCTACCGTCACATTCAGCATCTCGGCAGCAGGGGGCCTGCACCCGTGACGGCGGGCTTCGTTCCACCGGCGCGCTATGTGAATTTCCTCTTCACCCGGGACGCATTGGCCGCAGGGCGGTCCGGAAGCACGTGCTGACTTCGTGCGTTCCAGGCCCGATCTCACCCGTGGCCCTCGTTGAAGGAGCGACTCCCATGTCAACCTGCACGAACGCCGGCAGTGACGCCACTCACGCTTCGGCGCCGACCGTCTGTGGAGTGGCAACGGACAGATACGACCACCGCCCCCTCGACCGCTCGGCACGCGTACTCGTTGCGGGGAGGAGGGGGCTCGTCGGATCAGCGGTATGGCGGCACCTGGCGCGGGAGGGATTCACCGACCTGGTCGGTCCCGGGTCGGCGGAGTTGGATCTGCGCGAGCGCGGTGCAGTCCTCGACTGGTTCGCGGCCGTGCGACCCGACGTGGTCGTGCTCGCGGCCGCGCGGGTGGGGGGGATCAAGGCGAACGCCACCCGGCCCGCCGAGTTCCTCTCCGACAATCTCCGTATCCAGGTGAACGTGCTGGACGCCGCCCTGAAGCACGGCACGGAGCGGCTGCTGTTCCTGGGGTCCAGCTGCATCTACCCGAAGTTCGCCGAGCAGCCCATCCGCGAGCAGGCGCTGTTGACGGGTCCTCTGGAGCCGACCAACGACGCCTACGCCATCGCCAAGATCGCCGGCATCCTGCAGGTACAGGCGGTACGACGCCAGTACGGTCTGCCCTGGATCTCCGCCATGCCCACCAATCTGTACGGGCCCGGTGACAACTTCCACCCGGAGCACTCCCATGTGCTGCCGTCCCTGATCCGGCGCTTCCACGAGGCGAAGGTGTCGGGTGTGCGACGGGTGGTGAACTGGGGCAGCGGCGCGCCTTGTCGGGAGTTCCTCCATGTGGACGATCTGGCCCGGGCGTGCCTGCACCTGTTGGAAAGCTACGACGCGGACAGCCCGGTCAACGTCGGCACCGGCACGGATCTGAGCATCCGGGAACTGGCGGCACTCGTGGCGGATGTGGTCGGGTACCGGGGGAGCATCGAGTGGGATCCGACCCAGCCGGACGGTACGCCGCGCAAGCTCCTCGACGTGTCCCGGCTCACCGCCCTCGGCTGGACTCCTCGTATCGATCTGCGGGAAGGGATCGCCCAGACATATGCGTGGTACGTGGAGAGCCTCGAGTCGGGCACGCTGAGGCACTGACGGGCTCCGCGGCCCGCGCCGACTCAGGAGCCAGCGGCGATTGGCCCGCGCGGCACGCATCCGCAGAAGGTCTACGGCACACACTGCGGCCCTGCCTCGGCTGCGCACCGCGGTGTGCAGCCGTGCCGGCAAGTGGCGGCCGGTCGGAAGGGGAGCCTCTGAGGAGGCGCTCCTTGGCGGCGTCCCTGTCCTGCGACGGACAGATCCAGTTGAGACTGCCCGCTGTCCGCAAGCCGCCTCGGCAGCCCTGAGCAACGCAGTGGGTGGGTGGCCCGGTTTGCAGGGCCCGCTCTCGCGCTCGGCCCACTTGCGGGCCATGTCCATGCGCTACGGGCCTTCTTCCGCGCGCCTCGGCAGCATGCCGCTTCGCCCTGCGGTAGCGCTTGGATGCGGCCTGCCCGCGTTTCGGTTGGCGACGGCCATCTTGCGCAGGTGGGGGTCGAGCCGCGCGGCGGCCTTCCGTGAGGGCCAGCGCGGCAGCGGCCGACAGCCGGGCCCCGACGACGACGCGAGGTCATGTGTCGGGAGATCGGCTGTCGGCCGCCGGTATTGCCACAGGCTTCGGAGCTGCCTGATGAGACCAGGAGGTCAGTCGCGATTCAGTCGCCGGACGGCCATCATCGCGCCGCCTCCGAGCACGAGCAGCCCTGCGGCTCCGCCCATCAGAAGACCCGAGCGGTCCTCACCGGTGTTGGCGAGGTGAGGCTTGTGCGAGCGTACGGTGATCTCGGCTGAGAGCTTGAGCTTCGATTCCTTTCCCTTGAGACGGAAGGTGTGCTCGCCCGGGTCCGTCCACTTGGGGATGGTGACGGTTCCCTCCACCGTGCCGTCGCTGTCGGCGGTGAAGAAGCCCAGCTTGATCGGTCTCGAGAGGAGGAATGCACCCACCCCCTCGTTCGGATCGAACCCGGTTCCGGTGAAGCTGAGCTCGTCTCCTGCGTCCACGGTGGTGGCGCTGAGGGTCAGGCTCGGGGCATCGGGTGGATACGGCTGGGCGTGGGCAGGTTGGGCACCTACGACTGGGACTGCGGCCAGGACAGCAGAGGCTGCCGTGGCCGCGAAGGCAGCACGCCACTTCGATGACGCTGTCATCGCATTCACGCTCCTCAAGTGGAATCAGGCCGACGACGTGGTCCGACCCGCGAGTACGGTATGCGGGATAGATGGCGCCGAATAGCACCTGTTAAGCGTCTTCAGGTGATAAGACGCCGTATGGCGTACGTAGATCACCGGACCGGCCTCCAGCACCCTCACGACACGAGGAGCCAAGCCGGCCAATACGGGGCTTTCGATGGCAACCGCCTCGGCGAAGCACGCGCTGGGGCCGGCACACTCCGTTCGAGGAGGTGGCGAGCCATGCGGTCCACCGTGGGCCGAGGAAGCCGTCAACGGCCCATCAGGGATCTTTGCCGCCCGGCACCGCTCCCGTTCGGACGTCCCTGGACTTCGGCAGATCTCCTGGTCGGTCAAGGCCCGACCATGGCTGGTGACGCAGGCGGCGAACACACAGACGCACAGCCGGGAAAGAAACGCTCATCGAAGTACCCACCCGACGGAGGTGCCGGGTGAATACTGGCACCGCGTCGCACGTCTTGGTCTGCTCTTCCTCCCCTCCTGGAGCGTGTGTGCCCCCGTTCCGTGTACTCGTGGTGTGCACCGGCAACCTCTATCGCTCTCCGCTTGCCGAGTGCCTGCTCAGGCACCAACTTTTCGAGCATCGGCAGGTGATCCATTTGAGCAGTGCCGGCACACGGGCTGTCGCGGATATGCCGATGGCGGCAACTGTCGCCTCTTTCCTCCTCGGACGTGGCGTGCAGCCCTGCGGGGCGGGCTCCCGCCGACTGACCAAGGAGATGGTCGAAAACGCGGACCTGGTGCTGGGCGCCGCGACGGAACATCGTGAGGCTGCTGTGCGGCTGTCTCCTGTGCGTGCGTTGTCCCGTGCATTCACCTTCCGCGAATTCGCCGGGCTGGTGCGCCGAGAGGACGCCGCTGGCGTCGTGGATCCGGCCGCACGGTTTGCAACCCTCGTCCAGGGCGCGGCCGCTCGCCGTGGTGCCGTGTCGACACACACGGGTGGCGTAGACGTGAACGACCCTCTTGGCGCCCCTCCCCTACAAGTACAGGAGTGCCTGGTTCAGATCGCGGAGATCGTGGAGCAGATCGCCGCATCCATGCGGACCGGCTAGCCGGCCCCGCCGTTTCGCGTGGGGGGCGAAGGCCCAGGCTGGTGCCGATGGTTCTGGGGTGGTCGGTCATGCCGGGAGGGGCGCTCCAATGGAGACACCTGCCTGACAGGTCGCCAAAAAGCGAATGGCCGACGGATCGGTCTAACGAGGAGCGCCGCCGGCGTACGGACGGCACGGCGCTGCCCCACGAGGCGGACTTCCAGCAGATGGTCGCCGGCCTGGGGCAGCCAGTGCCGCGCGCCCTGGAGTGCGCAGGGTGCTGCCGACTGTCCGTGACTGCGATTCCCTGGTGGCCCAGCAGACCGAGCGACAACCAAAGGTTGACGACGATCGGATCGTCAACCTAGGGTTGTCGCATGACAGATCCAGTCCGCATGACTCATCCCGTCCGGCTCGACGATCTGATCGACGCCATCAAGAAGGCGCACACCGACGCGCTCGACCAGCTCTCCGACGCGGTCATCGCCGCCGACCACCTCGGCGACATCGCCGACCACCTCATCGGCCACTTCGTCGACCAGGCTCGGCGTTCCGGGGCTTCCTGGACCGACATCGGCCGGTCCATGGGCGTATCCAAGCAGGCCGTCCAGAAGCGCTTCGTCACCAAGGAATCCGACCAGCCGCTCGACCTCGACCCCAGCCAGGGCTTCGGCCGCTTCACCGACCGCGCCCGGAACGTGGTCATGGCCGCGCAGAACGAGGCCCGCGCCGCCGGCAACGCCCAGGTGAGTCCGGAACATCTCGGCCTCGGGCTGCTGGCCGAGCCGGACGGCCTCGCCGCCAAGGCGGTCACCGAGCAGGGCGTGACCCTCGACATGGTCCGTGGCTCCGTCACCACGGCGCTGCCGGCTCCGGCCGAGGAACTGCCCGAGCTCATCCCGTACGACGCCCGGGCCCGCAAGGCACTCGAGCTCACCTTCCGTGAGGCCCTGCGCCTCGGCCACAACTACATCGGCACGGAGCACATCCTGCTGGCCCTGCTGGAGGCGGAGAACGGCACCGGCCCGCTGTCCGGCCTCGGCCTGACCAAGGAGGCCACCGAGCAGCACATCACCGAACTGCTCGCCCCCTTCCTCGGCACGCAGAAGAAGTGAGCGGGCGGCCGTGCCATCGCTTTCGGCTCTGACCAGGGGCCGTTTGCAAGGTGGAGGCATGCGCGGAGAACGCCGGGGCCCCGCGCTCGTCGAACGGGCGCGGGGCTCCGGCATTCCCGTCGAACTGACGGAGGAGAGCGGCACCCCGTTTGCCCTGCCGCCGATGACGGACCGGGCCGTGCTCGGCGTCGTCCAGAAGTCCCTGACCAACGCGGCCGAGCACGTACCGGGCGCCGCCGTCCGGGTACGGCTGTCGTACCGCGAGGACGACGTCGGCCGGCTGGGACAAGCGCCGTACCCTGGCCAAGGTCGCCGGCGATTCTCCCGACGGCACCGGATCGCACCGGCTCACGATCGGCAGCGAGGTCGGGCCGTTCACCGACCCGGACGGGTTCGCGTGGGCGACCGCGTCAAAGACCGCGTAGCTGTGAACCGGGCGACGGAGGTGCAGGCCGGCACTTCCAGCGGTTTTCGTCAGGGCCTCTGAGCCCTCACGGCCTTCACCAGTCCGGCGACAAGGTTCGCCCGCTCGGCCATGGCGTCGATCACCAGGTACTCGTGGTCGGCGTGGGCACCACCCCCGACCCTCCCAGGCCGTCGAGGGTCGGCACCCCCAGTGCGGCGGTGAAGTTGCCGTCGCTTCCGCCGCCGACTGCCGTGCCTTCGATACCGGGAAGCAGTCGCTGGGCCTCGCTGAAGAGCCCGGCCGACGCCGACTCAGGCATCGGGGGCCGGCTGTCGGCTCCCGCAACTGCGATCTCCGCCTCGTCGAGATGCGGGGCCAGTGCCGCGAAGGCCGCTTCGACACGTTCCTTCTCGTCGGCCGACTCGACCCGCACGTCGACGACGACGGTCGCCTGTGCGGGGACGACGTTGTCCAGTGTTCCTGCGGACGCGACGGTCGGGGTGACGGTCGTGCCGACGTCGGGCCGCCCGAGCGCCGCGATGTCCAGCACTTGGTGTGCTGCTTCGACCAGGGCGTTGACCCCGGCCGCGGGCTCGAGGCCCGCGTGCGACGCCCGGCCCGAGATGGAGACCTGGAACGTGCCGCAGCCCTTACGGCCGGTCTTCAGCGCTCCGCCCTCAGCGGCGCCCTCAAGCACGAGTACGGCGCCACAGGCCATGGCTCGTTCTTCGAGAAGGGCTCGCGAGGAGCGTGAGCCGACCTCTTCGTCGGCGGTCACCAGGATCTCGACGCCCGACCGGTCGTCGAGCACGGCCAGGCCATGAACGGCCTGAACCAGCCCGCCGAGCATGTCGAAGACGCCGGGGCCGGTCGCATGCCCGTCCTTGACCATGAAAGGGCGGCGTTCAAGGGTGCCGAGCGGGAACACCGTGTCGTGGTGACCAAGGATCAGTACCTTGGGATCGCCACCACCTGACCAGTGGACGTTCGGCCCCGCTTCGCTGTCGACGAGGACGGCCTGCCCGCCGAGGCGGCTCTCGATGACAGCGGCGACAGCTTTGGCCGATGCCGTCAAGGCGTCCGGATCACGCGACGGAGACTCGGTCTCGACGAGCGTCCTGAGGTCCTCGAGCATCGCGTCGACACTCACACCTACGGTCTTGCCCTTCGTCACGCCGCAAGAGTACGTGCCGCGCCGTACCGGAGTTCCGCCCGCGCCCCGACCGACGTCAGCGGGATGCTTCGCCCCGGCTCCGCTGCCGTTTCTTGCAGTCGCGCCCCCGGACTTCCCCATCCGCCGGGACATCACCGAGCCGTGCCCGGTCCACCTCGATCCCGCGCGCCCGGCAAGGACCAGCAGTGTGGCGATGCACCCTTCGGAGAGGGCCTGCACGATGGCGTGGCCGTCCTTCGGTGCTGTGCCGGCGGCGCGTTGACGCCTCGACCGGCGCGGCGGGGAGCGGCTCGAGCCGCTCCCCGCTCGCCCGGCCGTTCGCCGGCGTCAGAGCCGTTCGAGCACGTACTCGCTGTGCCCGACCGGCAGATCGCCGCAACGTGCCAAGCCACCAGGGCAAGTGCCGTCGTCCGGTCACTTCATGCCGAGCAGCTGCTCCAGCGGGTCGATGGCGAAGTAGACCAGGAAGAGCGCCGCGGTGCCCCAGAGCAGCCAGTGCACCTCGCGGGCCTTGCCGAGGCACGCCTTGATGACCACGTAGGCGATGAAGCCGGCGCCGATGCCGTTGGTGATGGAGTACGTGAACGGCATGACGACGATGGTCAGGAAGGCGGGGACGGCGACTTCGTAGCGGTCCCAGTCGATGTGCTTGACCTGGGTCATCATCAGGAACCCGACGGCGACGAGCGCGGGGGCCGCGGCCTGGAGGGGCACGATGGTGAGGACCGGGGCGAGGAAGAGCGCCAGCGCGAACAGACCACCGGTGACGAGGTTGGCGAAACCGGTACGGGCGCCTTCGCCGACACCGGCGGCGGACTCGATGTACGTGGTGGCGGACGAGGAGGACGCGGCACCACCGGCGACGGCGGCCGCACCGTCGATGAGCAGCACACGGCCCAGGTCCGGCACCTGCCCGCGCTCGTCGAGGAGTCCGGCCTCGGCCGTGACGCCGACGACGGTGCCCATGGTGTCGAAGAAGTCGGACAGGATCAGGGTGAAGACGAGCAGGACCACCGTCAGCACGCTGACCTGACCGAACGAGCCGAGCAGATCGAAGTTGCCCAGCAGCCCGAAGTCGGGCGCGGCGAAGGGGTTGTCGGGCAGGGACGGCGAGGTCAGGCCCCAGGACTTCACGTCGGCGACGGCGTTGACGACGATGGCGACGACGGTCATCAGGACGATGCTGATGAGGATGGCGCCCTTGACCTTGCGCGCGAGCAGCACGATGGTCAGCAGCACGCCGAGGCAGAAGACGAGCATGGGCCACCCGGTGAGGGCACCGGTGCCGAGCTGCACGGGCACGGTGGTGTTCGCCGCGTCCGGGATACGGGTGACGAATCCGGCGTCCACGAAGCCGATGAAGGCGATGAACAGGCCGATGCCGACGCTGATGGCCTGTTTGAGCGGCTGCGGGATGGCGTGCATGACGGCCTCACGCAGACCGGTCAGCACCAGGACGCAGATGAGCAGACCTTCGAGCACGATGAGGCCCATCGCGTCGTCCCAGCTCATCAGCGGGGCGACCTGGAAGGCCACGACGGCGTTGATGCCGAGGCCCGCGGCCAGGGCGAGCGGCAGATTGCCGCCCACGCCCATGATGAGGGTCATGACGGCGGCCACCAGGGCGGTGGCGGTGGCCAGTTGGCCGGCGTCGAGCTGGTCGCCGAACTTGTCCTTGGCGCTGCTCAGGATGATCGGGTTGAGCACGAGAATGTACGCCATGGTGAAGAACGTGGCGAATCCGCCGCGTATCTCACGACCGTATGTCGAGCCACGTTCACTGATCCGGAAGAACCGGTCGAACGGGCCGCCGGCTCTGGTGGGCGGCGCACCGGCCGGGCTTGTCGCGCTGGTCTTCATGACTGCGTCTCCTGGGCCTGCAACGGTAAGAGGGGAATGCACGAGGTGCCGCCGGAAGCCCGGGTAAAGGCAGTTGTGCGAACGCACATGCGGCGCCTTGCGAGCGGATCATACGTGGCGTGACACAAAGCACAACTGACGCGTTTTGAACGGTGATTTACCAGTAGGGGCTGGCTTTGTCGCTTCCTACGAAATCCTCCGCGACCTATCTCTCAAAAGGGGATGCAGGCGACGGTGATCATGGAGTAGCCCGGAGTAACCACCTACTCTCAGCCCGTGCATCCAATGCTCCCCTTCAACGCGCGCGCCGCCCGGACCCTGCGCGAGAAACTCGGGATGGCCCACGGCCACGTCGCCTACGGCATGCGCGCCTCCTACGGAATGACCCACATCACCCCCGACCACATAGCCGCCTGGGAACGCGGCACGGCCCTGCCCGCCGCCGAGGAACTCACAGCCCTGGCCGGTGCGCTGTGGTGCGCGCCCGCCGAACTCATGGGACGCCCCCGCACCTTGCGCGAGCACCGCATCGCCCGCGGACTCCCCGTCGAGGAGGTCGCCCGCGCGACCGGTCTCCCCCTCGACGCCTACCGCCACATGGAAGAAACCGGCCGATGGGCCGGCGACGGACGGCAGTCCGCCGCACTCGGCGACGTGCTCAAGCTGCCGCCACGGGACTTCATCGCCGTCACCGGCCTCGAGGAGGAACTCGCCCGCCTCCTCACCGAAGCCGTCTCCACTCGCTGGCAGGCCCACATCAAGGCCATCGCCAAGCTCGTGTCCATGGACCGCCGCGACCTGAAGGACACACTGCGGTCCATGCAGACGGAGTACGAGACCCTCATGGCCGCCACGCTCAGCCGGGCCGGTGGCACCACGGCCTCCGGCGAGGACGGGCGACGTTATCTCGACGGCATCGTCGACACCTTCTGGGACCGGCTGCCGGCGAACTGACACACCCGCCGCTCGCCCGACAGGCGGTTCGCCGAACCCAGAGGAAACGTTGTCGGAGCGGCCGGCCGTCTCCGTGACCGCCCCGCGCGACGGCCCGGCCGCCACCGGGCGTCGCCGTCGCGCGCCGCGCCGACCGGAACCGTGAGGCCCCGTCGTCGCGACCTCCGACCGACGCTACGTGCGCGAGAGCTCCGCCAGACGACTTCCCGGCCCCCTCACGGCCGCAGACACCCCACTTCGCGGCTAGCACATCGACCTGGGGCAGACCCCAGCCACCGGTCGCGCCTTCCGTCGGAAGCGCCATCAACGGGCGGACCTCGGAGGCGTCATGGACCTCGATGCGGAGACCGTCGACCATCTGGAGGTACCGAGTCTCGATCTCCCGACCGGCGGCCATCGCGTGCCGGACGGCGTTGGTCAGTAATTCGGACAGCACGAGCGACGCCTCGTCCTCGATGCTGCCGAGCCCCCAGTGCGCGAGGACCGCGCGAAGTTCGGCCCACGCCCGGGCGACGTTACGGCCGCGCCGCCACCATCGACACCACCACCGGCGAGGTACTGCGCTCCTACACCTCCTCCGACGAGCCGACGGGCAGCCTGCTCACCGCGTGCGGCAACCGCCGCGCCTCCCGCTGCCCGGCCTGCGCCCGTCTCTACGCAGCCGACACCTACCACCTCGTCCGCGCCGGCCTGTCCGGCGGCAAGACCGTCCCCGACACCGTCCGCACCCACCCCCGCGTCTTCGTCACCCTCACCCCGCCGTCCTTCGGCCCCGTCCACAACCGCCCCACCACCCCCGGCGGCGACATCCGCCCCTGCCGCTGCCGCAAGCTCCACGACCCCACGGACGCCCTGCTCGGGACGCCGCTGAACCCGAAGACGTACGACTACGCGGGTGCGGTCCTGTTCAACGCCCACGCCTCAGCCTTGTGGGCCCGCTTCACCACCTACCTGCGCCGGGAACTCGCCGCCGGGCTCGGAATGACCCAGAGGGCCGCCCACGCGGTCCTGCGGATCTCCTTCGCCAAAGTCGCCGAGTACCAGAAGCGCGGCCTGGTCCACTTCCACGCCGTCATCCGACTCGACGGCCCCGACGGCACCAGCCAGCCCCCGCCGCCGTACGCCACCGTCGCCAAGCTCACCGACGCCGTACGCGCCGCCGCCGAACGGGTCCGCGTCACGGTCACCTCGGACGCGATCGGGGAACGCGAACTCACCTGGGGCCAGCAGCTCGACGTATCCGAGATCACGGCCTTCGGCACCGACAGCGAATTCACCGACCAGACCGTGGCCGCCTACGTGGCCAAGTACGCCACCAAATCCGCCGACGCCTCCGGCACCCTCGACCGCGCCCTGTACTGCCGCCCCTGCCAGGGACGCGGCGCCACTCTCCTGCCCCACGGAACCCCGCTCCCCTGCACCGCCTGCGACGGCACCGGACAGGCCCGGTCACTGCCCCGGCTCGCCGTCGCCCGGCACGTCCGGCAGATGATCCGCACCTGCTGGGAGCTCGGCCGCCTGCCGGAGTTCGCCGACCTCAAGCTCTGGAAATGGGCGCACATGCTCGGCTTCCGCGGCCACTTCTCCACCAAATCCCGCTCCTACTCCGTCACGCTCGGCGCGCTGCGCGACGCGCCGCGCCTGGTGCACCGAACAGGCCCACGCCCACGCCGGCCTCCCCGATTCCGATGCGGACACGACTCTCGTCGCCGGCCACTGGGACTACCTCGGCTCGGGCTACAGCCCCGGCGCGAGTCTCCTCGCCGCCTCCGTATGGCACCGCAAGGAACTGGAACGGCAGTTCGCGGCCGAAGGGGGCTTCTGATGACCTCACCCCCGCCCACCGTCCTCCACCCTGCGGGCCCGGCGCTGGAGTTGCTGACGGTGCCCCAGGTCATGGCCCGACTCCAGCTCGGCCGCTCCGCCGTCTACGACCTCCTCCGCTCAGGCCAACTCTCCTCGATCACCCTCGGCCGCGCCCGCCGCATCCCCACCCATGCACTCACCGACTTCATCCGCACCCGCCTCGAACAGGAAGCCGCCTGATGACCACGCCCCGCGACACCCCCACCTCCCGCCGCAGCCGCGCCAATGGCGACGGAACCGTCTACCAGCGCAAGGACAGCCGTTGGGAGGCCGCCGGATACGTCCTCGCCCCTGGCAACATCCGCAAGCGCGTCCGCGTCTACGGCACCACCCGCAAGGAAGCGCTCGCCAAACTGACCGAGAAAATCGCCGCCAGCAACCGCGGCGTCCCCATCCCGTCCGCGCAGGGCAGCCTGGCCGCGTACCTGACGTACTGGCTGGAGACCGTCGCCGTCCACCACCTCCGCGAGACCACCCACACCCGGTACACCGCCTGCGTCGACCGCTACCTCATCCCCGGTCTCGGCAAGAAGAAGCTCACCAAGCTCACCGCCAAGGACGTCCGTACGTGGCTCAACCAGCTCCGCACCACCTGCCAGTGCTGCGCACGCGGCATCGATACTGGCCGTGATGAGCCCCGTTGCTGCGCCCTCGGGTCGTGCTGCTCCAAGCGACTCTCCCCGCTAACGCTGACCTACATTCACTCCGTACTCAAGTCCGCCCTCGAACACGCGGTGCGCGAGGAGGAGATCCCGCGCAACGTCGCCCGCAACGTCCGCATCGGCACACCCCGACCCCGACGCTTCGAACCCCTCACCGCCGACGAAGCCCGCCAGCTCCTCACCGCCGCGCGCGGACACCGGCTGCACACCCTGTTCGAACTCGCCCTCCACACCGGACTCCGCAAGGGCGAACTCCTCGGCCTCCGCTGAGAAGACCTCGACCTCAACGCCGGTACCGCTGCTATCCGCCGAACTCTGCAGCGCACCAGCTCGGGTGGACTCACCACATTGCCCACCAAGACCCGGGCCTCGGAACGCCGCATTGCTCTCCCCGCTCGCTGCCTGCACTCACTGAGCCTCCGCCAACTTGAAGTCGCAGGTCAGCGGTCTGGTGTGACTGGTCCTCGGCATACTCCCGCTGGTCGTGGGCGGCAGTCCGCGGCGTAGATCGTCTGTCAGCGGTTGACTTCGAGGTTCGTCAACACGAGCAGCGCCCTCAGGAGGTGGGTGGCACGGGCAGGATCGGTACGGAGTTTGGTGAGCACCCGCCAGTTCTTGAGGTGAGCGAATCCGTGTTCGACCGGTGTGCGTCCCGTGGCGAGGACCTGATTGGCGTCCTTCTGGCCGGGAGTGAGCTTGTGGGTGCGGCTGGCCATGAAGCCGGTGACGATCACAGGGTCGAGCACGTCGTTGTCCAGTCCGCGGAATCCGAGGTCCGCGAGGGCACCGAGGCCGACGGCTCGCAGGTGGGCCACGACGTGGTCGTGGCGGGCGGCGGCGATGTCGTGAGTGCGGCCGGGGCGGGCGGCGGATATCCAGATCAGGCGGCCTCCCTCGTCGGTCAGGGCGAGGAAGTGCAGGCCGTGGTTACGGTGTTTGCCGGAGTAGTTCCGCCGGTCTGCCTTGCCGGTGCGACGCTGGGTGCGGATGAGGGTGCCGTCGATCAGGACAACCTCCCCGCCCCATTTGACGACCTTCTTCAGGGCGCGGTCCAGTCGTGGGGCCTGCGCGGCGAGCAGGGTGATCAGTTCGTCGCGCCAGCGGCGGACGGTGGACTCGGACACGTTGTTGCCGCCGGCCATGTCGGCCAAGCGCTGGTCGTGCCGCAGCACGGCCAAGACGATCACCGCGATCCTTCCGAGCGGCAGGATCCGCCACCTGGACCGGATCACCTTCAGATGTCGTCGCAGTAGCCCGGCGAGGTAACTGACGGTGCGCGTGGACAGCGGTAAACGGCACTGGTAAGTGAGTGCGCAGGATTTGTCGGCAGGCTCTTCGGTTTTCGTCACACAGCCTCAACGGCATCCGGAGGGCCCTCAGTTACGCCACGTCTCGCCGGCCCCGACGTGGGAGAGTGGCCTTTGGCCGCGTCCCGGTGTCTGCTGAAGCCGTTGAACAAGAGCGGGGCACGATTGGAAGCGTGAGTGAAGGGCCCTGATATGTCGCGCGGTGCTCGTCTGGCCGCACACGGCGCCGTTTCCACATCGTTGGCGCTGCGCAATGACCGCAGTCTGCGCGAGTTCGTGGACGCCGGCGCACCGCTGGGGTCGGGCATCGGCGGGAAGACGGTCCTGCTGGAGGTCGAGGGAATCCAGGTCTTCGTCAAGCAGGTACGGCTGACCGCTCTGGAGCGACGGCCGGAGCATGTTCACTCCACCGCGAATCTGTTCGGCCTCCCGGCCTTCTGTCACTACGGCATCGGTACCATCGGCGCCCCGGGGTTCGGGGCCTGGCGGGAGCTGGCCGCGCACACCATGACGACGAACTGGGTGATCGCCGGAGACCACGAGGGCTTTCCCTTGATGTACCACTGGCGGGTGATACCAGACTCTGGCCAGCCGCTTCCCGAGGAACTGGCCGATGTGGACCGAGCGGTCGCATACTGGGGAGACGGACCAGCGGTACGCCGACGGATCGAAGCTCTCCAGCAGTCCACGGCAAGCCTCGTGCTGTTCCTGGAGTACATCCCGCAGAACCTGCACGACTGGCTGGGCGTCCAGATCGGGGCCGGCGACGAGGCGGCCGAGCGGGCCTGCGCCATGGTCGATGACGAGCTGAAAGCCGGAATCGCGTTCATGAACGACCGCGGGCTTCTGCACTTCGACGCCCACTTTGAGAACATCCTCACCGACGGCCACCGGCTCTTCTTCACCGACTACGGCCTCGCGGTCTCCTCACGCTTCGACCGCACACAGGACGAGGCCGACTTCTTCGACCAGCACCGCACCTACGACCAGTGCTACGCCGTCACCCACCTGGTGAACTGGCTGGCCGTCGCTCTCTACGGGTACACACCGGAAGAACGCAAGACGTTTGTGAATACGTGCGCCCAAGGGATGCCCCCGCAGGGGGTTCCCTCGTCGATCGCGTCGCTCCTTGTCCGTTACGCACCGGTCGCCGCGGTGATGGGCAACTTCTATCGCGAGTTTCAGCAAGAGAGCCGAGCAGCTCCCCATCCGCTGGCAACGATCTGTCGGATGGAGCGAAGTACGTGATCACCTGCACCCGGTCACAGACGGGGGGCGAACCGGCCGTCGGGTAGTTTCCGCAGCCAGCCGCGGTCGACGAGTCTGACCAGCTTCCCGCGCAGCGGTTCCAGCTTGGCCCGGACGCTGACGTCCACTCCCAGCAGCTCGCCGACCTGCCGAGCCATGACCGGTCCCGCGGCCTGCCGCACGGCGGCGAGAATGCGCTGGTAGTCCGGCGGGAGCAGGCTCTCCTCCACATCGGAGGTGCGGTGCGGGATCAGCATGACCGCCCGCCCGCCCACTTGCGTGGGCACCGGCGAGGCCGAGACGCGCTCATGAGCGATCTGTTCGCTCACCCGCTCAAGGACCCGTTCGGCGACAGCGAGTTCGTCTCGCTCGGCCCGTACCTCCGTCAGCTGCTTGGCCAGCCGTTCTTCGAGCTGGTCCAGTTCCGCGCGTCGCGCGGTGATCCGTTCCAGTAGCTCGGGATCCATGCATGGATCGTAAATGGCCGCCTGACCCCAGCGAGCAGAACCAGCGAAACGTCCGGCTCCGTCAGATGATCTACTCCGCAGACAGCCGCGCACGACCAGCGTGAGCACTTCGAGAGCCGGTCACACCAGACCGCTGACCTGCGACTTCAAGTTGGCGGAGGCTCACTGAAGCACCATCGTGAACAGCAGCAGCACGAACGCAACAGTGCAGGCGCCGAATGGCAGCTCAGCGGACACGTATTCACCACTCCGCAGGACAGACCGATCGACCCGACCAACCTCACCCGCACCTTCAGCACGCTCCTTCCCAAGGCCAACCTCCGCCGCATCCGCTTCCACGACCTCAGGCACTCCACCGCCACCCTGCTCCTGGAACAGGGCGTCGAACTCGTCGTGATCAAGAAACTCCTCGGCCACGCCCACATCGGCGTCACCGCCACCGTCTACGCCCACGTCCGACTCCGCCTCCAGCGAGACGCCATCGACCTCCTCGGCCACGCCCTCCGGAACCCCGCCGAGGCCGCCGGCCAGCCCGACGACGGCGACGACCCACCGCGCTGCGCAGTCCCCGTCCGCTGACGTTGCCGTCAACTACTGCCGTCAGAGCACGCTGAAGCCCCGCCAGGAGAGGCCTGGCGGGGCTTCAGATTTGCTACCGCGATTTTAGATTGGCGAGCGTCTTCACTCCTCAAGGCCAGACTGAAGCCGCTGCCAATCCTCTTGCTGATCACGCCAGGCGGTGCTCGCATAGATCGCGGTCTTCGCCTCGGGCAAAGACAGGCCAAGCACACGAGAAGCTACGTAGATTGCTTCGATCGGCGACAGGCCCAGTTCCCGCAGTTCCCGGAATACCGGCTCCCGCTCCACTTGACCTCGGCCCGTGATACTCAATGCCAACCCGTCCAGTCGAGACCGATCCATTCTCTAATCTCCTAGAATCTTTGCGACGTCCAAGGTCATCGACCCTGGGCGCTTGTAGATGCTGCCGTCCGGTTTCGGGATATGCCGCTCATAGTTCAGTACGACGGTGCTATACCCCTGGGATCTCGCCTGCTCGGCGATGGAGCTCTTCATCTGCCGGATTGCATCTGGCCCAATCGGGGCGCGACTCAGCCCCTGAGTCCCCTTCGGGAAGACCATCAATCCGTCCAGATGCACGGTGTCTCCGGCCGCTCTGACGGTCGCCATGGCCTCAACCGTCTGCCCTCCAACGTCGAATGAACCGTCCCAGATATCTCCGTCGGCGAATGGAGAACAGTTGCTGTTGTGAACAAGGACCGGCGTGGCCCCTGCCAGCACATAGTACGTGTGCGTGCTGAGGTGCTGTCATCTGCGTTTTCGCAGGTCAGCGGAATTCGGCCAGTCCGTGGGTGTGCGTGGAAGTGTCGTGTTGTGCGCCGCTGTTGCCGTCGGCGTTGCCGTCAGACGGCTACGTGCGTGAGGGCGGTGGAGTGGGCTTTGGCCGGTGTCCTGTTCGGGTTGGGGTCGGGCATGGTCAGGGGGCCGTACGCTGGCCGGCAACTCGGGCAGGCTTTGATCCTGCCCGGAATTTGAACGAGTGGCCCCCTGGCCTTGCCCGACGCGGGCCCCGGCCCGAACAGGTGGGTAAAGCCCACGGAGCCGGCCGCCCCCGCCCGCGAGCTGCGCACCGGCCAAGGCCCTGCCGCTGCCTCGCCGTCGGCCTGGCCCTCGCCGTGCTGGAACGCCCGGGCTTCTTCGCGCTTCTGGTCATCCGCTGCGCTGTCTTTGCGCGGCCTGGTCGCTGGCCGGCCCGCGGTGGCGGAGCCGAGAGCGGGCCGGGTGGGCGGCCGTGCCGCGCGCGACCCGCGCCAGCGGGTCGCCTTGAAGACGTATAGAAAGTTTGGACGCATCCTGCTTCGGCGGTACGCCGTGGCCGTTGGCTGGGGTTGCACGCTGGCGTGGTGGCCTGGTGCCCCTGCTCGACGGTGCAAGGTCAGGTGGTGGTCGGCTGCGCGATGACCCCCGCCCGATGGTGGGGGCCAATCGCCGTTCCCCCGTAACTGGCCAGGGGTACCGTTCTGGTGTCGAAGCAGAACGGAGACCAGTATGCCCCCGCACACTGCCGAGCACACGGGCGCACGCATCGCGCACACGCGCAAAGTTCGCCGATTGACGCAACGTGAGCTGGCCGATCTCTCCCATGTCTCGTACAGCACGCTGACCAAGGTGGAGCAGGGCGCCTTGCCCGCGAGCCCTTCCGTGATCGGCGCGTTGGCCCGCGCTCTCTCAGTCCCGGTGACCGAGCTGACCGGGCAGCCCTACCTGACGGAGCTGCGCCAGGATCAATTGGACGGGCTGATCAACCCGATCCGCGAGGCTCTGAACATCTACGATCTCGGCCCCGACCCGGACGTGAATCCGCGCCCTGTGCAGGAACTGGAGGAACACGCCGAGACACTGTGCGCGCTGGTCCGCGCGACGAACATCAAGCAGGTCGCCGCAGACCTCCCTGGCCTGATCCACGAGGCCACCACGATGGCGCACACGGCCCTGACTGACCGACACTGGCGCTTGCTCGCCAATACATACCGCACGGCGTACGACGTGACGACGAAGCTCGGGTTCCCCGACCTGTGCGCGGTGGCACTGGATCGGATGGACTGGGCCGCGCAGCGCGCCTCAGACCCGGTGCTGGGTGGCATGCGTCAGTACCTGCGGGCGCTGGCGTATCTGCGGGCGAGCGATTACCGCACGGGCAAGCGGCTGGTCACTTTGGGAATGGCCGCGCTGGAGCAGGCCGAGGCCGGGCGCGTCCTCGATGTCGTCACCGGGCAGATGCACTTGGGTGCGGCTGTGCTTGCGGGCCGGGAGAAGAACCGGGAGGCGGCCGAGGCACATCTCGGCGAGGCGCAGCGCATTGCCGAGCGGACCGGACCGGCGGAGAAGGTCCACTGGCTGTCGTTCGGACCGACCAATGTCAGCGTGCACCGAGTGAGCGTGCTGGCGGAACTCGACCTGTACCCCGAAGCCGTGCAGGCTGCCGAGGACACCGCAATCCCAGATGGGTGGCCGCCGTCCCGGGTCGCGCATCACCAGGTTGAGGTGGCCCGGGCGCAGATGTGGACCGGCCGGACCGACTCGGCGTTCAAGAGCCTGTTGGCAGCACGCAAGCTCGCGCCTCAGCAGACGCGGTATCACCCCACGGCGCGCGAGACGTATGCCGGGCTGGAATCAGCGAGACGCAGGATGCCGGACAGCTTCAACAGCTACGGCTCGTGGCTCGGAATGTGACATAGCGTCAATCAATGGCCGGTGCTATCAGCGATGTCTGATAGTTCCGGCCTTCGGCTGTCGCCACGATGCAAGGGTCAGAAGACCCCCGCGACCGTTGTGGACGGTCCGGGGGCGTGGCCAACGCCTTGTAGGAGCGTCGACATGCCGCACTGTATCGCCCACACCTTCGAGCCACTATTGCCTTTGACCTGGCTCACCAGGGGCCTCCGTCGCAACATCGCACGCGGAACGGGGGCGGCCGTATGAGCCTGGCCGATGACCTGCGGCTGCTGCCATGGACGGGTGGGGAGGGCAAGCCGTGCTACCTCGCCGGGGATGGGACCGGATTCCTGTCACGCCTCGCCGACAACATCGAGGCCACGCAACTCGGCCTGGCCGACGACCTCATCGAAGAGGCGCAGGAGGTCCTTGAAGGGCGCTCCTGGACACCGGGAGAACTGCATCTGCTGGCGGTTCAGCTCACCGAGGCATTGACCAGCGTGCACCGCATCGCCGTCAGTCGGGGTGCCCGAGTTCACGTACCCGCTGGCGAGGACGTTGACGTTATCGGCGGTCAGGGCGACGGCGACAGCATGGCGTAGCCGGGCCAAACACGGGGAGTCTCTGAGGCTGTGTCCTCGGGGACTCCCTGTCTTTCCTGGCTGAGTTCTTCAGCCCGCCTCGGCACCCGAGGGCTGGCCGCGCTCCAGGCGATCGACGCGCTCTTGGAGTTCGTCGATCTGCTCTAGGGCGCGTTCCAGTTTGTAGGCCAGCTCTGCGAGCCCGGCAGTGGAAGGGAACTCCCTGGCCGGGGTGTCGGACTCCTCGTCCACCGGTTCCACGGTGACGGGCAGCTCGGTCCCGAACTCGCCGCCCACGATGACGTACGCACTCTCCTGGCGTGACCCGCTCGTCCGGTGGACCTTCTTGACCCGGCCCTCTAGGGCGAGGAAGGTCAGGGCCTGATCCGCGGCTTCTGCGTCGCCGCCGATCGTGTCGACCACTTCGTTCACGGTGACCGTTGAGCCCCTGGACAGTGATCCGTCCCGGATCTTCCTGACCAGCCGGCCGTGGATGAGCTGCGTGGCGAAGCCGTGGTCGTCCCAGTCCCGTACGTAGACGTCCTCGCCGGGCACCTCGCCCGTGTAGCGCAGGAGGAAGTTGCCGGCCAAGAGGGCGATGGCGTTGGTGACGACGTTGAGGGGCACCGAGTAGTGGTCGGCCAGGACCTCGCGGGCGGGAAGTTTGGCTCCGGGTGCCAGCGTGCCGGTGTAGATCTGCTGCTGGAGATCGCTGGCGACGTTCTCGAAGGCTTCCTCGAAGTCGGCCGACCGCGTGACGAACGTGCCGCGCCCCTGGCGGGCGATGACCCAGCCTTCGTTGCGTAGGAGCCGGATCGCCTTCTGCACGGTCAGGCTCGACGCCTTGTACTCCTGCATGAGCTGGCTCTGGGTCGGCAGCAGCTGACCCGGCCGCAGCTTCTCCTCCCGGATCTGCTGCCGCAGGTCGTCCGCGATGCGCTCGAACGTCAAGCGCGCGTCGTCAACACGAGGCATATCCATCCCTGGTCCGGGTCCGAATCTCGCAGGTCGCTGGCGGGCCGCCACCTCTGTGTTTCACCAGCTCAGCCGCCCTCGGTGTCAGGGTAGCCGCCCGACGGATGGACCACCCCGACAACAGATGGAATTCAATGGGGATGGACTTCGGATGGAATGGATGTATGGTTGCGGCATGCGATCACCCACATGGGTGATTCACCCCCTCTCACCTGGAGGTTTGCCGTGAAGACCATGCCCATCGACCAGTCCCAGGCTCTGGAGATCCTGGCCTCCGAGCCCCGCCCCCGGTTCAAGGACCGCGAAGGCCGGGAGGCCGCCATCGACCGGGGCACCGGTGCCCAGCTGCACCAGGTGGACGTGATGTTCGCGTTCAACGGCCGCGCCGAAGTGATCACCGTCAACGTGCCGGAGCCCGGTCTCGGCAAGGGCCTCAAGGTCGGCATGCCGGTCATCTTCACCGGCCTGGTCGCCTCGGCCTGGGAGAACGAGATCAACGGCAAGGACCGGCACGGCATCTCGCTCCGCGCGGATGCCATCACCGTGAAGACGGCCGCCTGATGCCGACGAACGCGCTCAGCACCGGATTGCTGTTGATTGTCTGCCTCTGTGTGCTGGGCCTGCTCGCCTGGGCCGGATTCTGCTTCGTGCGCTGGTACCGGGCCGACGATGAGACCCGTATCAGCCTTCGTCAGGCGCGGCGGATCCGGTGGGGCTGGAAGCGCCTGGCCCTGATGCTGGAATTGGCGGTCAAGGACGCCACTCCGACGGTGCTCCAGCACTTCAGCCCGCAGGAGACGCCCGCGAAGCCGAGGGTGCTGGCGCCTCGCCTCCACACCGAAGCGGACCCGTTCGGCGTCACCGTCACCGCGGACGCCCTCCCGCAGGTGGGGCTGAGCGCCTGGCAGGACGCGAACGAGGGCTTGCGCGATGCGTGGGGGATGCGGCGCATCCGGATCTCCCAGCCCAAGCCCGGGGTGATCGTGGCGCGCGGGTTCCGGCGCGAACCGCTGGAGGCCGTGATCCGCTCACCGCTGCTCGGCCCCGACGGGTCCCCGGTCTGCCGTCCGGGGCAGTTCGTCTCCACGGATGACGTGTTGCTGGGGTGGGACGAGGACGGTACCCCCATCGTGCTCAACCTCGCCCTCTCCGCACACGCCCTGATCGCCGGGACCACCCGCTCGGGCAAGTCGATCACCGTGAACACCCTGCTCGCCTACGCGTCCCTGATGCGGGACGTACGCCTGATCGTCATCGACCCCAACCTCGGGGCGGTCGCCCCCTGGTGGCGTACCGCTTACAAGGTCTCCGACTCGATCCACCCGGACGAGCCGACGGAGATCCTGCGCTGGGTGCGGGAGGAGATGCAGCGGCGGGAGCGGCTGTTCTGGTCCGGCCGTACCGACCGCATCACCAACTTCAGCCCCGAACTGCCTCTGATCGTC
Organism: Streptomyces peucetius; assembly: GCF_025854275.1. Taxonomy (NCBI): domain Bacteria; kingdom Bacillati; phylum Actinomycetota; class Actinomycetes; order Kitasatosporales; family Streptomycetaceae; genus Streptomyces; species Streptomyces peucetius. The sequence goes on along the minus strand of NZ_CP107567.1, from coordinate 5,533,255 downwards.
TTGGCAATCGACGAAGTGGCGAACTACACCCGGCACCCGGACCGCAAGGCCCGCGAGCGCTTCGAGGCCGAACTGATGGCCATCGCCAGCCAGGGCGCCAAGTTCGGAATCCGGCTCTGGCTCCTCACCCAGAAGCCCTCCGCCGACGTACTGACCACCGCCGTACGCACCAACCTGTCCGCCCGGATCTGCCACCGCGTCGACACCACGGAGGACTTCCTGCACCTCTTCCCGGACGGCCGGGAACTCGACATCACCGCCGCCGACCGGGAAATGCCGCCCGGTGTCTCGATCGCCTCCGTTGGCGACATGCGCACCCCCGTCCGGCTCCGCTCCGTCTACCTGCCCACCGAAGCCTGCTGGCAGATCAACGATCTGATGTGCGCCGACGGACTCCAGATCCGCGAACTCCCCGACCACATCGACCTCGGCAAGGCCGCGTGACACCCGCCGGCCATCCGCCCGAGCAGCCAAAACCAGGACCGCCCCGGTCCCGTATCGCAGTGATTCCCGGCAGAGGCGTGTAGTCGCCAAACCCTCGCCCCTGCCGGGGCCTTTCCCCCCTAATCCACGGCACACACGTGTGCCGGAACGCTGAGAGGTCCTGCCAGCATGCCATCGCACGACCCCACCGCCACAATCCCCCGGCCCGAGCCGACCACCGCCGAGCTGGCGGCGTTCACCTCCTACCGGGACCTGCCGGGCCTCGTCCGACAGCTCTCCTCCCTTGGTGGTTGCGCCCAGCCCATCCGGCTCGAAGGCCACTGCACCGAGATCAACACCGCTACCGGCGAGATCCTGCGGCACCTGGACTCTACGAAGATGCCCGCCGGGCACCTCCTGGTCCGCTGCGGCAACCGCCGCACCACCCGCTGCCCCTCCTGCGCCGAGCTGTACCGGCAGGACACGTTCCATCTCATGGCCGCCGGTCTGCGCGGCGGGAAGAGCATCCCTGAGCAAGTTGCTGCCCACCCGAGGGTGTTTGCCACGCTCACCGCCCCGTCGTACGGTCCGGTTCACGGTCGGCGCTCCAGTTCCTCCGCGCGCTGCGGGTGCGGGCGCACCCACGCCAAGGACGACCCGGCCCTCGGCACCCCGCTCAACGCCGAACGGTACGACTACAGGGGCGCGGTCCTGTGGAACGCCCACGCCTCCGCCCTGTGGGCCCGTTTCATGCTCCACCTGCGTCGCACCATCGCCGCCGTAGCCGGAATCCCCCAGCGCCTGCTCCCCAAGGTCGCCCGCGTCTCGTACGCGAAGGTCGCTGAGTACCAGCGACGCGGGCTGATCCACTTCCACGCTGTGATCCGCCTCGACGGTCCCGGAGGCGGCCACACCCCGCCACCCGCGTGGGCCACGCCCGAAATGTTGGCCGATGCCGTCCGCACTGCCGCCGCCCGCTCCCACGTCGACGGGCCTGAGATCGACGGCCGGACCTACTCCTTCGGTTTCGGCAAGGAGCTGGATGTCAAGGTCATCCGGTCCGCCGCCTTCCAGGACGGGACCACCATCACCGAGGGCAAGGTCGCCGGGTACGTGGCGAAGTACGCCACCAAGGGAGCCGAAGGGCCTTCCACCCGGAAAGTGGACACCAGTTCGTGTGGTTATGCGGCGAGTGTCAGAGTAGCTGATCGCTGCTCGTAGGCGACGGGGCTGAGTTGCCCGTTCGCCGAGTGACGGCGTCTGATGTTGTAACGCGTCAGCCATTTGAAGACGCGGCGCCGGCAGGCGCCGGGCCCGCCGAAGCGGCGGGCGCCTTGGAGTGTCTCGCGTTTCAGGGAGGCGTGGAAGGACTCGCAGGCGGCGTTGTCCGCGCTGGTGCCGACCGCGCCCATGGATTGGATGACGCCCAACTCGGCGCACAGATCAGCGAATTGTCGTGATCCGTATTGCGCTCCGTGATCGCTGTGGAAGATGGCGCCATCGAGGCTGCCGCGGGTGGCGGCAGCCATCGTCAGCGCGTCGGCGACCAGGTCGGTGCGCATGTGATCGGCGATCGACCAGCCCACGATCCGGCGTGAGAAGCAGTCCAGGACCGTCGCGAGATAGAGATGCTCGCCGTCGCCGACCGGCAGGTACGTCACGTCGCCCATGTACTTCAAGTTCGGCGCGTGAGCGGTGAAGTCCCGCTTGAACAGGTCCGGTACCGGCGTCTGTGACGGTTCCGGCACGGTCGTACGCACGCGCTTGCGCAGGCGCACGCCGGTGATGCGGAACTTGCGCATGACGCGCGCGACCTTCTTCTCGTTGATCACCATGCCGTGGGTGTCACGGAGCTCGGCCGTGATCCGCGGGGCGCCATACGTCCCGTCGGAGTCTGTGTGGATGGCCCGGATCTTCTCGGCCAGATCCTCGTCGGCCTGCTCGCGCTCGGCGCGGGCGTCACGCCCGTCTCGCCACTTGTAGTAGCTGGAGCGGGCCACCTCAAGGAGTCGGCACAACCGCTGGACCTCGTGGGTCTGCCGGTGGTCCTCGATGAACTGGCAGCGGTTCACCAGGTCATCTCGGTCGCGAAAAACTTCGTGGCCTTGCGCAGGATGTCGCGTTCCTCTGCGAGCGTCGCGTTCTGCTTGCGCACCTGCTTCAGCTCGGTGCGCAGGGCCGCTATCTCGGCCTGTAGTTCTTCGCGGGTGGGCTCGCTCACCGTGGCCGGCTCCTTGGTCTTCCTCGTCGTGCTCATGGTCGTGCCCAGCTCGCTGCGGCGGGACCGCTCGGCCCGCACCCAGTCCCGCAGTGTGCCCCGGCTCACGCCCAGGTCCTCCGCGACCCCGGCCAGGGTCAGGTCCGGATCAGACAGGTACAGCGCGACGGCATCCGCCTTGAACTCCAGCGAGTAGAACTTCATCACCATAAGGGACATCTCCTCCACGGCCCCAGGTCAGAGGCCGGATCAAGGTGTCCACTCCCCGGGGGGAGGCGCCCGCACCGTGTCCTCGTCGGCCTGCACCAGCTGGGCGATCACCGGCACACGGTTCCCGCCCGCCGAGGCCAACAGCATCATCGCGCGCCGATAGCGCACCGAACTCGTGCTGCCCCGGCGCACGATCTGCTGCAGCTTCTGCCCCTCCTGGTCGGTCAACCTGCGTACACGGACAGGCTCAGCCACCGCGCCTCCAGCGGTCGAATGGACGTCACCGCACATTCAACCGTCGCGACCACCAACCCGGCGAACCTACGCGGTCACAGCACTAGACCGGCGCTGACCGCCGCGAGAGCCTCGCGACGGCCGCGTCCCCCGGTCAGGGCCGGCAAGAGTGCGTTCAAGCACGACGCCAGCCGGGCCGCTGAGGGCCTTTCACGAGTGCATCTGGCATGCAGCGAAAGCGCCGCCTGAAGATCGCTTCCCAATTCGGCGGAGATCGTTTCCCTGCCCGTGGTGGGTTCCACCCCGCCCCGTAGCCGCCGCACGCTGGGGCAGTGAGGTGGCGGAGGCGCTGCCCGGAGTTGTGGTTCCGGGTAGCGCCTCCGCCGTCAGAGCCGAGGGTTCGCCCTTGACCAGGCAGTCCCAGTGACACACTCGGCACCCGCGTTCGGCCCTACGCTGCCGCCAGGATGTCGACGACGAAGACAAGAGTGGACTTGGCTGGGATCCCCTTTTGGGGCTGGTCCCCGTAGGCAAGGCCCGGAGGAACGACGAGCAGCATCCTGCTGCCTACCTTCGCCCCGACCAGGGCCCTATCCAGTCCTGTGATGAGGTTGCCGCGGCCGATGACGACGGGTGTGGGCCCCTGGGACCAAGAGGAGCCGAAAAGCGTGGCCTCCTCGTTGCCGCGGTTGGTGCCCCACACCGCAGCGGCGTGCCGGAACACCACCGTCTGGCCGGCCCTGACCGGGGGGCCGGAGCCGTTGATCAGTGCCTTGGAGACCATGCTCTTTGGCGGGGTTGTGTCGGGCACGGCGATCGCGACGGCTGAGCGGTCGGCGTTCACCTGGGGCAGCGCCTCAGGCACGTCCTGCTGCTGCCCGGGGACAGTGGACTTCGCCCCGATGACTTTCGTTATGTCGACGGCGAAGACGACGGTATCGGTGCCCGAGACGCCGAGCTGGGCGTTGCCGGTAGTGCCGTAGGCGGCACCGGGCGGCGCCACGACGAGGATCCGGCTGCCGGCTCGCTGCCCGAGGACGGCACGGTCCAGGGCGGGAATCACTGCTCCCTGGCCGACGGGAAACACCGTGGGGGCGCTTCCCTCGTCGTAGGTGCTGGGCAGCGTCGTGCCGCGCTTCCAGGTCTTGGCGGTGTAGTCGGCGATCACGATGTCGTTCTTACGGGCTTCCCGGCCTTGGCCCGGCAAGGCGGTGGTCAGGACGAACTTTCCGCTGGGCTCGGCTTTCGGGATGGTGATGGTGCCTTTCCGCCCGAATTCCCCGGACACGATGGGCAGTACCGTGTCGGTCGTCACGGCGGCTGGCACGGCCTGCCGGGACACGGACACCGTCGGTGCGGGCAGCGGCCGGTGGCCTCCACCAGATTCGACCGATGAGGAGCCACTGCTGCTGCATCCCGACAGAAGCAGCGCGGCCAAAATGAGGAACGTTGCGTTTCGACGCATGAAAGTCCTTAGATTCAAAGAAACATAGACCCAGGCCCTCGCCGAACCCTTGCAGCCGATACATACAGGCGATACATGCAGGCGGGCGGGGTTCGCGGGGCACGAAATGGCCATGCTCCAGGGGCCTCTGACTGCCAGTCGCAGGAAAGGCTTGGAAGTATCGTAACTAATTTCCTACGTCGATAATCCTTAGGCTATTCGCGCCGGCCTTGCGGGCTGATCCAATGAGGTCGTTTTCGATTGAATCACCCATGCCTACCCACACAGGACCGCTGGCGCCTGAGGAGGAAAAAACCTGCTCGTCATCGATCCAGGATTCACAGCCGATCACACGGTGGGCGAGCAGCGAAAAGAACCGGCGATCTTCGTCATTGGACAGGTCCAAGTCGCAGCCCATGTAGGGATCTTTCTGACGCAGGAGCCTGGAGAGGAATGTGGCCCCACCAGAGGATGCAACTGCATCCCCCCTTGATCGCAAGATTGCGAAGGCCTCCTGCGCATCGATGGCCAGGTTGTCGTCGTCGACGTAGAGGTCGATTGTCGTCTTTGCTTTCTGTCGTGCCAGCGCCTCCCCCACACACCGCAGAAATACCTCCATGTCATGTTCATTTTCGGCTGTTACGAGCATTCTCACATTCCTCCCGTTCTATTCCTGCGCTAGGCGCTGACCGCGCGGACGCCTTCCGTGTCCGCGCGGTCAGCACCTGCTGCAGCGTAATGGTTACGTGCTTCGTTTACCGGCGAACATCGCCTTGGCGGCAGGTCGGTGGCGTGTCAGCGACGCCATCCAAATCTTGATTTCCTAGCGTTGATCTTGGTCTTGCCTCGGATGTGTTTGGCAAGATTCCAGACCCCACGCCAGGGGCTGTAATGGCCTTTACTTCCGGCCTTATTGTAGTGCCACTTGTTCACACGGTCCCATTCGAGCCGGTTTTTGTGGTTGCCCCAATGGATTCCGGGCCTGCCGTCGCGCATCACGAAATTCTTGTTCTTCTTGGCGAAGAAGAGCCACTTCGTCGGCTTGTAGCGTGTTGACCACTTGACGAAACGCTTGACATGCTTGCGTTGCTTCCACAATGTCTTGAAGATCGCCCATCGGCCGTCGAGGTCGTACCGGTTCAGGGGATCTGCGTTCGCGTATTCGTATGCGTTTGCCGAGCCGCCGTAGAGCGGGTCCATGGAGAGGAATCGGCCGGTGGTGGGGTTGTAGAGGCGGACGCCCATGAGGGTGAGGCCGGTGAGGGTCTCGGTGGAGCGTTGCTTGGCGCCGAGCCAGTTGTAACGGGCGGCCGCCTGACTGGTGCGCGGGATGCCGTACTCGTCGCTGTCCAGGGCCGTTGGTGCCTTGGTCGTGTCCAGGGGGAGCTGGAGCGCCACATCACCGTGGATGTTGGTGAGCTGCAGGACGGTGTCGCCGGTCTTGCTGGTGGTGGCGGCGAGGTCACCGCCGATGGACTCCACGTTGCGGGTCAGGTCGCCGCTGGTGGTGTCCTCGATGATCCAGCGGGGGTTGTCGCTGTCACTGTCGTAGTGGTTGCGCTTGGAGGCGGTCTGCGTCCACGTCCCGGAAGTGTCGGTTTCGACTGTCCAGGAGCGGAAACGCAGGTTCGCGTCGAGCTGCCAGATCTGACGCTTGCCGTTCGCGGTCTGCTGGTAGGCGAGGTCGTTGGCGTAGTAGCCGAGCGTGCTGCCCGGCAGAGCGGTGGTGCGGCCGAATGCGTCGTAGGTGTAGCCGGTGTCGACGAGGCGGTCGGCGCTGTCGTAGGCGTGGCTGGTAGTGGTGCCTCCCGTGGTGGGGCAGGCTGCGTTGGCGGCGGCGGTGGCCGTGGTGAGCGCGGTGCGGTTGGTGCGCTGGTCGAAGGCGTAGCTTCGGCGGGTGCACACGTCGCTGACGGTGTCCAAGACGGTGGTCAGGCGGCCGGTGTTGTCATAGCGGTAGCTCTGGTCGGACCAGCCGGTGTGGGCGGTCACCTGGCCGTGGACGGACTCGGTGACCGTGTCGGAGACGACGATCTCGCCGTCGGTGTCGCGGGTGTAGAGACGGGATGTGGTGGCGCCGGTGGTGTCCTCGGTGGTGGTGAGGGTGTAGCCGCCGGGCAGCTTCTCGGTAGCGACCGAGCCGTCCGCGTCGTAGGTGGCCTCGAAGGCACCGGCGATGGAGTCGGTGGCCTTCGTGGCCAGGCCGCGCGGTTCGGCCGTGTGGTCGTAGGTGTAGGTGACGGTGGACGGGACGGTGTCGGTGACCTTGACCGGGCGGTCGAGCAGGTCGTACTCGGTGGTGGTGGTGCCGCCGTCGGCATCGGTGTAGGAGATCTGGCGGCCGAGCTTGTCGTATGCCTTGGTGATCGTCCCGCCGGTCGGCGAGATTGTCTTGATCACCTTGCCGGTGTCCGTGGCGTATTCGGTGGTGGACTCGGGCACCGCCTGACCGAGACCGCCGGTGACCGTGACCTTCGTCGGGCGGCCGGCCACGTCGTAGGTCGTGGTGGTGGTGCGGGTGACACCGTTCGCGGTGTCGGTGAGCTTGGTGGGGTTGCCCCACTGGTCGTACTCGGTAGTGGACGTGGGCAGCTGGCTCGGGTTGGTGCCGCCGCCGGTGATGGCGCCGGCCGGGCCGGTGGAGCAGACCAGGTCAGCCCACTCCGGGCGGCCGGCACAGGTGCCGGTACCGGTCGCGGACCAGTACGTCGTCACTCTCGTGGCCGCGTCTGTTCCGGTCGCGCCGGGGAGACGCTGCTTGGTGATGCGGCCTTGGGCGTCGTACTCGGTCGTGGTGGTGAGGGCCAGGCCGGCGGGGTCCTGGATCACCTTGACCGGCAGGCCCTTGACCCAGTCGTAGTCGGTCTGGGTGGCGCGGGTCTCGGCGTGGATGGTCGGGAAGTCCAGGATCTGGGCACCGGTGGTGCTCTTGGTGACCTGGTTCTCGACCGTCGCCGTGCCGTCGGTTGGGCGGCCGGTGTCGTACTCGTTGACCGTCCAGGTGCGAGCGGCCACGGACGCACCAGCCTGCAGCAGCGTCGTGCTGCCGGAGACCAGATCCTTGGTCAGCTCCACTCGGCGCAGCGGGCCGAATTCCTCCAGTTCCCGGGTTCCGGTGGCGTTGTAGACCGAGCGGGTGGAGAGCAGTTCGGCACGTTCGGCGTTGGAGTACTGCGTGATGCCGAGGCTGGTCTGGACCGCGGTGTCGGACGCGGTGAGGCCGAGCGCGATTGCGCGGTTGCCGGCGCTGAGTTCCCGGACGGTGTTGCCGAACCGGTCGTACTCGGTGGTGGTGATGTGGCCACCGGGAGTGATGCTGTTGACCTCGCGGCCGGAGGCGTCGGTGTAGGTGATGGTGGCACGCTTGTAGTCCGTCGCCGTCAGGCTGGAACCGGCGTGGCCGGCCGGGGTGACGTCCACAGGGAAGACGGCGGTGGCGTCGGTGGGGACATCGAACTGGCCCCATGCCTTCACGTCCGCCGCGCCCATCGCGTACGGGGCGGTGGTGCCGCTCAGCGGTACGTCATAGACGACGCTCGTGGCGGCAGTGCCCTCGGTGATGTCGGATGAGCCCTGATGCAGGCCGGGACGGGATGCCTTCAGGAGCATGCCGGCACCGGCAGTGGCCGCGTTGCCGGCCGTGCCGTAGGTGAACGTCCACGGCAGCTCGCCGGGCGGCGTCAGCGTGGTGACCCGGCCTGCGGCGTCGTAGTCATAAGCGGTCTTCAGTGCAGGGGAGATCCGCGGGTCCGACACCTCACGCAGACGGCCTGAATCGTCGTAGGCGTAGGCGGCGATGGACACCGCGGTCGAGGTGGTCGCGGCCGGGGCGGTGGACCACAGGCGTATCCGCTTGACCCGTCCGACGTAGTCACCGAACGACGTGGCGGTAGCAGTCGTCGAGACCGGGTACAGGTACTCCAGCACGCGGCAACCCTTGGTCGACGGATCAGCCTCGCAGGTCGAGGCGGACACCGCGGAGGTGGGCGCGATGACCCACTTCGGCCGGGCCACGGTCTTACCGTCCACCGTGGTCGTCTGCGAGACCACCTTGGTGGTGGAGTTGCTTGTCGGCAGGTACGTCGACGAGATCGCCCACGTCGTCACGGCCGGATCGGCCTTGGTGAAGGTCGTGGTCGTGCCCTCGGTGTCCTTGAGCGTAAAGGATCCGGTCAGCGAACCGGTCAGGGTCAGGTCCTCGCCACCGGGCTCAGGCGTCCAGCCGCCGCCGGTGGTGGCGGTGAAGCCGGTCTCCTCACCGTCGACATCGACCAGGGCGACGGAGGTCGCCGACGTCTTCTTCACATAAACCCAGTCGGATTCGGTGAGTTCCGCAACCGTGCCGGAGGTCCACTGCGGGCCAAAGATCGGCGCCTGACCCTCCTGCTTCGCTCCTGCATCCGGGCGGCGTGAGGAGGCGGTACGCGTCACGCTCATGTCGAACGCGGAAGCGTCGGACTCTGAGAGGGTGTAGTCCCCGGTCAGCAGGTTCACCGAACCAGGACCGACCTCCTCAAACGGTGCGGTGCCGGCGTCACGGTCGACGGTGACGGTCACCGGCTGGGAGTAGCCGGTGGTGGTGCCGTCGGTGAACGCGGCCCGCACGTCGATGGGGCCGTCATCGGCGAAGGTGCTGGTGATGTTCCACACGAGCGCGGGCGGCGCGCCGTTGGGCGCGGCCAGCGGCCAAGCGGTGACGGCCGAGCCGTCGGAGTTCTTGGTGACGTCGGCCAGCGGCACGTTGGCCCAGGCATCGGTCTCGCCGCGCCGGTACTGGTAGGTCACCCCGGTGTAGGTGGGCTTGCCCGTGGCGGAGAGCGCCACCCGGCGTGCGGGGCGATCGCCGTCACCGGGGGTGAGGATGGCGGCCCCGTCGGCGCCGATACCGAACTTGTACTCGGTCGCGCTGGTGGAGAGGTTGCCGCCGGAGTCGACGGTCTTGGCGTAGAGGGTGTGCCATCCGTCGGCCGGATTGATGGTCACCGTCTTAGGGTCGCCGCCGTTGCCGTCGACTGTGTCGTCGACCCGGTTGGGTGTGTTGGGATCGTTCAACCCCCAGTAGTAGCCCTGCCCGTCGGTGGAGGTGGTGTCCAATGTGCACTGCGCACCGTTGGCGGCCTTGGCGGTCCAGGTGTCCTTCGTGTAGGGGTCGCAGACGATGCTGGGGGCGGCGGGCTTGGCGGTGTTGAGAACGAACGCGGTGTAACCAGTCCATGATCCGTACAGGGAGCCGTCGTAGCCGCGGACCCGGTACCGCAGATGCGTACCCGCGGGGAAGGCGCTGGTCGACGGGATGGTCAGCGAGGCGGTCGAGCCCGAGGCCACACTGCCGCTGAGCGCGGTGTAGGTGTAGGTGGTGTCGTTGTAGGCGGGGTCCGGGGTGACCTCGAACTGGGCCTTGACCGTCCCGCCGTCCACATCACTCACCTTGGCCGACATGGTCGGGGTCAGTGAGGTCACATACCGCTTGGCGTTGTACGCGTTCACCGCGCTCGGCGTGATCGCCTGCGCGGTCGGCACGGCCGGGTAGGAGTTGTAGGTCACGGTCAGCGACGGCTCAACATTGGGGTCATGGGCGCCGTCGACGTAGTTCGCCGAACGGTACCGCCGCCAGGTGAGAGTGTCGGTCTCGCTGACTGCCGCCAGGCGGACGCCGTAGTTGGGCTGGCCGTCGGCCCACGCCTGCACGACCGCATCCACATCCCAGGAGACCAGACCCGCGGGGCAGGAGGAGTTGTAGCCCTTGGCCGCGGTCGAGGTCACCGCACCCGTGGTAGTCGTCGACGGCTGCGCCGACCACGAGACCGCCGACGGATCCCAATCCGAGGTCACGCGCCGCACCTGCACACCCGAGCCGGAGGTGGAGCAGGTGGACGAGTAGTACGAGTACAGCCGCAGATCAGTGTCCACGATCTTCTTGCCCGCATACTTGGCCACGTCGAACTTCAGGAACGACCGGGCCTTCTGCACTCCGTCGTAGGTGCCCGCCTTCAGCTCCGTCGAACCACGCTGGCTGCTCGGGTAGGCGTCGTACTGGATCCAGGTGTCCGTGGTCGGACCCGCCAGCGTGTTCGTTGGGTCCACCACCACCGGATACGTCACATCCGGGTCGGACAGGAACGCCTCACTGGGCTTGAGCACGAGCGTCTGCCGGCCGTCAGCGGTCGTCTCCACGGTAGTGGTGACGATCGCGGTGTTCTCCGGCTCCCTGGACTTGGCATCCTCCGTCCCGTCCCACATCAGCGGCGGCGGAGCAGCAGCGACCTGCTTGCCCTTGCTGTCCTGCCAGCGCAGTCGCTCATCGGCCGTCTCATCGAGAGTGAGGCCCTTGGCCTTCACGGGCAGGCGGAACTCCACCGGACCGCTCGGCCGCTCGCGCAGCACCACCGAGTGGGAGAAGCCCTCCGGCAGCGCGGAGACCACCACGTCTCCGCCAGGGACCGCGTTCGGGTAGGTGGCCGTGTTGCCGTTGAGTACCGGCTTGGGCAGCGCGCCCTCCCACGCCACGCCGAAGGTCTTCTCGCCGCGGGTGACCTGCGCCAGCGGCGCCGCGCTGCCGCCGGCGGAGAAGGCAATGTCCGCGGCCGCGGTCTTGGGCAGCACCTTGCCGTCCACCTCTGACAGCGTCACGTCCACCGGCTGCCACGCGCCATGGGAGTCCTTCACCCGGATCGGACCGGTGAAGGACTCCACCGTCACCGTCCCGTCTGGATTTGCCCAACTCGTCGTCGAATCCGTCCGCGCGTCCAGGATCTCGATCCGCCGCTTCTGCAGCCGGGCCATCACCTGCGCCGACGTCTCGTCGTCGGCCTGGGCAGGGCCGAGGTTCGTCGGTCTCTCGGCCTGGACCGACTGCGACTCAGCGCCAACAGCCGCGCCTTCCATCACCGTTACGGACAAAAGCAGAGCGAGCCCGCCCGCTATATAGCGGAGGCTCCTCCCGCTCCAGATCCGCCCTCGCTCCTCCGGAGCAGGCAGATGATCGCGATTCATCCTGAATTCTCACCCTTATTGAGAAGTAACAAGCATTACCAACGCGGAACATATCCAGAGAGAAAAGATCAAATAAGCAGGCAGAGGCGCCATACCGGGCAACTTGAGCGGATAGCCAGCGTGTGATCATGGTCACTCTTTCGCTGTTCTGGGAACCAAGCCCCGCTGCGCTGGTATAGCCCGACTGGCCAACTCCAGCCAGACTTGCTGGCGTTCGCGGGACTACGGGGGTCCGCCCCAGCGAACGCCTGCCAGAGAATGGATGCGCACTCTGGCGGCGCCATGTGGTCTGCATGCCGCGATTGCGGACAATCGGCGGTGCATGTCGACGGTCGCAGCTGAGGTGCGGGAACAGTTCGGGCGCGGCCTTGCCCTAGCCGGTCAGGCCAACCCGGGTCGGGTCGTCCTGTGCGAGCGCGACGTCGTGGGCGTCCAGGCCGGCGGCCCGCGCGATATGGGGAGTCTGACGGCTCTGGCCGCGGGACATGTGGGGCCTTCCACCCGGAAAGTGGACACCAGTTCGTGTGGTTATGCGGCGAGTGTCAGAGTAGCTGATCGCTGCTCGTAGGCGACGGGGCTGAGTTGCCCGTTCGCCGAGTGACGGCGTCTGATGTTGTAACGCGTCAGCCATTTGAAGACGCGGCGCCGGCAGGCGCCGGGCCCGCCGAAGCGGCGGGCGCCTTGGAGTGTCTCGCGTTTCAGGGAGGCGTGGAAGGACTCGCAGGCGGCGTTGTCCGCGCTGGTGCCGACCGCGCCCATGGATTGGATGACGCCCAACTCGGCGCACAGATCAGCGAATTGTCGTGATCCGTATTGCGCTCCGTGATCGCTGTGGAAGATGGCGCCATCGAGGCTGCCGCGGGTGGCGGCAGCCATCGTCAGCGCGTCGGCGACCAGGTCGGTGCGCATGTGATCGGCGATCGACCAGCCCACGATCCGGCGTGAGAAGCAGTCCAGGACCGTCGCGAGATAGAGATGCTCGCCGTCGCCGACCGGCAGGTACGTCACGTCGCCCATGTACTTCAAGTTCGGCGCGTGAGCGGTGAAGTCCCGCTTGAACAGGTCCGGTACCGGCGTCTGTGACGGTTCCGGCACGGTCGTACGCACGCGCTTGCGCAGGCGCACGCCGGTGATGCGGAACTTGCGCATGACGCGCGCGACCTTCTTCTCGTTGATCACCATGCCGTGGGTGTCACGGAGCTCGGCCGTGATCCGCGGGGCGCCATACGTCCCGTCGGAGTCTGTGTGGATGGCCCGGATCTTCTCGGCCAGATCCTCGTCGGCCTGCTCGCGCTCGGCGCGGGCGTCACGCCCGTCTCGCCACTTGTAGTAGCTGGAGCGGGCCACCTCAAGGAGTCGGCACAACCGCTGGACCTCGTGGGTCTGCCGGTGGTCCTCGATGAACTGGCAGCGGTTCACCAGGTCATCTCGGTCGCGAAAAACTTCGTGGCCTTGCGCAGGATGTCGCGTTCCTCTGCGAGCGTCGCGTTCTGCTTGCGCACCTGCTTCAGCTCGGTGCGCAGGGCCGCTATCTCGGCCTGTAGTTCTTCGCGGGTGGGCTCGCTCACCGTGGCCGGCTCCTTGGTCTTCCTCGTCGTGCTCATGGTCGTGCCCAGCTCGCTGCGGCGGGACCGCTCGGCCCGCACCCAGTCCCGCAGTGTGCCCCGGCTCACGCCCAGGTCCTCCGCGACCCCGGCCAGGGTCAGGTCCGGATCAGACAGGTACAGCGCGACGGCATCCGCCTTGAACTCCAGCGAGTAGAACTTCATCACCATAAGGGACATCTCCTCCACGGCCCCAGGTCAGAGGCCGGATCAAGGTGTCCACTCCCCGGGGGGAGGCGCCGAAAGCGCGACCGGCACCCTCGACCACCGCCTGAAGTTGATCGCCGAGCTCGGCCAGGAAACCATTCCCGACCACGCGGCCCACATGATCCGCACCGCCTGGGCCCTCGGCGCCCGCCGCGACCTCGAACACCTGAAATTGCGGAACTGGGCCCACATGCTCGGCTTCCGCGGCCACTTCTCCACGAAGACCCGCACCTACTCCACCACCCTCGGCGTACTCCGCGAGGCCCGCGCCGCCTGGCACCGCCGCCACACCCCCACGCCCGAGGCGACCACTCTCGTACTCGCCCACTGGGCCTTCGACGGCACCGGCTTCACACCCGACCTCGAACGACTCGCCCGCCTCGTCGGCGGCACCCGCTCCGAGGCGGTGACGGCCCGTGCGTGACGACGAACTCCTCACCGTGCCCGAAGTGATGGCCCGCCTTAAGATCGGCCGATCCGCTCTCTACAACCTGATCCGCAGCCGCCGTCTCGCCTCGCTCACGATCGGCCGCGCCCGCCGCATCCCCGTCCACGCGCTCACCGACTACATCCAGCTGCATCTGGAAGGGGCCGCCCGATGACGGCCCCGAAGGGGAAGGCCCGCGCAAACGGCGAGGGCACCATCTACCAGCGCAAGGACGGACGCTGGGAGGCCGCCGGCTACGTCCTCGCCGCCGACGGCAGCCGCAAGCGCGTGCGCGTCTACGGGACCATCAGGAAGGAAGCTGCGGACAAGCTCGCCGGGAAGATCGCAGACAGCAACCGCGGTCTCCCCGTCGCAACAGCAGACAGCACTGTGGGCGAGTACCTTGCCTACTGGCTCGGCAGCGTCGCCGTCCATCAGCTCCGCGAGAACACGCACACTCGATACGGCACCTGCATCCGCCTCTACCTCATCCCCGGGCTGGGCAGGAAGAAGCTCGCCCGCCTGACCACACGGGACGTGCGAACCTTCCTTGACCGGCTCCGCACCACCTGCCAGTGCTGCGCCCAGGGGCTGGACACCGTCCGGAAGCGCTGCTGCACCATCGACCAGTGCTGCCGCAAGGTGCTGTCGCCGCTGACCGTGACCTACGTGCACTCGGTCCTGAAGTCCGCTCTGGAACACGCCGTCCGCGAGGACGAGCTGCCCCGCAACGTCGCCCGGAACGTCAAGACCGTGGCACCCCGCCCGAGACGCTTCCAGCCCCTCACAGCAGCCGAGGCCCGACAGCTCCTCCATACGGCGGGCGGTGACAGGCTGCACGCGCTGTACGAACTCGCCCTGCGCACCGGCCTCCGCAAAGGCGAACTCCTCGGCCTCCACTGGGAAGACCTCGACCTCGACGCAGGCACCGCCAGCATCCGACGCTCCCTCCAGCGCACCCGCACCAGCGGCCTGACCGCCCTGCCCACCAAGACCCGCGCATCCGAACGCCGCATCGCCCTGCCCACGGGGTGCGTCCAGTCGTTGAAGAGCCACCGGGAACGCCAGGAGAAGGAGCGCGCCGTCCCCGGAACGGGCTGGAAGGAACGAGGGCTCGTCTTCACCACCCCCACCGGTGGCCCCCTCGACCCCGCCAACCTCACCCGCCGCTTCCGCGGCCTCCTCGACCGCGCAGGGCTCCGCCGCATCCGCTTCCACGACCTACGACACTCGACCGCCACCCTGCTGCTGGAGCAGGGCGTCGACCTCGTCGTCATCAAAGAACTCCTCGGTCACGCCCACATAGGCGTCACCGCCGGCGTCTACGCCCACGTGAAGCTCCGCCTCCAACGTCAAGCCATCGACACCCTCAACGACGCTCTCGACGACCACCCTGCCGACTCACCTCCGACAGCAGCCGTCCGCTGACGTTGCCGTCACCGTTGCCGTCAAACACCCCAGAAGCCCGCCGGAAATCAACCGGCGGGCTTCTGGCTGCAACCGTTCCGTCAAACTCGATAAGCCATGACGGCCTTGAGCCGAACTCCGGTAATCAAGGTTGCGGATAGCAATCGTAGAGCACTTCTGGCGCGACGCCCAGAATGAGACTTTCCATCCCGTTGAGGCCCACACCAAACTGCGCGAGCCAATCGGCTACAAGGTAGATCGTCCCCGCTTCATCGAGACCAAGGAAGTACCTGCCCTGATCGAGTTCACCAATCGGGAACAGTGTCACCCCGGTCAATTCACCCCACTCGCTAAATCTGTCATCCTCGCCGAGTGCGAGTAGTGGATCAAGTTCGAAGGCTTCTCGCGCCCGCGAAATCCCATCACCGCCGTACTCGAAAGACAGGCCACCAAATTCGGAGAGGAAGCTCTCGGCCGCCTCGTGCATGACGAATCCAGAGTCCTCCAGTCGGGCACGCCAGGCCGATGTATCAACGCACCGGCCAGGCGTCCAACCTGCGAGCAGGAGTGCCCGCTCAGCCTCTTCGGATAGCTCACTCACCCTAGTCACCTGTCAAGAAGTTGAGGTTGAAGTGCTCAGAAAGAGCCTTGCAGCTATTACACGGGCCCACCGGGAATCCGTGCTTGGGGTGACCAACGTCGCCTCTGATCAGGACTGCTGCCGCATCGGCTCCCATTGGGCTCTCTCCGCTAAAGAGCGCCTGCGAGAGACATACAGCCATCCCACATTGTCCATGACCGACGCCGCGGGCGCCGGGAGCAACCGTGTTGAGGACTGCCTGAACGGCCGGGTGTATGCGAACCGTTGCTCCGCGAACACTGGCACTCGCTATGACCCGCCCACTCGGCAACTGAATCGCTTCCGCAACCGCTGGCCTTGCTGCGGAAGGGCGAATGGAAGCTGACGCATCAGCGACTCCCTGAGCGCCCTCTAGCGCACCACCACAATTGTGAACCAGGACCGGTGTAGCCCCCGCGAGCACATAGTACGTGTGGATACCGGTGATGGTCAGATCATGGGTGCGCTGACGCTGGTCAAAGTGGCGCGTGTCCGTCACCTCGACGATGTCACCCGCAGGGGTGCGCAGAGTCATGCCGCGGAGGAGGTCGCCCGCCTCGATCCACTCGCCCTTGGACACGACCCAGAACGGATGCGTCGTGGTGGCAATCAATGCCTCAGGAATGCCCGAGGCACCGGTGATGGTGAGGTCGACGAAGTGCTTGTCGTCCTCGGTGACGATCGTGCCCGCTACCTCGCGGATGGTCGTCTCACCGGTTTCGGGGTCGGTGACAGTGACCTTGTCACCGAGTGCGACGTCCTCGATCGGTTTGGTCGTGCCGTCGGCGAGAAGGACCTCCGTGCCGGGCAGGAAGCTGTGACACTTGCCCTTCTTCAGGGCGGCTGCTGCCTTCGCCTTGGCCGCCGCCAGGGCGTCCTTCGCCTTGGCCAAACCGTCCTGGGCCTTGCTGACCGCCTTGTTGGCCGCCCACAGGTCCTTGACGCCACCTATCAGGTCGCCCACCAGGCCGACGACGCGCTTCGCGAGTTTGGCGCCCTTAGCCCAGTTCCACGGTGCGCCGTACTTGGCGAGGATCTTGCCCGCGATACCGCCGGCGAAGCTGCCCGCGATGTTGAGCAATGTCTCGCCGCAGGCGCCCATGTCGCCGCTGGAGACACAGTCAAGGGCGGCGTCGACACCCAGGAGGTCCCGAGCGATCTGCACCAGGGCCTTGCCTGCCGCCTTGATGCGCTGCTTGGCAGCAGTCTGCTGGCCCTGTGCCCCTGCTAGCTCGTCCTCCGCGTCATCGACATCCTTGTCCGCATCATCGATCGAGCCGGGGCGTACGGGCTGTCCGCCACTGCACTCGATGCGACCCTCGAGACACTCGGGAATGATCATGCCGCTCGGATCGGCATGGGTCACTGGGGAGTTGTTGGCGTAGTTGTAGCCGTTGATCTGCTGCGGCTGCGTGTGTTCGATGATCGGGTCGACGGAAATGAACCTGCCGATGACCGCGTCGTACTCGCGCGCGCCCAGATGTGTCAGCCCGGTCGACTTGTCCATCGTGCCGCCGACATAGCCCTTCTCACCCGGCCATGTGCCGGTCGCCTCGCCCCGTTCGACACCAAACGGGTCGAAGCGGCGCTGCGAGATCGAGCCCGTCGCGGCGTCGATGGCGACTTCACCTGTGCCGTGGTGGTCGGAGGCGATGAACGACACCTTGCCGTCGTTCGTGCGCACCGCGACCGTCTGGCCCGCGTGCGAGTAGTAGCGGGTGGCTTCCTCCTTGGTGCCGTCGGCCGAGAGCTTCAGCTCCATGCCGGGCAGGTACACCGTCGTGCCCGTCGGGTCCTTGCGCTGGACCCGGTTGCCGCCGCTGTCGTACAGATAGGTCGTCTCCGACCCGTCGGCCTCCGTCGCCTTGGCGAGCTTGCCGGTGTCCGTCCACTCCAGCACCTGGGCGTCGCCGCCGATCGTGCGCTTGGTGGTGTTGCCGGTGTTGTCGTACTCGTAGGTCGACTGCCGATCGCCGGTCGGGGTGTTCTCGACGACCTTGGTCAGCTGGTGCGGGCCGTCACCGAGGGTTCCCGCGCCGCCGTAGCTGTAGGTGCGGGTGATGTTCTTCGTCGGGTCGAGGCTTGCGTCGTGGACCGTCTCGGACGTCCGGTTGCCGATGGCGTCGGTGACGTACGACTTCCAGTACGGAGCCGGCCCACCGAGCGGGTTCGCGCCCGGGGCGGCCTGGCAGGCCGTCGGGCCCTTGCCTGCCACTGGCGCCGCCGAACCGATCGAGCCGCTTCCTGAGGCGTCGGCCACGGTGGAGGCGGGGCTCCACGCCTCGGCGAGGCGCTGGCGCGAGTCGTAGCCGAAGCACTGCACGTCGGGCGAGGCAGCGTTCGACGTGTCCGCGATGGAAAGGACGTTGCCGGCCTGGTCGTAGGAGTAGTGCGCCTCCTTCGCCGGTGCGGCCGCGCCGTAGACGTCGACCACCACGCGCTTCAGACGATCGGTGCCGGTCTCGTAGTCGAAGGTCTGCCAGACCTTCTTGCCGCTACCGGTCGACAGCTCCAGCTGCTGCAGATGGCTCTGGTTGGAGTAGATCGTGTTGGTGACATACGGGGTCGAGCCCGTGAGTGTCGTCGGGCGCTGCAGCTCGTCGTAGCCATTTACGAGCACTTCGGCCGGCAGGCCGCCCGCGGCAGGCAGACCGGTGGACTGAAGGGTGCCGTCACTGTTGTAGACCGATGTGAAGGTGTACGAGCCGGCGAGTGCCCCCTGCGAGGCGGGCACCACGTAGTTCGTCTTCAGCGGACGGTAGAAGTCGTCCCAGGTCATGATGACGGTGCCGAACGACTCCGTCGGCGAGATGTAGCTGATGTCGGCCCAGGCGTGCCCCAGAAGACCTGCCTTGTCGTAGCGCGTCTCCGTGAGGCGGGTGCCGGTCGTGGGCTCCCCCTGCCACGTGGACAGGGTGCGGCCGAGCTTGTCGTAGACCGTGGAGATCTTCTTGCCGCGGCTGTCCGTGGCCGTCACCGGACGGTCGAGCGCGTCGTACACCGTCGTGGACGTGCCCGCATCGGGGTCGATGCTCTTCGTCTTGCGGCCCAGCAGGTCGTATTCGTAACGCCACTGGTTGCCCTTGGCGTCCGTCACCGTCTTGAGCTGGTTCTTCGGAGTGTAGGTGTAGTTGGTGACGTCGTAGCCGGACAGCCCGTTCGGGGAATCGCCCCGGTAGTACCAGATCTCCTTGGTGTTGCCCGCGAAGTCCGTGATGGTGGTGGTGGGCACGCCGCCCGTCGGAGGGTCGACCGTGGTCCGCTCACCGTTGTACGTGGTGGTGGTCCGCCACTGCTCGACGCCCGACACGGCCACGATCTGCGCCGTCGGGCGGCCGAGGCCGTCGTACTCCATCAAACTCTGCTGGCCCACCTCGCCGTTGTGGACTTCCAGCAGTTCGTCCGACGGAGGGTTGGCCGCGTTGTACGTGAGATGGGTCTTCTTGACCTTACCGGTTCCGTCGTAGAAGGCGTCCGCGACCATGCGAGTCCCGCCCGGGCCCTCCGTCTGGAGCTGGCGCGGGCGCAGCAGGCTGTCATACAGCTGGTACTCGGCCCCGTACGAGCCACCGTTCTCGATCTTCTCCGTCTTGACCGCCGTCACCTTGTCGCGGCGGACGTTGTACGAGTACTTGATGCTCGGTGTCTGGGTCTTCGCCCGGTCCGGCAGCCAGACAGACGTCAGGCGGCCCAGGGCGTCGTAGGCCAGGTCGGTGCGCTTGCCGTTCGGGTCGGTCTGACCGGCCGACATGCCCCAGGCGGGCGCGTAGTCGGTGGTCGTGACGTGGCCGAGGGCATTGGTGTTCTTGGTCTGCGAGATCAGGCCGTTGACATCGGTGTACGCCGTCCGGGTCACGGCCCCGGAAGCGTCCGTCTGGGACAGCGGGCGACCGAAGGCGTCGTACGTGGTGGTGCCGGTGACCTGGTACGTGCCGGTGGTGCCGTTGTGGGCGGTGAGGCGCTCGGTCCTGGTGGCGTCGCCCTTAATCGGGGCCTCGCCGAACGCCTTGCCGTCGTACGAGGTCCGCTCGTCGGCATGGACCTGGGTCTTCCGGTCCGGGGTGACCGAGCACTTTACACCCACGGCCTCACTGCGCGACGGCAGGGAGAGGATGTTGGCGGCGGCATTGTCCGCGTACCAGGTGCGGGTGCAGGTGTCGTCGACGGCCGTGGAGACGTCGCCGAGGTCCTCGACCTCCACCGCGCGGCCGGTGCCGTTCGCAGTGTCGTACTTCGTGGTGCTCTTCGTCTCGCGCCAGTCGCCGTTGGACAGGAGGCTGTATCCGCGTTCCACGTCGGAGCGGACGATGACCGAGTGGGAGGTGCCCCAGGTGCGGGTCTGTGTCGCCGTGTTGTGCTTCCACGGCTCGTTGATCACCTTGGAGACCAGCTTGGTCCCGTCGTAGGTGTGTGCCTCGAGCTGGTGGCCCGTGAACTCCTCCGAGTCTGTGTACGTGACTCCGGTTGAGTCCGTGACCTGCACCGAACGCGTGCCGCCCGACGCGTTCTTGTCGCCGTCCATGCCCTGCAGATACGTGTAGTCGATCCGCGAGGTCTGCTTGTCGGCGCTGCCCGAGGTGACGGTGACCTTGCCGTAGCCCTGCCAGCCGCCCCACGTGAGGTACTTGTCCTCGGTGATGCCGTCCGGCTTGGCCTTGCGCCAGGCCGCGTCACCGTTGTAGTTGTACCGGGTGACGAGCGAGTCGCTGCCGCCGGTGCGATCGGTCTCGACGATCTCGGCGACCACGTACTTGTGGAACCAGTCCGTGATGGGCTCGATGGTGCCGGGGGGCGCCCACTTGACCGGGTAGCAGCGCTTCGTCGACTCGCCCGGCTTGGGCAGCGCGTCCTTGGTGCACTCGGTCGGTGCGTAGTTGATGTCGAGCTGCGCCCCGGTCTCGCTCAGGACGGAGGCGAGCCGGTAGCGGTGGAACGGTGCGATGTTGTCGCCCACGGCGTCGACCCGGTTGGCGAGCTGCTCGCCGGACAGTTCCAGCGTGGGCAGTTTCGCCGTGGTACCGACCCGTCCCTCGTGGTTGATCTTCGTCAGCCACAGAGTCTTCGAGTCGTCACCGTTGTCCGTGAACAGATGCGTCAATGTCCACGCGTCCACATCCTGGTACTCGGTTGCGCTCTTGCGCATCTGCGTGGTGATGCCGGTCAGGCGCTTCGTCGTCCAGAAGGTCTGGCCGACGGTGCACTTCGTGTTCGCCTTGCACTCCTGGTCGACAGGGGTGTCCGGCCAGTGGGAGGCGTTCGCCTCGGTCCGCTTGGCCTCCGCGCAGTCGAAGTCCGCCGTCGGCAGGCAGCGTTCAGCGACCTCGAAAACGACACGGGCGGGCGCCTTGGCGGCGTACACGGCACCGTCACGCTGACCGTAGTCGACACGCTTCAGGTAACCGCCCCGGTGGTACGCGGTGCCGTTGACGTCCGTCTTGCCGTTCAAGGCGTAGTGGTTCGTCTCGGGAGCGTAGAAGTAGGACATCACGTTGCCGTGCGTGTCCTTGACGTAGTCGAGGCTCCAGCGCCACGCCTGCTTGCAGTGGGCGCTGGTGAAGGTGGCGTTGTAGCAGGGTTCGCCGGAGTCGTCACCGAAGACGGGGACGGTCCAGGTGGAGCCCGTCGTCTCCTTGCCGCTGGTCCAGCCGGGCAGGCGGTTCAGCCCGAACCAGTACTCGGTACCGTCGGAGGTGGTGACCTTCCAGTGCTCGCCGTCGTTGTCGCCGTTGTGCGTCGCGCCGGTGGCCTTCTCGACCTTGGTGCCGTCGTCGGACGAGAACTTCCACTCCCCTGTCTTGTCGTCCTTGATCAGCTCCGACGAGCTGCCGTTGAGCATGATCGAGGCGTTGTCGAACGCCCAGCACTGCTCACCGGAAGTGGAGTGGCCGTCGTCGGAGCACGGCTTGTAACGCCGCTCGATGTAGCCCGGGTCGTACGAGAAGCCCTCTCCGACCCAGGACCCCTGGTTGTTGGTCACCGAGGTGCGTCCGTCGGCGGACTGTGATGAGTAGCCGAGACCGATGCTCGGGGACTGGCCACCCGGCGTGGGCACCGTCCGCATCGGGTAGCTCCAGCTGAAGCCACCCGATGAGTTGGCGACGCTCCAGCTGGCCGAGGGGGACAGCGGAGTGGCCTTGTACGTGCCCTGGGCCGAGGAGGGGCCGGCCGCGAGCGCGACGAGCTGCGCGCCTTCGACGGCCATGGTCGAGGGACCCGGCTCGGGTGCGGGCGCGGCGACGACCGTCGCGGACACGGTGCGGTCCTCGACGTCGTTCACCGTCGGCAGCGGCTTCGGCAGCTCGGGGCACGCCTTGCTGCCGGGTGTGGCGACCGTCGCACAGGCCGGGAGCTGGACGAGGTGCAGCCGGGAGGCGTACGAGCCACCGTAACCCTCGGCGAAGGCCGAGTAGTCGACGGAGAGGCGAACCGCGGCGTTCTCGGCCCGGTCGTCGGCGCGTTCGACACGCAGCAGCGCACCCGCACCAAGATCGGCGGCCCGTCGGGAGGGAAGGACGTCCACGTTGACCTTGGCGGGCGCGGACGGGGCCGCGGCGGCTCCTGTCCTGGCCGCCTTCGACGGCTTCGACTTCACCGCGGAGACCGAGACGGGCAGGCCGCCGACCTTGGTCCCGGTCTTCGGCGGGGAGGCCGCCACGGACAGTTCGGCGCTGCCGCCGGCAGGCCAGACCGGCTTGTCGAGTGCGGTGACGGCGGCCTTCCTGGCCGGGTCGGGCGGGCGTGACTTGGCCTTGGCGTCGACGCCCTGCACCGGGTCGCCGAAGTCCTGGACGCCGGGTCTACCCCGGCCTGCTTGATCCTGTGTGAGGGGGACGGCCTGGACCGTACTGCCGGTCAAGGCGATGGTCACGCCGAGAGCGGTCGCTGCGAGCAACCGCCCTGGTATGCGCCGGTTCAGCAACCGGCCACGAAATGGCATCACGTGTCTCCGCACGTAGAGGGGTGGGAAGGTAACGGGCGGGTGGGCCGCCACGGGGATCGGCCCACCGGCCCGTCGGGATCACATGTCCGGCAGGGACATCGGGTTGGCCATCTTCTGAACCGCGATCTTGTCCGCAGCTCCGCTGTAGACGCGGACTTCGTCGATCTCGCCCGCGAAATACTCACTGCCGGCGCTGAGTGCGGAACGGCCCACTTGGAGACCGCCAGTGGCGGCCCACAGCGTGTCGTCCGTCCCGTGGGCGAGGTCGGCGAGCATGCCGTTCACGTACAGCCGGATCTCGTTGGCGAACGCGTCGTAAACGACTGCCAGATGCTGCCCCTGCGGGTCGGTGTCCGGGAGCACCTGGTCGTCGGCGAACGACTTCACCGGTGCCGTGGCCGAGTCGGATTCGGCGACCGCCAGCTCCCACATCGACGGCGTTCCGGCGTCCGTGCCGGGCCGGTAGCGAACCGCGAGGCGGTTCGCCGCAGACCCCGGCAGCGACAGCACGGTCTGGGACTTGACCGGATCGAGCGTTGTGAGCCTGACGCGTGCTGCCACTGTGAAGCCCACCGCGCCGGTGACCGGCGGGGTCGCCGTCGATGCGTAGTCCCCGTCGCCGTCGAGCATCAGATGACCGGCGCCGACCAACGGGTAAGGGCCCCCGTAGTAGGGGTCGTCGGACGGTGGGATGAACACATTGGCGCCGCCCGCGAGGGTCAGTGCCTGCCCCGTCCCGGTGTCCGGCGAATCTCCCTCGGTCACCGAGTCGAGCTGCCAGTAGTTCTCGCGCTCCGGCTTGACGGTCATCAGTTCCGCCACCTGTGCGGCGGGCAGCACCCGGTCGAAGACGCGGACTTCGGCAAGATCGCCGGCGAAGTTGTCCCGGTAGCCGCTCTTGGCCGTGGAGCGGCCGATCTGCAGCGGGCCGTAGGACCTCCACACGGAGCGGCGCTGAGCGACGCCCTTGGAGTCCTTGTTGACGTAGAGCCGCAGCTCGGACGTGGTCGCGTCGTACACGCCAGTCAGCAACACCCACTGGTCGGGGAGCACGCTGACACCGGTGGCGACCGCCTTCCACTCGCCGAGGGACTCGACGTCGGTCACGGGGACGGAGAACGCCCAGGTACCGGCTGTGTGGTCGTAGCCGAGGGTGAAGCCGGGCTCGCCGGTGCCGTCCTGGCTGACCACCGCCATGTCACGGGTGGGCGTGCCGCTGGGGCGTACCCATGCGCTGACGCTGAAGCCCTTGGAGGTGTCGAGCACGGTCTTGCTCACGTCGGCGTACGCCTCGGGGGAGCCGTCGAAGTGCGCGGCCGAGTCCACTTTGCCGCCAGGGCCTTCGGCCTCGAAGGCGACGCCTGTGCCGGTGTTCGCGGAGAACACGCCAGTCTCTTCGTGCGCCTCTGTGCTGCCTGCCACATCGGCGAAGTTCCACTGAGCAGCGACGGGCGTGCCCTCAGTCACCAGGAACTCGTAGTGTGCCTTGGTGCTCGGGTTCTCCGCCTTGTCGACGGCGATGACGTCGACCCAGTGCCGGCCCGGTCTGGTCGGCATCCACGTGACGGTGGCTGGTCCGCCGGCCGTGGAGGCGGTGACCGTGGTGGCCGGGGTGGCCGTACTGTCAAAGGCGTACCGGTACTTCACCACGTCGGCGTTGGCGGCCTGGTCGTTCGGGTTGGGCGAGAAGGTGAAGCTGCCGTATGTGCCGACGCCGTCGTGGTAGACGGTGTCGGACGGGTATTGCTTGGAGAGGACACTCGGTGCGCCCGGCATCGTCTTGTCGTAGACGAACTCGCACCGCACGGTGTCGCCGTCGTAGCTCCAGGGTCCGTAGCCGTCACCGTCGTAGGCGCGTGCGCTCCAGTAGATGACGGTGTTCTGCGGGATCGTCGACTTCACGGTGTGCACGAACTTGGTGCCGGAGGTGGGGGACAACCACGTGGGCGTCAGGTACGTGTAGCTCTTTGCCTCGTTCGTCAACGGGTCCGTCCAGTCCACCTTGAATTGGACCTTCACCTTGTCGGTGTTGCCGTTGTCGTGGTCGGGGTCGCTCGCGATGGCCTGCAGCTGCGGTGGGACTTCGCTGTACGGCCGGTCTGCGCCCGATTCGCAGACACCGCCCGGATTCTGGGAAAGGGTGGTGATTTTGCGCGGCAGGTTGTTGTACTTGATCGATAGGTAGGTGTTGCCGCAGATGCGCTTCCACCCGGGGAAGGTGGTCTCGTCCCCCGCACGTAGCCCCAGCGTCATCGAGGACCAGCCTTCGGCCGCCGCCGTCTTCACTTCCGTGGTCAACTCGCCGGTGGAGCCGCCCTCGAAGTGGAGGTTTGCCTGGCTGGAGCAGCTTGTCGGCGAGATCGCCTTGTCGACCGTGCCGATGTGGTCGTCCCAGTCGTCCGAGGTGCTGGACCAGTCGCTGGAGGACGTGATGCTGTAGTTCTTGCCGCCGATGCGGTACAGCCGGATCGACTCGGCGGTCGGCGTGGCGCTGTAGATGTGGTCGATCCGCGCGGAGAACGTCGCTCCAAGAATTTGCTTGTCCTTGTAGAACGACATCGGCATCGTAAACAGCAGGCGCCGCACCCCGACACCGTTGCAGGAGACCGGACTGTAGTCGGTCGGGCACTTGCCCACGCCCGCGCTTCCCGAGTACTTCCAGTCCTGTTCGCCGGGGTAGCCGGACATCACGCCGGTCCACGCGGCGCGTGAGGTCGTGCGCTCGATCGGGTCGATGACGACCGGGAAGACAGTGTCCTTGTCCTTGAGAAGATTCTGGTCGGGGACGAGTGACAACTTTCCCTCGCCGAGCTCGATGCCCAGCGGTGTCGTCCTGCCGCCGCCGCCCGGGCCGGCAAGTGCGGCCCTCGGCGCGACAATGGGTGCGGGAGCCGCTTCCGCCGATGCTGCGGCGAGCGCTTTGGAAACGGCCTTCGGGCCCTGAGCCCTGGCGGCGGCCTCCTTGACGGCTGCCGAGTCCCACATCACAGGCTTGCCGGCCTCGAACACGGTGCCGCCGACAGCGGCGTCCTCGGCCAGGAGCGCGCCGGAGGCGTTCTCCTTCATGGTGAGTCCATCCGTCTGCAGGCCCAGGTCGACCCTCGCCAGTCTGGGATCGGCCGCTGCTTCGGGGGTTCTGACGACAAGGAGATGGCCGAAGCCGTCGGCCTCGGCCCGTACGACCAGGTCGATCCCTGGCAGTGCGTCCTTGTACGTGGCTGTTTCGCCTTCGAGCACGGGGGCGGGCAGCTTGCCGTACGGCCAGGTCAGCGCGAGCTCACGGCCGGCCTGGTTCATGGTGACGAACGGCTCGCCGGCAGTGCCATCCGAGAAGGACAGGGCTACGGCGATCGCCTTGGGCCCCACGGTGCCGTCGGCCCGCCGCATCAAGGTCTTGTCGATGTCGACCCAGCCGCCGTCCTGGAACGTACGGATCGGGTTGGTGTACTGGCGGGCGGTGAAGGTCCCGTCGGGCTCGGCGAAGATCTCCCGGCGTGCGGTGCGCATACCGAGGATCTCGATCTTCTTGCCGCTCTTCTGCGCCACCGTGAGGGCCTCGGCCTCCGTCTGCACGGGTGTGCCGATGCCGACCGCCGACTGGTCCGGTGCAGGAGCATTCCCTGCGAAGTCGTCCGGGAGGGGGTTGAAGCCTCCCGTCAGCACGGCGCTCGCCGCCACCGCGGCGAGCGCGCCGCGTAGCACGAGGCCGCCCCGTATTCGTCTGGACATCCGCCCGTTCTCCATATCGTTCATCAGCGCACCGCCGCCCCGAAGGCGATGTCGCTGGCGGGGATTCCGCCCTCACCGGGCCTGAAGCTCTGTGTGGGTGCGCCGCCGTTCGCCACCGCCCAGGGGAAGAGGTGAACGCCATGGCCCCCGGCGGGCCCGTAGGGCATGCCGACGTACAGCCCGGCCGGGCTGCTCGCGAGACTCAGTCCGGCGAGCTGCAGAGCCGCGGCTTCGCTGGGAATGCCGTAGCCGGGTTCGATCCAGGCATCGGACGCGCCGGCCGCGCCGATCATCGGCACGATGTGCACGCCGCCCTTCTCACGGTGTTCCTCCGCAGACTCCTCGCCGGGGGCGCCGATGGCGAGCCGCGTGCTGGCCCCGGTGCTGACGCTGTTGGGCGCGGTGTTGACCGCGGCGAGCCGCTGGCCGAAGAAGTCGCCTGCCTCGCCCTCGCCCTCGACGTCGAGGGAGTTCTGGTCCACCCACGCGTGTTGGCTGAAGGTGTCTGAGGTCTTGATGCGGAAGTTCTGGACGGCACCCGCATCGACGGTCGTGGACAGGTCCTCTCCCGGCACACCGACCGCCAGCAACGACTCGGTGGTGGAGGTGGCCCCTGAAGGCCGGTACGGGACCATGGCGAGCGAGGTTCCGAACCCGTCGCCGGCTTCCGCGGTTCCTGAGACGCCATCCACATCCTGACCCAACCCGAGGACCGTCTTGGGGGAGCCGTTCAGCAGCGTGTGACTGAAGACCGCGACGCCGCCGGCAAACGTCGTCGTGCCGATCGCCTCGCCAGGTGAGCCCACGGCGAAGTGGGTGGGTGCGGCGGCAAGTGACGCGCCGAAGCGATCGTCGGTCTCGAGGGCGCCCGGGACGGCACCGCCGGTCGTGCTGTCCTGGTGGATCCCGGTGACCGTCTGGGTGGTGCCGTGCACGTAGAAGAAGACCCCGGCGTCCTCCGACGAACCGAGTGCCTCCCCCGGGGCACCGATCAGTAGATACGGAGTGCCTGCCGAGGACGTGCCCGCAGCCAGCGCATAGCCGGTCCAGTCACCCGACTCGGCCCCTCCTCCGAGGGTCCCGTTCGATCCCTGGAAATGCTCTGTGACGGCTTTACCGCTGTTCAGGCCCGTCGGCGCCCCGTACACGATCTGCACAAGCCCCGCGTCGACGTTCGTAGCGATGTCCTCGTAGGGGCTGCCGATGACGATATCGGAGCAGCCGTCCGCGTTGGCATCGTAGACGGCCAGCGCATGCCCGAACTCGTCTCCTGGCTCTGCGGCGTTGGGGATCCCTGCCGAGTCCTGTGACAGCTCGAGTCCGCCACTGCCACCGCCGTAGACGATGCGAACCAGGCCTGCCCGCTCCTTGCCGCCGACGGCCGCCTCAGGATCCGCGATAACGACATCGCGAACCCCGTCACCGTTGAAGTCGGACTCCACACCTGAACAGCCAGTGGCGGCCGCGGCAGTCGACGCAAGCCGCTCTCCCGGACCGATCCCGAGACCCAGGATAGTCAGGACGACAACACTCGTGGCGAGCACCGTTCGTCGTCGGGGCGCACGCTGTGGCGGGCGCAATGAGATGGTCACTGAAATTACTCCTCCTTTGCCTATTCCGGCTGTTGTCCAGCCGCCAGATTCTGCTCGGCCATCGGCCGGCTCCATTGATTGCTCGGTGACGTCGGGGTTGGCGCCGAAGCAGCGACGAGAGGGGAGCTCACTGGCAAGCGCGCTTTGCCGGGCCCGCCTCGGCGCACTGCAACTCGCAAAAGTTATGCGGGGCCGCCGCAGCCGTCACGGGCCGAGCCGGGATCAAGACCGCACGAGCCTCGCCACTGCCCGCCAGTTCGGGGCGCGCTGCACGGGATGTCTCGAACCGGTACGCAGCCCTCACGCAGGTACCGCTCGTCGAACTTCCGGCCCGACAGTCCGACGACAGCTTCACAGCGACCTCCGAGGGCTGCGTCGTGGTCGGCGTACAGCAGGTCAATCCCTGCCCGTTCCAAGACGTTCTGCAGGTCCAGCGAGACGCTGACTCGGCCTTTCATCGTCATAGAGGCTGTGGACCCGACGGGCGCGTTCTGGCAAAGACGACGGTTGTCAGGTCGGCAGATGTGACGTCAGAGGGCCCGCCATGAGCACATGTCGTACGTCACTCCGGCGCAGCCTGTAGCGAGAACGGCGCATCGCGCCGATCCCGCTCCCCGCGCCAGCAGCCTGACCACGACGCGATCGCTTGCCCCTGGACCGCCAAACGCGTGCTCAAACACACGGCATTGCCCCCCTCTCAGTGGCACATCACCTCATCAGGCAGGCGCAGCCACTCAGTTACCGGCCGAAGCTCCCATTCCCGAATGGGCCGAGACCCTCAAGCGCATCTGCAGGTGTTCGAAGGGCTTGCGAGGCGTTCTGGCCTCACGGACCAGTCCACACCATTCGAAGCTTCCCCGCTCCGCCCGACGCCCCCACCTGCAACTCCCTTCTGTAACAGGCCGCCCACAGAAGCGGAGCAGGACTATTCCATGTGCCGTTCCAACTTCACAAGATCACATATCCGGACATCAACTCATCAGGGGTGATCACAGTTCGATCACATACCCCACATGGGTGCGTTACTAGTCGACTGCAGAATGGCTACTCCAGCGGGACGAGAGACTTCGCCTCCGAACCCCAGCCCCAGACGTCGACCAAACCCGATGCGCCCGGGCTGGCGAGGCTGATGTGCGGAGCGAATTCGTGCCCGCCCGACGGGGGGCATCCGGCCCAGTCGGCGTTTCAGGCCACCGCACGAGGCGTGGTACCAGAACCGAGGCAGGCCCGGCACACTCGCCCAGGGGGCGGAACCCCCGTACTGCCCGGGAGGGGGAGGCCGTAGCTTGCCCCGGGTTCGGGAAGGCGTGGGTGGGGAACAGGCCGTGTACGCCCTGGCCGAGCGCGGCGCGCAGCAGTTCCTCAGAGTCGTACGCATCGTCGCTGTCGGTGGCCCGAAGACGCCCGCCGGCAGGTGCTGGAGGCCGGAAGCATGCGCCATCCCGACCACGGCGGCGCCGTCCCGTAGGGAATAGGCAACGGTGAGGGTCTGGCCGCGCGGCCCGGTGACCGGCACCTCGCGGCGTTCCAACCCGGCGGCCACTACCGCGGCGACAGTGCGCCATGGGCACGGCCTCCACGGCCAGCGCGGGCACGACCCGCTGCAGACCGGCGGTCACCCGCTCGGTGACTGACCGGCCGTGAGCGAGCCCTTGAACTTGTCAGCCGCGACGAGCACTCACGCGAGCTGAGTAACTGCTTCGTCCGTCACCTTGCAAACCTTGCCATCGCGCCCCGGTCCTATCGGCACCGCCGGATGTCATGCCACTCTGCCATCGTCCGACGTCGCACGCCGAAGATGGTCGTGAAGCACCTGCCCGGCGCGTCGTGCCCGTACGCCGTCGACGCGTTCGAGAGCTCCACACAACCTCGGACTGCCGACGGCGGGTCGCCGGGCCACCGGGTGCGGAGGGTCATAGCCGTTTGGAAGCCGGGAAAGGGTAGAATCAAACGCAAGAACGGTCTGCCGCCTGTCGCATGACTGTTGGGTTGCCGGAAGCCCGCAGGGCTCCGGCTTCCTCCTGCGTGTGGGGCCACGTGGGATGCGTCGGACGCCCTCTGGTGGGCGCGGTCCGGGCGCCAAGAACACGGGGAGGGACCGTCAAAAGGAAGTCGCGCTTCTACGGCTTGCTGTCCGTCGCTGCCTGCTCGGCAGCGGCGATCACCGGCACCCTGGCCGTCGCGGGGGGCGGTGAACCACCGGGCAACGCACCCGGACGACCGCTCAGGATCGACGGCGGTGGCTGGCAGTCCGGGCACCTGCAGGGCATGGCCCTGGACCGCAAGGGATTCATGTACTTCTCGTTCACCAACCTCCTGGTCAAGACAGACCTGGAGGGACGTCCGGTCGGCTCGGTCACCGGTTTCGCCGGGCATCTGGGTGATCTCGACTTCAACACGGACGACCGGCGGGTCTACGGCTCGCTGGAGTACAAGGAGGAGAAGGCCTTCTACATCGCGATCCTGGACGGCGACCGGATCAGCCGGATGGACATGGACGCCGCCACCAGCGGGGTCGTGTCCACCGTTCACCTCCAGGAGGTGGTGGACGACTACACGGCCGACATGGACGGCGACGGCGCCTTCGACGGCAACACCGCGCGCACGGCGGACCACCGCTACGGGTGCAGCGGCATCGACGGGCTGGCGTTCGGCCCGGCGTTCGGGAAGAAGGGCGGGCAGCAGAAGCTGACCGTCGCCTACGGGGTGTACCCCCACACCGGCCGCACGGACAATGACCATCAGGTCCTGCTCCAGTACGACATCCGCGACTGGAGCGCGTTCCAGCGGCCTCTGACGGAGTCACAGCCGCACCGCGTCGGGCCCTCCGAGCCCGACGGCAAGTACTTCGTGTACACGGGGAACACGACCTACGGTGTGCAGAACCTCGAGTACGACGCGCACAGCCGCCGGTGGCTGATGGCCACGTACAAGGGAACCAAGACCACCTTCCCCAACTCGTCCCTCTTCGTGGTCGACGGCGACCGCGTCCCGGAAGCCGGGCCGCTTCGGGGTCAGCCGGAGCCGGAGCAAGGGCAGCTGCTGGACCTGGTCCCACAGGGAGTCCACCATGCGCGGTCGGACACCTACGGCTGGGACTCGCCGGGGCAGTTCGGGCTGGTCGCGCTCGACGACGGCCAGTTCTACGTGGGCGAGGCGGCCAAGGACCACGACGGCGGTGTCACCCGGCAGACGGGCCAGGCCGTACTCCACCGCTGGACGGGCACCGAGCCCACGCCGTTCACCACGGTCACCATCCGGGCTCCGGAGGCGTGACATCGCGCACGGCGCGGGGGCTCCTGCCTGAGCCTCATCGAGCCGCGGCCGGACGCTCTGGCGTGCCGGAGGTGCAGTCCGGCGGGCGCTCACTGCTCGCGCGGGCGGCCGTCGTGCTCGACCCGCACGGCCAGGTACAGTCCCTGATCCCCAAGCCGGGACATCACACCTCGCTGGTGCTGAGGGCCCTGGCGGCGCTGTGACGCATGTGTGCCCCGGCCCGGGGTTCCGGACCGGGGGCACACGTGAAGACGACCGCGTCACCGCGTCACCGCAGCAGCACGCCTCCCGCCGCCTCGACCGCCGACTCCGTCGGCACCGCGACGAGCCCGAGGTCCGCGCCCACCGGGATCAGCCGGTGGGCGGGCAGGATGCGGACGGTGTAGCCGAAGGGTCCCGTGCGGTCCAGGGCGAGGGGGCCCTCGTACACCCAGCGGCCCTCCAGGTCCGGGCCGCTCGCCGGCTTCAGCGGGAAGGTGCGAGCGTCGCGGATGGTGTCGTCGGAGTCGACGCGGCCCGCGACCACCTGTACCTCGACGTCCTCCGGCCGCAGTTCGCCGAGCGCCGCCTGGACGCGCAGCGTGAGCGTCGCACCGAGACCGGCCGTGCCCGAGGAACCCCCCACCGCGTCCTGGTCGACGGCCTCCACGTGGCCGACGGCCACCTGCCGCCACGCCGCGCGCACCCGGGACTTCCAGGCCGCGAGCTCCTGGGCGCCGGTGGCGTCGACGGACCGGTGCGCCTGCGCGGCGGGCGCGTACAGCCGCTCCACGTACTCGCGCACCATGCGGCCTGCGAGCACCTTGGGACCGAGCGTGGTGAGGGTGCGGCGGACCATCTCGATCCAGCGATCGGGCAGGCCGCCGTTGCCCCGGTCGTAGAAGCGGGGGGCGACCCGTTCCTCGATCAGCGAGTACAGCGCCGCCGCCTCCAGCTCGTCACGGCGGTCCTCGTCGGTGGACGCGCCGTCGGCAGTGGGGATCGCCCAGCCGAAGTCGGGCTCGTACCACTCGTCCCACCAGCCGTCCAGGACCGACAGGTTGAGCGCTCCGTTCAGCGCGGCCTTCATTCCGCTGGTGCCGCAGGCCTCCAGGGGGCGCAGCGGGTTGTTCAGCCAGACGTCGCAGCCCGGGTAGAGCTTCTTCGCCATCGCCATGCCGTAGTCGGGCAGGAAAACGATGCGGTGGCGCACCTTCGGGTCGTCGGCGAAGCGCACCAGCTCCCGCACCAGCCGCTTGCCGCCGTCGTCGGCCGGGTGGGCCTTGCCGGCGACGACGATCTGGATCGGCTGGGTGGGGTGGAGCAGCATCTCCGTCAGCCGCTCACGGTCGCGGAGCATCAGCGTCAGCCGCTTGTACGACGGCACCCGGCGGGCGAACCCGATGGTGAGTACGTCCGGGTCGAGTACGCCGTCGATCCAGCCGAGTTCGGCCGAGCCCGCGCCCCGCTGGCGCCAGGAGGCTCGCAGCCGGTCCCGCACCTCGTGGACCAACTGTTCGCGCAGTGACCGGCGCAGCTCCCAGATGTCGGCGTCGGCGATGTTGCCGACGGAGTCCCAGCGCCCCGAGCCGCCGACGGACAGGGCGTCCTCGGTGCGGGCGGCGCCGATCTGGCGGGCGCCGAGGCGGAACACCTCGGGTGCCACCCAGGTCGGGGCGTGCACCCCGTTGGTGACGGAGGTGATCGGCACCTCGGTCGCGTCGAATCCCGGCCAGAGTCCGGCGAACATGCTGCGGCTGACCGCGCCGTGCAGTTCGGAGACGCCGTTGGCGCGCTGGGCGAGGCGCAGGCCCATCACCGCCATGTTGAAGAGGCCGGGCTCGCCGCCCGGGTAGGTCTCCATGCCGAGCTGGAGCACCTTGTCGACGGGCACGCCCGGCAGTTCGGCGCCCTCGGCGAAGTGGCGTGCGACGAGCTCGCGGTCGAAGCGGTCGATGCCGGCCGGTACGGGGGTGTGGGTGGTGAAGACGGTCCCGGCCCGCACCGCCTCCAGCGCGGCGTCGAAGCCGAGGCCGCTGCCGCCGTGCTCGGCGGGCTCGCCCAGTTCGCGGATGCGTTCGAGGCCGAGGAAGCCGGCGTGGCCCTCGTTGGTGTGGAACACCTCGGGCGCCGCATGGCCGGTGAGCCGGCAGTACGCGCGGACCGCCCGGACGCCGCCGATGCCGAGCAGCATCTCCTGGAGCAGCCGGTGTTCGCTGCCGCCGCCGTACAGCCGGTCGGTGACGTCGCGGGCGCCGGGCCCGTTGTCCTCGATGTCGGAGTCGAGCATGAGCAGCGGTACGCGGCCGACCCGGGCGACCCAGATGTGCGCGTGCAGCGAGCGGCCGCCGGGGAGCGCGAGGGACACCCGGGTGGGGGCGCCGTCCGCCTCGCGCAGCAGGCTGACCGGCAGCTCGTTGGGGTCGAGCACGGGGTAGTGCTCCTGCTGCCAGCCGTCGCGGGACAGCGACTGGCGGAAGTAGCCGTGGCGGTAGAGCAGGCCGACGCCGATGAGCGGGACGCCGAGGTCGCTGGCGGCCTTGAGGTGGTCGCCGGCGAGGATGCCGAGGCCGCCGGAGTACTGGGGCAGGGCGGCGGTGACCCCGAACTCCGGGGAGAAATAGGCGATGGCGTCCGGGAAGGCGGGGGCGTCGGGGCCCCCGTCACCGCCGTGGGACTGGTACCACCTGCGGCCGTGCAGATAGTCGTCGAGGTCGTCGGCGGCGGCGGTGAGCCGGCGGAGGAAACGACGGTCCTTGGCCAGTTCGGCCATACGGGTGGCGGAGACGTTCCCGAGGAGCCGTACGGGGTCGCCGCCGACGGCACGCCACCCCTCGGGATCGACGCATCGGAAGAGCTCTCGGGTCTCGGTGTGCCAGGACCAGCGCAGATTGCGTGCGAGGTCACTGAGCGGCCCGAGCGGCTCGGGGAGGACGGGGCGGACGGTGAATCGACGAATGGCCTTCACAGGTTCCACCTTCGCAGGGGAGGTACGCATCCGAGGGGACGCACGACGGTGCGTCCTTTTCCGTCATTTCCGACGGTATCGGTCCGCGCCGAACCTAACCACGGCGCACGGTCGTACGCCGGGCGCACTGGGGTGACCGGGGGGTGAACGGCCGTCGGACGAGACGGATTCCGGC
This sequence comes from Streptomyces peucetius, assembly GCF_025854275.1. Lineage (NCBI taxonomy): Bacteria > Bacillati > Actinomycetota > Actinomycetes > Kitasatosporales > Streptomycetaceae > Streptomyces > Streptomyces peucetius. Next base: position 5,498,810 of record NZ_CP107567.1, on the reverse strand, counting down.
CTCGTGACGGGCCGGTCTCTTCTCGTGTGTCTTGTGCGACCCCGTACGTCCTAGTAGTTAACACATCACCGGATTGCCCACCCGAAGGGCGTGGGAAGGCTCACCCGGAACGCAGGCGAGAGCACCCCTCGATCGGCCTCCCTACCGTCCACCCGAGTGAACGCGGACAGGAGCGGACATGCCCGCAGCCCGCCAGTCACCGACTCAGCAGATACAAATAAAACCTAGTCAAATGAGACTCGGCCCGCACAAACGAGACATTCCGCTCCATCCGACCTGCCCGCACAGCCCTCAGGTGATGTTGTGAACTCGCTCATCGGTCGCATCCCCGTCCTGGACGTCCGCCCACTCGTCGACTGCGGCAGAAGGCCCGCGAAAGCCGTGGCGGGTGAGACCTTCCAGGTCACCGCCACGGTCTTCCGCGAGGGCCACGACGCTGTCGCCGCCAATGTCGTGCTGCACGACCCGAAGGGCCGCCCCGGCCCCTTCATCCCCATGCGGGAACTCGCCCCCGGTACCGACCGGTGGGGAGCGGAGGTCACCCCCGCCGCAGAAGGCCACTGGACCTACACCGTCGAGGCCTGGAGCGACCCCGTCGCCACCTGGCGCCACCACGCCGGCATCAAGATCCCTGCCGGGATCGACACCGAACTGGTGCTGGCCGAGGGTGCGGAGCTGTACGAACGCGCCGCTTCCGGCGTGCCCAAGAAGGACGGCCGGGAGGCCGTGCTCGCCGCCGTCGACGCCCTGCGCGACACGACCCGGCCCGCCGCGGCACGGCTCGCCGCGGCGCTCGCCGCCGACGCCGACGCCGCCCTGGCCCGTCATCCGCTGCGTGAACTGGTCAGCGCCTCCCCGCCGCTGCCCCTGCTGGTGGAGCGGCGGCGGGCGCTGTACGGCTCTTGGTACGAGCTGTTCCCCCGTTCGGAGGGCGCCGTCGTCAAGGAGGGCGAACCGCCGGTCTCCGGCACGTTCCGCACCGCCGCGGAACGGCTGCCCGCGCTCGCCGCGATGGGCTTCGACGTGGTGTACCTGCCGCCGATCCACCCCATCGGCACCACCCACCGCAAGGGACCGGACAACGCGCTCACCGCGGGCCCCCACGACGTCGGCGTGCCCTGGGCCATCGGCTCCGCCTCCGGCGGGCACGACGCCGTCCACCCCGACCTCGGCACGCTCGCCGACTTCGACCACTTCGTGACGGCCGCCCGCTCGCTGCGCATGGAGGTGGCGCTGGACTTCGCACTGCAGTGCTCCCCCGACCACCCCTGGGTGAAGCAGCACCCCGAGTGGTTCCACCACCGGGCCGACGGGAGCATCGCGTACGCGGAGAACCCGCCGAAGAAGTACCAGGACATCTACCCCATCGCCTTCGACGCGGACATGAAGGGCATCGTCCGCGAGACGGTGCGCGTGCTGCGGTTCTGGATGGACCACGGTGTACGGATCTTCCGCGTCGACAATCCGCACACGAAACCGGTCGTCTTCTGGGAGAAGGTGATCGCGGAGATCAACGGCTCGGACCCCGACGTCATCTTCCTGGCGGAGGCGTTCACCAGGCCGGCGATGATGCACACCCTGGGCGCGATCGGCTTCCAGCAGTCGTACACGTACTTCACCTGGCGCAACACCAAGCACGAACTGACCGAGTACGTCACGGAGCTCGCCGGCGAGGCCGCCTCCTACATGCGGCCCAACTTCTTCGTGAACACCCCCGACATCCTCCACGCCTACCTCCAGGAAGGTGGCCGGCCCGCCTACGAGATCCGCGCGGTGCTCGCCGCGACCCTCTCACCCTCGTGGGGTCTCTACGCGGGCTACGAGCTCTGCGAGAACGTCCCGCTGCGGTACGGGAGCGAGGAGTACCGGCACTCGGAGAAGTACCAACTCCGCCCGCGTGACTGGGAGTCGGCGGAACGGGAGGGCCGTACGATCACACCGCTGATCACCACGCTCAACCGGATCAGGCGCCGCCACCCGGCCCTCCAGCAGCTGCGCGACATCCACTTCCACCACATCGACAACGACCGGATGATCGCCTACTCCAAACGCTCCGGATCCGACGTCGTCCTCGTCGTCGCCAACCTCGATCCCCACCACACCCAGGAGGCCACGGTCTCGTTGGACATGCCGCAACTCGGTCTCGAAGGGGACGAGACCGTACCGGTGCGCGACGAGCTCACCGGCGAGACCTATCACTGGGGCAGGGCCAACTATGTGCGCCTCGAGCCGGGCCGCGCGCCCGCGCACGTCCTCACCCTGCGACCGTCCCAGCAGACCGGAGGGTCACCCACATCATGATCGTGAATGAGCCCGTCCACGACACGTTCGAGGACACCCCCGCACGCGACCGCGACCCCGACTGGTTCAAGCGGGCCGTCTTCTACGAGGTCCTGGTCCGCTCCTTCCAGGACAGCAACGGCGACGGCGTCGGCGACCTGAAGGGCATCACCGCAAAGCTGGACTACCTCCAATGGCTGGGCGTGGACTGCCTGTGGCTGCCGCCGTTCTTCAAGTCCCCCCTGCGGGACGGCGGCTACGACGTCGCCGACTACACCTCCGTGCTGCCGGAGTTCGGTGACCTCGCCGACTTCGTGGAGTTCGTCGACGCCGCCCACCAGCGCGGCATGCGCGTCATCATCGACTTCGTCATGAACCACACCAGCGACCAGCACCCGTGGTTCCAGGAGTCCCGCACCGACCCGGACGGGCCCTACGGCGACTACTACATCTGGGCGGACGACGACAAGCAGTACCAGGACGCCCGGATCATCTTCGTCGACACCGAGGCGTCGAACTGGACCTTCGACCCGGTGCGCAAGCAGTACTACTGGCACCGCTTCTTCTCCCACCAGCCGGACCTCAACTACGAGAACCCCGCCGTGCAGGAGGAGATCATCTCCGCGCTGCGGTTCTGGCTGGACCTGGGCATCGACGGCTTCCGGCTGGACGCCGTGCCGTACCTGTACCAGGAGGAGGGCACCAACTGCGAGAACCTCCCGCGCACCCACTCCTTCCTCAAGCGGGTCCGCAAGGAGATCGACACCCACTACCCCGACACCGTGCTGCTGGCCGAGGCCAACCAGTGGCCGGAGGACGTCGTCGACTACTTCGGCGACTACCGCGCCGGCGGCGACGAGTGCCACATGGCCTTCCACTTCCCGGTGATGCCGCGGATCTTCATGGCCGTACGGCGCGAGTCCCGTTACCCGGTCTCGGAAATCCTGGCCAAGACACCGGCCATCCCGAAGAACTGCCAGTGGGGCATCTTCCTCCGCAACCACGACGAGCTGACCCTCGAGATGGTCACGGACGAAGAGCGCGACTACATGTACGCGGAGTACGCCAAGGATCCGCGGATGCGCGCCAACATCGGCATCCGCCGCCGCCTCGCCCCGCTGCTGGACAACGACCGCAACCAGATCGAGCTGTTCACCGCGCTGCTGCTGTCACTGCCCGGCTCACCGATCCTCTACTACGGGGACGAGATCGGGATGGGCGACAACATCTGGCTCGGCGACCGGGACGCGGTGCGCACGCCGATGCAGTGGACCCCCGACCGCAACGCGGGCTTCTCCTCCTGCGACCCGGGACGGCTCTACCTGCCGACCATCATGGACCCGGTCTACGGCTACCAGGTCACCAACGTCGAGGCGTCGATGTCGTCGCCGTCGTCACTGCTGCACTGGACCCGGCGGATGATCGAGATCCGTAAGCAGAATCCGGCCTTCGGGCTCGGGTCCTACACGGAGCTGCCCTCGTCCAACCCGGCCGTGCTCGCGTTCCTGCGGGAGCTGCCCTCCCAGGAGGAGGGCGGGGACGATCTGGTGCTGTGCGTCCACAACTTCTCGCGGTTCGCGCAGCCGACGGAGCTCGATCTGCGGACGTTCGCGGGACGGCATCCGGTGGAACTCATCGGCGGCGTACGGTTCCCGCCCATCGGGCAGTGGCCGTATCTGCTGACCCTCGCGGGTCACGGCTTCTACTGGTTCCGTCTGCGCAAGGACGCGAAGGCCGTCGCGCCCAAATCCTGACGTGCCCACGAGGGGGACCCGACCGGTCCGAAAGGCGCCCCCTACTCCGGCGGGGCGGTTTCCGCCGCCCCGCACCGGGCACTCCCCCCTCATCCCCGCGCGCCGCCGGACAGCCACAGCTGCAATCCGGGACACTTTGCGCATTCGTGGTGTACCCGGGGAAAGGACGCGATGCCCATGTCGGAGGCTGCATCCACCCGGACTCCGCTCGGTCTGCTTCCCTCGCTCGCCCCGTCGCTGCGCCGGTGGCTGCCCGGTCAGCGCTGGTTCGCGGGCAAGGGATGTGCGGTCGCAGGCTTCTCGCTCGTCTCCGCGACGGAGCTGCTGCCCCTGGACGGGCCGGGTCCAGGACTGCTGCATCTCCTCGTACGGGTCCGGCAGCGGGAAGCGCCCTCGCCGTCGTCCGGCGACTGCTACCAGTTGCTCATCGGTGTCCGCGAGACCCTGCCGCCGGCTCTCGCCCCCGCGCTGATCGGCCACCTCACCGAAGGGCCGCTCGCCGGCCGGACCGTGTACGAGGGAACCCGCGACCCGCGGCTCGCCACGCTCCTGCTGGAACGGCTGCGCACCCCGGGCTCGCTCGGCCCGCTGCGCTTCGACCGGTTCGACGGCGCGCCGGCGATCCCGGCGGACCTGCCCGCCCGGCCCCTGGACGCCGAACAGTCCAACTCCTCGCTGGTCTACGGCGACGCGTACATCCTCAAACTCTTCCGCCGTATCCACCCCGGCCCCAACCCCGATCTGGAGCTGCCGCTCGCCCTCGCCCGCGCCGGGTGCGAGCGGGTGCCGGTGCCGGTCGCCTGGTACGGAACGGCCACGCCGGAACCTTTCACCCTGGGCGTCCTCCAGCCGTTCCTGCCCGGCTCGCGCGACGGCTGGGTGCTCGCGCTGGAGGCCCTGGCGGACGACCGCCCCTTCCTCGGCGAGGCGCGCGCCCTGGGCCGGGTCACCGCCGAGGTGCACACCGCGCTCGCCGACGCCCTGCCGACGGTCAAGCTCGGCGGCCCGCACACCGAACGGCTGGCGGCGGCGATGGTCCGGCGGCTGGAGGCGGCGACCCGGGCGGTACCGGCGCTGGTGCCGTACGCGCCGCGGCTGCGCGCCTCCTTCGACGCGGTCGAGGCGCTCGGCGCGCGCGGCCGCACCTGGGCCGCCCAGCGGGTCCACGGCGACCTGCACCTGGGCCAGATACTGCGGGGCCCCGAGGACGCCCCGTGGTCCGTGATCGACTTCGAGGGCGAGCCCGCCAGGCCGCTCACCGAACGGTGCCGGCCGCAGCCCGCCGTACGCGACGTCGCCGGCATGCTCCGGTCCTTCGACTACGCGGCCCGTACGCACCGCCCCTGGAACGCGGCCTGGGCCGAACGGTGCCGCGAGGCGTACTGCGACGGGTACGCCGAGGCCGGCGGTGACGATCCGCGCTCGGAGCCCGAACTGCTGCGCGCGTACGAGACCGACAAGGCCGTCTACGAGGTCGTCTACGAGGCGAGGCACCGGCCGGACTGGCTGCCGGTGCCGATGGCCGCGATCGAACGTTTCGCCGCACTCGACTGACCGACCGACCCCGACCTGACTTTGACCCGTACCGTCCCCCACCGCAGTTCGCCGCCCGAGGAGGCCGAATCCGTGACCGCCCGACCGTCGTCCCGCAAGTCCCCGGGACCGGAAGTCCCGCACCAGCCGACCGAGACGCACAGCGCAGACACCGACACCGCCGTGCCGGCCGGACCGGAGCCGGTGCGCGGCACGGGAGAACGCCCCGCCTCCGCCGGGACGGACGGGCGTACCGGCGGCCCGGCCACAGAGGCCGGCTCCGCGGACGTGACCGGGGCGGCCGGGGCGGTGGACGCCGGCGGCCGCTCGTCAGGCGCCCGGAAACCCCCCGCCGGCCTCGGCGGCCGGGCGGACACCGGGCAGGACGCGGCGGGAGCCGGCGGTGACGGCTCGGCGGCCGCGGACGGCACAAGTGCCGTGGCGGCGCCGGACGGTGGCGGCGAGCCGGCAGCCGGTACGGGAGGGGCACGGGGCTCCGGCCGTACGAAGCGTGCCCGGACGGGCGCGGCCGGCTCCGCCGTCGTCACCGCCGAGGCCGTCGCGACCGTACCGGAGCCGGTCGGCCCGAGCGAGGACGCGGCAGGTTCCGCGGACGCCTCGCGCACGGCCCGCCCGGTCGCCGCAGAGGCCGGGCCGTTGCAGGCCGGTAAGGGCGCCTCGCGGGAGAGGCGCCGAGGCGGCGCGGGTTCCCCGGGGGAAGGCGCCACCGCCGCCCGGGCGGAGAGCGCCGGCCGGAAGCCGGGCGCGAGCAGGCGCGGCGCGTCCGACAAGAACGCACCGGCGCCCGCCGGCACCGGGCGCGCCCCGGTCGGCAGAACCGCCGGGGCAGGCGGGGCGACGGGCGACCCGGCGGCCCGAGCCGGTGCCGGGGCGAGCGGCCCCGGGAAGGCCGGCCGGGGCAAGGCTGCGGGTGCGCCGCGGCCGCGTGACGGGCGCGGGGTCCGTGCGGCGCAGCCGCTCGGCGGCGACGACCGGGCCCGGCTCCTCAGCGGCGGCCACCACGATCCGCACGCGCTGCTCGGCGCCCATTCGGTGCGCGGCGGCGTCCAGTTGCGGGTGCTGCGCCCGCACGCCCTGTCCGTCACGGTCCTCGCCAAGGGCCTGCGCGCCCAGCTGAACGACGACGGCGACGGCCTCTTCTCCGGCGTGCTCCCGCTGCTCACCACCCCCGAGTACCGCCTCCTCGTCACCTACGAGGGCCACGAGGACGGCTTCGAGGTGGAGGACCCGTACCGCTTCCTGCCCGCGCTCGGCGAGCTCGATCTGCATCTGATCGGCGAGGGCCGGCACGAGGAGCTGTGGAAGGCGCTCGGCGCCCATCCGATGACCCATCAGGGCGTCACCGGCACGCGTTTCACCGTCTGGGCGCCCAATGCCCGTGGTGTGCGCGTGGTCGGCGACTTCAACTTCTGGAACGGCACCGGCTTCCCCATGCGCTCCCTCGGCGGTACCGGAGTGTGGGAGCTGTTCCTGCCCGAGGTCGGGGACGGCGCGCTCTACAAGTTCGAGATCATGCGCCCGGACGGCTCGTACACCCAGCGGGCCGACCCGATGGCCCGCCGTACCGAGGTGCCGCCGGCCAACGCGTCGATCGTGACCGAGTCGCACCACGAGTGGTGCGACCAGGAGTGGATGACGCACCGCGCCGACCGCCTCCTCCACGAGGCGCCGCTGTCCGTATACGAGGTGCATCTGCCGTCCTGGCGCCCGGGGCTGACCTACCGCCAGCTGGCCGTGCAGCTGCCGAAGTACGTGAAGGACCTCGGCTTCACCCATGTCGAGTTCATGCCGGTCGCCGAGCATCCGTTCGGCGGGTCCTGGGGCTACCAGGTGACCGGCTTCTACGCGCCGACGTCCCGGATGGGCACCCCCGACGACTTCCGGTACCTGGTGGACAGCCTGCACCGGGCGGGCATCGGTGTTCTGGTGGACTGGGTGCCGGCGCACTTCCCGCGGGACGACTGGGCGCTGGCGGAGTTCGACGGCCGTCCCCTGTACGAGCACAGCGACCCGGCGCGGGCGGCCCATCCCGACTGGGGGACGCTCGAGTTCGACTACGGGCGCAAGGAGGTGCGCAACTTCCTGGTGGCCAACGCGACGTACTGGTGCGAGGAGTTCCACATCGACGGGCTGCGGGTCGACGCGGTCGCCTCGATGCTCTATCTCGACTACTCGCGCGAGGACGGCCAGTGGTCGCCGAACGAGCACGGCGGCCGGGAGAACCTGGACGCCGTCGCCTTCCTCCAGGAGATGAACGCCACCGTCTACCGGCGCAACCCGGGGGTCGTCACGATCGCCGAGGAGTCCACGGCGTGGAACGGCGTGACCCGCCCGACACACCACGGCGGGCTCGGTTTCGGCCTGAAGTGGAACATGGGCTGGATGCACGACTCGCTCGTGTACGTCTCCAAGGAGCCCGTGCACCGCAAGTACCACCACAACGAGATGACGTTCTCGATGGTGTACGCCTACAGCGAGAACTACGTGCTGCCGATCTCGCACGACGAGGTGGTGCACGGCAAGCGGGCACTGGTCAGCAAGATGCCCGGCGACTGGTGGCAGCAGCGGGCCAACCATCGGGCGTACCTGGGCTTCATGTGGTCCCACCCGGGCAAGCAGCTGCTGTTCATGGGCCAGGAGTTCGCCCAGGGCGCGGAGTGGTCGGAGGGCCACGGCCCGGACTGGTGGCTGCTCGACCCGTCGTACGCGGCGGAGCCCGATCACCGCGGCGTGCGGGACCTGGTGCGCGAACTGAACGTGGTGTACGGCGAGACCCCCGCGCTGTGGCAGCTGGACACCGTGCCCGAGGGGTTCGCATGGGTGGACGGCGGCGCCTGGGAGGACAACGTCTTCGCCTTCCTGCGCTTCGACAAGCACGGCGCGCCGCTGCTCGCGGTGAGCAACTTCTCGCCGGTCGTGCGGCACGACTTCCGTCTGGGCGTTCCGGAATCGGTCACCGCCTGGAAGGAGGTCCTCAACACCGACGAGGAACGCTTCGGCGGCTCCGGCGTGCTCAACGCGGACCCGCTGAAGCCCGAGCAGGTCGAGTCGCACGGTCGGCGTGCGTCGATCGCCCCGACGCTGCCGCCGCTGGCGACGATCTGGTTCCGGCCGGCGTGAGGCGCTCCGGGACGGTCACGGCCGTGTGCCCGTGACCGTCCCGGGCGCCTACCGGGCGGCGCGCACCACGCCCAGGCGCTGGGTGGCCCGCGTGTACGCCACGTACAGATCGTTCACACCGTGCGCGGAGCCGGAGCGGATCAGCTCCGGCTCCGCCACGATCACGGTGTCGAACTCCAGGCCCTTGGCCGTCCTCGCGTCGAGCAGCACGACGGGCTGCGTGAGGTCGGGCTCACCGGTGGCGGCCACGCCGGGAAGCGCGTCGGCCAGGGCGGGGTGCAGCGAGGCGGGCGCGATCACCGCGATCCGGCCCTCGTGCGGCGCGTCGGCGACCCGGGCGGCGACGGTCGCGGCGAGGCCGGCCGGTTCCACGGTGACCTCCCACGGTTCGACGCCCGTGGAACGCACCGAGCGCGGCGGCCGGAACTCCGGGTCCTCGCTGCGCCGCACCTCGGCCGCCAGTTCCATGATCTCGGCGGGCGTGCGGTAGTTGACGCCGAGCGTCGTGTGCTCGAAGCGGTCACCGACGTACGGCTCGAGGATGTCCCGCCACGAAGCGCAGCCGGCCGCGTCACCGGTCTGCGCCGGGTCGCCGACCAGCGTCATCGACCGGGTGGGGCAGCGCCGCATCAGCAGCCGCCACGCCATCCGCGACAGCTCCTGCGCCTCGTCGACGATGATGTGCCCGAAGGCCCAGGTCCGGTCGGCGGCGGCGCGTTCCGCGGCACTGCGGTGGTCGGCCTCCTCCTGCCGCTCCGCCATCCGCTCGGCGTCGATGATGTCGTGCGCGGCGAGGACCTCCGAGTCCTCGTCGTCCTTGTCCTCGAACTCGTACGTCCGCGAGGCGTACGAGACGTCGAGCACGCCCTGTGCGTAGGCGATCTGCCGGGCGCGTTCGGCCTCGGCACGGGCCAGGGCGGCGGAGTCGTCCTCACCGAGGAGTTCCGCGACCTCGTCCAGGAGCGGCACGTCGGCGGGTGTCCACGGGCCCGTCGCACGTCTGAGCAGCGCGGCCTCCTCCTCCGGCAGATGCGTCGGCTCGGCGAGGAAGTCCGCGAGGAACTCCCGCGGGGTGAGCGGCGGCCACAGCGTGGCGATCGCGGCGTGCACGTCGGCGCTGGCGGCGATCGCTTTGCCGAGCTGCGCGATGTCGTCGGGGCCGAGGAAGTTGGGGCCGCCGTACGGGTCGGCGCCGATGCGGTCGGCGAGCTGGGCGGTCAGATCGTCGATGATCCGGAACACGAAGTGCGGCCGGGCCAGGTTGTGCGGCAGCCCGGTCTCGCGGGCCTTGTGGCGTGCCTCGACGGCCATGCCCCAGTCGATGACGAGATCGCCGTCGTCGTGCGGGACGACGAGCGGCGCGTCCTTGCCGGGCACCTGCTGCCGGTCCCTCACCGCCTCGGCCAGTACGCCGGCCATGGCGTCACGGCCCTTGATCTCGGCGGCGGCGGAGCTGTCGGTGCCGGTGGCGTGGACGCCGGGGAACAGCTCGCCCACCGTCGACAGCAGCACACCCGTCTCGCCGAGCGAGGGCAGCACCTCCCCGATGTAGCCGAGGAACGCCGGGTTGGGCCCGACGATCAGCACCGCGCGCTTGGCGAGCTGCTCCCGGTGCGCGTACAGCAGATACGCGGCCCGGTGCAGCGCGACGGCGGTCTTCCCCGTTCCGGGCCCGCCCTCGACGACGAGCACACCGCGCTGCGGGGCGCGGATGATCCGGTCCTGCTCGGCCTGGATGGTCGACACGATGTCGCCCATCCGTCCGGTGCGGGCGCTGTTCAGCGCGGCGAGGAGCACCTCGTCCGCGTCGTGGGACTCGTAACCGGTGCGGGTGGTGTCGGCGAGATCCATGATCTCGTCGTGCAGCGCGGTGACCGTCCGACCCTGTGTGGTGATGTGCCGGCGGCGGCGCAGCCCCATCGGCTCGTAACCGGTCGCGAGGTAGAACGGGCGCGCGACCGGGGCCCGCCAGTCGATCAGCAGCGGTGTCCTTTCCGCGTCGTCGCGGCGGATTCCGGTGCGCCCGATGTGATGCGTCACTCCGTCGCGCCGGTCGATGCGTCCGAAACAGAGCCCGGAGTCCGCGGCATTCAGCGCGGCGAGCGTCGCCGAGTGCTCGACGACGCCGATGTCCCGCTCCACCCGCGACTGCCGACCGGTCCCGCCCTGCGCGATCGTGCTGCTCAGGGCGGATTCGGCCTCGTCACGGAGCTGATCGAGCCGCTCGTGCACGAGGGAGACGAATTGCTGTTCCCGCCGCAATTCCTCGGTTGACAATTCAGCTCCTGACGCGATAGGATTCGTTTATTGAACTTCTCCGTGACGCTTCTCCATGGTGCTGCGGATTCACCAACACGGAAACCACCAATATACGCAGCGAAATACCCCGGCCGTCAATTCGGACCGGGGTTTCTTGTGTCCTCGGGGACGTGTCGGGGCGGCCTCCGCACGTGCGGCGCGGGCCGCGTGGACCGGCCCTTGTCAGTGGTGGCCCGTAGCGTTCTTCGCAGTGGGAACGGGCGGGGACGGCCGTCTGTTGGGTCCTGGGGAGGGGTCTGCCATGTCGCGGACGAAGACGTATCTGGAGCTGTCGCAGGACGACGGCACGGCGCACAAGTTCTACGAGGTGGTCGTGGAGGGGACGTCCGTCTCGGTGCGCTACGGCCGGATCGGAGCTGCCGGACAGCTGCAGACGTCGTCCTTCCCGACCGTCGAGAAGGCGCAGGCCGCCGCGGCGAAGAAGATCGGCGAGAAGGTGCGCAAAGGGTACGCGCCCGCCGTGCAGGGACAGCGCGCCGCGCGTCCGGTGACGCGCCGCCAGGTGACGTCGGCGCCGTCCACCGCACGCTCCACGGCACCGGTCCTGTGGCGGTTCCGGACAGGCTCCGCCGCCTTCGGCATCCACATCGACGAGGACCGCTGCTGGGTGGGCAACCAGGCCGGTGACGTCTACACCCTCGGTCACGACGGTGAGGTACTGGCCCGGTACTCCCTGCCGGACGGCGTCAAGTGCCTGGTGGCGGACGACTTCTGGATCTACGCGGGCTGCGACGACGGCAAGGTGTACGACCTGTCGTCGAAGCTGCCGTTCGCCGCGTACGACATAGCGGCTGACGTCGACATCCTCTGGCTCGACATCAGGGAGGGCGTGCTCAAGGTCTCCGGCGTCGACGGCGGTCTCACCGTCATCGACCACGAGGACGAGTACCAGTGGGCCCGGAAGTCGTCCGGCGAGCACGCCTGGATGGTGCGGGCGGACGAACAGGCCGTGTACCACGGCCACCAGCGGGGCGTCACCGCGTACTGCCCCGACGGCAGCGGCGAGTTGTGGCACACGCCGACGACCGGCGCCGTGCTCTTCGGCTGGCAGGAGGACACCTCCGTATACGCCGGCACGGCCCGGCACGTGGTGCAGCGCCTGTCGAAGCGGACGGGCACCATCGAGGCCACGTTCCGCTGCGACACGGCGGTGTACTCGTGCGCCACCTCGCCGGACGGGCGGTACGTGTTCGCGGGCGACTCCTCGTCCTCGGTCTACTGCTTCGCCGCCGACGGCAGGCGCCTGTGGAAGCTCCGTACCGGCGACGGGTCCGCCCTGTCCATGCAGTACCACGAGGAGAAGCTGTACATGGTCACCACCGAGGGCTCGCTGGTGTGCATGGACGCGAGCGAGTCGGCGGTCGCCTCCGCCCAGCAGGGCACGGTCCCCGTCGCCAAGGACGTCAAGTCCGCCGCCGCGCTGCCGACCTACACCCCCGCGGCCTCCCTCAGGGCGGTGGCCACGGTTTCGTCACCACCGGCCGGCGGCGTCGTGGTGGAGTGCGTCCAGGTGGGCGGGAAGCTGCGGGTGCACGTCGTCTCGGACGGCTTCGAGCCCTCCTGGAACGTCCAGTTCCCCCGCGGGATACGCGAAGTGGGCGCACGGTACGTGGTGGACGCGCTGCACCCGGCGCAGTCCGGTTTCTACCGCGTGCGCGGCGAGATCCGCCGGCTGGTCTGAGGCGGCCGCGGCGGGGCGCCGGGGCGAGGTGGGGTGGGGCGGGGTGGGGTGCCGGTCAGCCGAGCACGTCCTCCAGTTCCTGCAGGAGCCGGCGCTTGGGACGGGCGCCGACCATGGACTTCACGGGCTTGCCCCCGTGGAAGACCATCAGGGTCGGCATGGACAGCACGCCGTAGCGCGTGACCGTCTCCGGATTGGTGTCCGCGTCGATCTGGAGCACCTTCAGCCGTGCCGTCTCCTCCTTCGCGACCGCGCTCAGCACCGGGGCGAGCTGGCGGCAGGGGCCGCACCAGTCCGCGGCGAACTCGACGAGAACCGGGCGGTCCGCGCCCAGCACCTCGGTGTCGAAGTCCGTGTCCGTCACGGCGGCGACACCTTCTGCGTGGATCATTCGTCAGCCTCCGAATTCGCACTGTGGGTCCGGGCCTTGCGGCAGTTGCGCCTCGGCCCGCATGAGCTGCGCACCGACCTGCGCCCGCACGGACCGCAACTGCCCGATGAGGGCGTCCAGTTCGGCGAGCTTGGTCCGGTAGACGGCGATCGAGGCCGGGCACGAGTCGCCCGCCGGATGGCCCGCGCGCAGGCACTCGACGAACGGCCGGGTCTCCTCCAGGTCGAACCCGAAGTCCTGAAGGGTCCGGATCTGCCGGAGCAGCCGCAGGTCGTCCTCGTCGTAGGTGCGGTAGCCGTTCACCGCACGCCGGGCGGGCAGCAGCCCGCGGGACTCGTAGTAGCGCAGGGTGCGGGTGGTCGTCCCGGCCCGCTCCGCGAGCTCGCCGATTCGCATGACCCGACCGTAAGCCTTGACGCCGACGTCAAGGCAACGGCCGCCGCTCCGGCCGCCGTCAACCGCCGTGCGGCAGCAGGGGTTTGCGGGGCAGCGGTGAGGTCAGCACGATCGACGTCGCCGTGCGGCCCAGCGCGGAGATCTGGTCGAGCACTTCCTCCAGATGGACCGTGTCGGTCACCGCGACCTTGAGGATCCAGCAGTCCTCGCCGACCACATGGTGCGCCTCGATGATCTCGGGCCGCTCCAGCAGCTCCAGCGTCCGCGGATGCTTGAAGTTGTAGCCGGCGTGCGGATCGATCCGGATGAAGGCCTGGATTCCGTAGCCGAGCCGGGCGGGCGCCACATGGGCGCCGTAGCCGGTGATCGCACCGCACGTCTCCAGCCTGCGGACGCGTTCGGTCACCGCGGCGGGGCTCAGTCGCACCCGGCGGCCGAGCTCGCTGAGCTTGATCCGGCCGTCGCTCTGCATGATCTCCAGGATGTGCCGGTCCACCGCATCGAAGGCGCCCACCGACGTTTCACCGGCGGCGAGCCGCAACTGCCGTGGTTCCCTCTGCTCCGACGCCGGATCTCCCATGTTTCCCCCTTCAGGACGCCGTCCGTCAACGTAACACTGGTACCGGAAGCCGTAACACCGGGTGAAATCGAGGAATCGGGGAGTCAGGGAAATGCGCGAGGTATGCGTCATCGGGGGCAGTCGCTACTTCGGAAAGCGGCTCGTCGCACGACTGCTTGCCGCCGGCGACCGGGTCACCGTCGTCAATCGCGGCTCTTCCGCACCGCCCGGGGGCGTGCGCCATCTCGTCGCCGACAGGAACGACGAGGCATCGCTGCACAACGCCCTCGGCGACCGGACCTTCGACGTCGTCGTCGACCAGGTCTGCTACACGCCGCGTCAGGCAGCGACCGCCCGGCGCGTCTTCGGCGGCCGCACCGGCCGCTATCTCCTGACCTCCACGGTCGAGGTGTACGAGTACGAGGACTCCGACACCCCCGTCCGCGAGGACGCCGTCGACCCGCACGGCGTCACCGTCGACCTCGACGCCCCCTGGGACGACCCGGAATATCTGGAGCGGCACTACGGCGAGGGAAAGCGCCAGGCAGAAGCGGTCCTCGCGGCGGACCCCCGCCTGCCGTGGGCGTCCGTGCGGTCGGCCCATGTCCTGGGCGGCGCGGACGACTTCACCGGCCGCGTCGAGCACTACGCCTCCCGTATGCGCGACGGCAGGCCGATCCGCGTCCCCGCGGACAACCGGCCCGCGACCTACATATCCGTGGACGAGATCGCCGACTTCCTCTTCTGGGCAGTGGGGCAGGAATTCACCGGCCCGGTGAACGCGAACTCCCACGGCCCGCTCGTCACCGCCGACATCTGTGAGGCGGTCCGGCGCGTGACCGGCGGCACCGCGGAATTCGCCTCGGTGGAGGTGGGCACGTTCTCCCCGTTCTCCTTCGCCCGTTCCTACGCCATGGACAACACCCGGGCCGCGCGGCTCGGCTTCCCTTTCACCCACACCTCCGCATGGCTGGGCACCGCGGTCGCCGAGACCCTGCACGCGCCGGGGCGAAAGACACCGAAGGACGAGGACTGATGCGCCACCGCACCATCGGAGATCTCCGCGTCGGAGCGATCGGATACGGGGCGATGCCGCTGTCCATCGAGGGGCATCCTGACGAGCGGCGGGCCGTCGCCACCATCCACGCCGCGCTCGACGCCGGCGTCACCCTGATCGACACGGCCGACTCGTACCACGTACCCGGCGCCGGACCGGGTCCCGGCGAACTGCTGGTCGCGCGCGCCCTGTCCGAGTACGGGGGTGACACCGGCTCCGTGCTCGTCGCCACGAAGGGCGGGCGCGGCCGGACCGCCGACGGCGGCTGGAGCGTGAACGGCGACCCGAAGCATCTCAAGCGGGCCGCCGAGGGCTCCCTGGCCCGCCTCGGCGGCGACGCGATCGGGCTGTACCAGCTCCACAAGCCGGACCCGGACGTCCCCTACGCCGAGTCGCTGGGCGCACTGACGGAACTGCTGGCCGAGGGGACGATCCTGCGGGCGGGGATCTCGAACGTCGACACGGACCAGATCCTGCTGGCCCACGAGATGCTCGGTGACGTGCTGGTGTCCGTACAGAACCGGTACTCGCCCGAGGTGCGCGACAGCGAACCGGAGTTGCGGCTGTGCGCGGAGCTGGGGCTGGCGTTCCTGCCGTGGAGCCCGCTGGGCGGGATATCGCGCAGCTCGCTGGACGGCCCGTCGGCCCTCGCCGCGACCGGGCCGTACGAGGCGTTCCACGCCGTGGCCCGCGACCGGGGCGTCAGCGCGCAGCAGGTGGCTCTGGCCTGGCTGCTGGCGAAGTCGCCGACGGTGGTGCCGATTCCCGGCGCGAGCCGGCCGGGCACCGTCACCGACTCGGCCGCGGCAGCGGATCTCGTGCTGACCGCCGCCGAGTCGGCGTCACTCGAGGCCTGACCGCCGGTGGATCCGACCGGCCCGCGCACCCGACCGGCCGGTGGACCCGACCGGCCGGTGGACCCGACCGGTCGGTACCGGGGCCCGGCGCCGGCGCGGCGGCGGGCCCGCGCCCGGGTCAGGCCCGGACGGGCGGCGCGGGGCGGTGAAGGTGGCGGTGGCGGTGGCGGGTCAGCTCGTCGGGAAGTTGTCCGGGGTCCGGATCCGGTCGCGGATCCAGACGCCGGCCTCCTTCAGGGACGACGTACCGGCCCACGGGCCGTCGTTGTTGCAGGTGCCGGTCTTGAAGACGGCACCCGAGCGGTGGTCGTCCGAGAAGTTCCAGTTGACCCAGCTGATCTTCTCGGCCGCCATCAGGTCGAGGTAGCGCTGGGACATGGCGAAGTCATTGGCACCCTCACCCGCGTAGTCCTGGGTGCCGAACTCGGTGACGAACATGGGGATCCGGTCCGCCGCCCGGGAGAGGGCAGCCAGGTTCTCCTCACGGTGCGAGGCGGCGTAGAAGTGGAAGGTGTACATGATGTTGGCGGCGTTCACCGGATTGTTCACGACCTCGCGCTCGTCACCGCCCTCGGAGAGGCCGAGCGAGGACCAGGCGCGGGTGCCGACCAGGACGGGTGCGTCGGAGTCGATGTTCCGGATGACCGGGATGATCTGCTCGGCGTAGCTCTTGATCCTCGACCAGCTCACGCCGCTGGGCTCATTGGCGATCTCGTAGAGGATGTTGTTCTTGCCCTTGTTGCGGTTGGCGATGTCGGTGAAGAACTTCCGGGCGTTGTCCAGGTTGTGGTACGGGTCGCCGGGGCTGAGCATGTGCCAGTCGACGATCACGTACATGCCCCGGTCGGTCGCCTGCTGGATCAAGGAGTCGGCGAGATCGGTGAAGTGCCGGGGGTCGGTCTCGTAACCCTCCTCCTGCACATATGTGGAGACCCGCAGGACGTCGGCGTTCCAGTCGTCCGCCAGGGCGTCGAGTGAGCCGCGGGTCAGGCACTGCGGGTACCACTGGGTGCCGTGGGTGCTCATGCCGCGCAACTGGACGGGGTTGCCGTGCTCGTTGCAGAGCTTGGTGCCGCACACCTCGAGCTGTCCGTTGACGGCGACGGGGGTCCCGTCCGCGGGCGGGTCGGTGGGCGGGTCGGTGGGCGTTCCGTCGCCGCCGTCGCAGGGCAGGCCGTTGACGGTGCAGTTGAGGGGCAGTCCGTTCCCCCGGGCGTTGAAGCCGAAGCCTTCCTGTCCGCCGGGGGCGATGTCGCCGTTCCAGGAGGCGTTGGTGAAGGTGTAGTGCTGCCCGCTCCGCACCTGGGTGGCCGACCAGTGGTTCGAGACCTCCGTCCCCGCGGGCAGGTCGAACTCGACCTTCCAGCCGGTGGCCTTGGTGTCACCGCCGTTGGCGACGGTCACGCCTGCGGTGTAGCCGGTGTCCCACACCGAGGTCCGGGTGATCTCCGCGGTCATCCGGGGGGCGGCGGCCTCCGCCACGGAGGCGGCGGGGGCCGCGCGGTCCACCGCCGGCGCGGCGAGGCCGGGCGGAGCGGGTGCCGCGGTGAGGGCGAGGAGCAGGGCGCTGCCGAGTGCCGCCACGGCCGTGGCGGGGCGTAGCTGGAAACGAGCCGGTCTCATGTGGGGGCTCCATCCGGAAGTTGGACGTTAGGAAACTTTCCTAACTCGATGGAACCAAGGGCTGGAAGGGTTTCGCAAGGTGCACGACAATCTCTCTCCGTCAGATCGTCGTCCATATACATGGACGTTGATCGGTTTTGAGCAAGGCGCCGTCCTGCCCCGTGCCGACCGCCGGCTGGGACCCCGGCTACGGACTCTGGCTGTACTCGGCGCCGTACCGGAAGCTGCACGGGTTCACCGTCAGGGACTCCAAGAAGGCGTGGTCCTGGACGAACTCGCACCATGTGACCCTGGACTGGCTGCATGTGCACCACGTGGAGGAAAACGGGGTGCACTTCCGCCGCTCCTCCGCCGACGGCGTGATCCGCGACTCCGTCGTCGAACGCACCGGGCTGGTCAAGCCGCAGTACGGCGAGGGCCTCTACCTCGGGTCCGCGGGGCTGCCACGGCAACAAGGACGGAGCGGACCACTCGGACCGCGTCCTCGTGGAGAACAGCCGCATCGGCCCGTACGTCACCGCCGAGCCCGTCGACGTCAAGGGCGCCGGCTATCCGGGAGGCGGCGGGGTGGTGCGTCTGGTATCCGTTGGCGAAGGTCCCAGGCGGGGGGAACGTCCCGGTGTTGTCCTCGATTCACGTCCACGTCGAGGTGCCGTGAGCGGCCGAACGTCGTCCACGCGTCGAACACGGTCACCGGGGAGACGAAAGGACTGACCAACATCGGCGTCACTCCGTAACCGCAGGGCGCCGGAGAACGCACATCGGCGTGTGCCGGACCCAAGGGGGAAGAGGGTCCGGCACACGCCGGGGGAAGAAGGTCAGCGGGGTATCAGACCTTCACGGGCTCACGCTCGTCGTCCCGCGGTGCGGGGACGTCCGCCTCGTCGCCGCCCTGCGGGGCATGGTCGTCGACCAGCGTCTTCTCGTCGAAGGGGACCTTGCCGGCGAGCACCTGGGCGGCCCGGCCCTTGTCGATCTCCTTGGTCCACGTGCCGACGAGGACCGTGGCCACGGCGTTGCCCGCGAAGTTCGTCAGGGCACGCGCCTCGCTCATGAAGCGGTCGATGCCGACGATCAGGCCCACGCCGTCGACCAGCTCCGGCCGGTGCGACTGCAGGCCGCCGGCCAGCGTCGCGAGGCCCGCTCCGGTGACGCCCGCCGCACCCTTCGAGGCGATGATCATGAAGACGAGCAGCGAGATCTGCTCGGAGGCGCTGAGCGGCGCTCCCGTCGCGTTGGCGATGAACAGCGAGGCCATCGTCAGATAGATCGCGGTGCCGTCGAGGTTGAAGGAGTAGCCGGTCGGAACGGTGATGCCGACCACCGGCTTGCTCACGCCGAGGTGCTCCATCTTCGCGATCAGCCGGGGCAGCGCGGACTCGGAGGAGGAGGTGGAGAGGATGAGCAGGAACTCACGGCCGAGGTACTTCAGCAGGGTGAAGATGTTCATCCCGGCGACGAGGCGCAGCAGCAGGCCCAGCACCACGAAGACGAACAGGGCACAGGTGACGTAGAACCCGATCATGATGACGGCCAGCGACTTCAGCGCGTCGAGACCGGTCTCGCCGACCACGGCGGCGATGGCGCCGAAGGCACCGACCGGCGCGACCCACATGATCATGGCCAGGACGCGGAAGACCACTCGCTGGATGTGCCCGATGCCGCGCAGCACCGGCTCACCCGCCGAACCCATGGCCTGCAGGGCGAAGCCGACCAGCAGCGCGACGACCAGTGTCTGGAGCACCTCGCCCTCGGTGAAGGCGGAGACCAGCGTCGTCGGGATGATGCCCAGCAGGAAGTCCGTGGTGCTCTCGCCGCCACCGGACGCCTGCTCGGCGCCGGCCGCGCGCGCCGCCTCGGTCAGGTGGAGACCGGAACCCGGCTCCAGCACGTTGCCGACGACCAGGCCGATGGCGAGGGCCACGGTCGACATGGCGAGGAAGTAGCCGAGGGCCAGTCCGCCGACCGCGCCGACCTTGGCCGCCTTCCGCACGGAGCCGATGCCGAGCACGATCGTGCAGAAGATCACCGGCGAGATCATCATCTTGATGAGATTGACGAAGCCCTTGCCGATGGGCTTGAGCTCGACGGCCACCCCCGGGGCAGCGAAACCGACGATGATGCCGAGCACCACGGCGCCGATGACTGCCAGATACAGATAATGGGTACGGTCCCGCTTGCCTGCGGCTGTAGTGGCCACGGGGTGCCTCCTCGTTGGAATATGCGTCCACGTCCCGGTGGATCTCAGCGACTATCCACCAGGGCTGTGACACCGGTCACCCTTGCGTTCGTTTCGTTCACACAAATCCGGCCAGGCAGACTGAACCCATGCGCATCCCCCGCCCTCGCAGCCTCGCGGCCCAGCTCTTCGCGATGCAGGTCGTGCTCGTCGCCGCGATCGTCGCGGGCTTCGCGCTGTTCGCCTACCTCACGGACCGGTCTCAGGCCGAGGAGAGCGCCCGCCTGCAGTCCCGGGCCACCGCCGCGGCCGCCGCCCGTTCGCCGTCGGTCGCCGCGGCCGTGCGGTCCCCCGACCCGTCGGCGGTGCTCCAGCCGTACGCGGAGGGTCTGCGCGAGGACGCCGACATGGACTTCGTCGTGATCATGGACCCGGAGGGGCGGCGCTGGACACACCCGGTGCCCGAGCGGATCGGACGCACCTATCTCGGCCACATAAAGCCGGCACTCGACGGCCGGATCTACAGCGAGCAGTACGTAGGCACGCTCGGCCTGTCCGTGCGCACGGTGGCTCCGGTGTACGACGGCGGGAAGGTCGTCGCGCTCGTCAGCGCCGGCATCACCGTCGAGGAGATCACCGAGCAGGTGCGCGACCAGGTCACAGCGCTGCTCGCCATGGCAGGGACGGCGCTCGCCCTCGGCGGGCTCGGCACGTACGTCATCAACGCGCGGCTGCGGCGCCACACCCACGGCATGAACGCGACCGAGCTCGGCCGCGTGCACGACTACCACCAGGCCGCTCTGCACGCCGTCCGCGAAGGGCTCGTCATGCTCGACGGCAGCCGCCGGATCGCACTCGCCAACGACGGCGCGCGGGAGCTGCTCGGGCTCGGCGAGGATCCGGTGGGGCGCCCTGTCGCCGACCTCGGTCTGCCCCCGCCGCTGACCGGCGCGCTGCTGGCCTCCGAGCCGCGGGTCGACGAGGTCCACCTGTCCGCCGACCGCGTCGTCGTCGTCAACACCCAGCCGGTGGTGGGCGGTGAGCGGCGCGGAACGGTGGTCACCCTGCGGGACCACACGGAACTCCAGGCGCTGTCCGGCGAACTCGACTCCGAGCGGGGCTTCACCCAGGCCCTGCGCTCCCAGGCCCACGAGGCGGCCAACCGGCTCCACACCGTCGTCTCCCTGATCGAGCTCGGCAGGGCGGACGAGGCGGTCGCCTTCGCCACTGCCGAACTGGAGCTGGCGCAGACCCTGACCGACCGGGTCGTCGACGCAGTCGGTGAACCGGTGCTGGCGGCGCTGCTCCTCGGCAAGGCGGCGCAGGCAAACGAGCGGGGTGTGGAACTGGTCCTCACCGAGGACAGCAGCATCGACGACGGCGTCATACCCCGTACGCTCCCGTCCCGCGACCTGGTGACGATCCTGGGCAACCTGATCGACAACGCGGTCGACGCGGCCTGTGAACCGGTGGCCGGGACCGAAGGGGTGCCGGGCCGCGGTGAACGGGCACGCGTGACCGTCACCGCGCGGGTCGAGGACGGTGAAGTACTGCTGCGGGTCGGCGACACCGGCGCCGGGGTCGACCCGCAGGACGCCGCGGAGGTGTTCCGGCGCGGCTGGTCCACGCACGGCGCGGGCCGCGGGCTCGGGCTCGCGCTCGTGCAGCAGGCGGTGCACCGCGGCCGTGGCACCGTCGAACTGGCCCGAAGCCCGGAAGGCGGTGCGGAGTTCACCGTACGTCTGCCGCTGAGACCCGCGGAGGTGACCACGTGACGATCCGTGTCCTCGTCGTCGAGGACGACCCCGTCGCCGCCGACGCGCACGCCATGTACGTGGGCCGGGTCGCCGGGTTCACGGTCGCCGGTGTCGCCCACTCACGCGCCGAGGCCGTACGTGTCCTGGAGCGCACGGACGTGGATCTGCTGCTGCTCGACCTCTACCTGCCCGACGGCCACGGGCTGGCGCTCGTACGGTCGTTGCGCGCGGCCGGCCACTTGGCGGACGTCATCGCCGTCACCTCCGCCCGCGATCTGGCGATCGTCCGCGAGGGCGTCTCCCTCGGCGTCGTGCAGTACGTCCTCAAGCCGTTCACCTTCGCCACCCTGCGCGACCGGCTCACCCGTTACGCCGAGTTCCGTTCCTCCGCCGGTGAGGCCAGCGGGCAGGACGAGGTCGACCGCACCCTCGCCGCCCTGCGCACCCCCCGTACCACCGCGTCCCTCCCCAAGGGTCTCAGCGGCCCCACGCTGGAGGCGGTCACACGGACGCTGCGCGAGTCGGCGGAAGGGCTCACCGCCACGGAGGCCGCCGCCGCCGTCGGCATCTCGCGCATCACCGCGCGCCGGTATCTGGAACATCTCGTGACTGCCGGGCGGGCGGCCCGCGCCCCCCAGTACGGCCAGATCGGCCGCCCCGAGCTCCAGTACCGCTGGATCAGCACCGTCCGCTGAGCCGGCGCCGTGCTCTCCGGAGCGGTCAAAAGCTGACGATCCGACCGGTCGGTAACAGACACCGACACATCCCCGGCAGGATCATGTGGGACGTTTCCACGAGCCGTGGCTTTGGGTGTACGCACCGTAGTCGTACGAGGACCGCCGCGCCTACGTTGTGCGGGTGCAGCACAACCCCTCCCCTCCCTTCAACGCCCCCGCCGCGCGCCGTCTGCGCGAGGCGCTGGGGATGGCACCCGGTCATGTGGCGTACGGGCTGCGGGCCCAGTACGGCATGCATGTCACCCCGGACAAGGTCGCGGCCTGGGAACGGGGGCTCGCCGTGCCCGACTCCCGGGAGCTGACCGCGCTCGCCGGGGTCCTGTGGTGCTCGCCCGGTGAACTGCTGGCCTCCGCCACGACCTTGCGCGAGCACCGGATCGCCCGTGGTCTCGCGCCGGACGAACTCGCCCGACGGGTCGGCATGGACGCCTCCGCGTATCAGCGGATGGAGGAGTCGGGCCGATGGCGCGGGAACGAGCGGCAGACCACCGCCCTCGCCGGCGTGCTCGGCCTGACGCCCCGCGAACTGCTCGCCGCCACCGGCCGCGACGAGGACCTGGCGGAGCTGCTGCGCAGTGCGGTGACCTCACGCTGGCAGGCGTACGTGCGGCCGGTCGGCAAGATGGTTCCGCTGGAGCGCGACCACATCGAGGACGTGCTCCAGCAGTTGCACACCGACTACCAGTCCCGGATGGTGGCCACGCTCAGCTGGGGTGCCGCGTCCGAGGACACGGGCGAGCCGGGGCGGGAGTTCCTGGGACGGATCGTGGACCACTTCTGGGACCTGGCGCGCGGCTGACCTTCCCCGGGCGGGCCGGGCCGACGTCACTGCAGGCCCCGGTCGCCGGGCCGGGCGTCACAGCCTGCCCCGGTCGCCGGGCCGGGGATCACAGCCAGCCGCGGCGGGCGGCGAGGGCTCCTGCCTGGAACCGGCTCGTGGCGCCCAGCCGGTCGAGGACCGTCTTGATCCTGCGCTCGACGGTGCGCGGGGAGACCCCGAAGTGGCGGGCGATCCGCAGGTCGGTGGAGCCGGCGGCCATCAGGCAGAGCAACTCCCTCTCCTGGTCCCGGAGATCGACGTCCGCCTCCCCCTCGCCGCCCAGCGGCATCGCCATCTCCCACACAGTCTCGAAGAGGCTGATGAAACCGTCGAGCAGGGCGGAGCGGCCGATCACCAGGGACTCGGAGGTGCGGTTCGGCGACGCGGTGGGCACCAGCGCCAGGTCCTCGTCGAAGATGACCAGCTTCATCGGCGTCCTGGCGATGAAACGCCCTTCCTCGCCCCGGGCCAGCGTGCGCAGCATGCTGGCCCGGGCGGCCGGCTGGTTCAGCGCCTCCGCCGCGTAGATGGTGCGGTAGACGACGCCCCGGGCCATGGCCTTCATCTGGCGTTCGTCGTTGGCGCCGAGCGCCTGCGCGAAGGGCGGTGCGGCGATACCGCGCACACCGGACCGGCAGTTGTCCTGGCCGGCCGCGAACAGACGCAGCATCTCCTCGGCCGGCACGGCGCGGATCGTCGAGGTGTTCCCGGCGCCCCGTGCCGCCAGGTACTGCTGGGTGAGCGACTCGACGGCCCGGTGGGAGAGGAGCACTTGCTCCTCCAGTCGGCCCACCCAGTCGGCGGACACCGCACCGGGCGGCCGGACGGCCGCCTCCAGCGGTACGCCCGCGGCGGGCTCCGCCGCCCCCATGTCCAGCAGTCGGTCGAGCGCCTCGCGCGCCTCCCCGGGGGTCAGCCCCGTCGCGGCGGCCAGGCTCCCCGAGTCGTGCCAGGGGGAGCGGGCGAGTTCGGCGTACACCTTCTCCAGGCCGGGGTCGTCGACCGGCAGTATGCGACCCGTACGCTCGGGCTCCGCCACGGGACCCGCCCCCTCCGACGTGCTGTTCCGGCGGAGAGATGATGTCAGATGTCTCCAGGCTCGGCACGTGAGCCGAACCACATTGTGCAATAACACTTCGAAAACGCGAACGGCCGTCGGCGCGGGGTTGTGAGCGTCCCGGATCAGCCCGTCTTGGCGCCCTTGCCGCCGCCGGTCGAGCCGCCGTTGACGTTGACCGCCGCCCAGGCCGCGTCGACCGCCTGGTACTCCGCGCTGCTCACGCCGTAGAGGTCGCCCGCCGCCGACAGGGTGGCCGTGCGCGCGCCCTGGTAGTCGGTGGTGGAGGTCATGTACACGGTCAGCGCCTTGTACCAGATCTGCTCGGCCTTCGCGATGCCGATGCCGCTGACCGCCTTGCCGTCGTACGTCGGGCTGTCGTAGTCGACGCCGTTGACCGTCTTGGCACCGGAGCCCTCGGACAGCAGGTAGAAGAAGTGGTTGGCCGGACCCGACGAGTAGTGCACGTCGACCCGCCCGAGCGACCTGGACCAGTAGTCGTGGGAGTTGCCGTCCTTGCTCGGCTTGTCCATGTAGCGCAGCGGGGTGCCGTTGCCACGGATGTCGATCTTCTCGCCGACCAGGTAGTCGGCGACGTCGCTGCTGTTGCCCGCGTGGAACTCGGCGGCGGCCGCGAAGATGTCGCTGGTCGCCTCATTGAGGCCGCCGGACTCACCGCGGTAGACCAGCCGGGCGGTGTTGGAGGTGACGCCGTGCGTCATCTCGTGGGCGGCGATGTCCAGCGCGGTGAGCGGCTTGCTGTTGCCGGCGCCGTCGCCGTAGGTCATGCAGAAGCACGAGTCCGACCAGAAGGCGTTGACGTAGTTGTCGCCGTAGTGCACCCGGGAGTACGCGGCGACACCGTCGTTCTTGATGCCGTTGCGGCCGTGGACGTCCTTGTAGTAGTCCCAGGTGACGGCCGCTCCGTAGTGGGCGTCGACCCCCGC
The DNA here is from genome assembly GCF_025854275.1 of Streptomyces peucetius. Taxonomy (NCBI): domain Bacteria; kingdom Bacillati; phylum Actinomycetota; class Actinomycetes; order Kitasatosporales; family Streptomycetaceae; genus Streptomyces; species Streptomyces peucetius. Next base: position 5,473,722 of record NZ_CP107567.1, on the reverse strand, counting down.
GTTCTGCCTGCCGCCGCCCCAGACGTCGTCGGCGTCGTTGAACAGGGTCCCCGTGCCGGAGGTGCCCTGGTTCAGGTCGAAGGTGCGGTGGCCGCCGCGTGCCCCGTCCTTGAGGTCGAAGGTGCTGCCGTTGGCCGTGGTCGTCAGCGGGACGGTGCCGTTGTAGTCACCGGTACCGGTACCGGTACCGGTGTGGACGGTCTCGTACGAGAACAGCTCCTCGCCGGTGGCCGCGTCGGTGACGACGCGCATCTCGCTCGGGGTGCCGTCGTGCTGCACGCCGGTGACGACGGTCTCCCAGGCCAGTACGGGCTTGCCGGAAGCGGCCCAGACCACCTTGCGCGCGGTCTTCGCCGCCGCACGGGCGTTCTCGTGCTCCGCCGACACCTTCAGCGCTGCCTTCTTCGCGGCCGACGCCGGCAGATCGGCGGACGTGCTCGGCACGGATATGCGCGCGTCCGTCGCCTTGGTGACGCTGCGCCTGCCGTTGTCCTTCTGGTGGACGACGAGGTCCCCGCCGAGGACCGGAAGCCCGTCGAAGGTGCGCTCGTAGCGGGTGTGCACGGCGCCGTCCGCGTCCTTGATCACGTCGCGGACCACGAGCTTCTCGCGGCCGTCCAGCCCGAGGGCCTTCGCCTGTGAACCGGCTTCGGCCTGCGCGGACTTCAGCGCGGCCGCGCGCTCCGAGGGAGCGGGCGCGGTCGCCGTCGCGTCGGCCGTACCGTCGGATCCGGCCGTCGCCGAACCGGACTGGATCCCGACGACGACCATGGCGGCACAGGCCGTGAGAACGGCGGCCCGGACGGTCGTCCTACGGGTGGTGGTGCGTGTCACTCAGGTACTCCTCGGCAAGGGCCGCGTGGGGATCGCGGACATGGGGGGTGACGGGCCGGGGTGCGGGCGCCGTCCTGTCAGGAGCTCGCCGGGGCAGCCGGAACCGCACGGCCCGTCAGGAACGCCGCCGATTGGCGAGCCTGACGGGACGTGGTGTGCCGATCGCCTCGGGTGAACGCGGCCGAGACTGCCGGCAACCAGGGCATGAATGACAGTGGTCAGACAAGAGGTGTCGTATACCCGACATGCCGAATCCCGTCACAGCGCCCGCAGTCGCTGACGGCGGGATCCCGCGCCGCCCGAAGCCGGCGTGCTCAGCCGGAAGACGTGCCGGGACGCGGGTCGACGGGATCGACCGGATCGACGGGATCGAAGGAGAAGAGTTCGCCCTCGGCCTGTTCCGTGCAGGCCAGTTGGCGCAGGTCGGTACCCGCCGCGGTGGCGCCGCCCTCGACGGCGACGCACAGATCGCTGTGGAGCGGGCGGATGCGGTAGCCGCGCACCGGTTCGCCGACCGGCTCCAGACGGAAGGCCTCCGCCGGTCCGCGCTTACCGCACTCCTGGTCCTCCACCGGGGCGCCGATCTCGGTGGACTTCTCCTGGACGCCGGTGCAGCCCCGGCCGAAGGTGGTGTGGAAGGTCTCGAGCCGCCAGTCGGAGCCGAGCCGCTTCAGGGAGAACCGCGGGACGGAATCGGGTGAACAGGGCTGCTGGTAGAGCTGACCGCTCTGCCCGCCCTGCTCGGCGAGACAGAGCCCGGAGTGCACCGCCCGGATCTGCACCGGGCCGGGGGCCGGACCCGTCACCGGCCGCGGCGACGTTCCGTCGTCCGGGTCGTCGGCGGGGAGCAGTACGGCGGCCAGGGCCGCGGCGGCGGCCACCAGTGCGGCGGCCCCGGTGACGACCCATGCCCGGCGCCGACTGCGCCGGGCCGGCGCGCCCTCGGACCGCCGGGGCAGGGAGGCGGACCCGGGCACGGGTCTCGGCCCCGTTCGGGGTTGCGGCTCATGCTCCGGTCGGGGTTCCTGCTCCAGCTCCGCTTCTGTTCGAGGTTCGGCTTCTGTTCGAGGTTCGGCTTCCGGTTCCGGTTCCGGTCGATGTTGCGGATCCCGGTCCGTGTGCGCCGGCCGCTCGCGTCGGGTCAGCTCCTTCCGCACCCGCAGCCAGACGTCGATCTCGCCCGGCTCGACACCACAGGCGCGTACGAACGCGGCGACCAGTTCCTCGCGCGGCACGGTGCTGCGGGCGAGCATGTTGGCCACCGTCGAACGCGGCAGCACGTCGCCGACCGTCTCCGCCCGCGACGTCAACTCCCGGTAGGTCAGGCCCGACCAGTCCTTGAGGTCCTGCATCGCGGCGACGAAGGAGGCCGAGTCACGTACCCGCTCCGGGTCCGGAGCACGTCCACCGGCGAGATCCATCCGCAGCACCCCGTTCTGCCGTCGGTCGTCCCGGCCGCTGACCTGCTGGGACAAGGTCGGACACGTCCCGGACGGGGAACAGCCTTGCGAGACGGGCCCCGGAACTCAAGAGTGGTCTGCGCCAACCACCGGCGGGGGAAAGACATGTGGCCTTGATCGCCACGGGGGACGATCAAGGCCACATGTCGCGGATCGCAACCAGCGGACCGCGGCCGCGGACCGGACGAAGCCTCAGAACACGGACTCCGCCTCGAACATCCGGTCCTCGGGAACGGTCTTCAGCCGTGTGACCGCCTCGGCCAGCGGCACCGTCACCACGTGCGTACCGCGCAGGGCGGTCATCATCCCGAACTCGCCCCGGTGCGCGGCCTCCACCGCGTGCCACCCGAAGCGCGTCGCCAGGACCCTGTCGTACGCGGTCGGCGTGCCGCCGCGCTGCACATGGCCGAGGATCACCGGCTTGGCCTCCTTGCCGAGCCGGCGCTCCAGCTCGGTGGCGAGGCGGTTGCCGATGCCCTGGAAGCGTTCGTGGCCGAACTGGTCGATCTCGCCCTTCGCATACTCCATGGAGCCCTCGGCCGGGTGCGCGCCCTCCGCGACGCAGATGACCGCGAACTTCTTGCCCCGGGAGAAGCGCTCCTCGATCATCTTGATCAGGTCGCTCACCTCGAAGGGCCGCTCGGGCAGGCAGATGCCGTGCGCGCCGCCCGCCATGCCGGACTCCAGGGCGATCCAGCCGGCGTGCCGGCCCATGACCTCGACGACCATGACGCGCTGGTGGGACTCCGCGGTGGTCTTGAGGCGGTCGATGGCCTCGGTGGCGACCATGACGGCGGTGTCGAAGCCGAAGGTGCGGTCGGTGGAGGAGATGTCGTTGTCGATGGTCTTGGGGACGCCGACGACGGGCATCCCGGCCTCGGACAGCATCCGGGACGCGGTGAGCGTGCCCTCGCCGCCGATCGGGATGAGCGCGTCGAGACCGTACTGCTTCGCCAACTCCGCCGCGTTCTCGGCCGCTTCGCGCAGCCGGCCGCGCTCCAGGCGGGCCGAGCCGAGGATGGTGCCGCCGCGGGCGAGGATGCCGCTGACGGCATTGAGGTCGAGCGGACGGTAGTGGCCGTCGAGGAGACCTTTGAATCCGTCCTCGAAACCGATGACTTCGTCGCCGTGCCCCGTCATGGCACGGTGCACGACCGAGCGGATCACTGCGTTCAGACCTGGGCAGTCGCCGCCTGCGGTGAGAACTCCGATGCGCATCGTGCTGTGTCTCCTGCTCGTCGGTCGTCCTGCCGTCCCGGGCCCGTCCTGCCGTCCCGGGTCGCCCGGCACGTCCCTGGGCCGCCCCTGGGTCGTCCTGTCGTCCTGTCGTCCTGATGAACCATCTCCGATTGTCCCACGCGTCCCGGAGCGACCGCGCTCCCTGCTACTCCGCGCCCGCTGCCGCCCGGCGGGCGCCTTAGCCACCCTCGGAGGTATTGTCAAGAGGGCAATGCCGCCCCGAGCGGCTCTCCGGCGCGCCCGTTCTCGCCGTCCCGCACGGCGCGGCCCAGGGCGGTCCGCCGGAGCACTCGGGGCGGTGGCACGCCCAGTACGGACGTCATGGCAGGCATCGACGTCACGTCATGGACATGGACGGGAGAGCACGCGTGACGCGCAGCGTTTACGTGACCGGGATCGACCGCGGCGACGGACGGCAGGTGGTCGAGCTGGGGGTCATGGAGCTCCTGACCCGCCAGGTGGACCGGGTGGGCGTCTTCCGCCCCCTTGTCCACGACGGTCCCGACCGGCTCTTCGAACTGCTGCGGGCCCGCTACCGGCTCTCCCAGGACTCCGCCTCCGTCTACGGCATGGACTACCACGAGGCGGCCGCGCTCCAGGCCGAGAAAGGCACGGACGAACTGGTCTCGCGCCTGGTCGAACGCTTCCTCGCGGTGGCCAGGGAGTACGAGGTGGTGCTCGTCCTGGGCACCGACTACGCCGCCACCCAGCTCCCCGACGAACTGGCGCTCAACGCCCGGCTCGCCAACGAGTTCGGCGCTTCCGTCATCGCCGTGGTCGGTGGCAAGGGCCAGACCCCCGAGTCCGTACGAGCGGAGACCCGCAATGCCTTCCGCGCCTACGAGGTCCTGGGCTGCAACGTCCTCGCCATGGTCGCCAACCGGGTCGCCCCCGACGAGCGGGCGGGCATAGCCGAGCGGCTCGCGGCCCGCCTCCCGGTCCCCTGCTACGTGATCCCCGACGAGCCCGCGCTCTCCGCGCCCACGGTCGCCCAGATCACCCACGCCCTCGGCGGCACGGTCCTGCTCGGCGACGACTCCGGCCTCGCGCGCGACGCTCTGGACTTCGTCATCGGCGGCGCGATGCTCCCGAGCTTCCTGCCGGCGCTGACCCCCGGCTGCCTCGTCGTGACCCCGGGCGACCGCGCCGACCTGGTCGTCGGCGCGCTCGCCGCGCACTCGGCGGGGACTCCACCGATCGCGGGCATCCTGCTGACACTGAACGAGCGCCCGAGCGAGGAGATCCTCACCCTCGCGGCGCGCCTCGCCCCCGGCACCCCGGTCGTCTCCGTGGCGGGCAACAGCTTCCCCACGGCGGGGGAACTGTTCGCGATGGAGGGGAAGTTGAACGCCTCCACGCCCCGCAAGGCGGAGACCGCGCTCGGTGTCTTCGAGCGCCATGTGGACACCGCCGACCTGCTGGCCCGGCTCTCCGTGGCCCGCAGCAGCCGGGTCACGCCGATGATGTTCGAGCACGAGCTGCTGGAGCAGGCGCGTGCCGACCGCCGCCGCGTGGTGCTGCCCGAGGGCACGGAGGAGCGGGTGCTGCGGGCGGCCGATGTGCTGATCCGCCGGGACGTGTGCGACCTGACCCTGCTCGGCGACACCGAGATCATCCGCAAGAAGGCCGCCGACCTGGGCATCGACCTGTCGGCCGCCCAGCTGATCGACCCCGCGGCCTCCGAGCTGCGCCAGTCCTTCGCCGAGCGGTACGCGGGGCTGCGCGCCCACAGGGGCGTGACGGTCGAGCTGGCGTACGACGTGGTGGCGGACGTGAACTACTTCGGCACCCTGATGGTGCAGGAGGGCCTGGCCGACGGCATGGTGTCGGGCTCGGTGCACTCCACGGCGGCGACGATCCGTCCCGCCTTCGAGATCATCAAGACGAAGCCCGAGGCGTCGATCGTCTCGTCCGTGTTCTTCATGTGCCTGGCCGACAAGGTCCTCGTCTACGGCGACTGCGCGGTCAACCCGGACCCGGACGCCGACCAGCTCGCCGACATCGCCGTCCAGTCGGCCGCGACGGCGGCCCGTTTCGGCGTGGAACCGCGGATCGCGATGCTGTCGTACTCGACGGGCACCTCGGGGTCGGGCGCCGACGTGGACAAGGTGCGCGAGGCGACGAAGCTGGTGCGCGAGTCCCGTCCGGACCTGAGGATCGAGGGCCCCATCCAGTACGACGCGGCCGTCGAGCCCTCCGTCGCCGCCACCAAGCTGCCGGACTCCGAGGTCGCCGGCCGGGCGACGGTCCTGATCTTCCCGGACCTGAACACCGGCAACAACACCTACAAGGCCGTGCAGCGCTCGGCGGGTGCCGTCGCGGTCGGGCCGGTGCTGCAGGGTCTGCGCAAGCCGGTCAACGACCTGTCGCGCGGTGCGCTGGTCAGCGACATCGTCAACACGGTCGCGATCACCGCGATCCAGTCCCAGGACCCCTCGAAGGCCCAGGAGCCCTCCGCATGACCGCCACTCGCGTCCTCGTCCTCAACTCCGGCTCGTCGTCGGTGAAGTACCAGCTGCTCGACATGCGGGACTCGTCGCGGCTGGCGGTGGGGCTGGTCGAGCGGATCGGCGAGGCGACGTCCCGCCTCGTGCACACCCCTCCGGAGGGCGGCGGCGGCCGCCGCGAACGCTCGGGCCCGATCGCCGACCATGACGCGGCGCTCAAGGCGGTGGCCGACGAGCTGGCGCACGACGGTCTCGGTCTGGACTCCCCCGAACTCGCCGCGATCGGCCACCGCGTCGTGCACGGAGGTCTGCGGTTCAGCGCCCCGACGGTCGTCACGGACGAGGTGCTCGCGGAGATCGAGCGGCTCGTCCCGGTCGCGCCGCTGCACAACCCGGCGAACATCACCGGCATCCGTACGGCACAGGCGCTGCGACCGGACCTGCCGCAGGTCGCGGTCTTCGACACGGCCTTCCACACGACGATGCCGGAGGCGGCGGCCCGGTACGCGATCGACGTGGACACCGCGGACGCGCACCGCATCCGCCGCTACGGCTTCCACGGCACCTCGCACGCGTACGTCTCCCGGGCCACGGCCGCGCTGCTCGGCAAGGACCCGTCGGAGGTGAACGTCATCGTGCTGCACCTCGGCAACGGCGCGTCCGCCTCCGCCGTGGCCGGCGGCAGGTGCGTGGAGACCTCGATGGGGCTGACGCCCTTGGAGGGCCTGGTGATGGGTACGCGGTCCGGTGACATCGACCCGGCCGTGACGTTCCACCTCGAGCGGGTCGCCGGGATGAGCACGGACGAGATCGACGCGCTGCTCAACAAGAAGAGCGGTCTGGTGGGTCTGTGCGGGGACAACGACATGAGGGAGATCCACCGCCGCATGGAGGAGGGCGACGAGCGCGCACGGCTGGCATTCGACATCTACGTCCACCGGCTGAAGAAGTACATCGGGGCGTATTACGCGATTCTCGGCCGGGTGGACGCGGTGGCGTTCACGGCCGGCGTGGGCGAGAACGCGGTGCCCGTGCGGGAGGCGGCGCTCGCGGACATGGAGGGCCTCGGCCTCGCGGTGGACACCGGGCTGAACGCCGTACGGTCGGGCGAGGCGCGGCTGATCTCGCCCGAGGGCGCGCGGGTGGCGGTGGCTGTGGTACCGACGGACGAGGAACTCGAGATCGCACGTCAGACCTTCGAGCTGGTGATGTGAGTGGTGAAGTGAATTCATGAACGCCTGAGCGGGCTGGCGCCCATTTGTACATTCCACCAGACGGAATATTCCGCAGGGAAACAAACCGATAGGATCCGCCTTATGCGCCGTTCCAAAATCGTCTGCACACTGGGCCCCGCCGTCGACTCATACGAGCAGCTGAAAGCGCTCATCGAGGCCGGTATGAACGTGGCCCGCTTCAACTTCAGCCACGGGACCCACGCCGACCATGAGGAGCGGTACCACCGCGTCCGCCGGGCGTCGGAGGACACCGGGCGCGCCGTGGGCGTGCTCGCCGACCTCCAGGGTCCCAAGATCCGCCTCGAGACTTTCGCCGAGGGACCGGTCGAGCTGGTCCGCGGCGACGAGTTCACCATCACCACGGAGGACGTCGCCGGCGACAAGTCCATCTGTGGGACCACGTACAAGGGTCTGCCGCAGGACGTCTCCAAGGGCGACCAGGTCCTGATCAACGACGGCAACGTCGAGCTGCGCGTCGTCGAGGTCGACGGCTCGCAGGTCAAGACGATCGTCGTCGAGGGCGGCGTCATCTCCGACCACAAGGGCATCAACCTGCCCGGCGCGGCGGTCAACGTCCCGGCCCTGTCCGAGAAGGACGTCGAGGACCTCCGCTTCGCGCTGCGCATGGGCTGCGACATGGTCGCCCTGTCCTTCGTCCGGGACGCGGCCGACGTCAAGGACGTCCACAAGGTGATGGACGAGGAGGGCCGCCGGGTCCCCGTCATCGCCAAGGTGGAGAAGCCGCAGGCGGTCGACAACATGCAGGACGTCGTCGCGGCGTTCGACGCGGTCATGGTGGCGCGCGGCGACCTGGCCGTCGAGTACCCGCTCGAGCGCGTCCCGATGGTGCAGAAGCGCCTCATCGAGATGTGCCGACGCAACGCCAAGCCGGTGATCGTGGCGACCCAGATGATGGAGTCGATGATCACCAACTCGCGCCCGACGCGCGCGGAGGCGTCCGACGTCGCCAACGCGATCCTGGACGGCGCGGACGCGGTCATGCTCTCCGCGGAGTCGTCGGTCGGCGCGTACCCGATCGAGACGGTCAAGACGATGTCGAAGATCGTCTCCGCGGCGGAGGAGGAGCTCCTCTCCAAGGGCCTCCAGCCGCTGGTCCCCGGCAAGAAGCCGCGCACCCAGGGCGGTTCGGTCGCCCGTGCGGCCGCCGAGATCGCGGACTTCCTGGGCGGCAAGGCCCTGATCGCCTTCACCCAGTCCGGCGACACGGCCCGCCGCCTCTCCCGCTACCGCGCCGAACAGCAGATCCTGGCCTTCACCACCGACCAGTCCACCCGCAACCAGCTGACACTGAGCTGGGGTGTGGAGTCCTTCCTGGTGCCGTTCGTCGAGACGACCGACGCGATGGTCGACCTGGTCGATGCGGAGCTGCTGAAGCTCCAGCGCTACAACGCGGGCGACGTCATGATCATCACGGCCGGTTCGCCTCCGGGCGTGCCCGGCACGACGAACATGGTCCGCGTCCACCACCTGGGCGGCGGCGAGCGCGACTGACGCCCCGTCCTTCCGCCGTACGGGCGGCCTCTCGGCCCACGGGTCGGGAGGCCGCCCGTTTCGTTCAGGGCCGACGCCCGTTTCGGCCGTGAGCAGGGAGGCTTATAGGAGTACAGTTTATAGAAACGTACCCCTATCTCCATGAGGACGGGCATGCTGCTCAAACCCGCAGAAATGTTCGACCGGAACCATGAGTGGTCCGCGCTGTCCCGGTTCATCACGGACGAACAGCCCGGCGCCACGCTCGGCGTCGTCTCCGGGCGGCGCCGCCAGGGCAAGACGTTCCTGCTGGACGCCGCATGCCGAGCGGGCGACGGTTTCTACTTCGGTGCGACCGAGGCCACCGACGCCGAGTCGCTGCGAAGGATCGGCGCGTCGCTCACGGCGCACGCGCGGCCGGCCACCCCCTACCACTTCGCCAACTGGTCGGAAGCCGTCGACGCGCTCCTCGCCCTGGGAGCGGACCGGCCGGTGCCGGTGGTCCTCGACGAATTCCCCTACCTGGTGAGGGCCAACCCGGAGCTGCCGTCGATCATCCAGGAGGCATTGCGCCCGCTGCGGGCGGAGCGCACCAACTCCCGTACGCGGCTGCTGCTGTGCGGTTCGGCGTTGTCGTTCATGGGCCGGATGCTGTCAGGAAACGCGCCGCTGCGTGGACGGGCAGGGCTCGAGCTGATCGTCCGTACGCTCGACCACCGTCTCGCGGCCGACTTCTGGGAAATCTCAGACCCGCGGCTCGCGCTCCAGGTCAACGCGATCGTCGGCGGCACGCCCGCCTACCGGCGTGAGTTCGCCCGCGGCGACAGTCCGTCCGGCCCGGACGACTTCGACGACTGGGTCGTCCGCACGGTCCTCAACCCGGAGACGCCGCTTTTCCGGGAGGCCCGCTACCTCCTCGCCGAGGAGCCCGACCTGCGCGACACCGCCCTGTACCTCTCCGTCCTCAGCGCCGTCGCCGACGGCAACGCGACGCGCGGCGGCATGGCCGGCTACCTGGAGCGCAAAGCCACCGACATCGCCCATCCGATCACCGTCCTGGAGGACGCCGGCCTCCTCCACCGGGACGCGGACGCCTTCCGCGAGAACCGCCCCACCTACCGGATCGCCGAACCGCTGATCGCCTTCTACCACGCCGTCATGCGCCCCGTCTGGGATCAGCTGGAGCGCCCCGGCAGCGCCGCCCGGGTCTGGCAGGCCAGTCGTCGCCGCTTCGTGAGCAACGTCCTCGGACCACACTTCGAGCAGGTCTGCCGCGAATGGACCCTGCACCACGCCGACCCCGAATGGCTGGGCGGCCTCCCTGCCCGCGTGGGCCACGGCGTGGTCCACGACGCCGCGACGCGCAAGGGCCACGAGGTCGACGTCGCGGTCGTGGGAATCCCGGAGGGCAGCGGCAAACCGCCGTTGCTGGCCATCGGCGAGGCCAAGTGGAACGACGAGACGGGCGGAGCCCGCGTCCAACGCCTGGCGCACGTACGCGACTTGATCACACGAGCGGGGCGCTACGACACCACCCGCACGCGGCTGCTGTGCTTCAGCGGGGCGGGCTTCAACGCAAAGGCCCGCGCGGCGGCGGACGGGTCGCGGGACGTGGGGCTCGTCGATCTGGCGATGCTGTACGGGAAGGTGTGAGCCGCGCAGGGAAAGAGCCCTACGAGCGGACTTCCACTGCTGTGCCAGAAGGGCTGTGGGCCGCACCCCCCTGAACGGGTGCGGCCCACAGCCTTTTCGCGGCTCCCGGTGGTCCTGGGGTCAGGCGTTGCCGCCGGTGAAGTAGTTGTGCAGGCCGGGGACAGTCAGCGTCCCGCCGAACTGGCCGGCCTGAGTGACCTTCACGTCCGTGAATATCGCGACGGGGACGTTCAGCGGCGGCGGGGTCTCCGGGCTGAACGTGACCGGGATGATGCCGAAGAGGTTGCCCTTCAGCTCCTCCGTGTACATCGTCACCGTGCCGTTGGTGATGGTCGAATGGGAACCCTTGCGCGCCTCGACGTGCGCGGTCGTACCGTTCGGGCCCACCACGAGCTGGTGCAGGTCCTTGATGTCCACCTCCGTCGCGGTGAACTTCAGGGCCTTCTTGATCTTGCCGCTGCCGGTCTTCACCTCGACGATGCCGTGGTAGTACAGTCCCGTCAGCTCGAGCCTCGAGCTCTCGAGGATCCACGGGTCGTCCGGGAGCAGCGGGATGCCCGGTTCGAGCTCGGCGGCCGCCAGGGCGTCCGGGTCCGGGGTGGGGCACGGGAAGCGGGGCTTGGCGCCTTCGGGGATGTCCTCGTCCTTGACGGGGTCGAGTCCCTTGATGTTCTCGTCCAGCTCTTCGACCTTGGCGCCGGCCTTCTCGGCAGCGTCCTTGATCGCTTCCTTCGTCTTATCGACGGTGTCGTCCACCACGTCGGTGGCCTTCTCCGCCGGCTTGTCCGCGGGCTCGTCGGCGGGAACCGCGACGGGCTTCTCCGCCGGCTCCTTGGCCGGCTTCGTCGCGGTGTCGCTCGGAGACGGCGTCTCGGCCGGCTCACCCCGCAGCGTGTCGCCGACGCCGTCGAAGAAGTCCTTGACCTTGTCGCCCACACCCAGCGGGTCGAGCGGGTTCTTCTCGGTCTCGTCGGCCGACGGCTCCGGCGCGGGCGCCTTCTGCTCCGCTCCGGCCGCTGACGGGCTCTCGGCGGGCTTCGGCTCCTGCGCCTCGTCCTCGGCTCCGGTACCGATGCCGGTGTCGGACGTGGCGGTCGGGGCGGGCTCCGGCTCGGCCGTGTCCGTCGGGGACGGCGAGGCGGACGGCTTCGCCGACTCCGTCGGGGACGGTGAGGCGGACTCCGACGGCTCGTCCGAGCGGGTCACGCACGGGCCCGGCGCGAAGGGGATCTCCTTGTCGTCGGCCAGGGCGAGCTTGGGCGTGAGACCCATGCCGACGAAGACGGCGGTGGGCATCGCGGCCAGGGCTATCGCCTTGCTCGCGGGCAGCTGGAGCCTGGTGAGCAGCGACTTCCTGGGGGCGGCGTGCCGCGGCCCTCTTCTCTCCCGCGAGCCGTCGCCGCCCGCGGCCGCGGTCAGCGGTGGTGTCACGTCACCCGGCACTGTTCCTCCCGCCGTTGCCTTCGATGGTTGTCTCGTGCGTGTCCGTCCCGTAGCCGTCCCACTGCTCAGGTACGGGCAGGGTGTCGGGGTCGGTGTCGACCGGGGCCGTGGTCGTGTCGTCGGCCTCTGCCACGGCGGCGGGGCCCTTGACCGGCACCCAGGACAGCGCCATGGCGCCGCCGACGAGAGCCAGCAGGAAGCCCATCAGGAAGCCACCCAGGTTGGAGACCGGGATGGAGACCAGCGCCAGCAGGATCGTCGCAACACCCGCGAAGACCCTGGCCACCGCCTGGAACCACATCGTGAGGCCGAGCGTGACGAGCAGTACGCCGATGATGAGCGAACCCGCGCCGCCGGTCGTCGACATGGAGAGCGTCATCTGGCCGAGCTGGAGGCTCGCGTACGGGAAGTAGGCGATGGGGATTCCGCCGAGCAGAGTGAACAGGCCTGCCCAGAAGGGCCGCTGCCCCCGCCAATTACGGAAGTTCCGCCGAAGGACTCGGGCGAAGTGCTCGTCCCGGCCCTGTGACACTGCAGACTCGGCGCTCATGAAAACAGCTCCCTGGAACTGGCGTTGCTGGTGTGAAGAGACGGGCGGGCGAAGCCGCTGTGGTTCACCCGCCCGCCGGGACGGCACTGCGTCAGAAGCACTCGACGCCGGGGCCGTCGCCCTTCTTGAGCTTCATGCTCAGGCCGCTGAGCTTGAAGGATGCGGCCGTGGTCGCCCAGGCCTTCTGCTCGACGTTGTCCAGCGTGGCCACCCTGGCCTGCTGGGCGAAGCCGTTCTGCATGATGGACGAGTCCTTGACCTCAGGGCCCTTGCCGCCCTTCCGACGGTCGGTGTCCTTGGCCGCGACGCCGATGTCGATGTCCTCGAACTTGGCGTCGGCCTTCAGGTCGGTGACGTCGAGGTAGAGGTTTTCGGCGACGACCGGCTTACCGCCCTTGCCGGCCTCCAGGCGCAGGGTGATCTTGCCCAGGCCCGGGACGTCGGTGACCACCGACTGACACATGTTGTGGATCTTGGCGTCCCGGAACGTCGAGATGGCGACAGGCCGCGGGGCCTTCGCTTCGCCTTCCTTGACGTTCGTGTACCCCATGTCCACGCCGCCGTACTGGGCGAATCCATGACCCACGAGGTGGCCGGCCTTGACCTTGAACTCCTGGCCCGACACCGCGAAGGACGCGGCGAGCGCCCCCTGTGCCAGGCCGACGCCTATCGCGGCCGTCGCGGCCACGCTCGGCACCATGACAAGGGCGAACCGCTTCCATCTGGTTCCACCACGAGCCATAGACTCCATGACTTTCCTCCTTCTCGGACGTACATCTCCGGTCCGGGCCTCGGGCCCGTCCTGGGATGGGAGAAGTGCTACGTCCTCGGGAAGGAGAGCGCCCGCTCTCTCAGGCGCGATGTGCGTCCGAAAGACACCGGCGATCACCCCCGAGCGACAACCACTGGTCGCGCCTGACTCATCACGCACAACCTGTCGGACAGGCCCTGCCGTTCCTGTGGCAGGAACCCCCCTGTCCGCGACCGGCGCCACTGTCGCCGATCGGCCCGGTGGGGACCCAAGGGGCCGCGGCACGGCTGGGAGCCGGGCTGGTGCGGTATTGGACCGAGCGTCGCCGATCGTTGTCCATTCCAGGCCAGGGCACAAGGGGGTTCATTACTGGGCAGTAATGCCCCGATAACCCCGCCACGACCGCACGATGTCACGCGAGCACGCTCGGTACGGTCCCCACTGCCGTCAGATGGGGCGATAGACGGCGATAACCAGACAGAATCAGAGGGTTGTTGTACTGCGAGTAACACCGCTCGACGTTTACCAAGTTTCGGCAAAGCCGGGTCGGGTTTTGTCGCTGTGTCGCCAAAGCGGCGGTGACGCCACGTCAGCGCCACCGCCACAAATCCGCCGTAACGGGATCCTCGGGACACCCTTGTCATAACGGCTGTCAATGAAGCGTCAACAAAACGCCCTCTACCCGCCGGTGAAACATCCGGGACTCCCCAGGACCGGTCCGGAGGCTGGCCTCAGAAGAGCACGCGCGCCAGCGCCTGTCGCGCCGCCGTCACCCGCGGGTCGTCGGGACCGACCACCTCGAAGAGCTCCAGCAGCCGCACCCGCGCCGCGTCGCGCTCGTCGCCCGCCGTACGGCGCACCGTCTCGACGAGCCGGCCGAAGGCGTCCTCCACGTGACCGCCGACGAGGTCCAGGTCGGCCGCGGCGATCTGCGCGGCGGCGTCGGCCGGGTTGTCGGCCGCGTCCTGGCGGACCTTGCCCGGGTCCATGTCCTTCACCCGGCCCAGCAGTTCGGCCTGCGCGAGGCCGAGCTTCGCCTCCGTGTTGCCCGGATCGTCCGAGAGCACGTTCCGGTACGCCTGGATCGCGCCGCCGAAGTCGCCCGCGTCCAGGGCCTGCACTGCCGCTTCGAGCAGTGCGTCGTACGGGCCGGCCGGCACGGGGGCCTGGTCGGCCTCGCCCGACGCGTCCGCGTCGACCGCGATGCCGGTCAGGCCGAAGCGCTCCTCGGCCACCTGCACGAGCTGGTCCAGCGTCTGACGGATCTGGGCCTCGGGGGCCGCGCCCTGGAAGAGGGGCAGCGCCTGGCCGGCCACCACCGCGAAGACCGCGGGGATGCCCTGGATCCCGAACTGCTGCATCAGCATCTGGTTGGCGTCGACGTCGACCTTGGCGAGGACGAAACGGCCGTTGTACTCGGCGGCGAGGCGCTCCAGCAGCGGGCCGAGCTGCTTGCACGGCTCGCACCACTCGGCCCAGAAGTCGATGACGACCGGGACCTCGGTGGAGCGCTGGAGGACGTCGCGCTCGAAGTTCGCCTCGTCGGTGTCGATCACCAGGGCGGCGGGGGACACGGCACCGCCACCACCCTGACGCGCGGATTCGGCCCTCGCCTGCTCCGCCTTGGCCTTGGCCTCGTTGGCCGCCTTCACCGCGGCGAGGTCGACGACGCCGCTCATGGACATGTTCCTAGGCTGCATGCGTACATCCTCCCCCTTCCGCGCGCCCATGTGAAAAAGTCGGCGCCAGGTCCCCACCTCGGCGCCTCGTGGCTGTCGCGACGAGCCGGTCACGGCTTTCGCTACGAGCCGTAGCGTATCGGCGCACGACCCGCACCGTGAAGGGTTTTCCGGTGAGCTGCCTCACAGCCGCCTTTCTCCTTACCGGCGGGTATGGTCGCGGGCATGTCCAGCAGCACCTCCCCCGAACCCCCGCGTACGGGTCGTACCGGGCGTCCCCGCAGCGCCGAGGCCGACGCCGCGATCCTGGAGGCGACCCGCGCCTCCCTCGTGGAACTGGGCTGGTCGAAGCTGACCATGGGGGACGTGGCGGCACGGGCGGGGGTGGCCAAGACCACTCTGTACCGCCGTTGGGCGAACAAGAACGAACTGGTCGTCGACGCGGTCGCCGTCCTCTTCGACGAGCTCGAGCTCCCGGACCGCGGCAGCCTCGCCGCGGATGTCGAGGGCGTCGTCCTGCAGTTCGCCGATCTGCTCGGCCGGCCCGAGACCAAGACGGCGCTGATGGGCGTCGTCGCCGAGTCGACGAGGGACGAGGCGCTGCGCGGCCGGATCCGTTCGGCGATCGTCGAACGGCAGAAGCGACTCGTCCTCGAGGGGCGGGAACGCGCTCAGGCCCGCGGCGAGCTGCAGTACGAGGGCGACCCCCGGGCGGCAGCCCGCAACACGGACCTGATCTTCGACGTGGTGGCGGGCGCGGTCGTCCACCGGACGCTGGTGAGCGCGGAACCGGTGGACGAGGAGTGGGCGCGCCGCTTCACCGTCCTGCTGGTGTCGGGGCTGGGCTCCCTGAACACCTAGCGGAGGGCTCAGAAGCCGGGCGGCTCCGTGTAGACGCCCCACTCGTCGCGCAGCGCGTCACAGATCTCGCCGAGCGTGGCCTCCGCCCGCACGGCGTCGAGCATCGGGCCGATCATGTTGGAGCCGTCACGGGCGGCGGCCAGCATGGCGTCGAGCGAGGACCGTACGAGCGCGTCGTCGCGGCGGCCCTTGCGGTCGGCCAGCACCCGCACCTGCTCCCGCTCGACCTCGTGGCTGACCCGCAGGATCTCCAGGTCGCCGGTGACGGAGCCGGTGGCGGTGTTGACGCCGACGACCTTCTTGTCCCCCTTCTCCAGCGCCTGCTGGTAGCGGAAGGCGGACTCGGCGATCTCGCCGGTGAACCAGCCGTCCTCGATGCCGCGCAGGATGCCGGAGGTAATGGGACCGATCGGGTGCTGCCCGTCGGGGTGCGCCCGGCGGCCGCGCTCCCCGATCTGGTCGAAGATCTTCTCGGCGTCGGCCTCGATGCGGTCGGTGAGCTGCTCGACGTACCAGGAACCGCCCAGCGGGTCGGCGACGCCTGCGACGCCGGTCTCCTCCATCAGCACCTGCTGGGTGCGCAGCGCGATCTCGGCGGCCTGCTCGCTGGGGAGGGCGAGGGTCTCGTCGAGGGCATTGGTGTGCAGGGAGTTGGTGCCGCCGAGGACCGCGGACAGGGCCTCGACGGCCGTGCGCACGACGTTGTTGTACGGCTGCTGGGCGGTGAGGGAGACACCGGCGGTCTGGGTGTGGAAGCGCAGCCACTGCGCCTTGTCGGTCTTCGCGCCATACACCTCCTTCATCCAGCGCGCCCAGATCCGTCGTGCGGCACGGAACTTGGCGATCTCCTCGAAGAAGTCGAGGTGGGCGTCGAAGAAGAACGACAGGCCGGGCGCGAACGTGTCGACGTCCAGACCGCGGGACAGGCCCAGCTCGACGTAGCCGAAGCCGTCGGCGAGGGTGTACGCGAGCTCCTGCGCGGCCGTCGCCCCGGCCTCGCGGATGTGGTAGCCGGAGACCGACAGGGGCTTGTACGCGGGGATGCCCTGCGCGCAGTGCTCCATCAGGTCGCCGATGAGACGCAGATGCGGCTCGGGCTGGAAGAGCCACTCCTTCTGCGCGATGTACTCCTTGAAGATGTCGGTCTGCAGGGTGCCGTTGAGCACGCCGGGGTCGACGCCCTGGCGCTCGGCGGCGACCAGGTACATGCAGAAGACCGGGACCGCCGGGCCGGAGATCGTCATCGACGTCGTCACGTCGCCGAGCGGGATGTCCTTGAAGAGGACCTCCATGTCGGCGGCCGAGTCGATGGCGACACCGCAGTGGCCGACCTCGCCGAGGGAACGGGGGTCGTCGGAGTCGCGGCCCATGAGGGTGGGCATGTCGAAGGCGACGGAGAGCCCGCCGCCGCCGGCGGCGAGGATCATCTTGTAGCGCTCGTTGGTCTGCTCGGCGTTGCCGAAGCCGGCGAACTGGCGGATGGTCCAGGTGCGGCCGCGGTAGCCGGTGGGGTGCAGTCCGCGGGTGAAGGGGTACTCACCGGGCCAGCCGATGCGCTCGAAGCCCTCGTACGTGTCCCCGGGGCGGGGGCCGTAGACCGGCTCGACCTCGTCCCCGGAGAGCGTGGTGAAGTCTGCGTCCCGCTTGCGGGCCTTGTCGTAACGGGCCTGCCAGCGTCGGCGGCCTTCCTCGATCGCTTCAGCGTCCATACCCACGAATTTACTAGGACGTCCTAGTAAATGTCGATGGCAAAGCGCCGCGAGCCCGCTCGCGGCGCTTTGCGGCTGCTACGCGTCCGCCGTCGCGGCGGCAGGCTCGCCGGCGATCAGGGCGCGTGCCTCGCGCGTCACCTTCGGCTCGACGAAGAAGGACGCGAAGGGGATGCAGCCCGCGGCCAGCACCCACAGCAGCTTTCCGAACGGCCACTTCGCCTTGGAACCGAGATCGAAGGCGAAGATCACGTAGACGATGAAGAGCACACCGTGGATCTGCGAGATCAGCATGGTGTCGCCGGTGTCGAACCCGTACTTCATGACGATGGCGCCCGTGAACACGAGGAGCCACACGGCAGTGATGTACGCCATCACCCGGTAGCGGGTCAGCACGGTTTGTTTCATGCCCACGAGCGTAACCGCCCGGGAAATCCCCGCGGCGGCGGGGAGCAGACCTGCGCGATCACCCGTTATCGCGTCAGGACCGGGCCATCCCCCTGGGGCGAGGGTACGGGCGGATCACAGGCGTTCGGCGTATCGGACTGCCTCAGCCCTTGTCCTCGAAGTCGTGGGCCGCGACCCGCAGCGGGCGCAGCATCGCGAAGATCTCCGCGCACTCCTCCGCGTCGTACGTGCCGAGGCCGAAGTCCATCGCCATCAGCTCGCGGGTGGCGGCCTCCACGACCTCCCGGCCCTTGTCCGTGATCGAGGCGAGCGTGCCGCGGCCGTCGTTCGGGTTGGGCCGCTTGTCGACCAGGCCGGACCTCACGAGCCGGTCGACCGTGTTCGTCACCGAGGTGGGGTGCACCATCAGCCGCTCGCCGATCTTGGACATCGGCAGCTCACCCGCCTTGGAGAAGGTGAGCAGCACCAGCGCCTCGTAGCGGGCGAAGGTCAGTCCGTACGGCTTGACCACGGCGTCGACCTCGGCGAGCAGGATCTGGTGGGCGCGCATGATGGAGGTGATCGCCGCCATCGACGGCACGGGGCCCCAGCGCTGCTGCCACAGCTCGTCGGCGCGGGCGATCGGATCGAAGGGAAGACTGAGCGGCTTCGGCACGGCACCGACCTTACCGACTGGTCACATGGTGGTCAGCCCCGTCTCGCCCTTCGGTCCTTCAACCGTTTCATCGGACGGTCGGGCCGCGCCGCTCCGGCGCGCCTCGACGACGAGCGCCAGCGAGCACAGGGTGCCCAGCACTCCCGCCCCGGTGACGACGGCGTGCACCGGCCAGAACTCCGCCGCCAGCCCCGCCAGCGCCATGCCGACGCCCTGGATCGTCATCAGCCCGGCCGTCATCAGCGTCATCGCCCGGCCGCGCAGCTCGTCGGGGACCGCCTCGACGAACCACTGGTCGAGGCCGATGACGTACGCCGCGCCCACACCGGTCAGGGCCAGCAGCGCCAGGGTCCACGCCAGGCCGGGGCGCACTGCGTAGCCCAGCAGCGGCAGCAGGCCCGCGGCGGCGACGGGCAGCACGATCTTGGAGCGGGACCGAGGGCTCAGCACCGACCCCGCGTACAGCTCGGCGGCGATGTGGCCGACCGGCATCGCGCACATCAGGAGGCCGAGGAAGGCGGGACCGACGCCGAGTTCGTGGGCGTACGGCGCGGCCAGCGCCTCGGGAGCGACGACGAACATGGCGGGCAGCCAGAACAGCAGCAGCAGCACGCGGATCCGGCGGTCGCGCAGGATCAGCCGGGCCCCGGCGAGCGAGTCCGCGAGGAGCGCGCCGCCGCCGCTGCCCGAGCGCGCGGGACGGTCCTTCGTGCCGAACCGCAGCAGCAGCGCCGAGCAGAGGAACGTCACCGTCGTCACCGCGATCGCCTGCCGCGGCGAGAGCGCCGTCAGCAGCAGACCGCCCGCCCCGAACCCGGCGAGCAGCGCGCTCTGGGAGACGATCCGCAGCAGCGAGCGGCCCAGCACGTACAGCTCGCCCTCGCCGAGGATGTCCGTGAGCGCCGCCATCCGTGTGCCGGTGAAGACGGGTGACACGGCGGCGACGGCGCAGCGCAGCGCGAGCAGGCCGCCGACGGGGGTGCCGGGCAGCACCATGACCGCCACGCAGGCGGCGCACACCAGGTCGCAGACGACGAGCACCCGCCGGGCCGGGTACCGGTCGGCGACGCCCGCGAGGAGCGTTCCGCCGAGGAGGTAGGGGAGGAAGCCGAGCGCGAAGGTGAGGGCGCTCAGGAGCGGCGAGCCGGTGAGGTCGTACACGAGCACGGTGAGCGAGATCTCGCTGACGACGACGCCGAGCAGGGACAGGACGTGCGCGGCGAACACGGCACGGAACTCCCGTACGGCGAACACGGCCCGGTAGCCGGCGCGGGGCGACGAGGGCGGTGACGGGCGCGGAGGCGTCCTGGTGTCGTCGGACGAGGGAGGCGAAGGGGACTCGGTCGGCATGCGGATCAGCGTCGCGCCGCCGGCCCCGCTCCCCCTAGACTTTCGGCTCACGCCGAATCTTCCGGGCCGGGTGCCATGCCGTTCCATCTCCACTTCGCCGAACAGGACCTGCTCCACTGCCGGTTCGCGATCTCCCCGCTCTGGGAGACCCAGGAGGCGGTCCGCACCCTCGCCCGCCCCGAGCGCCACGGCTACCACCTGCCGTGGCTGCGGGGGATCCGTGCGGCGGCGGCCGGGATCGACCTGCGGCCCCTGTGGCTGCTGATGCCGTCCGGGGGCGGCCACAACCCCGACTTCTTCTGTCCGCCGCCGCTCGGTCCGGCCGTGCCGTTCGAGGAGGAGCTCGCGGTCGTACGGGCGACTTTGCCGAAGACGGCGCGCGACGACATGGCGGCCGCCCTCGCCGCGACGCCAGGCGCGGCGCACAGTGCGCTGGGCCGCTCCCTGCTCGCGGACCCGGCCCGTACGGTCCGGCGGCTGGCGGATCTGCTGGAGCAGGTCTGGCACACGCTGATCGAGCCGGAGTGGCCACGGCTGCGCGCGCTGCTGGAGGCGGATGTCGCGTACCACTCACGGCGGCTGGCGGAGGGCGGCTTCGGGCGGCTGGTCGGGGAGTTGAGCCCCCGACTGGCCTTCGAGGACGCCACCCTGAAGATCGACGGCATGCGCGGGAACCATGTGCGGTCGCTGGGCGGCCAGGGTCTGGTGCTCATGCCGAGCGTCTTCTGCTGGCCGGATGTGATCAGCGGCTTCGAGCCGCCGTGGCAGCCGGCGGTCGTGTATCCGGCGCGCGGTATCGGTGGTCTGTGGTCGCCGCCGCAGGACCGCACGCCGGAGGCCCTGGCCGCGCTGCTCGGCCGGGCGAGGGCGGACGTGCTCCGCACGCTCGACGAACCGGCGTCGACGTCGGCGCTGGCGCGGCTGCTCGGGCTGGCGCCCTCGACCGTGTCGGCGCATCTCTCGGTGCTGCGGGCGGCGGGCCTGCTGACCTCGCGCCGCTACGGCCACCAGGTGCTGTACGAGCGGACCCCGCTGGGCATCACTCTCGCCGGACCTCAGCCGGGCGGGTCCTGACCCGGGCACGCACCTGGGCGACGAGTACCCGACCGACAAACCGGCGGTGGGCAAGGGCGTACCTGGAGCGCCCGGCATCGGGGCGGCACGGTTCACGACCGTGATCGTGCCACGGGCCCCTCAGGCACCCGCATCGCCTCCGGCGGCGGCGCGCAGGCGGTTGCCCCGCTCGCCGAGCACCCACTTGACCGGGATCAGCACCGCCCACCACAGCTTCGCGCCCGTCGGGGACACGAAGGCGAGCGGCACGGCGACGGCGAAGACCAGCGCCGTCGCCGCGAGATCGGCCATGTCGTTGCGGCGGACGCGCTCGGACGGCGCCGCACCGGCCAGCCACGGGCGTTTCCACAGCGCGATCGTCAGAGCGAGTTGGGAGACCCCCATGACGGCGACGGCGCCGGAGTAGACGGCCACCGACGAGGACAGGTCCCCGTACTCGGCCAGCAGCGTCGTGGGGAAGGGCATCAGAGCGATCAGCCCCAGGCCCAGCAGGCCCAGTTTGACGACCGTTCCATCCACCTTCTCGACGTACCGGAAGAGTTGGTGGTGGCCCCGCCAGAACGCGGCGATGACCACAAAGCTGAGCGCGTACGCCCAGACGCTGGGCATCACGTCCGCGAGCGCCTCCTCGAAACCGTCGGGATCCAGCCCGACGGGCAGTCCGATGTCCAGCGCCAGCAATGTCATCGCGATGGCGAACACGCCGTCCGACAGTGCGAGCAGCCGGACCGCGCTCCCCTCGTCGTCCCGCACGCGCTGGTGACCCGTCACGCTGCCTCACCCTAGGGGCAAATGCCCCTGAATACCCCGATTTGAGCCCGTGTGGCGCAGGGCCGGGGCACGAACGCGCACGACCCGGGGCCACCGGGCGGCCGGTACGTGATGCGCCCGGCGCCGGGCGGCCGGGGCGCAGACGTGTCGCGCTGACGCCCGCCCCCCCCCTGCCGGGCCCGTGGCGTGACCACCCGCCGGGCTCAGGCGGAGAGGTGCCGTTCGACGGTGTCGACCTTGGAGGTGAGGCCGTCGGTGACGCCGGGCCGGATGTCGGCCTTGAGGACGAGGGAGACGCGCGGGGCGCGGGCCTCGACGGCGGCGACCGCGCGCTTCACCACGTCCATCACCTCGTCCCAGTCGCCCTCGACGGAGGTGAACATGGCGTCCGTACGGTTGGGCAGCCCCGACTCCCGTACGACGCGGACCGCGTCGGCGACGTACTCGCCCACGTCCTCGCCGACGCCCAGAGGCGTGACGGAGAAGGCGACGATCATGCGTCGACCGCGTCCTCGCGGCGGGCGCGGGAGGCGATGACCGCGTCGTCGGCCTCGCGCTTGAGCCTGCGGTCGGCGAAGAAGCCGCCGAAGGGCAGGACCGAGAGGACGAAGTAGAGGGCCGCGGTCTTCACGTCCCACTTGGTGCGGTTCCAGGCGTCCAGCCAGAAGAGCACGTACAGGACGAAGAGCAGACCGTGGACCGCGCCCATCACCGGCACCGCGTTGAAGTCGGTCGTGCGCTTGAGCACCGAGCAGACGAGCAGCAGGAGGAAAGAGACGGCCTCCGGCACGGAGACGAGGCGCAGGCGGTGGAGGGAGGCGGCGGTCTTGATGTCCACGGTTCACCTTCGTTGGCGATGGTCGGGCGGCGGCATGGATCTTGTGAATGCATGCACAAGCTTCCGGACCATTGTGGCAGGCCACGTTGCGAACTCTTTGTCAGGGTCCGGATCCTTCTCCAGGACGCTGTCCGGGTCCGTTCTCACCGGATAACGTCGGGCCCGTGGCAATGTTCCGGGTCCAAGAGGGCAAGGTGCTCGCGGTCGACATGGCCGGCGACACCGTCAGAGCGAAGAACGGGTCGATGGTCGCCTACGACGGCCAGATGGCCTTCAAGAAGATGACCGGCGGCGGTGAGGGCATCCGCGGGATGGTCACGCGCCGCCTCACCGGCGAGCAGATGACCATGATGGAGGTGAAGGGGCAGGGCACCTGCTACTTCGCCGACCGGGCGAGCGAGATCAACCTGGTGCAGCTGCACGGCGACACGCTGTACGTCGAGTCCAGCAATCTGCTGTGCACCGACGGCGGTCTGCGCACCGGCACGACCTTCACCGGACTGCGCGGGGGCGCGAGCGGCAACGGCCTGTTCACGACCACCGTCGAGGGCACCGGACAGGTGGCGATCATGTCCGACGGCACGGCCGTCGTGCTGCGGGTGACACCCCAGTACCCGCTCTCCGTCGATCCCGGCGCGTACATCGCCCACCAGGGCAATCTGCGGCAGGACTTCCAGTCCGGCGTGACGTTCCGCACCTTCCTCGGCGAGGGCGGCGGTGAGGCGTTCCAGATCCGCTTCGAGGGCGACGGACTGGTCTATGTTCAGCCGAGCGAGCGGAACACCCTCGGAGGGGACGTCTGATGCCGTTCCGCGAGATCAACTCGAAGATGGTCGAGGCCACCGTGACGCCCGGCCAGAAGATGTTCAGCCAGCGTGGCGCGATGCTCGCCTACAAGGGCGAGGTCAGCTTCACGCCCAACATGACCGGCGGCCAGGGCGGACTGGCGTCGATGATCGGCCGGCGGGTGGCGAACGAGGCGACCCCGCTGATGACCGTGGAGGGCAACGGCACGGTGATGTTCGGCCACGGCGGCCACCACATCCAGGTCGTACAGCTGACCGGCGACACCCTCTACGTGGAGGCCGACCGGCTGCTCGCCTTCGACGGCACCCTGCAGCAGGGCACGATGTTCATGGGCTCGGAGGGCGG